>CAYXQJ010000216.1:0-2506 GCA_964467455.1 uncultured Hyphomicrobiales bacterium | reverse complement strand
AAGGCCGCGTGAATCAAATCCGCCGCCAGATCGCCGAGACCACGAGCGATTACGACCGCGAGAAGCTCCAGGAACGCCTGGCGAAGCTCGCCGGTGGCGTGGCCGTCATCAACGTCGGCGCGGCGACTGAATCCGAAATGAAGGAAAAGAAGGCGCGTGTCGAAGACGCGTTGCACGCGACCCGTGCGGCGGTCGAAGAAGGCATCGTTCCTGGCGGTGGCGTTGCGTTGCTGCGCACCCTCAGCGCAATCGAAGCCACCAAAGGCGCGAACGAAGACGAGAACATCGGCATCAGCATCATCAAGCGCGCTGTGGAAGCTCCGCTCCGCGCTTTGGCGGCGAATGCCGGCGAAGAAGGCAGCGTCATCGTGGACAAGGTTAAGAAGAGCAAAGGCAACGAAGGTTACAATGTTGCGACGGGCGAATACGAAGACCTCGTCAAAGCGGGCGTCGTGGATCCGAAGAAGGTCACGCGCAGCGCGCTGCAAAACGCGGCGTCGATCTCCGGCCTGCTCCTGACCACGGAATGCTTGATCACCGAGCTTCCGGAGAAGGACAAGCCGGCCGCGCCTGCGGGCCACGGCCCCGGCGGCATGGGCGGAATGGACTACTAAGTCCGCTCTAAAAACGGCGAGTAGCGTCCTTAAATCACGAACGAGGCTGGAAGAAATTCCAGCCTCGTTCTCTTTGTAGCGTCCGTAGTTTTTGGTGGTGTGGGGACAGCAAAAACCTCGACAAGACTGCGGCAAGATGTTCCTCTGACCCCACTTAAGATAAACAACCCATTCAACACCTATGAAAAACTTCGTCCTCTCTGGTTTCATGCTAATCGCGGGAGCGAGCACGGCGTTTTCGGTCCCAACGGTAATTGATACGGCTTACAATCCGGTCACGGGACATAACTACTTTCTCCTGAGTTCCAGCGATTGGTTGTCGGCCGAATCGGCTGCAGTGTCGCTAGGCGGTCATCTCGTGACGATTAACAACCAAGCGGAGAATGACTGGCTTTTCAATTTGTGGGGGCAGACGCGCACTTTGTTGATTGGTCTTACCGATACGGCGCAGGAAGGTACCTTTGTTTGGACCAGTGGCGAAGCGTTCACTTTCTCGAATTGGAATGCGGGCGAACCCAACAATGCCGTGGGTTGGGGGCCGGGGCCGGAGAACTATGTCCACATGTATGCCGCCGGTTGGGGTACTCCCGGGAGCTGGAACGACTATCCCGGCGGCGCGGTTATTGATTGGCAGCCGGCGCTGCACGGAGTGGTTGAAGTGCCCGAACCGACTATTGGCGGATTGATTTTGCTGGGCGGGTTGGCGCTTGGTGCCCAAATGCGCAAGCGCATCACGAGCGGAAACGTCCGTTGACGCAGCCGGGTTGACGCACCTCATCCCAAAATCTAGGTCAAGAATTCAGTCGCCAAGAGCCGGTGAGAGGCTACTCTCCGGTTCATGAAAGCACTCCCACGGCTGGTCGTTTCTGTTCTCCTTGGCTTCACGGTCACCCGGGTGTTTGCCCAAACGTCGGCTCCTGTCGCCGCCCCCGTCGTTACCACCAACACAGCCCCGAAACATTGTCTGTGGGAAGTCAAAGGCGCAAGCAACACGGTGTTCTTGCTCGGTTCGATGCATGTGATGAAGGACGACATGTATCCGCTCGCGCCGGTGATTGAAGCCGCTTACAAACGCGCCGGGAAACTGGTGTTTGAAACCGACATGGACGCGTTGGAATCGCCGGCGTTGGCGTTCAAACTCGCCGCCAAGGCAAGTTATCCGGAGGACGATTCGCTTAAAAATCACATCTCTCCGGCCATCTATTCATTGCTGGCGTCGAACCTGGCGTCTTCTTTTCTCACCATCGAAATGGTGGATCGCTTTAAGCCGTGGATGGCAGCCATGACGGTGCTGTTGGTCGAATTGCAGAAACAAGGTTTCGACGTGCAGAATGGCGTGGATCGACATTTTGCCAATCGCGCCAAGACGGACGGCAAGGCCATTGATTTCTTTGAACCACCCGATTTTCAAATCAACTTGCTGACCAGTTTGGGCGACAAGGAATCGGAGGAATTTCTTGGGCAGGCCTTGCGTGACATGGAGGTTTTCAAATCGGAATTCGCCAAATTGGCCAAGGCATGGCAAACCGGCGATTTGAAAACCCTGGACCAATTGATTCTCGATTCGTTTCGCGAGTATCCCCTGATGCACAAAAAGTTTCTGCTGGATCGAAATCACGCGTGGGTGCCCAAACTGGAGCAATTGCTGAAAGCCGAGAAGGATGTTCTGGTCGTGGTTGGTGCGGGTCACATGATCGGCAAGGAAGGCGTGGTGGATCTACTTGCCAAGAAAGGCTACAAGGTTGAGCAACGGTGACGAGCGCCGGAGACCGGCCCGGCGTGGGTAAATTGGTGGGGCGCGTCACTCCGTGCGCGCCGATTTGTGTCAACCAAACGACGACGCACACGGAGTGACGCGCCCTACCAGTCAATGCTTCACCCCGGTCGCATGC
>CAYXQJ010000215.1:0-2515 GCA_964467455.1 uncultured Hyphomicrobiales bacterium | reverse complement strand
TCGCGCCGCTCTTGCCAACTCCGAGGGCACCCTCGTGGGTGTCGAGCCGGAGCTTTCCTTTGCGGTTCTCGTCGTCGGGTCCGTGACAGGTGAAGCAGTTGTTCGAAAGGATCGGGAAAATGTCGCGGCCGAAGTCCACGGGGGCCGCCGCCTGGGCGAACACGTCCGACGACATGACCCCGCCCAGGCCGAGGAGAAGGAGGGCGCCGCGCAGTGTCATGGGCGGGTAAGGGGGAGGGACCGGGCGAAGGGAACGATCATGGCAGACAACGAAACTCTAGTACACGTTTACGCGATTTCCCAGCCTTTGCGATACGAGCCCCGGATCATCGGGTCGGCCGCCGGCGCGCCCTTCGCCTGGAGGTTCACCGGGTCCCAGACGATGGGTTTGCGCGTCCGCAGCGCCAGCACGCCGAGCAGGGCGAGTTCGGTCAGCCGGGCGCCGTAGGCGAAGTTGCTGCCGGCCGGCGCGCCGCCCTTGGCGGCGTCGAGCCACTCACGGTGGTGTCCGCTGGAGCGCGGCAGCGTCGGCGCGGGCTTGAGCGCGGGATCGCGCAGGGATTCGGGGAAGAGCCGCGGTGCGCCGCCGGCGCCGTTGCACTGCATCGCGCCCTTCTCGCCCAGGAACAGGACGCCGCGGCGGGGCAGCGGGAACGTGCCGAGCACCTCGGGCGTGCGGGGCATGATGCCGCCCTGGTGCCAGGTGAGTCGCCGGGCGGGCTGGCCGTCATGGGCGGGGAAATCGTAGTAGATGATCGCGCCGTGCGGGCCGATCTCGTCATCCATGGGGCTCGTGCCGTGCGCTTCGACGCGCGACGGGACCGGCAGGTCGAACGCCCACAGCGCGGCGTCCAGGTCGTGGCAGGCGAAGTCCCCGATGGCTGAACCGCCGAACGCCCAGAAATCGCGCCACGTGACCGGGCAGTACGCGGGGTGATACGGCCGCACGGCGCGCGGCCCGAGCCACAGGTCCCAGTTGAACCCCGCCGGCACTGGCGGCGTCCCGGCCGGCTTGCCGGTCAGCGTCGGGTTCCAGCGGGTGCCGACGACCCAGTTGTGAATCTCGCGCACGGTTCCGATCGTGCCGGCGCGAAGGTGTTCGACCGTCTCGCGGATGCCGACGCTGGCGTGCCCCTGGTTGCCCAGCTGGGTGGCGACGCCGGTCTCGCGGGCCACGCGGGCGACTTCACGCGCCTCCCACAGATTGTGCGTGAGCGGCTTCTCGCAGTAGACGTGCTTGCCGGCCCGCATCGAAACGACGGATACGTAGGCGTGGAGGTGGTCCGGCGTCGCGCAGAGGACGGCGTCGATCGACTTCTCGCGTTCGAGCATCACGCGGAAGTCCTCGTATTCCGTGCAGCGGTAATTCGTGCCCTTGGCCGCGGCGTGCTTCTCGACCTCCGCCTTGGCGGGCTTGCGCCCCCGCTGCCCCTCGGCGCTGCGCGGGCCGAACAGGTAGGACTCCGCCGGATCCGCCACGGCCACGACCTGCGCATCGTCGAGCTGGAGCAGGCGCCGCAGATTGGCAAAGCCCATCCCGCCGGCGCCGACGAGGGCGATGTTCACCTTTTCGCTGGGCGGCACGAAACGCGGTCCGCCGAGCACATGACGCGGGACGATCGTGAGCGCGGCGCCCGCCGTGGCGGCGGTCTTCAGGAACGTGCGGCGGGTGTAGGGGTGGCGGCGGTTCATGGGGGAGGGGTGGACGGATAACGGTGCTGGCGGCGGAAAGCGTTCCAAATGGGTTCTCGTAGTCCTATCGTGCGGGCGCGGAGACGGGGAGCCCCGTGACGTTGTGCGTGCGCACGAGCCGGACCGCCTCGACTCCCGGCAGGACGCGCGCCTCGAGCCGCGCGACCTGTAGCCCGTCGACCTCGTCGCAGTGCAATGCGGGCCGGTGGTCGTCCTCCGCCCAGGTCAGGCGGACGTTCTCGAACGTGACGTTGCGGGCGTGACGCACGAAAAAGCCATAGGCGGGGTGATGGGGGCCAAGGGTGTTGACGCCCGGGTAGCCCTTGACGTTTTCCGGCACGACGCGCTGCGCCCAGTCCGCGGCGCCACCGCCGGTGAATTCGAGGTGGATGTCGCGCAGGACGATGTTCTCCAGGCTCTGGCCGGGGATGCCCGTGATCGCGTTGCCCACCGCGGCGATGCGCGTGCCCTGAATCTGCGTGAACATGAGGTCCTTCACGCTGCCCCTTTTTGCTCCGGCCCCCTGGCGATACGTGCGGTCGCGGGCACCAAGGCGGACGACGATCGCGGCGCCCTTGAGATTGCGGAGCGAGATGTTCGAGAAACTCACGCGTTCGATCCGCGCCCCGTCGACCGTGAGCACCGCGAGCCCGGCGCCCCGCGTGTCGAACACCGTGCAGTTCTGCACCACGATGTCCTCGAACGCGCCGGCCGACTCGGTGCCGAGCTTGATGCCGCTGGCATTCGAACTGACGACACAGTTCGTGATCGTGATGTCGCGGCAGACGCCGTCGGGCGACCAGCTCTTCAGGACGATCGCGTC
>CAYXQJ010000214.1:0-2525 GCA_964467455.1 uncultured Hyphomicrobiales bacterium | reverse complement strand
TGATCGCGATACAACACGCGTATTGGTGCGTGATTGGTCAAGCCCCCTTCCTCTATGGTAGCGATCAAGAGCGAGTCGGGACGTGCGTGACCATAGAGGTTTGACAGCACAGAGGCGAGAGTGTCGCCGTTCTGAGAGACGAAATGAACCACGGCATCCTCGATCGCTGCACCGGCCTCGGTGCGAACGAGGGCAGAGAGATTCTGTCGTTGCTCCAGACGTCCGCGGCCAACAACACGACTGTATGTGAGATCGAAGCTGCAGTCTGTGCAGATCAACACGCCGTCTGCTCGCAGGTCGACGTGGCGTGCATTGGCTCGCTCGATCGTGAGGTCGCTGAGGCGTACGGTGTCGGTGCCGGCGATGCTGATGTTGAAAGCCGAACCAGCGATGTTCGTCATGCTGATATGCCGAAGCATTGCGCGGGACGTGACATCATACAGACGCAGCGGCGTGCGGTCAAGACTCATGAATTGAGCGTTGATGTTGGGATCCCTGATGACCACACTGTCAAGTCGGTTCACGACGATCGAATGCAGCCTGTTGTTGACGGAGCCGGTGGGACCACCAACGATCCACGACGTGTTCGATAACGGTTGTGCGAACAGGGCGACCTCTTGGAGGCGGCACGGATTCGACGTGGTTAGCAGTTTTCGTCCGCGACCAAGGTGAACTTCAGATCTTGAAAGTGTGTCGGCCGAAACGTTGCCGCTTGTTGCCTTGATCGAAACAGCATTTCTCTTCTTGATGACCGAATCGCCGAGTGGTTCCAACGTTTCCAACACGCGTGTGCTGATGTATCGACGTGTCGAGTCAGCGCGTGCGAATGTATATACCTGATCCCACTCCGATCCAAACCATCTTGTCTTCTTATCGATCAACGTCACCATCATGTCACGGTGCGCCGGGATCGTGAACTCCATTGGTGAAAGGATCATGTACTCAGAGCCACTCAAAATGACACCCTTCACGTTCACCCGCTCATCGTTCATGCCACCGCGTAACGTGTAGGCCGTGCGATGTCGCTGTTCCGGTGCTACGGTGAGCAACGTGAGATAACTATCAGCGATAGTGTCGACATCAGGGGGCGAGTAGCGCGGTCTGATCGCCACTCCATGGCAGTTCTTCGGCAGATCGGCAAGCCACACCTCAGAATAGATAGGGATCACCGGCTGTACTGTTGCAATGACGACGTTTTGTGTTGTTCCGGCGGAGTCACGGCTGGTGACGATCTCGTAGGGTTCGCGCGCCTCCACAACCCAGTAATTCGAGTTGTTGGCATAAACAGACGTGACCGTGTCCGTTGATGTAACGTACTTGCGGAATGAGAGCCGAAATGGCTCGCGCCTTTGCAACTCTGTCAACAATGCTCTGCCGACCGTTGGCATCGATGTGTCGACCATCACTGATGACTGTGGTTTCGCGCGCAACACCGGATCATCGGATGACAAGGTGGTCTGCAGATACTCGAGCGCTTCAGCTTGCTCAATGAAATTATCCTTGTTGATGTCGGCAGAGTCCTTTTTATAGGCAATGTCAAGCTTCTGCTGCCACGGCGTTCCTTGCGCCGCACCAAATGCCATGCGTTGATCCTTATCGGTGCTGGTAAGCACGGTACCACGGAGTCCGGCATCCATGAACGACGCAGCACTGCGTGCACCGTAATTCGTTGCTAGTTCAATATGGGCGTTCGCTGAGGGGTATTGCGCAATGCCCTTGGCAAAGTCTGACCACGTCATCACGCCGTCGCTCAACACCGGTCCTTTCTGCGTGGCATGACCGATGTAGACCACAACATACCGTCGAGAATCGTTGGAAACGGGCACATACTGTGGGGGCTTGACGTCGGCGCGTTTAGCACCAGCATTGTTCGCCCCCTTTGAGACTTTGATGCCGTACGAAACGATCAGTGGACCTTTCGCATATTGATTCAGTCGACGTTTCACCATCTCCACGTCTTGCCGGAACGCAATGCTGTCGGCATCACTGACATGTGCGCCCACGATGATGAAGGCTTGATTACAACATTCACCGTATTCCTCCAACCATACCGTGTCCACGTATGAGCACTTCAATGCTGCACCATGCACACGGTTCGGATTCGGACCACACATCGGCCCCAGGTCCATCAACGTCCCATTCACCAGCACCGGCCCGCTGATCCGGTATTGCTGCGTCTTCGCACTTGTGCCCACCTCTGCCGGTACGGCCACGATCACCACCGGATGGGTCCACAACATCGTCGGCTCCAGGTCCAACAGAAACACATAGGCCGGCACGTCTACCCGCACACTATCACCTTCCCACGACTTGATGATGGTAAGGGGCATGTGGATCGAATCCTGTTGTCGACCCGACGGCCTCATCAGATACGCTGTGAGCTCATCCCGCTGACGCATGGTATCCAGCACGTCACGCTCAAGTTGAGCGATCGCATCTTGCACCGTCCGGTACACCGGCTCGGGTGCGGCACTCACGTACGTGCCGACCGCCACCGTAAGGGCTAGGAAGAGAGCGAGGAAGAG
>CAYXQJ010000213.1:0-2532 GCA_964467455.1 uncultured Hyphomicrobiales bacterium | reverse complement strand
CGAGGCGATCGAGGATGACCCGGCGGCGATGGAAATCGCAACCGAGCTCGGCTTCGTCGCGACGCCCGCGGCCGTCGACCTGGCCACCGGAGACAGCCGCGTCGGCCTGCGCGGATTCCCGACGCCGCTGCTGAGCAACGGCTTCGTGCGCATGGGCGGAATCGACGTGCTCAATACCGGCCGGACCATCGTGATCCAGGGCGCGCTGGTGCCGGTGCTGGGTCGGGCGGCGCCGGGGGGAATTCAGGATTTCTGGACCAACCGGCCGCGGACGACAAAGAGCCGGCGGGTCGATTACTCGATCTCGTCACTCGGGCGGCAGGCGTCGTCGATGGAGATCAACGGCCCGGCGGTCCCGAAGCGCATGTGGCATCGGATCGCGGCGGACTGGAGCCGGCGGACTGGACCGGAGACGTTTTCGGCCACGGAGACGCGATCGATCAACGGCGCGCTGACGTGGAAACTCAGCCCGGCCGCGAGCACGCTTTTCTCAGTCGATTACCACCAGACGCATGCGACGGCCGCGCCGGCGATTCCCGAGTATCGCGAAGCGACCGGCCGGAAGATCGTCGGTCCGTATCTGCCGCTGGCGGGGTTCAATGCGCTCGGGCCCGAGGCCGGCCTCCGCCGGCGCAGCATGGTGGCGAATGTGATCCTCGACGCGCAGCCGCACCCGAAGATCGCGATCCGCGCCGGCGTCGAAGGCTGGTGGCGGCGAATCGAACAGGATCGTTTTACGACCGGCCTGCTCAACCTCGCGACCGGCCGGTTCGAGGGCATTCGCGAGCCACGCCACAGCGAACAACCCCAGGCGGCGCTCGTCGGTCGCGGGGAGGTCACGGGCCGGTTCACGGCGCTCCGTGGCGAGCACAAGCTGATGTTCGCGCTCAGCCACACCGTCAGCGACTACTACCGCGAAGAGCGCGCCCTCTCGATCGCGGCCCGCAACGCCCTGCCCGCGAGCATCCGCAATTTCGACCCCGCCGCGCCCAACTACTGGCGTCCGCCGTATGATCCGGCCGTCTACGAGCGCGTGCTGACCGACCGGGAGGAGCGGACGCGTTACACCGCGTTCGAGCTGAGCGAACGCATGGGCCTCGCGAAGGGCCGCGCGGTGTTCACCACGGGGATGCGCTACGACATGGTCGGACTGAAGGTGGAGGACCGCCGCCCGGGCCTGCCGCCGGCGCAGGCGCACGTCGACGACGGCGTGACCGAGCTCACGTATCATTTCGGCGTGAACTACCAGGCGCTGCCGAGCCGGCTGCTCGTCTTCGCCACGGCGAGCACGGCCTTCAACCCCTCGACGCGTGTCGACCTGCGGACCGGGCGGATCCAGGGAAATGAGACGACGCGCGGCTACGAAGGCGGCTTCAAGGCACGGCTCGCGCCGCAGCAGATCGAATTCACGACCGCGGTGTTCACGTTCTTCAACCAGGACATCTCCCGGCGCAATCCGCTCTACGACGACCCGATCTTCGACGCCAACCACACCCAGCCGCAGCTCGTGGCCGCGGGCGAGGAGCGCTTCACCGGCGGCAAGGTCGAGGGCCGCTGGCGGCCGCTGCCGCCGCTGTCGATCTCGCTGCGAGGATCCTATGTCCGGGCCATCACGACGCAGTCGCCGGACCTGCCCGAGGAGGTGGGACGCGAACTCACGCGATTCCCGCCGTACAACTTCAGCACGGCGGCGAGCTACAGTTTTCGCCAGGGGCGGCTGCAGGGCCTGTCCCTGAGCGGCAGCTGGGCCTACATTTCGGGCTTCATCGCGGCTTACGAGGACCGGCAGCGCTTTCACCGGGAATATCCCGGCTACGGGGTGACGAGCTTCAGCTCGAGCTACTCCCGGCGCATCGGGAAACTGACGCATGGCGTCAGCGTGGCCGTGCGCAACGCCTTCGACAACGACCTCCTCCGAAAACTGGCGCGGCTGGGGGCCGGCCGGGACTTTTCCGCGAGCTACCGGATGATGTGGTGAGTGCGGTGACGGCGTGATCTCACGCGACCGGCGATGAGGCGACGCATGCCGGTCAGGCCGCCTGGGACCGGCTGCTCCCCAGGCGCGTGCTCAGTTGTCCCCGCCCGCGATCGTCGCGGGCGGTTTGCCGGGGCCAAGTTCCAGCCGGTTGCGTGTCAGCCGCATTTCCGCGCGGCCGCCCCGGGCGATGATGACGCCGACCGTGAAATCCCCGGCCGGCAACCGCTCGCGTTCGATCACGGCGCGGAATCCCGCGAGCCGCCAGCCGGGCTCACCGTAGGCCTTGGCGACGTCGGGGCGCTGCAGCGTGATCGTCGAGAAGACGCGCGTTTCGCTCCCGGATTGCAGGACCACGTACACCTCGCCGCGTCTCGACTCGTGGCCGGGAATCATGGCCCATCCACCGGCCGTGAACGCATGGTCGTTCACCATCAACTGGTCGAAATGCACGATGATACGCTCGTTCACCACTGCACCGGGAAAACTCGCCGCGTGGGAAAACGCCGGCAGCCGATAGACCCCGCGTTGCGCCGCCCGCGCCAGCAGGGCCTCGG
>CAYXQJ010000212.1:0-2536 GCA_964467455.1 uncultured Hyphomicrobiales bacterium | reverse complement strand
TAAAAAGCAAAACGGCTGCCCTTTCGGAGCAGCCGCTTTGCAATGATTTTGTTCGGTGATTATTTGCTAACCACGAAACGTTCAGTGATCATATCACCATCTACCATCATCTCCATCATGTAGATGCCAGATGAAAGCGGACGAGCGAAGTTGATAATCTTATTGATTGAACCATCCGCGGTGTAACGGTCTGTGTACACTACACGACCTGTTCCATCAAGGATGCGAACACTCACCTGATCACCTTTCACACCAGTGATGTTGAGGTTGATCATGTTGCCATTGGATGGGTTCGGGTAGAGAGAAGTAGTCAGTTCATCACTCATAGAGATTGAACGACCTGAAGCATCAGCCATCGCGTTGCCACCTTCCTCGGTGAGACCACCAGGACCGATGATTTGCAGACACTGATAGTCAGAACCGTAATCACCAGCCGACTGACCAACGTTGCCGAACAGCGGACGGATCTGCACATCGTATGTAGCACCGGCTACGATGAGAGGTACAGTACCCAGAGCGATGAAACGGTTAGTGGTAGGAGCAAGAGCTGAGAATTCAATTCCGGAAGGAACCGGAGTGAATTTCCATTCATAGCGGTAGGCACCGCACAACCATGTGTTAGAGCCGATAATCGCGTTACGTGCACGTGAACTTCCGATAGGAGCACACTGATCGATCGGACGAAGATCGAGGTCAGCATGAGGAAGCATTGTGATGGTGCAACTGCCGGGTTCATCAATGATGATGACTTCCTGATTGCCACCGCCATCAGCGAGGTTGAATGTGCAGGCTACACCCACAGAATACTGATAGCCTGGGATCAGTGAACTCAGCGGAATAACCGTAGAACCCACACTGTTGACAACCGTCTCATCGAGGGTTGTTGTGTTGGTGAACGTAAACGTATAGCTCTGAGCCATTGTACTTACCGCCTTGAACGTGTTGCAGGAAGTGTATGGGCCAGGACCGGAGTTACATCCGGAGTCAGCGATACGCTGCAGACAGATGGTGAAGGTTCCTGTTCCCTGACCTGAGTCGTAGTTGCGTACAGCCACATAGTAAGTCTGACCAGTAACGAGCGGGCTCATTGGGTTGTAGTGATTGAGGATCTCTGTACCTGTGCCTGCTACGATATTTTCTGATTCCAGTGTAGTACCACCGGCAGTTTGCAATTCAATTACTCCGTCAAACGATGAACTGGTAACCTGTATACGAATACCGGGCTCTGCTGCTACGAACTTATACCAAACGTCTTCTCCTGTAACAACTGTGCTATTGGCCTCTGGAGATGGCGCTGCCAAAGTAACATCTCCCGTAAGTGACAAACATGCTCCGAGTGTATATGATGCAATGTTATACGCGTTGCTGCGCTGACCATTGAATGGCTCAGGACCGCATACGTTAACAGTGACCGTGCGGGTAACCATAGATGAGGATCCAAAGCAGTTGTTGGCAACTACCTGGATGTCCACAGACCCGGAAAACCCGTTGGCCCATGTCATCACTCCTGATCCATCTATGCTACCGGCTGACGGATTGCTCAATGACCACGAATAACTCGTCGCGTTGGTCGCTGACGTGGAATAGGTGGTTTGAGTTGTACCGTTGGTCAACTGGCACAGGGGGTCAGAGCCCGCGCTGATTGTGATCGCAGATGGAGTACCCAATGCGAGCTTCTCAGCGATAGCTACATCACCCACACCCGTCAGACCCGTTACAGATGTCTGCGTGCTCGTTGGAGTGCCCGAGATCGTCGGATACGTCCATGAGCCGCTGTGAACACCTGCTCCGAAGTTTGACTCTGTAGGTGAGCCAACCAGTTCTGATGATGTGTAGTCAAATGACGCATCATAGCTTACCGGAGATACTCCTGAGTTGCTCAGTGACCAGTACTGATCAACACGCTTGGACGTGTCAAAGCAGCCATCGTCACCCAGGTTCGGGTGCTCACCGGGAACTACGCTCGCCGTGAAGGAGCCGGCATTGCTGACTCCTGAAAACGACAGAGTCGCCGGAGTGTAGTTGCTGCCATTGCCCACTTCGAACGCAACCGATGGGTTACCCGTCGCAACTGGTTTTTCCAGCGCACCGGTCACCCAGCCGTTGGTCCGGCTCACACTACCTGTGGAGCTTACAACCACCGTCTGAGAACCTGCGGCCAGAATACCGTTGGTCAGGCTAAGAACGCCATCTACTGTGACGTCGTTATCGCTCACGGATACTCCTGAGCTATTGTCTATGGTCAAATCATGGAAAGTCGATGCGCTGCTTCCGCCCAGACCCTGAGCAGAAGAACCGTTAAAGAGTACAGTAGAAGAACTTCCACTGCTTAAGGTACCGTTGTTGCTGAAGTCTCCCGTCAGTTCGATGGAGCCTTCATTGTCAATCGTGCCACCATTGGTGACATCGCCTGTTACGGTTACGGTGGTTCCCGACTCAACCCTGAAGGTCGTGCCGCCGAGAACAGTCAAGCTCTGTGCGGTGGCGCCTCCTCCAAGGAGTACCAACAGCAGGAGCATCATGCTGATTTTCGTTT
>CAYXQJ010000211.1:0-2545 GCA_964467455.1 uncultured Hyphomicrobiales bacterium | reverse complement strand
AATACTTCCTTGCCAAACCGTAAAAGGCCGAGGCGCTCCTCCGCATTCCCGCCCTGATCCTGGCGCAGGCCGCTTTGTCTCCGCTGTTCTCCGCTCCGAGGGTATGAACGTCGCCTCATCACCTCGTATTCTGCTCATCGACGATCATCCGATGATGCGGGCGGGCATCAGTCAGTTGCTCGAGCACTCGTTCGCCGGAGCCACGATCGGCGAAGCGAGCTCGGCCCGGGAGGCGGTGGCGGCGGTCGTATCGGGCTGCTGGGATGTCGTGCTGCTCGACCTCGATCTGCCCGACCGCAGCGGTTTGGATTTGCTGGTGGATATCAGATGGGCGGCGCCCGGACTGCCCGTGTTGATTGTCAGCGGCCTCGCCGAGCAGGAGATCGGATTTCAGGTCCTGAGGCTCGGTGCGGCGGGATTCTGTTCGAAGATCGAAGCCTCGGATCAACTGGCCGCCGCGATCAACAAGGTCCTCGGGGGAGGGCGCTATGTTTCCGCGGCCCTGGCGGAGCGGCTGGCCGAATCCGTGAGCACCGGGGTCGCCCGACACCCGCATGAACAACTCTCCGCCCGGGAGATGCAGATCATGCTTTCGATCGCGGCGGGCCGGAGCGTGGGCGAGATCGCCGGGCAGCTTGCGCTGAGCGTCAAGACCGTGAGCACGTATCGCACCCGGCTGCTGACGAAGATGGGGATGCGATCCAACGCCGAACTGATGCGCTACGCGATGCAGCATGGATTGATCCGGTAGGGCCGGGCCTCTTGCGCGCCTGGCGAGCATGGGCCGGTCGAATACCGTGTCGGGCGAACCCCGACACGAGTGGTCGCCCTCAGCCCACGCCGGCAATCCGTGGCCGGACCGGAAATCATGCGGTTCACGGCCGATTCCTCGGACGGAGGGGGGCGACGGGTCCACCGGCGGGAGGAGCCGGTTCAGCCGTATCCGACAAAGAACTACCGGTTGGCGGGCGGCTGGGCCGGCCGGCGGAGGTCGACGCGGATCAGTTCGCGGTCGTTGCGCACGAGCACGTGGCCGTTCGCGAACGCGGGGTGTGACCAGTGCACGTCCCGGCCGCCGGCCTTGTTCGTCGGGTCAAGCAGGTGGACCCGGCTGATCTCCTCATAGCCTTGCGGGGTGAGGCGGGCGATGATCAGGTCACCGACCTCGTTGTAGATGAAGTACCGGTCCTCGTGCCGGACGATGAACGCGGTCGTCCAGCGCGCCGGTTTGCCATCGGGGCGCGTGGGCGCGAGCGTCTCCCAAAGCCGCTCGCCCGTCTCGAGTTTCAGACCGCGCAGGTGGCCGAAGCTGCATACGCCGTAGATATGGCCGTCCGCGATGAACGGCGTGCTCATCAGGCTGTGCAGGCCTTCCGGCCGGATCTCGCTCACGCCCTTGATCCGCCAGACCTCGGTCACCTTCGGTTCCCTGGTGTCCAGGCGCAGGAGCAGCGAGCCGTCGAAGAACGAGGAGATGAAGAGGAAATCGCCGTGTTGTCGCGGCGTGCCGATGGCGTGCGCCATCTTCGTCTTGAACGGCTCCGACCAGAACACCTGGCCGGTCGCGGGATCGAGGCCGTTGATCGAGTCGCTGTCCCAGACGATCAGCTGGCGGCGGCCGCCGGCCTCGAGGACCGTCATCGGCGCGTAGCCGGGCTCCCGGGCGTTGAGCGCACGCCAGAGTTCCCGGCCGGTCTCGCGGTCGAACGCCACGACGGTGTGGCCGGTGCCGCCGACGAGGCAGAAGACGCGGTCGCCGTCGACCAGGGGCGGGGAGGCGAAGCCCCAGGTTTGCGTCTCGACCCCGTAGTCGCGCTTGAACGAACGCGACCAGACAAGGCGCCCCGAGGCGACGTCGAGGCAGCGCAGGTCGCCTTCGGCGCCCAGGGTGTAAACGCGGTTGCCGGCGACGGCGGGACTGGCGCGCGGACCGGAGGGGTAGCTGATATTGTACGGGCTGTCGTAGGCATGCTGCCACAGGATGCGACCGCTGGCCTCGTCCAGGCAAAGGACACGTTCCTGCCCGGCGAGGCTGGCGCGTTCGAGGGCCTTGCCGGGATTGCCGCGGGTCGTGGATTCGGGCCGGTCGGTGAGAAAAACGCGACCGTTCGCCACCGCCGGGCTGCTGTAGCCGGCCCCGATCGCCGCCCGCCAGGCGACCTTCGGGCCGCCGGCGGGGAAGGTATCCAGAATGCCCTTATCCCGCCAGACGCCGTCGGCGCGCGGGCCCTGCCAGTGCGGCCAGTCCTCGGCCAGCAGGAGCGACGCGCGGCACAGAAGAGCAAGCACGAGCCACCGGGAGAAGAATCGCATGGGGAGAAGCGTCCAGGAAGGCCGGACGGAAGGAGTTTGCCCACGGAACACACGGAGCACACGGAAAATTTTCCACCTCCCGCCGGGCGTTTGCCAGATCGAGCTCTGCGCTGAACCTCTGCGTTCTCGGCGAACTCCTGTGAAACTCCTGACCGGGAACATCCCATCACACCCGCACTCAGCCGGGATCATGCAATTGAAGGCAAGATAAGTTGGTGAGGGCCGGCTCTGG
>CAYXQJ010000210.1:0-2555 GCA_964467455.1 uncultured Hyphomicrobiales bacterium | reverse complement strand
ACGCAGTTCGACAACGCAGTTCGACAACGCAGTTCGACAACGCAGTTCGACAACGCAGTTCGACAACGCAGTTCGACAACGCAGTTCGACAGCGAAGCTATACAACGCAGTTCGACAGCGAAGCTAGACAACGCAGTTGAACAGCGAAGCTTGACAATAAAATTGAACAACACAGTTACACAACGGAGTTCTCATGAGAACCTGGGCCTTCAACCCACGTCCGTATTCGGACGAAGAAGCAAAAGAGTTGCTCAAGGATGTGATCTCGCCGGAGACATCTGATTGGCACTACAACACACACCATAAAGGGTATGTGACGTTTCTCAACAAGATCGAAGAGAAGTTGCCGACGGCCGACAAGGGTGCCGCTAATGGTAACTGGAGCGATTTTGGTGAGCTGAAGCGTCGTCTTACCTGGAACCACGCCGGCACAGTGCTGCATGACGTGTATTGGGAAGTACTCGGCGGCGACGGTGATCCGTCGAAGGGACCGGAAGTGCTGGCGGCCATCGAAGCCGAATTTGGTTCGTTCGATGAGTGGAAGGCCGACTTCAAGGCCACGGCTACGGCGGCCAAGCTGTCGGGCTGGGGCGTGCTTTGCATCGACCAACTGTATTCAGGACGACTGCTCAACGTCCTTGTTGACGAGCACCACTACGGCGCCATCTGGGGCGGCATTCCGCTGATCAGCTGCGACGTCTTCGAACACGCCTACTACCACAAGGATGGTCCGGGCCGTGTGAAGTACATCGACGCCTTCCTCAACAACCTGCACTGGGGCCGCATCAACGAACGATTCAAGAAGTTCAGCAAGTGACGCTTGGGTTGTTCCCGTTGAACCTTGTGCTGTTCCCTCATACGAGGTTACCGCTGCACATATTTGAACCGCGTTACCGGACGCTCATCAACGAGTGTCTGGAACGCGGTTCTGAGTTTGGGATCAACCTTCGCGAGAAGGGGCATTTGTTTCCCGTGGGCTGCATGGCGCGCGTGGTGTCGGTCACCCAACGTCATCCCGACGGACGCATGGACATCATGGTCGAAGGCACACGTCGCTATCGACTGCTCGAAGTGCGCGACGGTGTCCAGCCGTACGCCGTCGGCGAGGTCGCCCCCGTTGATGACGACGAGATCCCCGTCGACCCCACACTGCTTGCCGACTGCGCCGACCTATACAACCAGATCATCTCCCTTGTGTACGGGAACGACCTGCCCCCTTTCAATATCGAGAACATCGGCGACCGATCGGCGGCCTACATGATGGCGCCCAAGGTGGGGCTGTCGCTCGACCAAAAGCAGACGATCCTGGAGATCTCTGAAGAGAATGCACGCCTGGAGATGCTGCGCGACCACCTGGCCGAGATCGTGCCCACGATCCGCCGGGCCGAGACCGTGCAGCGGATCGTGAGCAGTGATGGATACCTGCCGTCGATAGACAGCTAGTCAGCTAGACAGCTAGAGTCCTTTCCCGGCATCTATGCTTCCCGGCATGGAGGTCGCTTTTCCCGGCGTGGAGGTCACTCTTCCCGGCGTGCGAGGTTCCTTTCCCGGCATCTATGCTTCCCGGCATGGACATTATGCATCATGCATTACGAATTGATCTTCTGCATCGCCCCCTGCGCCCCCATCTTCATGATCTCTTCCAGCGCCTTTGACGCCTGGACGATCATCGCATCACGTGCCGGGGTCTCTTCCGGACTAAAAGGGGCGAGCACGTACTTCACCAATTCACCAGGACCGAACTTGCGGTCGATGCCGCAGCGTAGGCGCCAAAAGTTAGGCGTGCCGAGCTCGTGCATCACCGAGGCCGTGCCGTTATGTCCGCCGTCGCTGCCGCCGGGTTTGAGATGGACCTTGCCGACGGGGAAGTTGTATTCGTCGACGACGATCACCACGTCGTTGGGGTGGAGCTTGTGCACGCCCATGGCCTTCTTCACGGCCTGCCCTGACAGATTCATATACGTCATCGGCTTGATCAACACGGCCGTCTTGCGCGCCACCCGGATCACTGCCTCGTGATACATCGAACTCGGCTTCGTCCACATCGCTTCGTGTTTGTGCGCCAAGTGGTCGCCCACCATAAAGCCAATGTTGTGGCGAGTGAGCGCATATTCATTGCCGGGGTTGCCAAGGAAAACGAGCAGCATGCAGTTGGTTGGTGGTCTGTGGTCAGGGGAGTAGTATGATCTTCTCTGCACGAGTGGCGCGTTGTGTTGTCACCCGGCATATATAGGTGCCGGGCGTGAGCGACGATGTACTCACGTTTACCTGCACCGCATTCGGCGTCAGCGTTGCAACATGCGTGCCGTCGATGGCATACAGATCAACATGGTCGATCATCTCATCGCTCGTGATGCGCACGTCCTCACCAATACGCACCGGATTAGGGGCAATGGTGTAAGGGGCGGGTGGTTCGTGGACCGATGAGACCGACCGATCAACGAACAGCACTTGTGCACGACGTGTATGGGGTGCGACTTGTTCATGCAACGTGCCGGCTTGATCGCGATACAACACGCGTATTGGTGCGTGATTGGTCAAGCCCCCTTCCTCTA
>CAYXQJ010000209.1:0-2564 GCA_964467455.1 uncultured Hyphomicrobiales bacterium | reverse complement strand
GGGGAGTCGTCGCGCCAGACCATGCCGAGCGTGCCGTTGAAGCGGCGGAACGAGTAACCGAGGCGCGACGTCAGCCGATGTGGCGCGAGGTTGTTGCGCCGCTGGCTGGCGTACGAGCGGGTGTAGGCGAAGTTCACATTGATGCCGCGCAGGTACTCGCTCTGCAGGAATCCGAGCGTCTGCTGATAGGAAGCCTCGAGATTGCGGAAACGGCGGGACTCCGCGCTGATCCGGGTGGTGCGGAAGATGTACGCGGAAAACTCCTCGTCATCGACGCCGAATTCGTCGGCCGAGAAATCGAAGGTCTCGCGCAGATTCCGAATCTGGTTTTGCGAGATCGACAGCGAAAGCTGGCCCGGAGAACGACCGCCGAAGTAGTACGCAAGGCGGGACTGGAAATTCTTCGAGTGCTCCGGCGGCAGGTTGGGATTCGGGGCACTGACGCGCTGGTTCACCTCGTCCACGACCCACAGACCCGTGAGACTGTCGATCGGCGGACGGGAAATCGCACGATTGAAGCCCGCCTGGAACTCGAGATTCCGGAGAATCTGGTACTTCAGCAGGAACGACGGGAAGTAGTTGTGATACTCCGACTCCCGCGTGACTCGCGGCTGGCTCTGGTACTGGTACTGCAGGCCTTCGATCGTGGTGGCGCGGCCCGCGGCGTTGACGGGGAAACCCGCCGCCACGACGTCGGAGCGCAGGCGCGGATCGAACTCCTTCAGTTCGTTGAGCGTATTCTCCAGGCGGACACCCGTTCGGATCTGGATCTTCGAGGTCAGGCGGACATCCGCCTGGACATACCCCGAGGTGATCGTCTGCCGGAAGTCGCGTTTGTTGGCGATGTGGGTGTTGTAGTAATTGTCCGGGTTGCCCATGTGCACGAACTGGTCCGGCCGGGCCTTGAAAAGGCCGGCAACCCGCTGCCGGTCCACGCGCGGCGGCATGCCCTGGGCGCCGCTGATGTTGTACACCGTGAGACCGTTGGTCGTGCCCATGTCGAACGGGTGCGGGGAGATGAAGCCGAGGTTGGCCCAGTTGCCGAAGCTCGAATTCACATTGGCCCCCACGTTGTTGACCGTCGTCGTATTGCCGCCGGGTCCGACGTAGGACCACATGTTCCAATCGGACATGTTGTTGTTGTCGCGGCTCTCCTCGTTCCACTTGCCGCCAAACTTCAGGATCGTCGGCAGCCGCTTGAAGAGCGGAAAGGTGTAGCGGGCGTTGAGCGAGCCGCTGAGCAGGGTCGTGATCCAGGTGCGGTCGTCGTTGTTGACGCGCGTGCCGCCCGACCGGGTGTTCGTGTCGACGAAGCTGCGCCGGTCGTACCAGTCGTTGCCGCTCGTCTGGCGAATCGTCCACTCCCAGGATTCCGCATGCGGACGGGTCGCGGTCCAGCTGCTCGGCACGCCGCCGCCCTCGCTGTTGAGGAACCCGCGCTCGAGCGACTCGTAGTTGTTCACCGAGCGCGAATAGTTCATCGCGCCGTCGACGATCCAGGCGCCGCGCTTGTATTCGAATTTTGGCGACAGCGTGCGGGTGTAGGTCAGCTTGGCGGAGGTGCCGCCGCCATTGTTGAGCGTCGCGACGTTGTTCTGGCTGCCGGTCGGGGCGCGGGTGGCGACGATCGAGGTGACGCCGTTGCCACTGATCGTGCTGCGGCCGTTGTTGACGTTGGCGTTGTCGTTGGCCGCGACCCAGGTGAAGTTGCGGTTCCAGAACTCGCCCTCCGTGTACGTGTAGATCGCGTTCAGCGAAAGCACGAGTTCCGGCGTGGCCCGGTAGTCGACCGTCAGCATGTATGCGTCCTTGAGGATGGTCTTGTTGCCGTCCTTGAAATCGATCTGGCGGATCACGTGCGGTCGTGGATCAGCGGCGGTGAGGCCGCGGTTGTGGCCATTGGAGACCTGGTACTGCTCCGTGTAGGAGTTGGCGCGACTGGCGCTCAGGAGAATGCCCAGGCGCTGGTTCAGGAAGGATTCCGAGTAGTCGAGGGTGAGGTTCGGCTTCCACTTGTAGGACTTTCCGTCGCGCGGTCCCTCGGTCTTCTTCAGCGTCATTTCCTCGGCATTGAAATTGAGGGAAAAGTTGAAGGCCATGCGGCGTCCCTTCCGGTCGAAGGCGCGCTTCGTCTTCATGTTGATCGTGCCGGCGGGCGAATCGGCGTCGGACTCGGCACTGGTCGTCCGGCTGATCTCGATCGACTCGATGGCCGTGATGGAGAAGCCCTCGAAGCTCGTCGCACGGGAGGCTTCGCCGCCACCGCGGTTGGCGTCGGCGCTGGCGGTGCGCTGGCCGTCGAACGAGACGCCCACGTATTGGGCATCCATGCCGCCAAGGCGCGGGCCGCGGGCCTCGGACTCCACGTAGTCGAGGTCGACGCCGGGCAGGTATTTCAGGAACTCACCGACATTGCCGTCGGTGACATCGCCGAAGATGTCGGAGGACACCGACGTCGTGATGTCCATGTTGCGCCGTTGCTCCATGATCGCCTTGGCGTTGCCCTCGCGCTCCGTCGACACGGTGAACGCCTGCAACTGGACGACGCCATCCTTGGCCGCTCC
>CAYXQJ010000208.1:0-2566 GCA_964467455.1 uncultured Hyphomicrobiales bacterium | reverse complement strand
TGTTCAAGCACCTGCCGCCGGGCGCGACGGTGTTCGAACTGCCGGTGACCAAGAAAAACCTCGCCGGCCAGCTCGGCGTCACGAGCGAAACGCTCTCGCGCACCTTCGCGCGCTTCCGCGACGAAGGCCTGATCCGCGTGGAGGGACCGCGCGTTCACCTGCTCAACCCCACCGGTCTGCGCGCCTACATCGATCCGGAAGTGTGAGCGTGGCGGCTGGGCGGCGAACCGGCCGGCGTCTTCACGGCGCTGCAAGCGCCTGCGTCACGAAACGCAGCACATCGGCCGCGCGATAGGTGTTGGCCCCGGGCTGGACAAAGCGGGCGATTTCCGCGACGTCGGCGCCGGCGGTGACAAGCGCGGGCTCCGCGTCTCCCCGGTCGAGTACCTGGCCCAGGCCGACGGCGGCAAACAGCCCGTTGCAGAGACATTTTCGTCCCTCCGCATCCGCGGGGTCGCCGCCCTTCTGCACGAAATCGTCCATGGGTTCGGCGGGGCAGCGATAGCCGACGTTGCCGTCGTCGCGACGATACAGCTGGCGCAGGTAGCCGAGGTCGCACACGCGCGATCGGTTTGCGTAGACGGCATCTTCGGACACGGTCCCGGCAACGCCCGCCACCTTGAAGGGCAGGCCGGTGGGCGAGGCGCGCGGATCAGTGAACAGCGTTGTCGTGCCCGTCGCGCTCTGCGCCAGCACCGCGCGCTTCAATTCGGGCGCCAGTCCCGACTCCGCGCAGAACGCGAACGCCGTGCCGATCTGAACGCCGGCCGCGCCGGCCGCGCGCGCGGCGCGCAACTTGTCCGGGAACGCGCACGAACCGGCCAGCCAGAACGGACGGCCCAGGGCGCGGATCGCCGCGAGATCGACCTGGTCGCGGGTGCCGTAGATGGGTTCGCCGCGGGCATCGAGGGTCGTCCCGCCCCGCGGCGGCGCGTTGTGCCCGCCGGCAGAGTTCCCTTCGAGCACGAAACCATCCACCCGCCCGCGGGCCTTGCGTGCGAGCGTGGTGGCGAGCGCCGCCGACGATACGATGGCGAGAAACGCCGGGCGTTGCAGAGGAGGCATATCCGGCACGAAGCGGCGCGGGTCGAAATGGCAGGCGTGCGGCTTGTCCGGCGCGGCACCGGCGACCGCGAGGTCGAGCGTGACTGGTTGCCACGCGGCCAGCTGGTCGAGCACGCCTGGAATCGCGCGCGGAATGCCCGCGCCCATCAACACGCAATCGACGCCGGCGAGCATCGCCCCGAACAGCGAGGCGAGCGTCGGCAGCTGCACCTTCTCCAGCAGATTGAGGCCCACGAAGCCGGTGTGTCCGTGCTTGGCGAGCGCCACCTCGACGAAATTCGCGACGATCGTCAGCTCCAGCAGTTCATCCGATGGCGCCGCGGTGAACATGGGCGCAGCCCGGAAAGGCCGCCCGGCCGGCTTGCCCCCGGGAACGAAGTAGCGCGCTTCGATGCGGCGGGCGGCGGCGCGGAGCGGACAATGTTCGAGCGCCCAACGCACGGCGCCGCCGAAGTCGCCCTGTTGCAGCCGGCGGACGAGGAGCGTGTTGAGGGCCGTGCCTGAAACGACACCGAGCTGGCCGGCCCGTGCGACCGTGCGTGCGAGATGCCAGTTCGAAACGCCAATGCCCATTCCGCCCTGGATGATGGCGGGTGGCGCGGAAACAAGGAGTGAGCAAGGGTTCGGTGGGGAAACCATCCCCGACCATAGGCGGGTTGGCGGCCCCGGGCTTTGATGCACATCAAGCGGCCGCACCTTTCGTTTCGACCCTTTCGGGCGCCGGATTATGCTTCGTGCACGATGTCAACGCCCGTCGACCCGATCGCCGAATTCAAGTCCTGGCTCGAAGATGCGACGCAGGCCGGCGTCGCGGAGCCAACCGCGATGGCGCTCGCGACCTGCGACGCGGAGGGCGTGCCCAACGTGCGCATGGTGTTGCTCAAGCAGGCCGACGACGCGGGCTTCGTGTTCTACACGAACCTGGAAAGCCGGAAAGGCGCCGAATTGCGCGCCCGGCCGCTGGCGTCGCTGTGTTTCTATTGGGCTGAACTCAAACGTCAGGTGCGCGTGCACGGCGGCGTGCAGCCGGTGACCGACGCCGAGGCGGACGCGTACTTCGCGTCGCGTGCCCGGCTGAGCCAGATCGGGGCGTGGGCCTCGCGGCAGTCGCAGCCGATGGCGCACGCGCTCGAACTCGAGCAGGCGTGCGCGGGCGTGATGCTGCGGTTCGGTGTCGGCGAGGTGCCGCGTCCGCCGTTCTGGTCGGGGTTTCGCGTGGTCCCGGATCGCATCGAGCTCTGGACCGAGCGTCCGTTCCGGCGCCACGAGCGCAGACTCTTTACGCGCGACGGATCCGCCTGGCAGCTGCAGCGACTGTTTCCCTGAGGCGGTTGCGGCGGCGGGACTCCGCCTGCAGTCATTCGACCTGGAAGCCCGTCTCCGGTGCGAAGGTCACGACGTGCAGCCGGCGCGGTCTGGCGTCGAGCGTGCCCGACCAGCGCAGGGGGGCGGCGGCGGGCCCGGTGACGATCTCGATCGCGACCCGACGCGGGCCCGGGAC
>CAYXQJ010000207.1:0-2575 GCA_964467455.1 uncultured Hyphomicrobiales bacterium | reverse complement strand
CTGCTCGAGTGCTTCATTTTTTCTTGTCTCTGACGCCGAAGTTCATCGTCCCTTTATTGGTCTGATTGCCCTCGATCACCTGGCCGTGAACTGAACCGCCGATCCGGATCTTCGAGCCGCCCGTGCTGCCGCCTTGCAGTGCGCCGATCGCGGCCGACTTCACTGCCGGCGGGGCTGAACGGAAGAGGGCCAGTAGTTCGCGCTCGTCCGTGTTTGTCGATGGGGCGAATCCGCGACCAGTCAGAACCCACGCCGGGTCTGCATCGAATTCGCCCCATAACCCAACCAGCGCCCTGGTATCTGGAAGGCGTTCGCCACGCTCCCACGTGCCCACAGTCTTCCTGTCAACGCCGAGCCTCAGCGCGAAATCAGATTGAGATAGCCGCCCCCGCAGCTTCTCGATCCGACGGCCTATTGCGTCCAAGTCAATTTCCAATGGCACATCAACACCCCTTGACAATGGGAGATTAATCTCCCATTATTCACATCACACAACGCGCCACACGTTGCACTAACTGTCATTCACAAGCCGGAGGTCCGCAAATGACTGCCCCCAATGCCAACCAGATCAAGCACAACCTGCGCAAGCAGGGTCACACGCTCAAGTCCTGGTCCGAAGCCAACGGCTTCAAGTACCGCGACGTCTCCGAGGTTATCCGCGGCATCCGCCGCGGCAACTACGGAACCGGCCGCGAAATCCGCCTCAAGCTCGGCCTTCCGGTCGATGAACAGCTCGCCGCCTGAGGCCCGCGATGAACTACCCAGCCATTATCGATCGCACCGACCTCCCGGCCGTGTTCCGTTCCGTCAGATCCCCGCGAAAGCATCGTCCGCAATCCGGCATGAAACTCCGTACCGCCGCCGAGGCCCGGGCTGAACTTCAGTCCAAGGGCATCTCCATCACTCAGTGGGCGATCGCCAACAAGTTCTCGCCCAATCTCGTCTTCGAAGTCCTGGGCGGCCGCAAGAAGTGCGTCCGCGGCCAGGCCCACGAAATCGCCATCAAGCTCGGACTCAAGGCCGGCGAGATCTGCACCGACCCGGCCCGCGCCCTTGCCACCGGTGCGCGCCAACGCGCCGCAGCGTGAGGCCCGCCATGCAAACCGTCTTCATCCCCAACCTGCCGGACGGCTGTAGCAACGAGTACCGCAAGGTCTCGGCAAAGCTCACCGTGACGGTGTCTGGCCAGGAGTACCCGGTGCCCGCAGCGCCCGGTTCGCTTGTTCGATTGCTTCCGGCCCCGCCGCGGCCCGCGCCAAAAACTGAAGCACACCCAGTTCCCGATGGATCGCTACGAAGCACTTTTGCATTACCGCGCCGGCTTCGCAATCGGGGCCGTACTGGTCCCAAGCCGAGCAGGCCTGTGCATTCGGGCAGCGTGAGGCCAAAGCCCCGTCGGGTGTTGATTGGTGCGTGGCCTGCATCGCGCTCTCCCGGTTGATTGGTGTGAATCCAGTTTAGCCACGCGAAACAGATTTTAGCGCATTCCAAAAGCGTATTTGTCCAGAAACTCACACTCGACGCCATTTCCAATGCCAAGAAAATTTTCCAGCCCGGTGCCGACCAGTCTGCGCGCCGCCTTCGAAGCGGACAAGACGCATGCGCTCAAGCACAAGCGACTCAACGTGGAGCGCCTGGCCGAGCTGCTCGGCACCACGCCAGCCACGCTCTACAAGTGGATCGAGACCGACACGATGCCGGTGCGGGCGCTCATCGCCTGGCAGCACCTCACCGGCGCCAGCAACGTGGTGCGCTACCTCGCAAGCCGCGAGGCCGCGGTGGTGATCCAGATTCCCACCGGCCGCGCGCCGGACGCCGACGACGTGCATGTGCTGCAGGCGACCTTGAACGGTGCTGTGGGCGCACTGCTGGGCTTCATGCGCGGCGAGATGGACCGCGAGGCCTGCCTCGGCAAGCTCGGTACCGGGCTTGAAAGCCTGGCCTGGCACCGCGCCAACATCGACAAATCAGACCAACCCGAACTGGAGTTTTGATCATGGATATCCAGGACATTGAGTACTCACTCGCCAAGCGCGTGCCCGCCATGGCCGGAGGGTTCTACATCGACACCGTGTATGGCGAGATCGGCATCGATCGCAAAGCGGCGCCGATCGTGATGGCGGCGGTGCGCAGCGCGCTCCAGCGTCAGCTGAGCGCGCCGACGGAAGAAAACGATCTCGACGAAACCGAGGCCAGCGCGGTACCGGCGGCACTGTTGATCGGCATCGTGCAGCGCCAGATCCACGGTGCGCTGGCACATGCCCGCGGGGCGTTCGAGCTGTGCAACGCGGGTCAGCTCGACTGGCTGTCGGCATTCAACCGCATCGGCGGCGCAGAGGACGCGGTGAGGGTGGGTTGCGCGGTGATTGGCCAGGCGCTGGCCTACGCCACGCCACCGGTGCCGGAGGTGGTGGCCCAGGTAGAACAGCTCGAGATCGAATCCCGTGCGAAGTTTGGCGAGCTGATCTCAAGGCTGCATGAAACGGGCCGGGCGATGGTGACGTCATGAGCCGCACCACAGACTACATCAACGGCTCGCAGCAGCGCGTGCTCAAGCTGATCACCGTGATGTTCG
>CAYXQJ010000206.1:0-2575 GCA_964467455.1 uncultured Hyphomicrobiales bacterium | reverse complement strand
GAGGACTGCCCGCCCTACCTTCCGCGACCTGATGCAGCGTCACGATCACGCCCTGCCCCCACCGCAACGCCGTTTCCACCGAATCCTGCAACCGCACGCGCACCTTGTCTTCCATCACCAACCGATCCACCACCGCTTCAATCGTGTGCGTTTGCTTCGCGTCCAGTTTCACGCGCACATTCGGATCAGTGAGCTCCACCAATTCACCATCGACACGCGCCCGCACAAAACCTTCTCGCTGCAATCGCTCAATCACATCGCGGAACTCGCCCTTTTGCTTGCTCACCACGGGCGCAAGCAACATCACCCGCGTTTGTTCCGGCAACTCCAGAATGCGATCCACAATATCGCTTGTCGTTTGCGCGACGATGGGTTCGCCCGTGTCCGGACAATGCGCCTGCCCGACATGCGCGTAGAGCAGTCGCAGGTAATCGTAAATCTCCGTCGTGGTCGCGACCGTCGAGCGCGGATTCATGCCGCTCGTGCGCTGTTCAATCGCAATCGCCGGCGACAACCCTTCGATGTAATCCACCTCCGGCTTCTGCATCTGATCCAGAAACTGGCGCGCGTACGCAGACAAGCTTTCCACGTATTTGCGCTGGCCCTCGGCGTAAATCGTGTCAAATGCGAGCGACGACTTGCCACTCCCGCTCAAGCCGGTGATGACCACCAGCTTGTCGCGCGGAATTTCGAGCGTGAGATTCTTCAGATTATGCTCCCGCGCCCCGCCAATGCGGATGAATTCTTTGCTCATGGTAACGAATTCTTGGACTCAACTAATCGGGAAGCCTAGGACGACGGCCAAGCTGAGGAAAGGAAACAAATCAAGCCCGCGTTGACCGCCGCATAACCTTTTTCTAGCCTCCCGCATGGCAAAGAAGAAATCTGCTGGCACGCAATCTTCCGGTGGGGCGAGCGTCCGCGCGAGCCGTTCCCCCGCTGCGCCGAAAGCTCGCGAGAATGCTGTCCCCACAGGCAAACCAGCTAAGCCTTCCGCCTTCGTGGACACCCGGTTCAACTCCAACCGCAACTACGAAGTCTTTTGGGGCGAGACCAAGGAGAAGCGCGCGTTTGAAAACCACCACGCCAGCACGCAAACCGGACCCTCGCAGTTTGGAGGGGAAGCATGAGCAGCGCACTCACGGACAATCCGGCTGCCCCAGTACAAATGTCACCTGAAGACGTGCTGTCCGTACTGAATGACTTGAATTCCCTCGTAGTCAACTGCCCGGAACTGCGAGAGCTTGAGCAGTTACTGGGCACTTTCAATTTGTTTCGAGTTCTTCGATTCGAGCACGGCGAAATACGACATTCCAATGTCTTGGCATGGTTGCTTCAACCGGATGAAGCGCACGGGCTGAAAGACCTTTTCCTCCGGCGTTGGTTGATGCGCGTGTTCCATGAATCTGAATCGGATGATGCCAGCTACCTCGACCCCGTGGAAATCGATTCCCTCACCATCCGATCCGTGGAAGTCTATCGTGAATGGAATCACATTGATCTGTTCGTGCGTATTGAAACGTTCGATGCCGATGAAATTGTCGTTGGCATCGAGAACAAAGTGAAGGCAGTCCAGAGCAAGGGACAGCTAATAAAATATCGGGAACGAGTCGAATCAACTTTCAGGAATGCAAAGCACAAATTGTTCGTCTTTCTCACCCGAAGCGAGGAAGCACCTGAAGACGAGATGTGGACATCTGCTACGTATCAGCAAGTGCATGATGTTTTAGAGGACTGCGTCACTGAGCAGCGAAGCGTTATCGGCAATGAACCACGCGTCCTGCTTGACCACTATCTGAAGCTGCTGAAGGAATCTTTTATGGAAAACACTGAGATCGCGAAGTTGGCTCGCAAGATTTACCAAAAGCATAGTCGGGCGCTAGACGTGATCCTTGAGTATCGCCCTGATGCACTCCAATCGCTGACTGATGCGATGGCGGAGAGACTGAAAGCGGAAGCAGCAACACTCGACCTGATCCCGATGTTGATGCAGAAGGGATATGTCCGGTTTTTGCCAAAAGCATGGGACACCGAACCAAACCGGCGAGGCACGGCATGGGGACAGGGCGAGTCGGCCTATGTTCTTTGCGAGATCGTGCTTTGGGGTAAAAATCCAATTCTCAAGATGATTGAGGGCAAAGCGCCGGAAAAGTGGCGAAACGAGTTGTGGGCTATCTCACGAAATGAACCGTTCACGAACACCCAAAAGAGATCTAAGCAACCGGCAAAATGGATGGGAATCTATTCAGTGAAAAATAGGCAGTCACTTGAGGACTTGGAGTCACAAGCGATTGACGAACTCGCAGACGAGCTGTGGAAATGGTTCAAACAGGAATTTGCAGAGGAAAAATTCAAGAAGTCCATTGTAGTTGTCGCAGATCACTTGAAGACGTTGCTATTGACGCCTTCCAAGCCGTGATGATACGGGCGGCCACCAACAGCCCGCAACGCTTCTATCGAGTTCGGGCAAATTAATCAGCGAAGGGGCGCGAACGCTTTACTCAAGACCGCTCGCTGCCCGGCAAAACCCGGCAACCTTTCGCCAAAATCGGACTACTTCTTCGCTCGGTGCATG
>CAYXQJ010000205.1:0-2579 GCA_964467455.1 uncultured Hyphomicrobiales bacterium | reverse complement strand
TCATTCGTCATTCGTCATTCGTCATTCGTCATTCGTCATTCGTCATTCGTAACTAAATTTCAATCATTTATAAACATTCTGGTATATGCAAAAGACGATACTTTTAGCATTCTTTGCGTTGATTTTTGGCGCTATGCAGAGCCAAGCGCAGGCGCAAAAAATAAGCGAATGCAAGGTAAAATACACGATTACGACCAAAGACGTGAAAGACGCGCAAACGGCAATGCTCGAAGGCTCGCGTTTTAGCGCCTCGTTTAAGGAGCTGAATACGCGGATACAAGGCGATTTTATGGGCGGCTTGATGGGCGTGGATATGGTGATGAACGAAACCAACAAAAGCGGGCTGGTTTTGCTCGATATGCTGGCAAGCAAAAAGGCGATACCGCTCACGGCGAGCAACTACAAAGACATCGCAGGCAAAGCAGGCTCGGCGCAAGGCGCGACAACAACTATGACGAAGGAAACCAAAAAAATCGCAGGCTATACCTGCAAAAAAGGCTACATAAAAGCCGCCGATGGCACCCGCTCCACCGTCTACATTTGCGAGCAAATCCAAGTCAAAAACATGACGGCAATGACTCCCCTATTCGGCAATGTCAAAGGTTTTCCGCTGGGTCTGGAGTACACGCTGCCCAAGTCGCAAGGCGGCGGCAAGGTCGAAATTTATGCAACCAGCGTAAGCATCGACAAAATCGACGACCAATTTTTCAAGCTCGATATACCCGCAGGCTACGAAGTAACCACCATCGAAGAACTGCAAAAGATGGGCGGGAATTAGGGTTGTGCTTGGTGTATAGGTACAGCTCGCTACGCTCGCTGGTATCATGCCGCCTTAGGGCGGCAGTGGTAGCAAGTATTTAGCATCATAGTCGTCATTCGTCATTCGTCATTCGTCATTCGTCATTCGTCATTCGTAACTCTCGCCTTATGTTTCGCAGGGATTTTTTGAAGTCGGCGGGTCTGCTGGCGGCTACGCCGCTACTCTCGCCGCTTTCGCCGTTGTTGGCAGAAAATGCAAATTTGCAGCTTGAAGAAGAGGGGCAAGGAGAAAAATTTAATTTTAGTAAGGCAGATTTTGGGGCAGATTTTAAGTGGGGAGTGGCTACGGCTGCCTACCAAATAGAGGGTGCTTGGAATGTAGATGGCAAGGGCGAAAACGTCTGGGATAGATTCACGCACCGCAAAAAGGGGAAAATCCATAAGGGCGAAAATGGCGATATTGCCTGCAATTTTTACCAGTCTTATGACTCGGATATAAAGCTCGTCAAGCAGCTTGGAATGCAGGTTTTCAGGTTTTCGGTTGCTTGGTCGCGGGTGCTGCCCTCAGGCAGAGGCGAAGTAAATCAAAAAGGCATAGATTTTTATAATCGGGTCATAGACAGTTGCCTGCGTCATGGCGTAGAGCCTTGGATAACTATGTACCATTGGGATTTGCCGCAGGCGCTCGAAGACAAGGGCGGTTGGGCAAATCGGGAGGTTTTGCAATGGTTTGAGGAGTATGCGCAGCTTATCACGCGCAGTTATGGCGATAGGGTAAAAAATTGGATGATACTCAACGAGCCCGCCGCTTATACGATGCTGGGCTATCTTGCGGGTATGCACGCGCCTGGGCGCATCGCGCCGAAAAAATTTTTGGCGGCGGCGCATCATACGACGATGGCGATGGGTATCGGCGGGCGGGCGGTGCGCGCAAATGTCGAAAAAGCCTATGTCGGCACTACCTTTTCTTGCTCACAGGTCAGCCCCAAAACGCCCAAACATCAGAAGGCAGCCGATAGGCTCAATGTGATGCTCAACCGACTTTTTGTAGAGCCCGTCTTGGGTATGCCCTACCCTTGGGAAAATTTCCCCTTCCTCAAACGTATGGAAAAGTACATAGAGGCGGGCGATATGGAAAAAATCCCCTTCCAATTTGATTTTATCGGTCTACAAAACTATACGCGGGTCGTTGCGCGCAAGTCGCTAATTCCCTTCGTGCGCGCCAATCAAGTGAAGCCCGAACGGCGCAAAGTGCCCTACGAGTTCATCACGGACATGGATTGGGAGGTCTATCCCGAAGGTATTTACGGCATCATCAAGCAGTTTGCGGCGTATAAAAACTGTCCGCCGATAATCATCACGGAGAACGGCGCGGCGTTCCCCGACAATGTAGCGAATGACAAGGTGCACGACGAGCGCCGCACGGAGTTTTACAAGCGTTATTTGGGCGAGGTGCTGCGTGCGAAGCGCGAAGGCGTAGATATTCGGGGCTATTTTTGCTGGACGCTGATGGATAATTTCGAGTGGGCAGAGGGCTATCGCCCGCGTTTCGGGCTGGTCTATGTCGATTATGCCACGCAGCGCCGCATCGTCAAAGATTCGGGTCTATGGTTTAAGTCCTTTTTGAATGACGAATGACGTGCTTTGTGTTTAAGTTGTGCTTGTGTCGTAGGTACTATGCCGCCTTACGGCGGCAGTGGTAGCAAGTACTATGCGTGACGCATTTTTTTCATTTTTCGCTACGCGTTTCCTTCGTTTTCACTTTTCACTTTTCACTTTTCACTTTTCACTTTTCACTTTTTTGGGCGTGCCGCTGCTCC
>CAYXQJ010000204.1:0-2586 GCA_964467455.1 uncultured Hyphomicrobiales bacterium | reverse complement strand
CGGCCAAGCAGGAGGAGGAGCTTCGGAAGCTTCGTGAGGCGCTGAAGGCCGCCAAAGAGCGCGAAGCTGCGCTCGTCAAGGAGAAGCAGGACGCTGATCAAGCGCTGCGCGGAGACCTGACGGTGCAGGACCCCGCTGCCTCGGAGGCCATCACGACTTCCTCACTGGGCAGACGGAACAAGGTGACAAATCGCGGCCTCACGCCCAGCAACAGCGTCCAGACGACCATCGCACTGAACAATGGCCAAGCTTTGTCAGTGGATGGCCAACCGCCGCGCGCAGAAGAAGAGCAGAACCGCGGGCGCAATGCCGGGCGCTTGGCCGGGACCACGCGAGTGCGGCGCAGCATGAGCGCGACGGGCAAGCGACCAGGAGAGGCTGGCGATCCGCGAGACGGGGACGCCGTCCTGTGGTCTGACATCGTGGACGGGAGCGACTCGAGCGCGAAGAAGCAGCGCCCGGGCGAGGGCGAAGGAGGCGGAGAGGCGACGGCCCCCGCCTCGTCTCACTGATACCCCTCGTGGGTGTCAGAGCTCCCGCCGTGCCAGGCCCCGCCCGGTCCCAAGTCGAGCTGGTACCGCTGGATGTTCCCGCGGAACCGCGATACGCAGCACCCACGACCAAGCCAGAGAACCGACTCAGAGTCGCATCATTCAACATCAACCAAGGAATCCTCAGTCGCATGCCGGAATTGACGCAACTGATGGACAAATACTGCATCGACATCCTGCTGATTCAAGACGCCGGTACAAGGAACGCGACTGACCTGCGGATGATCTGCTCGGAGGCAGGGAGACACAAGTTGCGCTACATCGACCACTCGTTTGTACCGTGCGAGAACGGGACGTACAGTGACACAGATCTGCACTGGCTGCGCTCCAAAGTGCTCAAGCCGCAGACCAAGAGCCCGGACGGCTTCCCGGAGGCGACCCCGAGGCAGACGCTCGCGATCCTGATGCGGCAAGACGTCCCGGCAGAGGCGGTCATCACTGGGCTGCCAATGAGGCGGTTCATGCGAGTGGACGTGAACACGGCCGGCGCCAGGCTGAGCATCGTCAACGTGTACGCGCCGTCGTCTGGCGCGTCGACCGAGGACATGGCAAACTTCTATGATGGGCTGGCGGCAGGAATGGCAAGCTGCGCCCAGCGCACGATCGTAGCCGGCGACTTCAACGCCACCCTCCGGGCGCCCGCGGACCGTAAGCAGGGCGCAGACCGAAGCAACAAGAGGGACAACGCCCATGTCGCATTCCTCACCAGAGTGCAGCTCGTAGACGCGGCGGCTCGGGCAGGCGAACCAAGACGGCCAACGTACGTGTCGAGTACTTCATGGAGCCGCATCGATGCGATCACGGCGAGCGCGGGGGCCCTGGACCTCCTCGGCCAAGTCCACACGGTGGAGATGGGCAGTGACCACAACCTCATCTTCTCGGATGTCGCGGTAGATCTTGAGCGGGTCCCCACATTCCGCCCGCCACCAACGACGCGAGTGTTCTCTACACCTGGCCTCACGAAACCAGGCGCCGACCCCGATCCAAGGTGGCTAGAGTACCAGCGGCTGCTCACGGAAGAGCTCAACGAGGCCAATGCGCTGGAGCTCGCCGTGCGGCTCGAGCGCGCGATGGATGGACCAGAGGCGAGCAGCGTCATCGACGACATAGACGCGCAGCTACTCGCGGCCACAGTCAAGACGGCGACCGCGGTGTTTGGCCGGAGGAGAAGGAGGCGCTCTAAGCCACTTTTCTCAAAGAAGGTCTACCGCGCGATCCAGACAAAACGTAGGCTGCTGAAGCTAGTCAAAGAGCTCAAGGAGGGAAACCACCGCGGTGCGCAGATACGTGCATCGCAACTGCAGTCGGTGCTGGGCCAGGGGCCAGTGGACGTGAGTGTGGTCAAACGCACACTGCGGAAGCTGAGCCGTGCCGTCAGGAAAGAGGTGGCAGGAAAGCAGGCCGCGGACTTCGCCAAGTTCCAGAAACGCATGGAGAAACGGTCAGCTGGCGGAGGCGATTGGAGCGAAGCTGGCAGGTTCAATGGCAAAAACTATGGGCGGCAGTCTCTGTCGCACGTAGTGGTGGGAGACACCACGTACACGGACCCAGCCGAGGTTAATAGGCTGATCTACGAGTATGAGTGTCGGACGAGAATGCAGCCCCCGCCGCCGGCGTGGGACAAGGAGGAGGCGCCGCCATGGGACGCCACTCGGATGCCGCGGCCCGCGGTGGACATGGCTCAACCACGAGCCACGGAGGAACGGTGGGCCAAAGCGCTGAAGTACCTCAAGCCGAAGAAAGCACCAGGCGAAGATGGCATCACGGCAGAGCTGGTGCGTTCGATGCCCCAACACCTGCTGGAGCTACTGAGATGCCTGGTGGATGCGTGCCTGGTCCATGGGCACGTGCCGACAAGATGGAAGGCCGTGCGCGGGACGCTGCTCCACAAGAGCAGCACGCTCGCCGCGACCAACCTGGACAACTACCGCGGCATCGCGTTGGTGGTGGCGTTCCTGCGGATCACAGACCGAGTGGTCTACGAATGCGCCATTAAGTACGCGGAAGACAACGAGATCCTGGACAAGCACCAATT
>CAYXQJ010000203.1:0-2609 GCA_964467455.1 uncultured Hyphomicrobiales bacterium | reverse complement strand
TGATGCTCAAGGCCGTCGCCGGCGGCGGTGGCAAGGGCATGCGCTATGTGGAAACCCCGGCCGAACTCGACCGCGCCTACGCTGCGGCCCGCGGAGAGGCCGAAGCGGCGTTCGGCAATGGCGACGTCTACATTGAAAAATTCATCGAAGAACCGCGCCACATCGAGATCCAAGTGTTTGCTGATACACACGGCAATGTTGTGCATCTCAATGAGCGTGAGTGCTCGATCCAGCGTCGACATCAAAAATTGATCGAGGAAGCCCCCTCACCGATCATGACACCGGAATTGCGCAAGGCAATGGGTGACGCATCGGTCAAAGGCACGTCATCGGTGAATTATATCGGCGCGGGTACGATCGAATTCCTCGTTGATAAACACCGCAATTTCTACTTCATGGAGATGAACACGCGTATCCAGGTGGAGCATCCGGTGACGGAACAATCCATGGGCTACGACCTCATCCAGCAGCAGCTCTTGGTGGCAGCGGGCGAGAAATTGACGATCACACAGAAAGATCCGGTGCTGCATTCCATAGAATGCCGTATCAATGCCGAAGACCCTTATGCGGATTTCCGTCCGTCGCCAGGGAGGATCGAGTCGCTCAATATCCCGGGTGGACCGGGAGTGCGCGTCGATACACACATCTATCAGGGTTACACCATTCCTCCGTACTACGACTCGATGGTGGCCAAGCTCATCACCTTTGCACCGTCACGCAACGAAGCGATCGCCAAGATGCGTCGTGCCTTGGATGAGTTCATCATTGAGGGCATTCATACTACGATCCCGTTCCACCGGAAGATGATGGACAATAAGGACTTCATCGCCGGTACGTTCGACACGAAATATCTCGACAACCACGATTGGAAGGCATAGCGATGGAATTCCCATCAGATCTCAAGTACACCAAGGACCACGAGTGGATCCGCGTTGAAGGTAACGTTGGCACCGTTGGCGTCACCGAGCATGCGCAGTCTGAGCTTGGCGACGTGGTCTATGTCGACATTCCGGATGCCAGCGCAGCTGTCACTCCAGGTTCTGTCTTCGGTAGCATTGAAGCCGTCAAGACCGTTGCCGATCTGTATTCTCCGGTCAGCGGCACTATCGTTGAGGTCAACAGCGTCAACGATAATCCCGACATCGTCAACCGCGAGCCCTACGGCGGCGGCTGGCTTGTCAAGATCGAATTGAGCAATCCTTCTGAGCTTGATACGTTGCTCGACGCCACGGCCTACAAGGCCCTTGTTGGCGGGTGATCTCATCATCGAGTAACAACCGTTTGTTATCAATCATTACCTCTAACTCATTCAGGGAATCTCTCATGAAGAACATGTTTATCGCGGCACTCTCTGCGTTGATGTTCATTGTTGCAACGCCGGCAGAAGCTCAGCAAACGCCGAGTTCGTCGTTGGCTCCGGCTCCTACGAAGCCGGTGATGTTGTCGCCGAAAATGAAGTTGTCCGACGTCAAGGCCGTTTCGCAGTTCATCCAAGGTGTCGATCTCCGCGGTACCGAAGTGGACGCCTACCTTGATACGCGCAAGGTCCTCGTTGAAGCCGCTGAAGCCGCAGCCAAGGCCGGCAAGAAGGACGAAGATCAGGTTGCCGTAGAAATGCGCCTGGACCAGGCCCAGAACCTCTTCACGCTGATGCAGCGCGGCCAGCTCAAGGGTGCCGAAGCTGAAAAGTGGCGCGAGATCGTCCAGTCGCTGCAGGATGCGGTGAAGGCAGCGCAGGACAAGAAGTAACCGAATAGCCGAATAACCGAATAACCGAATGACCGAAGTGAGAAAGCCGGTGGTAAGCCGGCTTTTTCCGTTTAATGATGCGAGTTATGCTGTCTGATAAATCGGTTAAGGGGCTGCTGTACTGACTTATGATGTGCAAAAAAAAGATGATGTAACAGTCGACTGGTGTTTGTATTTGTCAAAATTGACTTATGTTTGTCACGGAGTCGACGCACGGAGCGAGAAAGTCGGTTAGGCATGCAGCATAATTCACGTCTGAGTGCTTCGGGGAATCCGCATACATGGCAAAACGTAAACTCGCACGGGTATCGCAGAGGGTACTGAAGAAGGACCGGCAGATCGCGCAAGCGGTGCTGGGCCTCAAGGATTACCATCCTGCGAATTCGGAGTTTACGGCAGACCGTCTGCGGGAAGCGCTAAAGAAGGTGGAGGATGCACTTGCGGCTGAGGAAAAGGCCGCGGCAGCAGCAGCAAAGGCCAGGGAAGCCGCCATCAAGATCGAGGCGGATTTTCATGAACTGGTCCTGGGGGCTAAACGGCAAGTGATCGCCCAATACGGCGACGACTCCGACGAGATCACGTCGTTAGGCATGAAGAAGAAATCCGAGCGCCGCTACGGCCGCCCTCGGAAATCGACCGAAACCTAACATTTGATCGGTCCCACGTGACCACATGCTGAACAGCACGGCATGCGGCATAAAGAGGAACACAGCAGCTTTTGTGGGAGAGTTGCGACATAAAAAGGGCCCGTACGATGAGTGCAGGCCCTTTTTCTATGTGTTGAACTGCGTTGTTCAACTGCGTTGTCTAGCTTCGCTGTCGAACTGCGTTGTTCAACTGCGTTGTCTAGCTTCGCTGTC
>CAYXQJ010000202.1:0-2641 GCA_964467455.1 uncultured Hyphomicrobiales bacterium | reverse complement strand
GGTGGGGATTGAACCCACGACCTACGGTTTACGAAGTTCTAGGCCGTGTGTCCAGCCCCCACCAAGGCTTACTTGGAGGGAACTGCAAGAGCTTTGCGCATCTGCTCAGTTTTCTTCGTCATGTGCTGATTGAGATGATCCCGCAGGATTTCGTTGATCAGCTCACTGACGTTGAACCCGATCTTGTCCGCCAGCTCTAGCCGTTCCTGATTCTCCTCCCACGGACGAAACGTCCGGTGAGTGTGTTTCTTCATAACTCCCCTTTCGTTCAGGTTCGGCCAACGCGTTGAGAATACCCCGTGTGTTACGCGTGTCAATTTTTGGTTGCGCCCTGTGTGCTCCGTGTGTTACACGTGGCCCACGATGAAAACAAGTTCCTCACCAAAACCCCATCGGACGTTCCGTCCGTGGCCGGAAAATCAAATGCACTTCGAGTTCGCGGAGGCGCAACGCTTCAACGTCTCGGAGCTTATCAATGAGATCGTCGCCAAACATTTCAAGCGGCATCTCGAACACAAAGTCCACGCGCAACAGCAGGCCGTTAAAAACCTCGCGCCGGCGCGGGACGCCAAACCGCAAACGCAAAAATCCCGCCGTTGAACTCATCAAGCACCATGAACGAACTAGCGACCCCCCACCGAACTGTAACGCCATCACAACAAGCCTGGCTCACGGCCAAGGAGCAAGCCGTTGCCGAACACGAAGCGCGCCAGGCAGAGAATCGGCAGCGCGGCGAGATCGAACGGTTGGAGATGGTGCGCGCAGTGATGGACCCGCACTTGTCGCACGGCGCGGCGCGACTGTTTTGTTTTCTGCTCAAGGCGGGTTGGCAGCCGGACCTGGGTGGATTGTATCAGGGCCGCGTTGGCTCCGTGATGACGGACGGCCGCCGGCTCGCGCGGTACTGCGGCGGCGCGTCCGTCAACTGTCTCTACGAAAAAGTTCGGAAGGAGAAGCGCGACGCGAACGGAAAAATTTTGGTGCATGGGAGTGTGACGAAGGGATGGATTCAAGAGTTGGTGGATCGGGGTTACATCTGGATCGGCAAGCATCGGATCGCGAACATTCCAAAATCACATTGGCCGAACGTGTACAACGTCTCGTGTCACGTGGCGGAAAAAACGACTCCGCACCTGCCCTGGCTGGATGGTGGATTCGGGGCGGAGAACGTCATCAACACCACGCTCGAAGGGGGTAGTTCTCCCGGGGAGAACACGTTTTCGCGTGCTTCCCGCACCCCGGATAATGGGCAAATGGCCGAAAACACGACGGCCAAGCACCGCAACGGCAACAAGCCTGTTATCCACGTGGATAATGGGCAAGCACCGCAACGCCAACTTGGCAATTATCCACGTGGAGGATTGCCCAGCACCGAAGCGGATAATGGGCAAGCACCGAAGCGGATAATTGCCCAGCACCGAAACGGAGGATTGCCCAGCACCGAAACGCCAACAAGGCCAGTTGGCACTGCGGTGCACTTAGGAAAGACTTTAGACGGTAAATCAGGCTTAAACAGAGAGACGGAGGGGCAGCACCCCGCCCCCGTTGATCTGTTGAACGAGGCTTTAGAGGACGGGGACGGGGCGTTTGCCGACTGGTGCGAGTCCTGGGACGGGGAAAAACGCTACAAATGGGAAAAGGAGATCGGGCGCATCAAGGCCAAGCTCCAGATTCAACAGGGACCGTTCTGGCAGCGGCGGCATGATTTTCTGCGGTTCAAACTGGACGGCGGCAAGCCACCAAAGGCCAATGCCCATCCGGTTCGTCCGGCCAATGGCGTCAAGCTGCCAACTCCCCCGCGGATTCCACTGACCAAGGCGGCGGAGTTAATGAAGAAAGCCAAAGCGGAGGCGGGCTTGTAATCAAACCAATTTCCCGGCGCTGAGTGGCGACGGGGCGTAACCAAACCAAAAAAAACGCCCGGCGGCGACCAAACCACCGGGCAAACCTGAACGAATAGCATGAACAAACTACCTGAGCCGGCTACACCGGCAACACAAAAACCGAAAGAGGATGTGTTCTTTGCTCTCCAAGAGGCAGAGAATCTATTGCAGGCAGCAAGGAACCGAATCGCCGAAGCCGTCGTAAGGATTTATGACGCTGCGGAGGTGATGGGCGAGTTGACGGCGATGGCTCGTCGCACCGACGAAGTTCTTAAAGATTTGACCGACCAGGCCAATGTAGTTCGCAAGTGGAAGGATAAAGCCGCTGTCGAAGCTAACGCGGCTCAGCGTTCGTGGAACAAGAAAGGCGGGGCGCGATGACTCCCTCCACTCTTGTGCGCGCCAATCGTCCGCGTGGGCCGTTCACGTTTATCGGCCTGACGGCGTTTCACCTGGACAAAGACGAAGATCGGCCTCAGCCCAAACCGAAAGCCAAGGGGCAGCGGTGCGTGGCGCTCCAGGATGACGGTTCACCGTGCAATCTCCCGGCGCGTTACATTGATTTTAAGCGCGGTGGGCACGTGTGCTTTGAACATCGCCCGGATCGGCGGAAGGAGGTTTTGCAACTCGTATGAAACCAACGCTCGACAGCATCACGAACGCTTACCATTTGTCGCGGCAACTGCAACAGGCCGCAGAGACGGCCAAGCTGCAACTCTGCCAGGCTTCAACGGCGCACCTTTGCACGTCGCCCAAAA
>CAYXQJ010000201.1:0-2646 GCA_964467455.1 uncultured Hyphomicrobiales bacterium | reverse complement strand
CGAGTTTTCGGCGTGCTCGGCTGGGCTCGCCGTTTTGAAGGGGATTAACGGATGAGAATGAAGAAGCATCTGCTGGTTGGCGCAGCGCTCTTGGGCGCGATGGGCCTGAGCACAGCAAACGCGCTCGAAGTCGACAACATAGCGACGGTTGGTGGCGTGGATATTACATCCACTCCTTACCCGCTCGCTGAAGAGGTAGACGTCAGCCTTCTGTCGGGTGATGAGCTCATAGTGGAGCTGGCGCCCAGCACCGGCACGCTCCCTTCCGGGAATCTTTTCGTCAACATCACATTGGCTAATGGGACTTTTGATGGCGCGTTGAACGGGAACACCGTGTTTCCGGGACAAGGCAATTGCAACCCCGTGGCAACGATCAACCAAGGTGGCGCGGATGGCGCATCTACCGTGCGCTTCGCCGTTAGCGGACTGGATACCTGCACTGCCGGCGCAGACGGCATCCTCGTCAATGTGCCGTTCAACGCGACCGGGGGTGACGTCACCGCTACATATTTGGTAACCCTCACCGACGGAACTACGCAGCTCGATGGCGGCGCGCTGAATGTTGCCGCTGTCACTGAAGTTGATGCATTTTCAGCTAGCTTTACCCCTGCGGTCTCTGGCCCCGTAGCTGACGTCAACGCGCCTGGCTCCGCTTACCTGCAATTTGTTGGTCCTACTTTGAGCGGTCTCGTGGGCGAACTCGAGGTTGCTGTTGCTCCCACCGCTTACAGTGATATCTCAGGTACGGCCGCCACGAGCGCAGACATCGATGCGGTTGAGGTGTCCCTTGCGGGCAACTTTGCCGCTTTTGACTCACCCCTGCCAGGCAGTATCAACACTGCCACGGCGGTTGGTGACATTACACCGACAACGGCTGATTTCGTGTTCAATTTGGCGGGGGCCGGGGATGATGGAACGATCGCCGAAGCGATTGCGGGCGCACCATTCACGGTAACTGCAGACAACTTGACGCCAATCTCCGCCACTGACATTAGCGCTTCGGCGTTGCTTATTCTGAACCCTGCCATCTACGAGGCGCAGGCGCCTGAAGGTGGCACGCTTGCTTCGATCAGTCGCAATGGATCCAGCGAGACGTTACCTTGGACGGCGTCTGCGACGCAGGCAGCGGGTACGGGCTCCACTACATACTTGCGGGTATCGAACCCGACGACCTCTCCGTTTGGTGCTATTTCAGCGCGCGTGTTGTCGTCCTCCCTGAATCCGGCTTTGGCAGGGACCGAAGGCGAACTTTGGCCGTCGCTGGCTGCTGGCGGAGAACAAGTGTTCACATCGGCGGATATTGAAGCTGCGGTCGGCAACTTTGGCCGCGGCGACATCGAGATCGTGGTTGAAGGTGAAGGCGCCTTCATCACCCGTCTGATTCAACGCGCGGATGGCAGCACGGTCGAAATCAACAACCGCGACTAACCCGTTCCCCTTCAACCTACTTCGAGGAGGCCCCCAAAGGGCCTCCTCTTCTTTTTGGGGGATGTTCCCGCTTGGCCCAGAACTCACCTGCTGCAGTAGCTCTCCTAGGCGGTCCAATGGGAATTAGCTAAGACAACTAAATGCGAGGGCTGGGTGATCTTTTGGTTGAGCGCGGTCTGGTTACAGACCGCGACCTGACGCAAGCGATCGCTGCCCAGAAAGAGGTCGGGGGTGCGCTGGGGTCGACGTTGGTGCGCCTTGGCGCATTGTCGGAGAACGACCTGCTTGAAGTGCTCTCCGAGCAGACCGGTTTCCCGATTGCTGATGGCGCTACCTTGCCGGCGCCAAGCGAGGTGCAAGCGGCCGTTGAACGAACCAAGGCGTCGATGCCCTGGCTCTTGAGCAAGGATGCTGTGATCTGGTTTGCGCCAAGCCAGGGGCGTGAACGCCTCCATTGTGCTAGCCGCGACCCGCAAGACCTGGGGCTGCAGGACGCCGTAGAGCAATGGTCGACCGAACCGGCGCTTTTCTTCTTGGCCAGCCAGCAGGCCCTTGAAGGGCTTTTAGAGCAACTTGGCAAAGCCCACGACGCCGATCTCGACGCGCAGCCCATCGCCAAGGACGCAGCGCGGCTGCGCGAGATGGCCGAAGAGGCGCCGGTCATTGATTTCGTAAACGCGGTTTTTGCGGAGGCCATTCGCCGGCGTGCGTCGGATGTGCATATCGAGCCCTTCGAAGACCGCTTTGTCGTTCGCTTGCGCGTCGACGGGATATTGTCATCTTGGCGAACAGCGCCGCGCTCGTCGTTCGACGCTGTCGCGTCGCGGCTGAAGCTCTTGTCGGGCATGGACATTGCCGAGCGGCGTCTGCCTCAGGATGGGCGCCAAAGCATTCGCATTAGCGGTCGTGAGGTTGACCTCCGGGTCTCAAGCCTTCCCACCACTTGGGGCGAGTCATTGGTGCTGCGCCTCTTGGGCAAGACACAATCGTTGCCTCAGTTCGCGGAATTGGGCGTTCTGGAAGATCACCAACGCCGTTTGGCAAGCTTAATCGCAAAGCCACACGGCGTCTTGCTTGTGACCGGCCCAACCGGTTCGGGCAAGACCACGACGATCTATCGATTGCTGTCTGAGCTTAACGACGGCGTGCGCAAGATCATCACAGTTGAAGACCCGGTCGAGTTTGATCTGCCCGGCGTGATGCAAGTCGGCGTCCGAT
>CAYXQJ010000200.1:0-2657 GCA_964467455.1 uncultured Hyphomicrobiales bacterium | reverse complement strand
CGATCTCGAGGCCCCCGTCGCCCGCTACCTCCCGCCCTTCGCCCAGCACGGCAAGGACGTCATCAAGGTCCGCCACCTGATGATCCACATGTCCGGCCTGCGGCCCAGCCTGCCCGCGACGCCCGCCTGGGAGGGGTACGCGCGGGCCATCGAACTCGCCTGCGCCGAGCAACCGCGCAGCGTGCCGGAGAGCGCGTTCGTCTACAGCGACATCAACTACATCGTGCTCGGCGAACTCATCCGGATCGTCAGCGGCCGCACCCTCGACGTCTACTGCCAGCAGGAGATCTTCGGCCCGCTCAGGCTGCGCGACACCGGTTTCCTGCCGCCAAAGGACAAGCTCGCGCGCATCGCGCCCACCGAGTTGGTCGACGGCCGGATGATTCACGGCGTCGTGCACGACCCGACCGCCCGCCGGATGGGTGGCGTCGCCGGACACGCGGGGCTCTTCTTCACCGCCGCCGACCTCGCGCGTTTCTCCCGCATGCTGCTGAACGGCGGCGAACTCGAGGGCGCACGCATCCTCAGCCCGGCCAGCGTCGCGCTGATGACACGGGTGCAGAACGACGGCTCGGATCGGCGCGGCCTCGGCTGGGACATCGACACCCGCTTCTCCGGCCCGCGCGGGCGCTGGTTTCCCGCCGGCGCCTCCTTCGGCCACACCGGCTGGACCGGCACGAGCCTCTGGATCGACCCGGGCTCGAAGAGCTTCGTGATCTTCCTCAGCAACCGCGTGCACCCCGATGGCAAGGGTGACGCCACGCCGGTCCGCCGCGAGATCGGCACGCTCGCCGCCGAGGCGATCGGCCGCGACCTTGGCGCCACGCTCAACGGCATCGACGTGCTCGTGAAGGAGGACTTCGCCCGGCTGCGCGGCCTGAAGATCGGTCTCATCACCAATCAGACCGGGCGCGACCGCCAGGGCCGGCTGACGATCGACCTGCTCCACGAGGCGAAGGACGTGAAGCTCGTCGCGCTCTTCAGCCCGGAGCATGGCATCCGCGGCGTCGCCGACGACAAGGTGGGCGACACCATCGACGAACGGACGAAGCTGCCCGTCTACAGCCTCTACGGCGAAACACCGAAGCGCGCGCCCGGCATGACGCAGGCCGAGTACGATCTGGCCGTGATCCGCTCGCGCGCCCCGAAGGCCGAGCATATCCGGGATCTGGATGCGCTCGTCTTCGACCTGCAGGACATCGGCGCCCGCTTCTACACCTACTCCGCCACGCTGGGCGCCGCGCTCGAGGCGGCCGCCCGGGAGAAGAAGAAGTTCATCGTGCTGGACCGGGTGAATCCGATTTCCGCGGTGTCGTTCGAAGGTCCCGTGATGAGCCGGCCACCGAGCTTCATCGGCTTCATCGACATGCCCGTACGGCACGGCATGACCCTGGGCGAATTGGCGCGACTCTTCAACACGGAGCGCAATTACGGCGCCAACCTCGAGGTCGTGCGCTGCGAGAACTGGACGCGCAACCGCTGGCACGACGAAACCGGGCTGCCCTGGGTGAACCCGTCGCCCTCGATGCGCAGCCTGACCGCCGCCACCCTCTACACCGGCTTCTGCCTGCTCGAGAGCACGTCGATCTCGATGGGCCGCGGCACCGCGAAGCCCTTCGAGCAGGTCGGCGCGCCGTTTGTCGACGGCGTCAGGCTGGCCGCGGAGATGAACCGCGCCGGCATTCCCGGCGTGCGCTTCGAGGCGGTGAAGTTCACGCCGTCGATGGCGTTCTACCCCGGTCCGGCGGCGTCGCTGAAATACAAGGACCAGGCGTGCGGCGGCATCCGCGCGATCCTTACCGACCGCAACGCCTGCCCTGTGGTCGACATCGGCATCGAACTCGCGCTGGTCGTGCACCGGCTCTACCCGGACAAGTTCAAGGTCGAGGACATGGGCCGCCTGCTGGGCGACGACGAAACGCTCAACGCCATCAAGGCCGGCGAATCGCGCACCGCGATCAAGGCCCGCTGGACGAAGGCCGGCACGCGCTTCGAGGAACGCCGCGCCGCGGCGCTGCTGTATCGCTGACGGTTCGAAGGGAAGCAGCGCAGCACCGCCGCGACGGTGCTGCACCGGCAGACGGATCCGTCCCGGACTTCCACGGTGGCGTGAGCATCCTGCTCACGCGCGCGAGCGGTCCGCCTCTTCGCTCCACGCGAGCAGGATGCTCGCGCCACTTTGGCGGACCGCCGCAGGCGCGACTGGCTTCACCCGGACTCCTTCGCCCCGCCAAACGTCTTCCCCGCCACGCGATCGAGCACGACGCACCCGAGGTAGCCGCTGAGCGCGGCGAGGACGAACCCGCCGAACGGCGTGCCGAGCACGCCCGTGCTCAGGTCCATCCCGACGAGACCGGCCCACGCGGCCCCGACAATGATCACGCCGACCAGCATGCCCTCGATCGCGCGCCGCACCAGCAGCGCGGGGCGCCGGTTCCGGTTGCGCAAGTAACGCGCCGCCCCGCCCAGGATGCCACCCACGACCGCCGCCACGACCGCCGCCATGGGGAAGACGAGCCGGACGGCCTGTTCGGCGCGAAACGTCCCCGCCTGCGCCACGATCCGGTCGGCCCCCGAGCCGGTCGAACGAACGTCGACCTGTGCCACGCTCCGGCCCGCCTCGATCCTCACCGTCGCCGGATGATGGATACGCCCGC
>CAYXQJ010000199.1:0-2665 GCA_964467455.1 uncultured Hyphomicrobiales bacterium | reverse complement strand
CGTGGCAGTTACCAAATTCTATGCGAACATATGGAACCCGTGGGTGCCGGTGCTTTACAAAAAGCGTTCGAAGAGCTTAAGACAAAACTAAAATCTGAAGGTTTATTTGAGTCCTCTAAAAAACGCGCCATTCCGTCTCATCCAAATAAGATTGTGGTTATTAGTTCTCCAACTGGGGCTGCGATTCAAGATTTTATTCAAATTGTAACTCGTAGGGCACCGTTTTTAGATGTCACATTAATTCCAACTTTGGTTCAAGGTGATGGTGCGCCCGAGAAAATTATGGAAGCCTTGCAAATGGCCTGGAAACTTCCCAATGTCGATATTATTGTCCTTGCGCGTGGTGGGGGTTCGATTGAAGACCTATGGGCCTTTAACGATGAACGATTGGTGCGGATGATTGCACAGTCGCCTATTCCTACGATTTCGGCAGTGGGACACGAAATCGATTTTACGATTTCAGACTTCGTAGCGGACTTGCGCGCGCCAACACCATCGGCCGCGGCGGAATTAGTTGCGAAAAGCTCAAAGGAATTACATCAGCGGTTGGTTCATCTAAGTCATAACTTGAACAATTCATTTAATAGAAAAATTAAGGATCTAACTAGTCGCCTAGAAAATTTACGACTTCGATTGGTGGATCCACAAAAGAATCTGCAAGATCTATCGCTTAGAAATGATGAATTATTAAACCGTTTGCAAGTCGCTACGGATACTTTGTTTCTAAAACATAAACATAAATTAGAAGTTTTGACAGAAAAGATGCCGCATCCACAAGTTAAGATGGATTTGGCTCGCCGTGAATTAAATCACAAAACTAAAGATCTGCACACCGCTATTAAAAAGGCGCTGGAAAGTGCCCGGCATAAATTAGAAAGCCGTATGGCGGTATTAGATTCTATTAGCCCGCTGAAAGTACTTGATCGTGGGTATTCAATCGTGACCCAAGGTGAAAACGTTATCCGTTCTGCAGATGATGTAGATATTAACCAGGAACTTGGAATCAAGTTCTGCAAGGGCGCAGTTAAAATTAAAATAAGTGAACTTAAGAAAGAGGGATAGGGTATGGATTTTGAAAAAAAATTAAATCGTCTTGAAGAAATCGTTGGTAAAATGGAAAAAGGCGACGTCAGCCTAGAAGAATCATTAAAATTTTTCGAAGAAGGCGTAAAGCTATCCCGTGAGTGCAACGCTAAACTAACGGAAGCCGAACTTAAAGTTAAAAAACTCATGAGCATCGATAAAGACGGCAACCCAGTCACGGTTCCATTCTCTGGCGAAGAAAAGTAAGAGATGAATTTATATTCGAGAGAGCAAGAATCTTTCGAGAATTTTTGCCAGAATGAATTTGCACAGCTCTTCACGGAAACAAGCAATGCTGTGGCGGGTGCTAGTCAAGCCATTGATAAAATTCAACAGGCCTCGCTAGCTAGCCTTGGAGACGCCGCACAGATTTCTATTAAAAATTCCCAATTTGAAAGCATCAAGTATTCGTTTTTCTCTGGCGGTAAACGCTTTCGTCCGCTGTTAAGCTTTGCGGGTGCGCAGTATTTAGGTTTACGTGTGGATTCAGTGTACCCATGGGCCATGGCAATCGAAATGATTCACACCTATTCCCTGATTCACGACGATTTACCCTGCATGGATAACGATGATTTCAGGCGTGGCAAGCCGACTAACCACAAAGTTTATGGCGATGCGATTGCGTTGCTAGCAGGCGATTCGTTACTCACAGAAGCCTTTGCGGTTTTAGCTAAACATTATTCAAAGCAGGGATCTTCATTAGGCGCACTGATTATTCAGCTGGCGCAGTCGTCAGGTTTAAATGGAATGATTTTAGGGCAGTATTTTGATATCACGCTGGATTCTGGCGCGGTGGCGGCAACACCGTCGCACTTGAATCAAATTCACTTGTTAAAAACAGGGGCGTTAATTTCTGGCGCGCTGACGGGGCCGGCATTAATTAAAAATTTGCCGCTAGAACAGCTAGCGCCGATGAAAGATGTGGGGCTATTGCTAGGATATGCATTTCAAGTTAAAGACGATATTTTAGATAGCGCGCAAGATAAAGATTCAAAGAAAAATTTGATCCATCATTACAAGACAGTTGATAAGCTAGAAGAATTTTTAAAACAGATTCATCAGCAAATTGAATCCAAAATTTTTGACTTAGATCAAAAACTAAATAGTCCATCCGGCAAGAATCAGCATTTGCTGCAATTCCTTAAGTGGAACATAACTCGCGAAAAATAGTCCATGCGCGCGGATGTATTGCTAGTTAAGCAGAATTTAGCCCCGACACGAACGCGAGCCCAAGACATGATCAAAGGTGGTCAGGTCAGCGTCGTTATTTCTGGCAGCAAAAAAGTCGTTACTAAACCCAGCGAGGACTATCCCGAAGACACTCAGTTTGAAGTCGCCTCTGGTTTTGCTAGTGAGTTTGTATCACGTGCGGGACATAAGATTAAGGGTGCCACCGATCTATTGCAGCTTGTGTATCAAGGAAAAGACTGCTTAGACGTTGGTGTTTCGACAGGTGGATTTTCCGAATTTCTTTTAAAAATGGGTGCTCATTCTGTGCTGGGCATCGATGTGGGACAAGATCAGACATGCCGGTTCAGGGCTTCAACTGGTCGTGCGCCGCACGTGACGAGGGCCAGGACCA
>CAYXQJ010000198.1:0-2672 GCA_964467455.1 uncultured Hyphomicrobiales bacterium | reverse complement strand
GCGAAAACGTTGCGCTCCACGATGGGTTGATAGGGGTTCTGGCTGGTCAAAGCCAGCGCCAACGGGACAGAGACCAGGCCTGCGAGTATCCCGCAGGCAGTCAGTTTCGATGTGCGTCTCATAGTGTGAATGTAATCCCGACCCGGACAAACACCGCAAGGAATTTATAGTTGCGAAGTTTGGAAAGCGATACCGAAGAATTTTTGTTGAATCGGTTGATGCGGATGATAAAACCGTTTTCAAGAAACCGCCCCCGGGATAAATCAGGCATCAAAAAAACTCCGCCGCAACGCGGCACTGCACAATACCTATGAAAGCAAACCTCATACTCCTATGTCTGGTCCTCGGCTTAAATGCCAACGCCCAACCGGGGCCAGGCACCATCAACTTCTTCAACAATGCAAACACCCACATCACGTTGTTCAATACCGGACTTGGGAATCTGGGCTCCATTCCGCCAAATGCAGGCGAGTTCCGATTCGAACTATTTATAGCCCCCGTTGGCACGTCCAATCCGCTGCAGTTTACCTCGACAGGAATCTTTGGAACAAATCAGGCCTCGCCCGGCCGCTTTACCGGCGGCGGGCAAGTGGCTGTCCCGGGCGTTTTTGGCGGCGAACATCGGGCCATCCTGGTGCGCGGCTGGTCGAGTTGGTTGGGGAATGACTACGAGACAGCACGCAGCAACTGGGATCCGTTTTTTAACGGGTACCTCGGTGAATCCTTGATCGCCCCGGATTTTATCTTCGGCGGCTTCGATGGCACCAGCCCCTATCCTACTTCCACGGCATTTGGTGGGTCTTGGGGGATCCAAAGCGGCTTCGCACTGGTCGGGGTACCCGAACCGACGAGTGCGGCTTTGTTGGGGCTCGGGTTGGCGCTTGGCGGCGCGATCCGCCGGAAAACTTGAGGGCAGATCAATCGAAACAGCCTCAGGATTCGGAGCGAAATATTATGAAAACGAAAATTCTATGTGTCTGCGGATGGCTCGGCCTAACGGCAATTGCCTCCGGACAATCGGCCACCGGAAGTATTAATTTCTTCAACAGCACGGGCACCAAGGTTTCGCTCTCCTCGTGGAATGGCGACTTGGGCTACATGCCAGCGACCCCCGGCTTGTTCCGATTCCAGTTGTTTATTGCACCGGAAGGTACGGTGTCCCCGTGGACCTTCACTCCCACCCAAGTGTTTGGCACCAATCAGGCCTCGGAGGGCCGATTCTCAGGCGGAGCGCTTAGACTCGTGGAGGGAGTACAAGCCGGTGACCGCAGGGCGATTCTCGTTCGCGGTTGGTCCGCATCGCTGGGCCAAACCTATACCGAGGCAAAGGTTAACTTTGACAGTGGCTTGGCCGGTTTCCTCGGCGAATCAAGCATCGCCCCCAGTTTTGTATTTGGTGGGTTTGATGGCGTCGGCACCATTCCGACTTCCCCTGCATTCGGCGGAGCGTATGGAATTCAAAATGGCTTCACTCTGTTTGGGATTCCTGAGCCCACAACGCTCAGCCTAATGGCAACAATGTTTCCGACGCTTTTCATCTGGCGGCGAAAAAACCAAGCAATCCAAGTCTGACTTTACACAGGGCCGTTAATCAACGCGACGCCGGGGGAGGTATCTCTTTGCTCCGAAACGCACGAGTTCGCGGCGATTCGGAGGTATGAAGCCCCAACGGAAAACGTGGTGATTCCAGCCAGTCCGCCAACAAGTGCAGTTCGACTGCTGTCAGCCCGAGCGTGGATGTCCGGGTGACTTGAACCGAATTCGGGGCGGACATCGTTCCCACTGTGCCGGCCGTGGACAATCGCGGTTGAACGGATTTGAGCCAGGAAACCGAGATGGAGTCCTTCGGCAATTGCTGGTAGCCAAAAATCACGCGTCCCAGTTGGCCGATGTAGAACCAACTCTCCAGACGCGGACCGGTGAATTCCCAATCATAATAAACGAGGTTCGGTCGTTGCAGAATTCGACTGACCAGTTCCACGCTCGGCGCCGGGTTGGTTAGTGGCGTTGGCACAAGCCCGGCCACGACAAAATCTGAGGGTGTCGCTCCCGCCTTATGAACATAGGCCGACATAAAAGGCGCCCCCGTCCAGATTACAGCATCGCCCGCGTCGTTCTTGGTGAACGAGCCGACCGCATTAGTGGCAATCCACTCATTGGCATTTCCAAGCATCCAGGCGCTAAGCTGATTGAAACACTGATCGTTCCCGTTAGCCGGCGTGGCGGCTAGCGTCGCCATGGGAAGGGAAGGAACTGCCCACAGGAATAGCTGCCGACTCTGAAAACAGGCCGAAAAGTCCCGCAAGATCGGCGCATCCAGCTTGAATTCCGTCGGCCAACGAAAGGCCGTAAAGGAGAGAATCTGATCGGCTATTATGTTGGTAGGAACCTGCCACGGCGCATGATCAACCTTTGTCAGCCCGTTCAACTTTATCTCCATCTCAGTCAACAGATTGGTTTCGTCGGGAGCAACTTTAAGGGACAAACCTTCCACTTTGCTCCGTAGAAACTCAGGCAAAAGCGGAAAGCCAATTTGACTTCTGATTGCAGCCGACTTCACATCGAACTCCACCCAATAATTGGTCGCGCGCGGCGCGTAGGGAGCGCCATGGGTGGTGAGGCGGGAGAGAAATGTCGTCAGGAGGGTGGAGTCGGGTTGAGGGTTGAGAGTT
>CAYXQJ010000197.1:0-2690 GCA_964467455.1 uncultured Hyphomicrobiales bacterium | reverse complement strand
CATGATAGCGATCCAGGTTGTCCACGGACGACATGATGATCTCCAACGGGGTGCGAAACTCGTGTGAGACGAGTGAAACGAAATTGCTTTTCAATTCACTCAATTCCTGGGCGCGTTCCAGGTTCCTTACCAGTTCCGCCTCCGCCTCCTTACGCACGGAAATATCCGCTCCCGCACTTAGTAGATGCGGCACTCCACCAATGTCCACTGGCTGCGAAGAAAGCAGCACCGTGAGGGTACCTCCGTCCTTGGCGCGCAACCGGACTTCCCGCCCCGCGACAAAGCCTTGGGACTCGATCTCGTTGGCAAAGGCGGCCAGTTCTTCCGGATCAACCCAGAAATCCAGTTCCGGGGCCGCCTTACCGATGATCTGCTCCCGCGCAAAACCGAGTTTGCTGAGAAAAGTATCATTCACTTCCACAATCACGCGGTCGGAGGCGCGAATTAGACTTTGCATCGCGGGACTGTGGCGAAACGCAGTAACAAATCTCCTTTCACTTTCCTGAAGTTCCGTCGTTCGCTCGGCGACGCGCCGTTCCAGCGAAGCTTTTTCGGCGTGTAACTCCGCATCGCGTTGCGCCACACGCTCCGCCATGTCATTGAACGCATGGGCGAGCGCGCCGAACTCGTCGTCGCGGTGGACGGTCGCGCGCGCCGAGGTGTCGAGCGTGGCCATCTGCTTCGTGGCGCGGGACAGCTCCGCCAGCGGGCGCGCAATCTGCCGCCGGAGCACCGCGGCGAGGACCCCAAGCCCCACGGAGAGCGCGATCAGTCCCGTCCACAGGACCCAGCGCACCGCCTGAGACGCCTGACTCGCCAGGACATCGCGCGGCATCGTGGTGAGGAAAACCCACTCCGGCCCCGACAGCCGGGCCGCCGTGTAGTAAAGTTTGCTCTCCGCGTCGAAGCCGGAGACGATCCGTTCGGGTTGCGCGCTGACCAACCGGTAGATGCTCGCGAGTTCCGGCGCGCCACAGTCCTGCATGCGTAGCGTACCTTTGCTGTCCAGGATCTCGCGGCGCAGGTCCGGGTGCGCGATGAGCCGCCCGTCCGTGCGAAAGATCACGTGTTTCGCGCCAGTCAGTCCGCTTTGGGTCGTCTCCTCCATGAGCCGGTTGACGAACAGATCGTGGCCCACCGAGCCGAGGAAACGCCCGTTTTGCCAGATCGGCAGGTAGATTGAGACGATCGGCACTTTCGTCGTCGGCTCCTCGATCACGCCAGTCCAGACGAACTCGTCCTTTTGCGGATCCGGATTCTTCGGCATCGCGAGCTGGAACCATTCGAGCTCGCCGGGATCGTAATCCGCCGGCGTTTCCCACACCCACGACGCGAGCCTCGGATCGAAGCCAATGTTCAGCCAGCCGGGCATCACGAAATACACGCTGGGAAACACGTCGGCCCAGCCGGTCAGCAGTTCGTCGCACAAATCCTGGGCGCAGATGACCTCGTGCTTCAGTTTGGGCGTGAACACCGTGTCGCGATGCGCCCACAGCGTGGAATAGATCCGCCCGTCTCTGAACTCCTCCCGGCTGCGCCAGGAACCGTCGGCAAAGCGCCGAAACCGCCGGTCCCATTGCGCGTCGAGATCGTCCGGCGCGGGGGCCTCGAGGCGCTTGAGGAACTGGCCCCGAACCAGTTTGAGATTGGCTTCGACCTGCTCAAAACCGATCTCCTCCCGGCGGGCGCGTTCGGTCACGTAGGTATCGAGATGTTTCAGGTCGCGTTGCAGCACGTCGTCGTAAACCTTGTTGTAGGTCACGATCCGCGCCAAGCCGACCGCGAGCGTCGCCACCACCGCCACCTGCAGGAGAATGCGATTCGGGATGGTCATCCCCCCACCCTCCTACTCTCACTCTTACTCCTACTCCCTCTCAGAGTGCGCGTGAGATTAGGATTAAGAGCACGAGTTCGGCGGCGGGACAACCAATGGTTGCTTGGGCTCACGGCAGCAAAATACCAGCACCCCAACATCCCGAAAGTCCAATCCGCTCCAGTAATCCGGAAGTATTATGGCTCGTTCCCCATGCTTAACCGAAGCTGCCGATGATGAATGACAAGTCCAGGAACACCGGTGATTCCGGCCCGCCCACAAGCCGGCAAACGCTCCCGCCGTGGTCAGCGTGCGACCTGTTTTGCATCAACGGCTACTCCGGCGCGGCGGCGGCGTGTGGCTGGCGCGGATCATCCAGTGAAGCCCGCCGCGACGGGAATGAATCCGCACCGGTCTGCCCTCGTTGTGGCTGCGCCACTTTATTCCGCATTCCCACCCGTCCCAACCTGTAACTCTCACTCCTTCTCCCACTCGCACTCATACTCAATCCATTCAACGCGGGTCGGAGTGGGAGTAAGTGCAGGGGCAAGCTAATCCCGAAGTGCTATACCGTGTTTCGGCAAGTCGTTTTACAACTTCACCCGAACGAAAGAACGAACTATGACGACGACAGCAAAGACGATTGTACTCGACGATTACTACGCACCGAAGTTTCGCGTGCCGGTGTTGAAGGTTTCGCGATGCGCGCCTGAAACGCGCCACGCGTCCATTAGTTACGTCCCATTGTTTCGCACCACGCATCCTGAGCCGTGGCGACCTGGCGCCCGCCGCCTCTCCGAGCGCCGCAAGCGCTTCACCGCACTCAGCCGGGCCTAATACCGAAGCGCTATTTTGCGAAAACCAAACCCGAGTTAAA
>CAYXQJ010000196.1:0-2719 GCA_964467455.1 uncultured Hyphomicrobiales bacterium | reverse complement strand
GCCTCATGCGCCTCGATGCGCGTCAGCAGCCAGCGGAGGACCGGGACGGCCATCGAATTTCCGTAGGCTTTATACATCGGGCCATCGGCCGGAACCGGCGTGTGCCAGCCGCCTGAACGCTGCTCTACCGGCAACCCATGGCTGGCGAGGTAGCGCGCCTCTTCGGCGCCAATCCGGCGCCACCGCTTCGTGATGATGTGCGCGTAGGTGTCGGGGAATCCCTGAAGCCGCGCACACTCGATTACTGAGAGGCGGCGGACCTGCGTTGCCGCTTGGCTTGCATGTAGTGCTTGCCGCACAGGCCCTTGCTGTGAGCCGGCTCGCCGCAGACCGAACACATCTTCCGAGGCGGCACCTTGTACGCCATCGGGTCGCCATGCTTCTTCCAGCGTATCAAGTGCTTGTTGCAGTAGCCGTGACCCTTCGCCGGCTCGCCGCAGATCGTGCAGGAGGCGCGCTGGCGGTGCTCCTTGTTGTGGCAGCTCCGACAGATACGCTCCAAGTTCTCGCGCCTGTTGTCGCGGTAGTCTCCATTGCGATGATGGACGTCGCGCGCGTCCGTCTTCCCGCAGCGCTCGCACATTCCTACTGGAACCCGGCTTCTCGCCATCGTGTGCGCTGATGACCAATTCCCGGTTGATCGCTCCTTCGTCAGCGACCGTGCAAAGCAAGTCTCCGAGCAGAATTTCCGCCTGCCGAAATGAAGCAAGGACTCCAATGCTCCATTCGGATAGCGTTTCCGCTCCAATCTTATCCCGCAGGTTTCGCAGTACTTTTCCGGCGTCGGCTTCAATGGCATCGGCATCAGCGGGCTCCATAGGCGTCCGCTCTGTTATGCCATGACCTTGACTTGATTGCAATGGTTCCAGGACCGCAGGCGTCTGCTGCCGTGACAGCGCGCTGGTCTGCTCCCGCAGCTCCAGCCCGCGTGCGTCACCGCCGGATTGCCAGTTGAAAGCGAGAGCGACGGAGATCTTGGCGCAATCGCCCGTCCGCATGGTCAGGGCGATGTTCACGTTGTTGCCGCTGCTGTGGCTCTCCGTGTCCATGAACGCCACCGGCACCAGCGGCGTCCCGCGCCCCGTGCCATCCTCGCTCGCGCCGAAGCCGTCCGCGCGCAGGGTGTGGGCGACGCCGATATTGCCGTTGCAGTCCAGCGTGTGCGTTGACTGGCTGCCATCGCGCCAGCCTATGTTGCCGCCGCCGCCCATGTTGCCGAGGTCAAGCGACCAGGACACTAGGCTATCGGCGGTATCTGCACAGAGGCCGTACTTTCGGCCATCTTCTGAAGAGCCTGCATTAAGTGTTGGGGCAACGTCTTGCCCCGCTTGGCCGCCCTTCTCAGGATACCCGCGCAGGCCCTCGGTGAGAGAAAGTACCGCTGCGGGACCGCGCCAGTCTCCAAGACTGCCGACAAAGAACACTCGCTCGCGTCGCTGTGCGAGGTGCCAATATCGAGCGTCCAGCACTCGCCAGCAGCCAGAATACCCGCACCCTGCCACCGCGCTGAGGAAGGCAGCGAAATCCCGCCCTCCGTCACTGGACAGCAAACCGGGTACATTTTCGAAACAGAACCAACGGGGCCGCAGTCGGCTAACCAGCGCAAGGGCGACAAGGGCCAGGTTGCCGCGCGGGTCGGTGAGTCCAAGCCGCTTGCCGGCGACGCTGAACGACTGGCACGGGCTGCCGAAAATAAGGACATCTGGACGACCGGCACGCTCTGCCCTTTCCGCGAAGTCATCGGCCGACACGTCCCCGAGGTTCACGCTGCCGGGATGCCGCGCAGCCAGAACGGCGGCCGGGAACGGCTCGATCTCGGCGTGCCACAGCCATTGCCAGTCGGGCCGCGCCTGTTCCGGCGCACCGATGCCGCTGAACAGGGTGGCGGCTCTCACCCCGCATCTCCCGCTCTGGAGACGACAGGCTCTCGTGGCGCGAGGGTGTGGTACTGCCTGCCGTCTGCAGAGGAGGAGAAAGCGGCCCGGCAACCGAAGCCGCCGGGCCGAGTTGAGGGAGGGAGGCCCCACGCCGGAGACAAGGCGGTCCGACGCAGGCGGGACGGCTGGCGCGTAATCGCGTCCGGGCAAGCCGTCTCGCCTGTGCCGAAAGAGGCGGCCGGGACCGAAGCCCCGGCCAATTCATCAGGGAGAGATCGGATACATTCGCAACAAGGGGGAAGTAGAACTGCCCTCTGCGCCACTCCGCTGGTGTCACCGACGGACCATCCGTCGGCGGTCGTCTGCGTTTCCGGCAGACGGGGAACGGCACACGATTGCCCGTCGCATGCCGTTCTCGGTCGGCCGGAAGAAAAACGGGGTGGGCCGAAACCCACCCCAAGCGGAGGAAACGCCTCAAGGCTGCGGTCAGGGAGGACAACCGCAGCGCCGAGAACAGGGCGGGTCCGTGACCCTGTGCTCGGGGCTGTGGTCGCGTGGAAGGTCATGGAAACTGCTCACGCAACGCGAGCAGGGCGTTGATCGTCTCTGGCCGAGGAACCTTCGCGTTCCCGAATGCCAGCTTCCTGATGCTCTGGAACGAGACGCCCGACAGTTCAGAGATGGCGGCGTGGCTGTCCTTATTGCGGGCAAGCCACTGCTTGATCTCGCGTATGCGTGAGAACGTGAAAGCGGATTGCTCTCCTGCATTGTGGCTGGCGATGAACTGAAGGATCTCGGTCGCCGGCCGGAACCACTCGCCCCGCACGCGGTGCTTGGCGAAG
>CAYXQJ010000195.1:0-2754 GCA_964467455.1 uncultured Hyphomicrobiales bacterium | reverse complement strand
CCCAGCGGGCAAGCATCGGGCCGCCGAGATAGCCGTCGAGCTGGGTGCGCGTCCACGACTCGTAGGGCGGGCGGCTCCGCGCGATGACGGCATGATCGGCGCTTGTCCGGCTGAGGGCGAGCAGCGTGCCGTCGGGTTCGAAGTGCAGCGCCGTCTCATTACCGTCGGTTTCCTGGATCAGCGATCGGAAACGCCAGCGCAGCCCGTCCTCGCTCTCGAGCAGCGCGCACTGCATCGTCCCGCGCCCGCTGGCGGGGATGTGGCCCTGGAAGCGGCGGCCGATCAGGTAGGCGCGATCGCCGAACGCCGCGGCGCGCCAGACGTAGTGGCCGTACGTGCCTTCGAGCGCCTGGGGCGCCGCCCAGGATGTGCCGTCCGTCGTCCAGGAGGCGTAACCGTAGTGGGCGTTCCATTCGGTGCCGCGGATCTTCTCCTGCCCGACATATGCGGCGCCGGTGTAGACGAACAGCCGGTCCTTGAAGATCAGGAAGTGTGGATCGCGCGTGTCGCGCAGCGGGACCGAGAACCGGTGCACCTGGCGCCAGGTCTTCGCATCCGCGCTGGTGAGAATCACCACCGCACCCGACTCATAGACGCCATGGCCGTCGGGACTGCTGCGGAAAGCCAGCCAGAACTGGCCGCGCCAGCGGATCAGGTCGGTGAACGCGTTGTGCTCGCCGTTGTGGAAGGCGCGGCGGATGTTCGCCACGCGCAAGCCGGGGGCGGACGCCCCGGCGGCGGCCGTCGCCAGCAGGAGGGTCGCGAGCAGCGTACGCAGGAGCGGGAGGCGGCGGCAGGAAGGAATCGAGGTCGGCATGGGGGCGAAGGAAGGCTAGAACGAGCCCTTGATCCCGAGATCGAAGGTGGCACCGCCGTAATTGCGGGCTTGATACATGGCGGCGTAAGTCGGGGTGTCGGATCCGTAGCGCAGATAGTCCACGCGTTCGTTCAGGGCGTTGCGGGCATTCAAGAACAGGGAGGTGCCGCGGCGCAACTGATACGAGACGTTGAGGTCAAGGATCGTGCGGCCCTTGACGCGGGCGCGGGCGTCGGGCCCGAGGTAGGCCTGCAGGCCCTGTTCGACGTCGGAACGGCGGTGCCATTTCGCCATCACGATCCAGCCGCGCTTGGTGAAGGTGACACCATAGTTGAGCGCCTCGGGCAGGAAGCCGCTGAAGTCGGCCTCGCGGTCGCCGCGCGGCTCGATCCGGGTGTAGTTGGCAAACACCTTGAACGGCCGGGCCCAGGACGCGAGGACGTGCAGGGACTGGTTGGCGTTCACTTCGAAGCCCGACACCCGGGCGTCGCCCGTGTTGATCCGGGTGTTGATCTGCCAGCCGGCGTACTCCGGCCCGAGGCCGAGCGCCGCGGTGTCGGCGGTCGTCGCGATCGTCGAGTAGGTGCCGAAGAAGTCCCGGATCTCCTTGTGGAAGACACTGGCGCCGAAGAGGCCGCCCGTGTCGGTGTAGTACTCGAGCGAGAGGTCGTAGTTCCCGGCGGTCCACGGGCGCAGCCCGGTGTTGCGGACGGTGAGCGTGCCGAGCACGGCGTTGGGGTCGGGCTCGGCGCCGAGGTCGTTCTCGTTGATGACCGTGTTGGGGATGATCTCGGCGTAATTGGGCCGGCCATACGTCTTCGCGTAGGCGAGCCGGAGCAGCAGGTTCTCGCGCAGGTTGTAGGTGAGATGGAGGCTCGGGTAGTAGCCGTCGTACGAACGGCTCGCGCCGTAGCCGCGCTCGATGTGGGTCAGGTTGAGCTGCTCGAGCGAGCCGGCCGCGCCCGCATCCGGACGCCGGATACGCTGGCCGGCGGCGTTGCGGGCGAAGGAGCCGTCGGGATTGCGCACCCAGATCGCGGCGGGATCGTTGAGCAGCCCGCGCCCGTAGTTGGTCGTGCGCTCGTAGCGCACGCCGCCGAGCACGTTGAGCCGGTTGTGCAGCAACCGCAGCTCGGCCTGGGCGTAAAGGGCGTCGACCCCCTCCTCGAAGTAGAGCGAATTCGTGCGGCGCCCCTGCTCCATCGCGATTTCCTGGGCCGGCGTGACCGTGAAGAGGTTCCGGTCCCGCTGGTACGCCTGGTAGGCGAGGTGCGGCGAGGAGTACGGCACGCCCCGGCCCGCGGGCGGGTTGCGCTCGATGCCGGTGATGATCGGCTCCTTGATGTTGCCGTAGATCACGGCGGCGAACGCGGACGCGGACCGGTCGCCGTTGATGCCGTTGTAGGTGTAGCTGCGGGTGAAATTCTGCAGGTCGCGATCCTGCGCGCGGCCGGCCCAGCCGAGCTGCACCGACGCGGGAAAGGCGAGGAAACCGAGCCGGCGCTTCACGTTGACGTGGCCGGCGACCATCTGGTCGATGAGCGAGCGCCGGCCCCCGGATACGCCGGTGAGGTTGTAATTGTTGATGTCGTAAAGATCGAAGGGCTGGTTCGTGTTGGTGAAGACCTCGGCGCGGCCGGGCCCGAGTTCGTTGATCTCGAGAAACGAAATCCGCACTGGCACCTTGGCCGAGGTCGTGAACCCGCCGAAATAGCCCTCGTCCTCGCGCGTCGTCCACGACTTGCCCTTCGACGCGGTGAAGAGGGCATCGAACTTCCAGTCGCCGTTGTCGAAGCGGTACGTGAGATTGCCGGAGCTCAGCCACTGGTGGCGCGTGTTGAACCCGGCCGTCTGGCCGATGCTGCCGCGGCCGGTGGCACCGGTCGTGAAATCCGGACCGAACCGCAGCGCGGTGCCGCCGGCAACGGAAGGCGTGG
>CAYXQJ010000194.1:0-2766 GCA_964467455.1 uncultured Hyphomicrobiales bacterium | reverse complement strand
AAGTAATTCAGCATAAGAGCTGACAGCTTACCTAAGCGCCTCGGGCATCGGCCCGGGGCGCCTTTTTTCGTTTTAATTCGCTTTTTTTCCGTTTTTGATGTAACCTTATCGAAATTGGTCTGTTGAATTGTCCGAGATCGAAGACGATTCTAAACCGCCGCGATCTTGGTAACTCTATATATGCCAAATACTAAGGTTCATTGACGATACGTTTCTACGTTATTCATCCATTTATTGAGGGGTATTCGATCATGCGATCGCATTACTCGGTTTTAACGAAGGGTATCGCCGTCCTAGCGGCTCTCTTCATGATGGCATCCGTTGGTACGGCACAGCCGTTCACCGAAGTCAAGGGTTGGCAGGGGGCAGGTGCACAGACAACTTCGTCGTACATCTACTACTACAACTACCCAAACAACTACTACTACATGTATGGGTATTATTTCATGAACGACTACATGAATAAAACCTACACGGAGTGGATCGTATCGAAAGATGACATGGCTGCCGCTGGCCTATGTGCCGGCCCGATCGATGCCATGAGCTTGCGGTTCATTCGTAACCCGATCAATTGGCAAGGACGGATGAGAATATGGATCCGATCCATTCCTTCCACGCAGTACACTCTCAGCTACACGTCGGGTAATTCGGGCGTCAACAATACGTTCGGATTGAACTACTATGTCTATGCCGCAACGCAGTTCGGCTATAGCCTCGTTCCAGGTGTGAACTCAGTTGAAGTGCATGACGATCCGAATTGGAGACTCCCGGTCATTGCCACCAACGACACGACATGGGTAGACTTCGTGTTCAATAAAAACACGTTTGTGTGGGATGGCAATACCAATATCGTCATTGGTATGGAACGCTGCATTCCGGAAAACGGGCCATTCACCTACAACTATGCAGAGTTTCTTTGCACCCACGTTCGTCCACCAAACCCTCCGGGCTACTCATCCTATTGGCCGTGGCAGACGGTCTATGGATATCCGGGAACAACGTATGGTAATTGTGATCAAGGGCCGCGGTACCGTACACTACACTACTTGTACGAGTATAATTATCAGACGTATGTCTCGCAGTACAAGGCCATGCGTCCGGTCACGCGACTGCGTGTAAGCGCAGGAGTTTCGGAGTCCTTCCCGGACAACGTCGACCCACGTCGCATCACCAGAGCCGGTGACGTCTATGACGGTTCAGATTTGGCTCATCCGAAACCGTCGCTAACGTTCTATCAGCAAGTTGGTAAGACATATACTATTACCTACAAGATCACCGGCCCTGCTCCGAGTGAGAACGTGGTCTATACAGCTACGACGGCCGGTGGCAGTTCTACGATCACGTATACCGGCACAAGTAATGGCTACACGACGTATCCTTTCGTTGCCGCCACGGGCCCGCTTTCAGGAACGAATGGCGCACTGGACCTGACAGATGCCGTGGGTGGTAGCTACAAGGTCGAAGCAACATTCCAGTCGGACTGCGGTACGCAGCAATGGCTCAAGGCCTTCATCGTAGCCTTCCCGAATGATGTGGCCACGGTGCAGATCCGTTCACCGCAGCCGCAGCCGAAGAAAAATCCACTCAACGTCACGTTGCCGCTCTCGTCGCAGATCCAGAACGTGGGTCTGAACAACGTCACGGATGTTGACATCCGTGCTATCATCCGCACCTATCCTGGCGGACAGGTGCTCTACAATGAAGAAGTGAACTGGACGGGCAACCTTGCCACGGGCGACCGCGCCTCGGTGGATGTGAACATGGTGCCGTTCATTCCGACCGCTGTCGGCTTGTACACAGCAGAGTTCTGTGCAACACTCAACAGCGCTAATGATCAGCAAGCAGCGAATGACTGTCTGCCGTCAGCTGGTGAAACGCACATCTTCCAGGTGAACTACAACGAAGAAGCCGGCGCCGGTTCGATCACGGTGCCAAATGCGAACGGCAGATTTTACGCCAATCGACCGTTCCAGCCATTGGGAGATATTGTCAACAACGGTATCCTCGACTTGTCGGATGTTCCGGTCCGCATGGAGATCTTCCAGATCAACGGTGCCAACCGCCAGCGTGTGTATAACGAAGTGGTCGTTGTGCAGTCGGTCGACGCCAACTTCCCGAACAACTTTGCTGCTGCGCTCTTCCCGCTATTCACACCAGCCGCTGCGGGCAACTATGAGGCCTGCATGACGGTGGAGTATCCGGGCGATCCGGAGACCGCAAACAACGCGGTCTGTCAGACGTTCACGGTGCAGCCGAACATGACCGGTACGTATACCATTGGTCTGAAGAATGCCGGGAACCCGAACAACTACCCGACATTTGAAATAGCCGCTAACGACCTCTTTGAGAAGGGGGTGAGCGGTCCGGTCACATTCGAACTCACGGACGCTGAGTACACGATCGCGGGCAACCTCCAAACGAACAACGTGGCGTTTGACCTGTCGGGCTACGTGCCGGGCATGAGTGCGACGAACACGGTGACGTTCAAGCCGTCGCTGGAGCGTTCACTGTCGAAGGGCTCGATCACGATCACACTTGACTCACCGAACGGTATCGGCGTCCTCTTCGGCCAGCAGTTGGTACCGTCGAACCCACGCTCGTTGGCGCGCGAGTTTCCGACGGTCCGGTCGTATTCGAATTCTGCCGGTTATTACACGTTCGACGGCGGCCAGCAGAAGTCGATCAAGGTAGCGCTGAAGACAACGGCTGCCTTCCGCGCCCCGTTCTACATGGGCGACGGCGGCCAGAACATCACGCTGAAGAACC
>CAYXQJ010000193.1:0-2778 GCA_964467455.1 uncultured Hyphomicrobiales bacterium | reverse complement strand
GCCGGATTTTTTCTTCGCGTAATCGGCCAGTTGTTTTTCCAGTTCGGCGATGCGGGCCTGGAGTTTCGCGCGGGCTTCGCGGTGTTCGTCCATTTCCACAATCAAATGGCGGCAACCCAGCCTTGGTCGTGAAGATGTTTCCACGCGAGCCGCAGGTGTTCAGGTTTCAGCAGGCGGCGTTTGCGTTCATTCCAGTTCTGAACACCAGCAACAGCTTTCTCTACATCCTCAATCGCGCCCGCCTCGTGTTGCATCACCCAGTGGACGGAACTCAAAAGCTCCATGCCATACGGGTCTTCGTAGCCTTCGATCAACGCAGCGACGCGCCCCATCCGCGTTTTGGTTTCGGGCAGCTTGTCGAGAAACGCCTCAGCGGATTCAACCGCGCCCGGAAGCAATTCGATTGGAGTGGTGGGCTTGTCCGTGCCTTCACCGAAACCACGCGTGAGATGCTTCTCCATGCGAATCAGCAGATGCCGCAAGACCGGCGAATACGGCCCGTAAAGCTGCTTTTCAAAAGTCAGCTTGGGCAAGTCCTCGCCCGACGCCTTGAAGAAATACATGAGCTTGTGGATTTCAAGCAGGCTCACGAACGGATCGAGCAAACCTTTCAGATAGCGGTCCATCAGTCCGACAAGCGCGGCTTGTCCGAGCGTCAGCTTGGGGCGCGTGGTTTTGTTCGGCATGGCCGACGATTTTGGAGCGCCAGCCGGTTCGAAAATCAAAACATGAACATCCGGGAGCGACGCAAAGGATTCTTCGATGCGCGGGCGGACTTCGTTCCAATCCAGTCCGCCGTTGCCGCAGCCGAGCGGCGGGATGGCGATGGAGTGGATGCCGAGTTTGCGGACGTTGGCGACGAGGTCAACAAGTCCAGCCTCGACATCGGCGAGTCTGCTGGCCGCGCGCCAATGGCCCTTCGTCGGAAAGTTGATGATCCAGCGAGGGCCGCCAACCAGTCCGCCGAGATCGAATACTTGAACTTGGCCGAGTTGCAGGTCGCCGTCTTTGCACGCCTTCTCGTAGGCACGATACATCTCGGGAAACGCCTGGCGGAATTGCAACGCAATGCCTTTGCCCATGACGCCGACCGTGTTCACGGTGTTCACCAGCGCCTCGGCGCGCGCTTTCAGCAGATTGCCTTGGGTGATTTCAATCATGGCTTCAATAATACCAACTGGGTTTAACGCTCACTCCCGGCTGATGCACCGCGTTCGCCAGAAGCTCACGCACTTTACCAGCCGTCACAGAATTTTCACAGCCGATTTCTTGAATGGCTGCCCATGGAAAAAAGTCCGCCACAAGAAACTCGGCGGCTTTCTGGTGCTGCACGCTTTGCCACTGCGTTGCGCGGATGGCAGTCCAATCAAGCGATTCAAGTGCGTCGAGTTTTGACGAAAACGTCGTGTGAAAAGCACCGGCGTTTCCGCTGCTTACAGCCCAAGCTTTCCCGGTCGCAATACCAGCCGCCATTGTGCTCACCAGATGCAGGATGGTTTTCTGGCAACCAACAGGGCGACCTGTATTTCCTTTATTGATTGTGAAAAGCATCGGTGAACGCGGGCAGAAGTAGAAGGGCACGAACTCGCCCACACGCTTCCATTCGCAGCAAGGCACTGGAATTTCTTTCAGGCGGCGTTTCTTGATGTGGTCGTAGCCGATGATTTCCGCGCTCCGTTTCACCATGACGGCATCAGAACACAAACCGTTCTCCGCAATAATCGCCGGAAGATTTACCACATCCGTGATGTGGTAAATCAGAGTTGTTTCCGGGTTATGCGGCATGACTTGGTTACTTGTTACCGGATTTCTTCGCGTGATCGGCCAGTTGTTTTTCCAGTTCGGCGATGCGGGACTGGAGTTTCGCGCGGGCTTCGCGGTGTTCGTCCATTTCCATTTTCGGGAACATGCTCTCCGCGTAATACGGCAGATGGCCGGAGGTTTTATACATTTTCTCCTTGGCCAGATGCGGCGTGCGGACGCGGACGTAGCCGGCGGCGAATTCCGTTTCCTTCGCCAGCTTTTCCAGTTCCTCGACAAGAATCGTGCCCTTGGGCAGCCACAGCGGCATGCCCGGCCCGACGTATTCGGTGTCAATCGCGAACAGCCCCATCTCCGCGCCGATCTTGCGATGGTCGCGGCGCTTGGCCTCCTCGAGCATCTTGAAATACTCGTCGAGCTGCGTCTTGTTCTTGAACGCCGTGCCGTAGATGCGCTGGAGCTGCGGGCCTTTTTCGTCGCCCTTGTAATACGCGGCGGCCACGCTGGTGAGCCTGAACGCGCCGATGTTGCCGGTGCGCATGACGTGCGGCCCGGCGCAGAGGTCAATGAAGTCGCCGTTCTTGTAGTACGAGATCGCTTCGCCCTCGGGAATCTGCTTGAGCAGGTCGAGCTTGAACTTGCTCGCGTTGCGCGGACGTTCGGTCAGTCCACCGAGCCGACCGCTCTGCGCGTCGGCGATGGCCTGTTCGCGCGTAACGACAACTTTCTCGAAGGGATTGTTCGCCTTAATCTCCTTCTTCATCTCGGCTTCGATCTTCTCGAAGTCTTCCTGCGAGATGCGGTGCTTCATTTCGAGATCGTAGTAAAAACCGTTCTCGACCGGCGGTCCGTAGGCGAATTGCGCGTCCGGCCACAGGCGCAGGATGGCGGTGGCCATGACGTGGGCGCACGAGTGGCGGATGCGCTCCAGCTCGGTCATCTTCGCACGTTCGTCGAGCGTTTTGCGCTCGGGGTTCGCGGCGGCGGCAGTTGGTTGATTCGGTTGCTGATTTTCTT
>CAYXQJ010000192.1:0-2781 GCA_964467455.1 uncultured Hyphomicrobiales bacterium | reverse complement strand
TCCTCTGTGCGAGGCGTGAACGCTTTATGTTCGTTTTGGTGATTCAGGGAAATTTCTGGTTTTTGCGGCTGCAGAACGTGTTTGATTTCTTTGAGTTTGCCTTCGTTGCCGGTGGCGATCCACATTTCCATACGTACTAACCTTTATAAGCTGATGATTCCATTAAGCGCGCGTTTTTGTTCTGCAATTAACTCTTGGCAACCAAGACGAGCAATCGCCATCATTTCAGATAACTGCGTTTCACTAAACGGTTCGCTTTCTGCGGTTCCTTGGATTTCAATAAATTCATTTTTGGCGTTGATTACAAAATTCATATCTGTGTGAATTTTAGAATCTTCATCATAGTTTAAGTCTAACAACGGAATTCCGTTATCAAGGCCCACGCTCACTGCGGAAACATAGCTCTTAAGTGGCAGTGTAGAGATAGCTTTGTTGTTTTTCATTTTATTTAGAGCCATCGCGAGTGCTACGAATCCACCTGTAATGGCTGCCGTGCGAGTGCCACCATCCGCGTTGATTACATCGCAATCAATGATGATTTGTTTTTCATATATGGATTTTAAATCCACCGCAGCACGAAGCGAGCGGCCGATTAACCGCGAAATTTCCTGTGTACGTCCGCCCGTCATTGATTTTTCGCGTTTGATGCGAGTGTGGGTTGACCGTGGTAACATACCGTATTCCGCCGTCACCCAGCCAGAACCAGAACCGATGAGCCAAGGGGCCGATTTGTTTTCAACTGAGGCTGCACATAGAACTCGAGTCTTTCCAAATTCTACCATGGCAGAACCTTCAGCGTATTCCACCACATCAGTCGTGATTTTTACTGTGCGCATTTGGTTGTATTTACGACCGTCTTTACGGGTAATTTTTTCGAAATCTGATTTGGTTAGATTCATGCGTTCTCCGAGATTTGTGCAGTGAAATCACTATCTCGGAGTCGGTGCATTTTCGTCAAGTAAATTTGCTGTAGGGTAAGTCGCACGGGTGTAGCGTTTGATTGAGTCTGCTATTTTTAAAGCCAGATCATTTCTGTATTCATCATTCAGTAGCTTTTTATTATCTTTGGGGTGACTTAGGAACCCGACTTCGATCAAAACACTTGGCATTTGCGTTTGAGTCAGCACGTAAAATGGTGCCTGCTTTATATTCCCCGGTAAGTCATTTTGTAGAGTGCGTGTTAGTTTTAAACTTTTTTGTGATTGAATATTGAGCTTAATTTCACGCAAGATTCTTGAAACGTCTTTGGATTTCGAAAGTTCAATAGCCTCATCTGCCGGAATTGCACTATTCGAAGAGTCGCTGCTAGTATGTTTAACTGAACCAAAATTATTTGTACGACGATTTGGAGTTAGGAAAAATTCCAGGCCGTATGCACGGCGATCTGTCGATGCATTGGCGTGAAGACTTACAAATAAATCGCCCTCTTGTTTTTTTGAAATCTGCACGCGTTGTTTTAAACTTATGAATTCGTCTTTAGAGCGAGTCAGCGTCACATTCAGTTTGTGTTGCTCTAAAAGCTCTTTAACTTTTTGTCCCAGTAGCAAAACAATTTTTGATTCTTGGGCAGATCCATACACGGCCCCTTTATCGAAGCCTCCGTGGCCAGGATCAAGCACGACGGTTAAACACCAAGCCGATGATGTAAATAGAAGCGAAAGAAAAACAAAACTAAATCGCATCTTTCTATTTTCATTTATTTTAATTTTTTTGAGAAGTCCATAAAGAGAGAGAAAAGGTTAGCGACCAGGTTTGGGGGGGGGGACCTGGCCGCCATGGGGGGGTTGCTTTATACATATTGCAACGGTAGGGCCAAGGTCTTGTGGCGTGTGTGCGGCTCTATAGCGTCGGTATTTCATCTTATAGAGGTAAAACAGTGTCTAACGTTTAGATAGGGCTGACAATTGTCGGTTCCCATTTGGGTTAACTTGGTCTCGTTTTGAGATTAGTCCAGGATTCTAAACGTCGAATCCTAATCCGCCATCGCCAATCCGCAAATGTTTTTGCAGTTCGACTAGAAAGAATATGCTAAATATATTCGAGTTTTCCAAACTATCGTGTTTCTGCACGGGGCGTTTGCGATCTGAACCATAGAGGCGATTATTGATCGAGAGTTCACTATATTGAATCAGCATTGATTCTAATGGAATGGATTCTGGATTTGGTTTGTAGGGGAAGCCATTCATATCTACGCGTTCATGGGTTTTTAAAATGATTTGGCGGATGGCCTCGGGTACATCTATTTTGCGGGATAGCATAGCGACAAGGCTCATCGAAGGATGCTTTTTGTATTCGTCGGCTTCCAGTCGATCTAAAAGATTTAGGTCTAAACGTTGATTAATTTTAGCGGCTAAGTCCGGTCCCAAAAACAACATACCTAGGTCAGCCAATAGGGCCGCCATCATGGTATGGATTGGATCGCCCATTTTGCTCTGTAGGCTCAGGTTCGCAGAGAATGTTGCAATTACGGGACTTCGTTCCACCGACCCATACTCCCCGATCGGTGCGTGTTGAAAAATCGGCCAAACATTATCGACAAATTTTAAAGTATCTACTAAATTCGTAGCGCTGTTTAGGCATAGATTCATAAGTTCAGTGCCTCTTTTAAAATTTGAATTTTCGCTGTGATCGCAGAAATACATGACCAAATCAAAGTAGTTAGTCATCAATAACAGAAACTGCATTCGCGCATTCTTAATCGAGAAGGTTTCATATCGACCTTTAGAGCTTTGAAATGTTTGTAGATCCTTTCGTTGAATATAGAGAGTACGAACTTTAGCG
>CAYXQJ010000191.1:0-2796 GCA_964467455.1 uncultured Hyphomicrobiales bacterium | reverse complement strand
CTAAGAGCTGTCCCGTAATTGCGTCGAATCGTCGACGTAATGACGGAGCAGGCTGGTTCGCGTTCGTGCCCGGTCTGGCGTGGTGTGGCGACGGTAGTCGGCACGCTCATCCAGGGTTGGGTACGACGCCATGCCAGCGATTCGCCGAGCCACCGCGACGAGGTCGGGTGAAGGCCCCTTCTCCGCAACGAACCATCCGTCGCGGGCGGAATGCACATTTGACTCGGACAGGACGTCTTGCCGTCCCAAGAGCGCATAGGGAAGTGTGGCGAACAGCCGCGCCCGGGTGTCGCGTGCGGCGAGGAGCTGCTCTGCGAGTGCAAGGTCGAGCTCGGCGGACAGCGGCTGCGCGCGGTCGGCCAGGGTGACGCACGCGCCGAGCGTGGCCGAGACCGCATCGCGATCGCCGCGCAGACCACACGCCGCGCAGACGTGCGTGCGCTCTCCCAGCGGCTTGGCGACGCGCGCGCCGCACAGACAGTGTTGCGACAACGCCGTCGTGCGGGTCGACGCGCGCGCAACACCGCCGACGACGCCGGCCATCGTCGCGACCGCCCCGGCCTCGCGCTCGAGCGCGATGAGCAGGGTCCCGGGCGTGAATGCCGCGAGACGGCGGCCCCACAGGTGCGCCCAGCTCCGCAGATCGCAGTCCTCGACGACGAACCGATAGCCGTGATCGCGCACGAACCGGGCGGCGATCTCGCGTGCGAGCGCACGGCGCGCCTGCGTGGCGGCCGCAGCGTCACAGGCGGCCGCGGCCCGCTCGCGACGGTAGGTGTTCGATAGCGCGTCGCGGCGATAGGCCTGGAGCGGGCTGCCGTTCGCGCGCCGCTTGCGCGGCCCTCTGGGGACCCGCTGCACGAGCGGCAGGCCGGCGACCTCCCGCCGGCGAGCGTGCTCGGACTGCCGCGGCGACAGCTCGTACTGATCGGGGTTGCGGGCGCGGCGCGATCGGTCGAGGTGTCGATCGCGGCGGCGCTGGCGCTGCGCGCGCGTGGCCATCGCACGTCGCGCGGAGTCGTCGTGCATGACGCGCGTGATCTGCAGATCTCCTCCCGCAGCGTGCGACGCGACGGTGACGTTGGACACGTTGACGTCGATGCCTGCCCGACGCCCGGCCGTCTGGATCGCGGCGAGCTCGCGCCGCGCCCGCACCGCCGGCGCGACATACGGCGAGGTCAGCACCATCAGGTGCGCCTCGTAGCGCCAGCCGCCCGGCGCGGTCGGATCCCGTTCGCGGACCAGATCGATCTTGTGCCACCGCGTGGGATCCGCGAGGTGGTGATCGATGATCGGCTGATTCGACGGTGCGGTCGGCAGCCGCACGGGCAGGACGAGCGTGCCGATCGGCAGGCCGGTGACCACGACCGCGAGTGGGCCGGAGTAGCACCACCAGCCGCCGACCGGCGCCGCGATCGGACGCATCCGGTCGGGCTGAAATAGCGAGCCATCGGACCGGGCGTACGCGGCGCGATGGCCTTCGAGCGAGCCGTGGAGCCGAAACGTCTCCCACTTGCGCTCGGTGGTGTGCGAGCGCGCGCGGCCCGGGATCCGAGCGAAGTCGAACCAGCCGCCGATCCGCGGCATGCCGTGGCGCTCCCCGCGGGCGTCGCGAAACAGGTGGCGCTCGGTCGCGCTCCACACCGTATCGGCCAGGTGCATCGCGAGCGCCTTGGTGAGCGATCGGCGCAGGTGCGGCGCACCGTCGAGGTGGCCGTACGCGTCGTGCTCGAACGCGGTGCGCGACAGGCCCAATCGTTCGCGCACCGCCGACGGATCCAATCGGCGCTCGTGACGAGCGGACCGGTACGCGCGCGCCTTGCCACGCGCAGCGCGCTGTACCGCCCGGCGGATCGAGAACGCCGCCGAGAACATCGACTCGATGCGCCGGCGCTGGGCCGGATCGTTCGTGTCGAGCGGCAGACGGAGCACCGACAGGCCATCCTCGGCTCGACGCACCCACGGCGTCTGCTTGTTCGGACCCCGCATCCGCCTGTCACCCGTCGACGCCACGAGGAGATCCTACCGAGAGCCTGTGACATCGATCGGCGCATGCACGATGCACACGTGCTCACCGGCCTCGCTCCCTCGCAGCTCGCCGCCGTGATCCGCCGACTCCGCAGATCGCCGAGCCGGCGCGGCCGGCCCTGGGCGCTCTCGCTCGAGCGCCGCGTCGTGATCGGCTGCGCGAGCCTGCGTACCAACCTGACCGTGCGCGAGCTCGCCGCGATGTTCGAGATCTCTCGCTCGCAGGCCCACCGCATCGTGGTCGATATCAGCGCTCGCGTCGGCGACCTGATGTCCCTCGGAAGCGACCCAGATCGCCGGTGGTCGTGGATCGTCGATGGGACGCTGGTCCCGACGCGGGACCACGCGACGGCCGCGAAGGCCAAGAACTACCGGTGGTCGTGCAATGCCCAGATCCTCGTCCGCCGTGCGGACCTCCACGTGATCGCCGCCGAGGTCAGAGGACCCGGCAACCGCAACGATCCGGTGCACTACCGAGGATCGGTGATCGAGCGCCTCTGCCGGGCCCACCGACGCGTGCTCGCCGACGGCGGGTATCGCGGTATCGAGGAGCTGGTCACGCCCGTGTTTCGCGGCCGTCGCATCCTTCGCGACGGCGCCTGGCGTCGCCATCGCCGCCGTCGTGCTCGCGTCGAACACGCCATCGCCAGGCTCAAGGACTGGAGGATCCTGCGCGACCACCGACGTCGTGGAGCTCGCCTGCGCCAGTCACTTCAAGCGGTGGCCGCTCTTCACAACCTCAAGCTCGAATTACGGGACAGCTCTTAG
>CAYXQJ010000190.1:0-2830 GCA_964467455.1 uncultured Hyphomicrobiales bacterium | reverse complement strand
GGTACAGCCGCCTTTGGCCGATGTCTTTCGCCCTGCGTCGAGCGCGAGCGCGGACGCAGTCGTGGATCGCGTGGGCGAGGATCGTGGCAATGTCAGACGCGACTTTGCCCGGGTCGAGGACTCCCAATTCGCGGAGCGCGAGTGGTAGAGCAGCAGGAATGAGGCCTTCGTTGCCCCAGTCCTGGGGGAACGCCGCAACGGCCCTGAGACCAGGTCTGGAGGCGTGGAGGTGCGCATAGGTGGCGACAGCATCTTGGTCTTGCTGTGTGGCACATCCAAAGGCGGGGAGAGCCGTTGGAGGAGGGAAGGCTGCCGCGTTGGCGTTGGGATCGCGGGACTCCGCGACACGTTGACGGATGTCGTGCCACGCCTGGGTTTTGATGGCCTGTGCTTCTTCGCAGTGGGGACAGGCCACGATGTGGGCCGTGTTTTCGGTTGGGGTGGGACCGGCGATCGCGTGGCGCGCGCAGAAGTGACACGCCGGCGAGGGATATGCTGCCAAGTAGTAAGACTTGACGGCTGGAGGAAGGAGGTTCGAGCTCCAGTTTGATTTGGCGTGGAGCTTCGACTGGGTACCAATGCTGTGGGAGCGCAGCGCGAAGATCGTCTCTGCCGCGCGGTGGTCGCTGTAACTCTTCGCCGTGGCGAAGGGGTTAGAGCGGGCTGTGTCTGTGGATTCGTCAAGAAGGCGACGCAGGGAGTCCTTCCGGGCGCCAGAACCAACTTTGAGCGCGGCGAGCCGCGACTCGGTGTTGATTTCGCGCACGTGGCGGTGGATAGATCCATCGATGATGTGGCCCTCATCAGTGGTGGGGAAGTAGTCATCGGCACCCGGGGTGGGGTCCGTGCGGTAATCTCGGTGGGGGAGGGCGAGGTTAGCATTGCCAATAGCATTCTCATTCGCCATCTTAGCGATTTCGTCTGCTTTGGCATTTGCTCGGGTCATATGGTCATAGAGGGAGTCGTTTCCGAAGGCCAGCTTTTCGATGGCTATCTTCGCGGTGCGGCTATCGCTAGCGGGTTCGTCTTGGTGGGAGTAGATGTGGGTGAGCTCGAAGGAGCCGCCACAACCTTGGATGATAGTGATCCGGTCGGCGATATCGCGGATGACATCGCGATGGGCCGTCTGGCTCCGTTTCGTGGGGGGCATGGACGGCCAGGCAGCGATCGTGTCGATCGCCCATTGGCTGTCGGAGGCGAAGAGAACGCGGGTGGGCGGGGGATCATTGCCCGCTCCCTCCTGGGGTTGGGCTTGGGCATGGTAGATCGTGTTGAGTGTGAGGTTAGCGCCCTGCAAAATGGCGAGGAGTTCGGCGCGTTGGTTATCCTGGGCGCCGTCAACAGGTGAGGCGGAGGAAAAGAATTTGCGGTCGTTGCGCCGCTGGTCTAATTGGAGGATGACGACTCCCCACGCCGAGTAGGTTGTGCCGTCGACTTGTTTGGTGGAGCCGTCTCCCGCGAGGAGGAACGTGGGTTGGCCTTTGAAATCGACCTGGGTTGCATGTTTGGGGATGTGTAGGTCGGGGATGGCGTTGCCCTCTGGGTAAGTCCCTTTGGGCATGCGGAGGGCGCTCCCTTTGGAAGGTTTGAGCGTCGGGAAATGGGCTGCTTCGCAGAAGAGGTCGCTGGCTTGCTCCAGAGAGGGCGGGTTGTCGGGAAAGAGGGCCTGGAGGTTCTCGTATACGACATCGAGCGGGCGTATCTGGTGGGAAACGGTGTCAGGGCTGTAAGAGAATACTGCCCGGTGAAAGGCGGCGAGGTCGACCGTGTTGGTGTCAACGCCCCAGCCGCGTACTATTGCGCCTGGGTCGAGAAGGTTTTGGGAGCGGGCGCGGTTTCGCCCGCGTCTGGGTGGAAGGCAGCGCGAGTGGAGAAGGTGATAGCCTTGGGCCGTCTCGCCATCAACTCCATCGCGGGCAACGAGGTGGATTCCAACGTCCGCGGCCGCCCTCAGGGCTGGCGCAAACGGTGGGGGACGCATGAAGCGCATGGCGCCATTAGAGTAGTTGTTGCTCCGCTCGAATTCGCGGATTGCGGTTTTGGCGGGACAGCTGGGTCCGTTCGCCGTCCTCAGCAGCGCGCTGATTTGTTGGGCGGCGTAGGTGGTGCGAATGTCGAGGAGACCTAGTCCCCCGAGGCTTCGGGGAAGGTGGAACCAATCTTGTAAGCCTGCGCCATGGAGGCGCATGCGGGAGCGTAGTATTCTGAATACGAACTCATTGAGCTCGGTCAGCTGGTCGGGCTTGAACGGGACAATGGCCATGCCGTAGCCAATCGTGGCGGAGTGCATGACTTTGAATATCTCGGCGAGCTGAGTGGTCGAGATGGTGCGCTTCTTGAGCAGGGCAACGTTGAACTTGAAGGTGTTCATCGTCTTGGTGATGTGGTGAGACCAGTCGAGCGTCATGGTGAATTGTACGCCCAGGATCGTGAACGGCTTCTCTGGAGGGAGCACCGCTACTGGACAGAGGGATCCGTTGGCATCGGGGGCTGACAACGGCGGTAGGATCGCGTTGGCGCTCTCGGCCGCCTTGTTATAGGTGTAGATGGTTTTGGTCGGGCTCACGAACATTTTGACCGTGTCAAAGTATCCGAGGCAGGTGTCCCAGAGGAGGTGCATGGTCTCGCCTAGTTCGGCGAGCAGGTCCAAATCGTCGGCAAAGGCGTGACCGCCTGAGAGGGGGTTGTCGGGCTCGCACCTCGCGGCGGTACGTGACAGCGCTTCTAAGAGCGGATTCATGGCGAGGAGGAAGAGGGTCGGTGAGAGAGGATCGCCCTGGCGCACACCACGCCCAATTCCAAAGGGCGCGCTCAGGTCGGGGCTGGTGGG
>CAYXQJ010000189.1:0-2871 GCA_964467455.1 uncultured Hyphomicrobiales bacterium | reverse complement strand
TGGCCGCCACGCTGCTGAGCGCGGACCTGGCTGCCGGCGAACACACCGTAGACCTCACGGCCGCCCAAATGGCCTCGGGTGCCTACACGGTAGTGGTCACAGCCAACGGACAGACGGCTTCCATGCCCGTGACGATCGTCAAGTAACAGAGCAGGCAATGCTCGCCCCCTGACAACAGGGGAGTCGAAAGAGAAAGCGCCTCAGAGTAACATCTGGGGCGCTTTTTTTTTGGGGTGCAGTGTGGTCATAAAACGCCTGAGATCGCTGTTCAGAGCGTGTAACTTTTTCAGAAATGCGGTAGCGACAACTGCAATGAAAACAACGAGTTAGTTACACCTTTCGCAAAACTTTTTCTCTGTAACCCCCATTGGCAGCGACTGTTATTACTGCCGACGCAAACCGTCCCTCACATGGAAAGACACGCTATCAATTCATCTTCAAGGAGTCGACTCATGCGAACGCGTACGTCGTTCTTAATGAGACTTGCTGTCCTGGTCACCACCTCGATCCTCGGGTGGTCAGGCATCAGTGCTCAGCCATATACGCCGGTGCCGAGTAATGTCGGTAAGGCCTATACCTCGTACTATTATTTCTACGACGGTATACAGTACATGTATAACTACGGTTATATGATGTGGTATGACTATTACTCACCGAATTATCAGGAGTGGATCCTCACTGCTGATGACTTGAAGCGAGCCGGTTTGTGTGCCGGACCGATCGATGCTATGTCGCTTCGGTTCGTGTCGAATCCGGTGCCGATGGATGCTCGCATTCGCCTGTTTGTGCGTCCGATCCCGAGCACACAATACACGCTTGGATTTCACTCCACACACGAATATTCGTATCCGAGTTACTACCTGTGGGCTGCACAAGGTTTTGGCAGCAACGTGCGGGCCGGTGCGAACTCGATCGAAGTCTATGATAACCCGAATTGGAGATTACCGGCGATCGCAACCGGTGATTCCACGTGGGTAGACTTTGAATTCAACAAGAACACCATCGTGTGGGACGGCAGCAGCAACCTTGTTTTTGGGATGCTGCGTTGCAATACGTCCAACAGCTACTACTACTCTCTTGACGTAGGCATGTTGTGGGAAGCCACCAACCCTCCGTCCGGTCTCGGCTACTTCTATACGTACTACTTCCCGTCAAACGGCGCGTATTACTACCAGAACTACTACACCTGTGATCAGGGTCCGATCTACTACTGGCAGAACTACATGTACCAGTACAACTATCAGACCTATGAGTACAAGTACCAAGAGCTTCGTCCGATGATGCGCGTGCGCCTGAGCGCCGGCGTATCACAGTCCTTCCCGGATGACGTCGACCCGCGCCGTATCCTTCGCGCCGGTTCGGTCTATAACGGTTCCAGCGCTGCTTTCCCGCGTCCATCGCTGACGTTCTATCAGCAGGCAGGAAAACCCTACACGATCACGTATCGCGTCGTTGGTCCGCTTCCGTCGAACAACGTCGTCTACACGGCTGTTCAGGGGGCGAGCACGAACATCCTTTATACAGGTGTTGCTAACGGCTACACGACCTATAACTTCACGCAAGCCACGGGTGCGTGGGCCGGTACAGGCGGAGCCATGGACCTGACGAATGCTACGGGTGGTTCATACCGTCTTGAAGCAACCTTCTCGTCAGACTGCGGTACGCAGCAATGGCGCAAGGCCTTCATCGTGGCCTTCCCGAATGACGTTGCCACGGTGGCGATCCGCTCGCCGCAGCCGCAGCCGAAAAAGAATCCGCTCAACGTGACCATGCCGCTGTCGGCACAGATCCAGAACGTGGGTCTGAACAACGTCACGGATGTTGATGTCCGCGCTATCATCCGCACCTATCCGGGCGGACAGGTCCTGTTCGATCAAGAAGTGAACTGGACCGGCAACATGGCCACGGGCGACCGTGCTTCGGTGGACGTGAATAATGCGGCCTTCATCCCTACGGCTGTTGGCCTCTACACGGCTGAGTTCTGCGCCACGCTCAACAGCGCCATCGACCAGCAAGCTGTCAACGACTGTGTGCCGAACGACGGTATTCCGTACATCTTCCAAGTGAACTACAACGAAGAAGCCGGTGCCGGTGCGATCCTCAATCCAAAGTCAACATCACGTTACTTTGCGAATCGTCCAATGATGCCACAAGGCGAGATCACCAACAACGGCATCTTGGACCTCTCCGACGTGCCGGTGAAGATGGAGGTCTATCAGCTACCGAATCGGACGTTGGTCTACAACGAAACCGTGATCGTGCCATCGGTCGATGCCACGGCACCGAATAACATTGCCGCCGCAACATTCCCGCTCTTCACACCGACGGCAGCGGGTAACTATGAAGCGTGCATGACGGTGAACTATCCGGGCGATCCGGACAACACCAACAACCAAACGTGCGTGACCTTTACGGTGCAGCCGAACATGTCGGGTACGTACACCATTGGTCTGAAGAATGCCGGAAAGCCGAACAACTATCCGACGTTCCAACTTGCTGCCAACGACCTCTTTGAAAAGGGCGTCAGCGGTCCGGTGACCTTCGAACTGACAGATGCTACCTATTCAATGACCGGCAACAATCAGACGAACAACGTTGCCTACGACCTGTCGGGCTACGTGCCGGGCATGAGTGCAACGAACACCGTGACCTTCAAACCGTCGCTGGAGCGTTCGCTCTCCAAGGGCTCGATCACGATCACGCTCGACTCGCCGAACGGTATCGGTGTCCTCTTCGGACAGCAACTAACGCCGAGCAATCCTCAGTCATTGGCACGTCAGTTCCCGAATGTCCGCGCCTACTCCAACTCTGCCGGCTATTACACGTTCGACGGTGGACAACAGAAGTCCATCAAGGTACAACTCAGCGCTT
>CAYXQJ010000188.1:0-2877 GCA_964467455.1 uncultured Hyphomicrobiales bacterium | reverse complement strand
ACGAATGCGCCATTAAGTACGCGGAAGACAACGAGATCCTGGACAAGCACCAATTCGGCTTCCGAGCGGGCCATGGCGTGCACCAGGCAGCGCTCATACTGGACCAGCTGGTCGACCACGCCCAGCGCAACCAGAGACCGCTGAGGATCGCATTCGCTGACATCCGGAAGGCTTTCCCGTCAGTGGCGCACAAACTGCTGGTGAAGGAGCTGGAGCTGGTCGGAATGGGAGAGCTGGGCCGCTATGTCGAGGCAGTGTACCCGGGGGTGACGTACCAGGTAGTCACCACACATGGCAAAGCGGAGCCGGTTCCGTGGCAGGCGGGCGTGATGGAGGGCATGACCACGTCACCTCTGCTGTTCGCCATCTACATCAACGTGCTGCTGAGGTGGATACGAGCGACTTCGGAGCCGTACGCGCTCGGCGACATTCGCATTTCAGTCTTGGCCTTTGCTGACGACACGGCGTACCCAAGCGGATCCGACGAGGGAGTGCAAGACACGCTGCGTAAGGTGGAGCTATGGGGCTACCACTACGGCAATGTGCTCCATGCAGGCAAGACCTTCGTGGTGGGCAACACGGACCCCACGCAGACCATCAGCATCCCAAACGAGATTTTCCCCGAGCGCTTCCGTGACCCACAGCGGGGCGCCGTCTTCATCGAGCAGAGGGGCCCACAAGCGACCTACCGGTACCTGGGCTTCCTGCGCACACTGGAGGACCGGGAGACGGCGCATTGGGACGCGCTGGTAGAGAGAACCACCAAGGCCCTCTACAACATCGCGCGCATTCCAGCGACGCCATGGTTTACCATCAGGATGGTGGAGGCAATGGTCTCATCGCAGATCACGTTCTGCGCAGGGCTGGTCCACTTGTCAGCAGAGCGCCTAGAGACGCTGGAGAACATGGTGTGCCTAGCGTTGACGAAGAAGATACGCCCGGGCCCATGTTGGTGCTACGACATGTTCCGATCCACGGGCGTGGCGGGAAGGCAGAGCCTCAGGACGACATACCACGCGGCGACCGTGGCCACAGTGGTACGCGAGATCTGCGCCAACGAGCTGGTGCACGACGTGGTGGCAGCGAACATGCTTGACGTGGTCAACGCTCACAAAGGCCATCAGCCATGGTCCGCGATTTGGTACCAGCGAGAGGCGCTACATGGCTCCTGCATTGGCGACGTGGCCATTGGGCTGAAACGCTTTGGGATGCGCGTTTCATTCACAAGCGGGCCGTTGGCGACTCATCTACGGGTCCCAGTCATCGCAGCCAACTGCCTCGAATCGAGAAGGGTGGCCGCAGGGTACTTCGAGGCGACACCGGCCATGGCGCAGCTTCTGGCGGACAACACAGGGCTGGCGCACCCAATCCCGGTCACGATACTCCGATCGCGGATCAATGGCGTGCCGCAGAGAGCACTGATGCGACAAGAAGAAGCGCGGGCGAGTGGCACGCACACGCACATGAACCGGAAGCTCTACACCGCGTGGATGGCCACCTTCTGCAGAAAGGAGAACGGGATGTACCGCGTGCGGGCAGACCTGTGGCCGGACTTGTCGCGGCGAGTGACACCACGCCTGGCTGCAAGCCCAGGCGCGATCAAGGTGGTAGTGGTGCCGAGCGCCAAGGCCATTCACGGAAAGCGCGGGCCACAAGAGGTGGCCGCCTCAGTGTGGAGCTGTGACAATGACGAGCTCTGCACGGCGGTCAAACCGGGGTGCGCCCAGACGTGCTACCATGCCGTGGCGGTGGCGCTCCTCTGGGTTGTGAGGAAGGTGGACCCGACCCAAGAGCTCCACGTCATGACACCGTTGGCTATGGACCAAGCAGTCGGCTCCTGGGCGGACAAACCCGCCGGGGTCAAAGCGAGGCACCCGTATGCCAACACAATGTCGATGCTTTGCGATGCGATCGAGGAGAGAAGGGCGACGACGAAGTTGGTGACCATGCCCACAGACGAGGCATCAACATTCGACGACCGCATCACGGACGACCTCATCAACCCGGCGCAGGGCCCTCGAGGAGCAGGCGGCGGCGGACGGATACGGAGCATGGCGGCACAAGCACGCTCAGTACCGATGCCGCCCTTAGAGATCGCACGGCGACCGACCAGAGTGGTCGTGCACGACTTGGACATGCGCGTGCTGTTCGAGGGCAAACTGGCGGAACTGCTCAGGAATAAGGAGGAGCCGGCCGCTTTCGAGGCATGCCGCAGGAGAGCGCCGCTCTTCATCGGGGAGCCTGCGCACCCGTGGACGTGGCAGTACCCGGTCACGACCAAGGACGGCATGCGCGTCTGGAGAGCGAGGATGGAGTTGTTGGTTACCAACGAGTACATGGTCAACGTGCTCAACATTCCGCTCCCGCACATTGGTGAGGTCTGCCCATGCGGCTCACCGGAAGACCCAGAGACGGAGACGACTCGCCACGTGGTGGTGGAGTGCCCCCTCTACGAAGAAATCAGGAAGCGCAAAATGGGCGCGTTCTACAGGGAACGCCAACCTGGCCCAGCGACCGTGGCTGAGTTTCGGCGGGCCCTAGGCTACGTAGGCGAACAAGAGGACGAGTCAGAAGGCGACCTGGAGGCGAGGAAGGCGAGAGCACGCGCGGCCATCCGCACTTTCCACGCGGTGTGGAAGAGCAGGTGCATCCGCATGGCCCAGGTCAAGGCAGCGTACGAAAGGGCAAACGCGCGAGCCCGGGCCGAGGAGGTGCCGGAGGAAGGCGCGTGAAAAGGCCGGAGTAGGACGCCATCAAAGGAAAAACGATAAGAGGGGTCGGCGTACGCTGCCCCCGGAGTTCCACCCACCGCGTGATGCGCAGGGTGGGGTCGGTGCGTGGATACACAGTGGCGAGGAGATTCCCGAAAGGGTATGC
>CAYXQJ010000187.1:0-2893 GCA_964467455.1 uncultured Hyphomicrobiales bacterium | reverse complement strand
GGGCCGCGGGCCTGGGTGTCGATCGGAGTGACTTCAGCCGAACCGGCGTTGGTCGAAGCGTTGGTCATCTCGAGGAAATTAGGGGTTGCGCCGGGCGCCGCCCGACTGCTTCGCGGCGAGTTCGCTCGCGGTCAATTCCATGGCCCGGTCGATGGGGAGCTGCACCGTCTTGGCGTTCTGATCGACCCAGTCGTAGCTCGTGGCCTTCTTCTGTTCGGCCGCCCGATGCTCCTCCAGCGTCTTGCGACGGGATTCCGCGGTGGCGCGCCACTCCTGCTCCTTCGGCAGATTTTCCGGGGCGGCGTTGAAGGTGGACGTCGTCGCCGGCGTGTAACCCCAGCGGATGACCAGCAGGAACGCCGCAAAAACGGCGAACACGAACACGATCGTGAAGAGCGAGACCGGCCGGGCCGGCTGGACGTTCGAATCACTCATGGTGCGTGAGGCTCTCGCCAATACGGGGATCGCGGATCGGGATGAGTTTCGCCGTCGGGAAACTGCGCAGGTAGGACCACACGCAGATGCCGCCGACGCCGACCACCGAGGTCAGGACCCAAAGCAGGTTCAACGAAAGGAAGCCCACGGCGTCACCGTGCGAATCCTTCAGCGCCGGCATGATGTTGTAGCAGATGTCGATCAGGATCACCGCGAGGATCCAGTAGGCGATGCGGCGGATGATCGGCTTCGTGACCTTGTACCGGTACGAAAGCAGCGCGAGGAACGGGATCAGGAAGTGGCCGAACAGGATCACGAGTCCGACGTACCACCATTGGTTCGTGGAGCCGTCATGGTTCAGTTCGCGCAGGTTGTACCAGAAGGTCTCCTCGGGCACGTTCGCGTTCCAGATCAGGAAGTACTGCGAGAAGGTCACGTACGCCCAGAACACCGTGAAGGCCAGCATCAGCATGCCGATGCTGTGGAAATGGTTGTTGTTAAGCACGCCCTTGTAGTCGCCGCGATGCCACAACCAGACCATGATGATGACGCCGATCGAGAGCGCGCCACGGGCGCAGTTCGCGAAGAACCAGACGCCGTACATGGTCGAGAACCAGTGGTACTCGAGCGACTTCACCCAGTAGATCGCCGCAAACGTGAGCGACAGCGCGCCGAGCGGCAGGCCCATCGCCGCGGTGACGCGGTTCGAGTAGGTCCACTTGATATCGCCATCGCTGTCCTGGGTGAACGACGCCTTCCGCAGGCGGGCCGACAGCCACATCCAGATCAGGAAAAACGCCGCCGTCATCCCGATGAACATGCCCGGGCTCAGGAAGCCGGCCTTCTTCAGGTAGAGCGGATCGTGCCCGACGGTGTGACCGCCATGGATCTCGCGGGCCATGTTCAGCCAGGGCCAGACGATGTCGCGTTGGTAGAAGAACGTCACCAGCACCAGCGGGAGGAACAGGAGGCCGAGCCACTTGAAGGCCGAGAGGCCGTGCTCGAACTGCCGCCGGATCACGGTGGACCACGACGCGTCGAAGATGTGGTGGATGAGCACCAGCATCAGCATGCCGATCGCGATGGCGGTCCAGAACGTCACGCCGACGAGCCACGAGTGGGCGACGGCGGAGGCACCGGAAATGAAGATGCCGGGGATGGTCAGCGCGATGCCGGCCAGGCCGACGCCGAGCGCCTTGCCCGCCAGGGGGGCGGCGGACTCGGCCGGCAGGGACGCGGGAGCGGTTACAGCGTGCGAACTCATTGGAGGCCGAGAGTGGATTTGGCGGCGGCGTCGGTGACGTCGGCCGGCTTGCCCTGCTGCGCGCGCTGGAGCGCCCGCACGTACGCGACGACGGCCCAGCGATCCTCGGGGATCAGCTTGTCCGCGTAGGGGAACATGGTGTTCTTGCCGTTCGTGATCGTGTTGTAGATCTCACCGTCCGGCATCGTGCGCAGGCGGTCGTCGTGGTAGGTCGGCGTGGCACCCATGCCGTAGCGGCTCGTGATGCCCTTGCCGTCGCCCGTCGTGCCATGGCACGGCGCGCAGTAGATTTGGTAACGATCACGACCGCGCGCGAGGAACTGGCCGTCGATCGTGAGCGCGGCGGGAAACCCCTTGGTGAAGGCGCCGGCAGCGTCCTTGCCCCGGTAGAGATGATCGTCCTCCCGGAGCATGCCGCGGGCGACGGTGCGCGCCGGCGGCGTGCGGTCCGCGCGGCCGTCGGCGAAGAACGCGCTATGGCCCTGCGGACGCAGCTTGGGCTGGTGCTCCATGCTGGGGAAGCCCCACTCCGGGAAGATGTCGATCGGAGGCTGCGTGAAGGTCTGGCCCCGGAAGCCGAGGATCGACACCAGCAGCACGCAGGCGAAGAGGGTGGCGAGATAGACGTGGCGCATGCTCAGGGCTCCAGCTCCGTGATCGCCTTGCCGCCGGCCTTCTCGAGCAGGGCCTTGGTGTTGGCGAGATTGAAGCGCGGGTCGCGCGCCTCGATCACAATGAAGAAGGTGTCGTCCATGCCGCGGCGGATCTGGTCGTACTTCAGCACCGGATGATAGTGCATGGGCAGACCGTTCACCACGAACATGCCGATGATCGTCGCAAAGGCCGTGAACAGAATCGTGAGCTCATAGCTCACGGGAAACGCGAACATCGGGCTGAAGAGCGGCTTGCCGCCAACGATCAGCTGGTAGTCGTACGCGCCGGTCCACCAGATCATGGTCATGCCGGTGATGAAGCCGGTGATGCCACCCGCGAGGGAGATGCGCGGCACGATGGAGCGTTTCACGCCCATGGCCTTGTCGAGGCCGTGAACGGGGAACGGCGTGATGCAGTCCCAGAAGCGATAGCCGGCATCCCGCACCTGCTCCGCCGCATGGTAGAGGTCGGGCGCGGTTTCGAAGGTGGCGATCAGGCCGTAAGGTTGGGCAGCCATGGTCGTGCTTAGTGTTTCTCGGC
>CAYXQJ010000186.1:0-2937 GCA_964467455.1 uncultured Hyphomicrobiales bacterium | reverse complement strand
TACGCCGCGAGAAAGGTCATGACATCGACGCGGCTTGCGGACAACTGCGGCTCAAGACGGAGCGCGAACTCAATCGCGCGGGCGAGCCGGTGGCCTAATGTTCATTTTCGGCCATGAATCCAGCCGTCGGCCAAGTTCCGCTGCGCCGAGCCGGTTCGTCCGGTCGCATTCTCCATGGACTTGAACTAACCTTCCTCGAAATGGCGCTGCTGCGATGAAGTCGCGTGGCATCTTCGCGGGCGATGCGTTTCGGTAACTTTTAAAGCAGTGCCTGAATTGAATTCATCCGGCCTTGTTCTGCTGACTGGTGCGACTGGCTATGTCGGTGGCCGGCTCCTGTCGTTGCTGGTCTCGGACGGATGGCGCGTCCGTTGCTTGGCTCGGCAGCCTGAACATTTGACAAACCGCGTGTCGCACGGTGTCGAAGTGGTTCAGGGGGACTTGCTCGATGTGCCGTCGCTTGCCGCGGCCCTGCAGGGGGTCGCCGCCGCGTTCTATCTCGTGCATTCCATGGGCGACACCAACGATTTCGAATCTCGGGATCGTCGGGCGGCCGAGAATTTTGCCTCTGCGGCGCAAGCTGCCGGAGTATCGCGCATCATTTACCTGGGCGGGTTGGGCGAGGACGAACCCGACTTGTCCGCTCACCTGCGCAGCCGACACGAGGTGGGAAAGTGCTTGCGCACGCGCGATGTGCCGGTGATTGAATTTCGCGCCTCGATCATTATTGGTTCGGGCAGTTTATCTTTTGAAATGGTGCGCGCGTTGGTGGAACGATTGCCAGTGATGGTGATGCCGCGTTGGGTGCGCGTGACGGCGCAGCCAATCTTTATTGGCGATGTTTTGGAGTATTTGCGGCAGGCGCTGCGGCTCAAGACGGGTGGGCGCAGTCTGATCTTTGAGATTGGCGGGCCGGATCGCGTTTCTTACGGCGACCTGATGCGGGAATACGCGCGGCAACGCGGATTGCGCCGGCTCATGATTCCCGTGCCGCTGCTCACCCCGCGGCTTTCGAGTTTGTGGCTCGGGTTGGTGACGCCACTTTACGCGCGGATCGGGCGCAAGTTGGTGGACAGCCTGCGCCATCCCACCGTGGTGCGAGACGATTCTGCTCACGATAAATTTTCCATCCAGCCCATTGGCGTGGGCGAAGCTATTGAACGGGCGCTGCGCCACGAGGACGCGCGCTTTGCCCAAACGCGCTGGTCTGATGCATGGTCTGCGGCGGGGGCAGAGCCGCAGCATTGGGGCGGTGCGCGCTTTGGCAATCGCCTTGTGGATTCGCGCGCCACGCCCGTTAACGCCACGCCCGCCGAAGTCTTCGCCGTGGTCGAACGTATCGGTGGCACGGTTGGTTGGCACTACGCCAACTGGCTCTGGGCGGCCCGCGGTGCGTTGGACCTGCTCGTTGGCGGCGTGGGCATGCGGCGGGGGCGTCGTGACCCGGAGCAGTTACACCCGGGCGACACGCTGGATTGCTGGCGGGTGGAAGCCGTCCAGCCCGGACGACGACTGCGGCTGGCGGCAGAGATGAAGTTGCCAGGGCGGGCCTGGTTGGAGTTCGAGGTCCACGCGGAGGGGCAGGGAACGCGACTGCGTCAGACGGCCACGTTTGACCCGCTCGGTTTGTGGGGGTTGGCCTACTGGTATTGCGTATGGCCGTTGCATCAAATTGTATTCGCCGGAATGCTGCGCGGCATCGCCCGGGCGGCGGTGAACTGCAAGCAAGCCTCATCATGACGACGACCCGCCGCCGCATTTTTCAGGGCCTGGCCCTATCAGGCTGGATCTTGATCTGTTTTGCCGCCGCAGCGCTGGGAGGATTGTTTCCGCCGGACGACTGGTATGCGGAGCTGCGCAAACCGGAGTGGAATCCCCCGGCATGGATTTTTGGTCCTGTCTGGACAGCACTCTATCTCATGATGGCGGTGGCGGCGTGGCTGGTGTGGCGAGAGGGAGGCTGGGCGCGTCGCTGCCGACCGCTGCTTATCTTCCTGGTCCAACTCGGGTTAAACGCCGCTTGGTCGCCGCTGTTCTTCGGTTGGCATCGGCCCGGGCTGGCATTTGTTGACATCGTCCTGCTCTGGCTCGCTATTATTGCCACTCTGATCGCGTTTCGACCTGTTAATCGGACTGCTGCGTGGTTGCTCGTGCCGTACTTGGTCTGGGTCACTTTCGCCGCGGTGCTAAACTTCAGGTTGTGGCGACTGAACTCTTGAATCATTGAAAACTTATGACCAGTTCGCGAATTTATTCCATCCAACCCATGATACTGTTGGCGGGGCTCGGCCTCGGTTTGACTATGAATGCGGAATCAGGCTCTGAGCAACTGCTCTTTAACTTTCGCGATCAAACGAATTCGCCCGTTTGGGAGGTCGTAAATGACGACGTCATGGGCGGCGTCTCCACGAGCCAATTTCAAATCCGCACGAATGGTCCGGCGGTCTTCAGCGGCATCGTCCGGCTGGAAAACAATGGTGGTTTCGCTTCGGTACGGTCGACCCCAATGGAGTTGAACCTCACGAATCACACCGCCATCGCGCTGCGGGTGCGCGGCGACGGACACCGCTACAAATTGACGGTGCGCACTGAAGCCGGTTTGGACTCGCCGCTGTATCAATGCACCTTCTCCACCAAGTCGGGCGAATGGAGCGAGCACCGCTTCACGTTTCGCAACTTTGTTCCGACGTTCCGCGGACGTGTGTTGACCGATGCGCCGCCGCTGAATCCCACGACCGTCACCTCGGTGGGATTTCTCATCTCCGATAAACAAGCCGGTCCATTTCAACTCGAGATCGACTGGATTAAAGCCGTGCCTTGACCGGGGCGACACGGCTTAATGACCGCCGGTAACGGTGTAGCCGGCGCGGCGCAAATCTTCCGCCAGATCAATCTCCATTTGCACTGCGGCCGCGTAGGGCATCGGATTCAGGTGCG
>CAYXQJ010000185.1:0-2955 GCA_964467455.1 uncultured Hyphomicrobiales bacterium | reverse complement strand
GGCGGTGACGGAGGGATCGCGAGCGGTGCCGGCGGCGGGAGGCTCCCCGTTGCAGAAGTGAGTTCCGGCTGAACTGCTGATGAGCCGCTTTCGCGTTCTCCAGTTCAACATGCAGTTCGGCCAGGTCTGGGATGAAAATCATCCCGATCGGGCCCCCATCCGGCTGGAGGCGACACTCGACGAGATCCGGCGCCACGACGCTGACATCTTGTTCCTCCAGGAGGTCGAGCAGGCGCAGGCCGGTGGCCGGCAGATCCAGCCGCCGCCCAACTTCACCCGGCTGCAGACGGAACTCGCCGGTTATCACAGCTGGTTCAGCTATCCCAGGGCGGATCCGCGTGAACTGCCCTTCGGCATCGGACTGGCGATCTTTTCCCGTAATCCGTTGTTGGATACGATGCGGCTCGATCTGCCGTCACCGCCGATCGAGTTCGATTTTCACGGCCGCAGGATGACCCCGACCGACCGCCTCCTGATTGGGGCGACCACGACGATGCTGGGCCGGGAGTTGCGGCTGCTGAACACCCACCTCCTCGCCTTCTTCATGCTCGGCTCGAGCAGCAAGAGCAATCCGGCGCAGCGTTCGCTCGTGGCCGAGCAGCTCGCGGCGTCCACCGGCCCCACGCTCCTCGCCGGTGATTTCAATGTGAGCGGTCATGATTCGCTCATCACCCAGTTCGCCTCCTGCGGGTTTTCCGCCGTGCAGGACCGGGAGATCACGTGGCGCCGCCGCCCCTACGTGCTCGACCACATCTTTCATAATGCCCTGCTGCGCTGCGCGGGCTGCACGGTGACTCCGACCCCGGCCAGTGATCACCATGTGCTGGTGGCAGACTTCGAGTTCGCGGCGGGTTAGCCGGCGAAGGTGGAGCAGCCTGGCCCCAGGCTGCTGGTACGGCCGGGCGTGAGGATTTCGAGAGCTGACCGTTAGGCGATGCTCCTGAAAGCAGCCTGGGCCAGGCTGCTCCGCCTATACGCGGTGCCGGGCACTTTCTTCTTGCCCGTTAAATATCCAAACGGTTACCAGCGTGCGGCCGTCGTGATGTCTTGCCCCGTCGCGACCCTGCCCGGCGTCCCGTCTGCCCCGCCTCCCCCTCCCTAAACCGTACCTACCATGAACTCGCGTCTCCGCGCCCGCATGTCCCTGCTGGCCCTGGCTGTTGCCACCGTCGCCTCGCCGGTCCCGGTGCTGGCCCAAACCGCCTCACCGGCGTCGTCCACCGCCTCACGCACGATCTCCGGACGCGTTTCCAACGCCGCCACGAGCGTCCGACTCGAGGGCGCTCGAGTCGAGTTGCAGGGCACCGGGCGCTCGGTCACGACCGACGCCGAAGGCCGCTACGTCATCACCGCGGGCGACAGCGACACGGCGATCGTGATTTCCTATCCCGGCCTGGATAACGTCACGATCCCGCTGCGGCCGACGGATGGTGCGATGGTGACGCACGACGTGGCGCTGACCTCCGACATCTACAAGATGCAGGCGTTCACCGTCGAAGGTGAGCGCGAGGGCAGCGCGATGGCGACGGCGCGGCAGCGGCAGGCGCAGAACGTGAAGAACGTCGTCGCGACCGATGCCTTCGGCACGATGACCGAGGACAACGTCGGCTCGTTCCTGCAGAAGATTCCGGGCATCGTGGCGACGGACCTCAGTGGCTCGGGCGTGCGCGAGGTCCAGGTGCGCGGCATCGAGGCCGGGCTCAACACCGTCGAGATGGACGGTGTGCAGCTGGCGAACAACAACTCCACCGGCACGAACCGCGCCTTCGATTTCTTCCAGGCGTCGCTTTCGCTCATCGAGAGCATCGAGGTGACCAAGGCTCCGACGCCGGACCGCCCGGCCAATTCGATCGGCGGCTCGATCAACATGGTCACGCGCAGCGCCTTCAACCGGAACGCGCCGCGGCAGATCCGGTATTCACTGGGCTTCGCGCACCTGATCGGCCGCAAGGGCGGTGAGGAGGAGCAGTGGATCGACTCGCCGATCAACCGCCTGACCCCGGCGCTGACGCTCGCGTACTCGGATGTCTTCGGCCCGAACCGCAACCTGGGCGTCTCGCTGTCCTACTCGCGCAATTCCGTCTTCTACTCCTCGAACGACACCGAGCACTACTACCAGGGCACGCTGAACCGGCCGGCGTACGTCTACCGGACACGCCAGCAGCGCCAGGCGATGGGCGGGCCGCACGTCCGGGAGAACATCGGCGCGAAGGCCGAATACAAGCTGAGCGAACGGTCGGTCTTCACCTTCAACGCGTCGCACAACTTCTACATCGAGCGGCCGCACACGCTGGCGATGAACCTGCAGACCTCGAACAATGCGAACCAGATGCGGCCCGGTTACAGTGAGACGTACACCGAGGTGGTGCCGAGCAATTCGGCGGCGGCGACGATGACCGCGACCGCCTACGACAACTTCACGCGCAACTACCGCTTCCTCGCCTCGGGCGTGCACCGGCTCGATGGGCTCACCGTCGACTACAGCGGCACGCTGTCGATGTCGCATGCATTCCAGAACTACTCGCCGCAGGACCGGAAGTACAATGCGGGCGTGCGCACCAAGGGTGCGTTCTCCATCGGCGGCCTGACCGGCATCGGCTGGATCACGGACCGCCGGGCCGACGACACGTTTCCGCAGATCACGCAGACCGCCGGCCGGGACTTCTATGATCTGAACAGCTACACCACGATGACGCTGTCGCAGAACAACCGCATCGCGAAGTCGTCGATCCTCGAAGGCCGCATCAATGTGCGGAAGGATTTCCGGCTGGCCGTGCCCGCCTACGTTAAGGCGGGCCTGGTGACGCAGTACCAGGAACGGCGGAAGGATTATCATTACCGCCAGTACTCCTTCATCGGGCCCGGCGGCCTCGGGCAGTTTCGCGAGACGGCGGGCTGGACGCGCGAGGCGATGGAGGGCATGCGGCAGGGGCCGTGGATCGATCTCTACCGCAC
>CAYXQJ010000184.1:0-2971 GCA_964467455.1 uncultured Hyphomicrobiales bacterium | reverse complement strand
TGTGCCAGTGCCGCCCGCACTGCGTCCAGCTGTAGGTCGGTCGAAAGCAGGTCATCGCCAGCGTTGCACGCCAGGTACAGACACGTGCGCGCCACGCACTCCAGGTCGTAGCGCGGGTCGTCTTGAGGCGCAGCGGCATAGTAGGGCCCACGCCACTGCATGCGCTGCGACCACGGCAGAGTGTCGGCTTTGATGGGGATGCGGTGCTCATTGTCGTCCACCAGCAGCGCCACATCCAAATCCACCAGCGCGTAGCAATCGCCGTCACGCAGCACGTTGCCGGGATGGATGTCCGCGTGCCGCACGCCGAGCTCGTGCAGCTGCGCCACCTCCTCCAGCAGCGCCCGCACGCACACACACACTTCTTGGGCGGACAGTTCAACGCCCTCCACGCTGCGCCCGCGCATGGGCACGGCAAAGGCGGCCGCGCAAAAGTCCTGCTCAATCAGCGTGCCCAGCCGCGAGCGTACCGCCACCTCGCGCTGCCAGCATCGCTCTTGCGCCGCCGGCCACAGCTTGATCACGCACGGGCGCCGCTCGCCGTCCAGCCCCAGAAACACGTTGGATGTCCCAATGCGCTCCGTGGCAATGACGCGTCCGGCCAGCAGCGGCTCGCCCTTGCACACTGCGCACGTGGGCGCTGCCTGCGTGCGTTTGCGGCACGACAGGCACACGCAGTCCTCGCCTTGAAACGCGACCACAGGCGGCGAGTATTCCACTGGCTCGTGCACCTGCACCGGTTGATGGCCAACCAGCAGATCCCGCCACAGCGTCTGCGACAGCGCGTTCACGCGGTGCTCCACCACACTGCGCGCGTCGTGCATCAGCCGCGACCCGCGTGCGCGCTCCAAGCACCACACGCGCAGCTCCAGCGTGCAGTCTGCAAACACCAGCGCCAGCTGCGCTTGATACACGCTCACCGAGCACAGCATTCCACACACACCGACCTCCCAGTTGTGCCAAAACTCGGGCGCGCCCTTGCGCAGGCTGCGCACGCTGGCGTACACGGCCAGCACCACGTCAAACGCCACCGACGTGGCCGGCAGCGGCGTCCAGCGCTCCACAAAGTGGAACACATCAGCGCGCGCTCGAACGGTCACTGCTGTGCCGCCTGCATCCGGGATCGACGCGCTGCACTGGTCCCAGTTGTGCGGCACCACAGTGGGGCGGAACAGAAGCGGCGACGACAGCAGCTCGTTGGGCCCCGCAATCAGCAGGTTGAACGTCTCCAGCATCTGGAACGGGTACTCGCACTCGCGTTCGCTCAGCTCGGGCAGTCGATCGCGAAACGCCGCCTCCAACTCGCTGCGTGCCCACACTGTCGCGCGGTCTTCGCCCTGTGTGCGCATGGCAAACCACGCGTTGGCCGTCGGCACGTCGTCGAACTCAAACACGTGCTGGCCATCCACTTGCAGCCGGCGGGGGTATCTGGGCAGCAGCTGCGCCACCGACTGTGCACTCCAGGGCAGGCGCGTGGGCACTTGGCTGGGTGGCGGGGTGGCCATGTGCCGCGTGGCGTCCACCACCACCTCCAGCTGCCCATCCACCAGTCGCACGTTGACTTCAACCCATGTCAACCACCACGACGTGTGCGTGTAGCGTGCCTTGCCGTGGCGGCCCAAGAACAGCGTCTTCGTCACCTGCACCGCAAAGTCGCACGAGCACACCAGCGGCAGCGTGGGCTCATACACTGCCATGCCCAGCGCCTGCAGCTCGGTCATCATGGCGTCGGCATCGACAAAGCGCAGCCGAAGCTCGTCCAGAGGCACCACCTTGCGCGTTTGCAGCTCGTCGCTCACCACACCCCAGTGCAACGACACCTCCTCGACGCTGCCATCGGCCGCCTCCTCCTCAATGGCAGCACGCACCTCGTCCACACCGTGCGTGCCTGCCACCCAGAAGCACTGGATGCGGCCCGCCTCCTGGCGCACCTGCAGCTCCTCGGCACCCATGCAATTGGCGCGCACATCCGCCACCGTGGCAGCCAGCGCCTTCTCGAGCTCGCGCTGCTTGGCCGCCACATCGCCCTGGAGCAAATCCGCTTTGGTGGCCACGAACCACACGCGCAGCGGCGTGTTGGCACCTTCCTCCTTGGAGCACGCATGTGCAGTCAGCAACCATTCGGACACGCGGTTGAGCTCGACCGTGCGCTGTGCCGTTTCGCCCAACGTGGCGTCCACCAGCACCACAAACACGGCGCGATGGCGGCTGCCGCGTAGGAACAAGTGCATGAGGTACTTGAAGCCCTCGTGGCCGGCAAAGTCCCACACACGCACGCCGTTCCAGTCGTGCGGCTCGACGCCCTCGGTCATGTGGCCCGCGTGCGGCTTGCCGATGATGCCGCCGCACAGCGTGGACTTGCCCACCCCCGGGTGGCCCAGCAGCACCACACGCAGCTTCCTGGCCAGCGACCGCGATCCGCGGGCCAACGAAGCCAGATAGCGCTGGAACTCGCGGAGCTTGGTGTCGTTGAGCGTGGTGAAGAACTTTGCAGGGACGGGAAGACGGGCGTTGGTCAGGTCCAGGAACCGCAAGTCGTGAAGGGTTGCAAGCACAACTGGTAGGCAGGTCATGCGGACGTTTTCGAGGGAAAGAGATTGCAGCCGACCAAACGACGCCAGCGGCAGCAGGCTGTCGACGGGGTTGCCGCTCAAGCGCAGCCTTTGGGTCGTTGTGAGCACTCCACTCCACTCGCATTGCAACCAACTCACGCTCTCAGGTTGGTCAATCCCGCCAGCGGGCCCACGTCGGTGATTTGGTTGTTTTGCAACCACAGCCTTGGGTGCCGTCAGCTCTGAACAACCCCGCGCCACAACCCACTCACCACATCAGCTTGGTCAACCCCGCCAGCGGGCCCACGTCGACGATGCGGTTGGTGCTCAACTCCAGCCTTGAGTGCCGTCAGCTCAGGGCAGCCCGCGCCGCAACCCACTCACTCCGTCAGGTTGGTCAACCCCGCCAGCGGGCCCAC
>CAYXQJ010000183.1:0-3001 GCA_964467455.1 uncultured Hyphomicrobiales bacterium | reverse complement strand
ATCTCAGTGGACATCGGATTGCCGCCGCGACCGGGCGTCGTGAGTTTGCCCGTCAGTTTTCCGTCCTTCATCGCGAGGACCAGCGTGGATTCGCGGGGAGTTCCGCCGCCGCCGCGGCCCTGCACGGTCCATTTCCAGGTTCCGGACGGATCGGCCGCGAAGACAACGACGGACATGAAACAAGCGGCAAAGAACGCCGCGAGGGTACGAGGGCGTGATTTCATGGGTAGTTTTGGGGGGTTCGAGCGACTGACGCAGCAACCGGCAATTGGTTGTGCCCGACCTCCTCATACTATGCCCGGCGGGGCATCGGCAATGGCGCTGTGCGGGAAGGCATGGGCGCGTAATCGGGCACGGGCAGGGCACCGAAGAACCCGGCGAGATCGACGCGCGCACCGGTTTCGAGACTGCGATTGGCCCCGACCCCGACCATGATCGAGCAGGCGCCGGCGCGCTCGTCGGCCGCCCGCAGATACTTGTCCGCGACCGTGGGCGGCGGAAACAGATCCTCAAGCATGAGCCGGTCGCCGCCGCCATGGGCGCCGCTGGCGCTCCAAGGTTCGACGTCGTAACCCGCCCCGCGCAGGGGCACCACGCGAAGCTTCACCTCGCCGCCGGAATTCGCGCCGCCGGGCACGGTTTCCCGACCGTCGACGTAGACCGACTCGACCAGGCTGTGCTCGAGCCGGCCCTTCGTGCCGTTGAACGCGACGGTGTAGCCCTCCCACGCGTTGAACGCGTTCAGCGAATACGTCAGCGTCGCTCCCGTATCGTAGGTGACCAGCGCGCCAAGCGTGTCCTCGATGTCGACCTCCGGCCGGAAGACGCAGCCGTCGCGCCAATAGCCGTCGTGGTTTTCATGGTCGAGATAGAGCGACCTGAGGTGGGGATTGGCCGCGAGATCGAGGTGAAAGGCGCAGTGCTCCGTCTCGCGACACGTGCGGCAGCGCAGAAACGGGCCGGAGAGCCCGCGGCGCCGCGCCATTTCCGCGGTGTAAAAGCTGCGCCGCCCCGTGGCCAGGACCGTAACCGGCACGGCGCCGAGCCACCAGTTCACGAGATCGAAGTGATGCGTCGACTTGTGCACGAACAAGCCCCCGGAATGCCGCTTCTGCGCGTGCCAGCGCCGGAAATAGTCCGCGCCGTGATGGGTGTTGAGCAGCCAGTGAAAATCGACTGACAACACCTCGCCGATCGTGCCGCTCATCAGCAGCTCCTTCACCTGTGTGCGCGGCGGGGAGTAGCGGTAGTTGAAGGTCACGCGACAACGCCGGCCCGTCCGCTGCCGCGCCGCCAGGATCTCACGGCACTTCGCGGCATCCGTCGTCATGGGCTTCTCCGTGATCACGTCGCAACCCGCCTCCATTGCCCGGATGAGGTAGTCGTGGTGCGTGGCATCGGAGGTCGTCACGATCACGATGTCGGGCCGTTGTTCGCGCAGCATCCGGTCGAACTCCGCCGCCACGTAACCCGCCGGCACCGGGGCACCATTCTGCACCGATCGCCGGCGCGCCTGCTCGATGCGGCCCGGGTTCGTGTCGCAGACCGCAACCAACTCGGCCCAGGCCGTGTGGATGGTCTCGATGCCGTCCTGATAAAGCTCCCGGCGCGACCCGAGGCCGACGATGGCATAGCGGCGGCGGTTTGAGGCAGGAGGAGACGAAGCGGGGGGAACGGACATGCGGCGACGCCGGCGGAACGCGGGCTGTACGCGCCATTCGGACAAGCAACCGAAGGGTGCGGCAAGCCGCCAGTCGTCGATCGTCGACGGAACCGTGCCGTCACGCCCCGGCGGGCCGCAATCGCCCGTCTTGCCGGACAGTCGGGCGCCAGGCCGCGGACCCGGCGGGCGCGGTTCTCCATCGCAAGCTTGCGATTCCGAAGTCGGGCGATCAAGTGCCGGAAACCCACTGCAACCCCAACCCCGCTTCGCCAAACATCATGTCGTTCCAGCCATTCCGCCTCCTGCGCCGCAGCCGCATGTGTCTTCTGGCCTTCCTTGGCGCCTCCGCGCTGATGGCGGCCGAGCGCAAAGTCCTGCTCATCGCCGGCCCGCCGAGCCACCCACCGGGGATGCACGAGCACAATGCCGGCGTTATTCTCCTGCAGAAATGCCTGGCCGGCGTGCCCGGGCTCAAGACGGACATCGTGCTCGGCGGCTGGCCCACGAACCCTGCGCAGCTCGAGGGGCTCGATGCCGTGATCATCTACTGCGACGGGCAGCAGAAGCACGTCGCGCTGCAGGAGAATCGGAAGACCGTGCTCGGCCGCGTGCTGGCGAAGGGCGCCGGGCTGGGCCTATTGCATTACGCCGTGGAGCCAACGCTGGAGAACGGCCACAACGAGTTCCTCGGTTGGGTCGGCGGAGCGTTCGAGATCCATTGGTCGGTCAACCCGCACTGGGATGCGGAGTTCAAGTCGCTCCCGGTCCACCCCATCACGCGGGGCGTGAAGCCGTTCACGATTCGCGACGAGTGGTATTTCAACATGCGGTTCGTGCCGGACAAGAAGGGCGTGACACCCATCCTCGTCGCGGTGCCCGACGCGAGCACGACGAGCCGGCCGGACGGACATCATTCCGGCAACCCGCATGTCCGTGCGGCCGTCGCGCGCGGCGACCCGCAGACCGTGGCGTGGGCTTATGAACGCGCCGACGGCGGCCGCGGTTTCGGGTTCACCGGCGCGCACTACCATCAGAACTGGGGTCACGAATACTTCCGGCGGCTGGTATTGAACGCGATCCTCTGGCTGGCGAAAATGGAGGTGCCGGCGGAAGGCGTGCAGTCGACGGTCACGGCGGCGGATCTGCTGGTGAATCTCGATCCGAAGCCGGTCCGGAAGGCCGCCACGAAGGCGGACGCTAAAAAATAGTCTCAACCGCCCCGCCGGCCTCCGACCGGAAGGCGACCCTTGACACCTCCCCCGGGCGCCGCCTTCCTGACTCGCGTTATGAACCTTGGCGGCACGACGAAGCCCTCGCGCAGCGCCCACATTTCCGTGG
>CAYXQJ010000182.1:0-3021 GCA_964467455.1 uncultured Hyphomicrobiales bacterium | reverse complement strand
TAGAAGTTCGTGCCCCGCACGCCCTCCGCGGCCAGCCGGTCGAGATGCGGCGTGACGAACTCCTTCTTGCCAAAGGCTGCGACGTCGAACCCCTGGTCGTCGCTCACGATGAGGATGATGTTTGGCCTGCCCCCGGCCGGCTGTGCGCCGTGCAGCGCACACAGGAGCAGCGGGAACAGGAGGAACCAGGCGGGACGGAGGTTGGAACTCATGGGGCGGGTGGAAGTCGCGTCATTCGGCGCGCGACCCCTCCATCCACGCACGCACGTGCGGGGGCGCGCAAGGCTGAGTTTGCACCAATCAGTTACTCGAAAGTGCCACCCGGCGGCTGGCCGGCGCCGGGAAGGCCTCGCGCCGCGGCGCCGCTCACAGGCGCACGTTGGCGCCGAAGAAGAACTGCTGCCGCATGAGGTGCACGGTCTGCGGGCGGCCGAAACCGTACTCCCGCTCGCGGTCCGGCTCCATCAGCACGTTCACGACGTCGAGGTAGAGGCTGAGCCGGCGGTTGACGTTGTAGAGCGTCTTGAGGTCGAGCGTGGGCCGCGCGGCCGCGTAGGTCGCCCGGGACTCGTTGGCGTTGAAGCCGACCAGGTAACGATGACGGTAGTTGTACGAGGCCCGGAGATTCAGGCGGCCCTGGATGTAGGAGACGCCGACGTTGGCGATGAAGGGGTTGAAGCCGGCGATCCGGGGATTCGGCACCAGGGAGATGGCATTGCCCGCCCCGTAGTTGCCCTCGGCGTTCATCCACGTCGCGTTGGCGAACGCGCCAAAGCCCTTGAGCCAGCCCGGGAGAAACGTGAACTGCTGGTTGTACCCGAGCTCCAGCCCTTTCACCTTGGCGTAGCCGCCGTTGTACTGCGTGGTCAGGCTGTAGCCGGCGTACTCGCCGTCGAAGCCGTTGTCCTGGCCCGTGCCGATGATCGTGGCGGAAGACGTGTAGATGAACTTGCGAATGTTCTTCTGGAACACGCCAAACGTCAGCAGACCCGCCGGCTCGAAGTAGTACTCGCCGGAGATGTCGAAGTTCTTCGCCCACTGCGGCTCCAGGCTCGGATTGCTGGTCGTCACCCGCTGGCTCTCGTCCACGACCGTGGTGCGGGGAATCAGCTGACCGATGTTCGGCCGGCCGATGTTCTCGGAATAGCTGAACCGCACGAGGAGATTGGGGGTGAACTGATACTTCAGGTGCACGCCCGGGAAAATGCTGCGGTACTCGCCTCCGCGCTTCACCCGGCGGCCGAACTCCTCGGTGACGCGGCGGGTGATCTCCGCATCGGTCAGCGGCGCCGAGCCCCACGCCGCCCGGCGCGCCCGTTCCTCCGCCGTCAGCTGCTGCAGGGCCCCTTCACCTTCCGTCTCCGTGTCCTCGACGCGGACGCCGCTCAGGATGCTGAACTTTCCGAGCTGGATGTTGCCCATGAAATACGCCGCCGTGATCGTCTCCGTGAACTGCTGATGATTGACGAGCGCGGACTGGAGATTGGACGCCAGATTCTGCCGCCAATACGTGGGGTTGGCCGCGATGTACTGGTCGAGATTGCTGCGCCGCCCCACGGCCTGGAAATCCGGAATCGGCATGTTCCCGTAACGCTTCAGCTTGGTGTCGGGAAACGGCACGCCCTTCTGACCGAACTGGGCGAGGTTGTCGTCGTTCACGCCACCCCGCGCCGGGTTCGGACCCATCACGCCGTCCGGGCCGAGATAGACGGTGTTGTACGGGGTGTTGTCGAGGTCGCGGGACTGCTCGCGAAACCGCAGGCCGGTCTTGATGTAGGTCGGAACCGGCGTGTTCAGGAACTTCTTCGCGTTGATCGCGGCGCCAAGGTAGCGATCCCAGCCGACGCTGCGGGCACTGACGTACGCATTCTCGGTGTAGCTATCCAGCTGCGTCCAATCCGCGCCCGCAGTCTGGGTGACCGTGGGGAAGAGACGGTCGTCCTTGCGCAGGATCCAGCCGGCGTTGCGCATCGTGTAGGTGAACGTGTTGTTGCCCGGATAATACGCCTTGGAAGCGGACGAGTAGACATCGTAGTCGAGCTGCAAGGACGGGTAGCGATGCACGCCACCCACGTTGAGGGTCTTCGTCGTGCCGATCTTGTAGTTGGAGCTGGAATTCATCGCGACGATGCTCGCCGTGGTCGGGCGCACCCGCGTTTCGTAATCCGTGTAGCCCGGAATGATGCCGCCCGTGCCGGTGAAGTTGCCCGCCGAATCCACGCCCGCGACCACCTGGTTGGTCTGCCACGTCACCTGGCTGTTGGTCGTATGCTCGAGGTGCTTGTTGTATTGGAAATTGGCGAAGAACCGGACCTGCTCGTCCCACTTGTAATCCAGTTTCACGCCGGCGCCCGACCGCGTGCGGACGTTGCGAAAATCCAGCGCCGTGAGCGAATACTGGTAAGCCGGCCCCGACGTGCCGAGCGGCAGCAACTGGTGCGCCTGCGAGGTGACGTCGATGATCGAACCGTGGGGGCGATAGGCGAGGTTCACATTGACGCCAAGCCGGCCGCCGAAGACTTCGGAGTAGGAGAAGGAGGCATTGGGCCGGGACGAATCGCGCTCGTCCGTCACCCGCCAGATCGCGCCGACCGAACCGCGGATGCGGCGCTCCGGCGAGCTGTCGAACGCGCTCTTGGAAACAAGATTCACCACGCCGCCGATCGAATCGCCATCCATGTCGGGCGTCGGCGACTTCGTCACCTCGATGCGCTCGACGGAATCCGACCCCACGGTCTGGAACTGGAACTCGCGCGTCGATCCCGCCGAGCCCGCGTCGGCGAGCCGGTTGCCGTCCTGGGTGATGGAACTCAGGTTCTGGTGCAGCCCGCGGATGCGCAGGTAACGCACGTCGCCACCCACCGACTCACCCTCGATGCCGGGCAGGCGCATCGCGAGGTCGGCGGGATTGCCCGCCAGGCCGCCGAAAGCGTCAGCCGACACGATGCTCTTCACGCCGTCGGACTGCCGCTGCAGCGTGATGGCCTTGGCGTTGCCCTCGCGCTCGCTGGCCACCACGAA
>CAYXQJ010000181.1:0-3022 GCA_964467455.1 uncultured Hyphomicrobiales bacterium | reverse complement strand
TTACAATGGCGATGAAATGTCCGCCCGTCACGTCGCGCGAGCCGAGGCCGGCGGAGCAGGCGTAAATTTTCGGGATGCGCGAAATCTTCGGATACTTGAATTCGCCATTCGAGCCGTAGCTGAGACCGGTGAGCGCGTCGGCAAACGCGGCCTTGATGCCCTGCACGAGCGGATTGGATTGCGCGAGCGGATTGTCCATGCGCTCGGCGACGGTGATGGCCTTCACGCCCTTGAGCGCGTCCACAAGTTGCGTGGCCGGGAACGGCGCGAAGCACGTGACGTGAACGACACCGACCTTGAGATCCATCTCGTCGCGCATGTAATCGGCGGCGGCCTGCGCGGTTTCCATCATGCCGCCCATGCCGACGAGCGCGTATTCCGCATCGTCCATGCGATAGGTATCCACCATGCGATAACGCCGGCCGGTCTTCGCGTAATACTCGTCCATCGCCTCCTGCACGGCGTTCTGGCACTTATCGTAGAATGTGCGCTGGGCAATCTTGCCCTTCATGTAAGAATCCTGGTTCTGCACCACGCCGGTCATCATCGGGCTGCGCGGATCGAACAGGCAGCGCAATTTCTGGTTCGGGTCGCCGATGAATTCCTTCATAAACTCAGTTTCGGGCAACTTGAGGTTTTCGATCGTGTGCGTGGTGAGGAACCCGTCTTGCACGTTCATGAACGGCGTTTCACAGGCCTCAGCCGCACGGCGCGCGATGAGCGCCATGTCGCAAACTTCTTGAGCGTTGCGACTGAACAGGATTCCCCACCCGCAATCGGAGCAACTCATCACGTCGTCATGGCCGCAATGCACGTTGAGCGAATGCGACGTCAGCGCACGAGCACCGATATGAAAAACCACGGGCAGTCGTTTGCCGGAAATGGTGTAGAGCACTTCCTTCATCAGCACGAGGCCCTGACCCGAGGTGAAATTCGTCACGCGTCCGCCCGCAAGCGCAAAGCCTTCGCACGTCGTCGCGGCAGAATGTTCCGATTCCGGTTGCACAAACGTGAGCGTGTCGCCCCAGAGATTTTTTTTGCCATTGGCGACTTCGGTTTCGTAGCCCGTGCCCATCGTGGTGGATGAGGTGATGGGATACGCGCAAGCGCCTTGAGTGATGTGAGTTTCAACCCAGACGACGCCGCCCGCGCCGTCGGAAGTGGTGGGAATGCCGGGGTAGGGATATTTGCTGGCTTCGCTGCTCATAAAAAAATTACGAGCGACGACGTCGTCACGCCGGCCACGAACAAGCTGGTCGGCGCGATGGGCCGCGCCCGCTGGTGTTGTGTTCTTATGCCAAGAATTACCAGTCCTGCGAGGCGAGGCAAGGGATTATATGCCACGCGCTGGGATTATGCCGTTCGCAAACAATGAACCACAAGGCAATGGGGTGGCGTGGAGATATTAACGGGAGCGCCTGCGCCCTGTCGTGATGACTTTAGACCAGTCCTTTTTAGGTTTTGAAAAGGCGCTTGTGCGGAGGGCTTCGCCCGGATCGGCGGGAAACTTTAGCGGCTCATGTGCCCAGTCTGGCAATTCCTTGGATTTACCATTGCTCAACTTAAACTTTTTCCATCCAGATGGCTTTGACTTCATGCCGTTAAAATATGGCTGTCAATTACTGGATTTGCGTTCACACCAGTAGGCGATTTCAAGAGGGAGTGGCTTGCCAGTGCGAGGGTTGCCGCCAGCGCGATGATTGGCTGATTTCAAAAAAACCGAAGCCTCTTATTGAGATAGCTGGGTCATTGGAAAATCCAAATTTTTTATCCAAACGTGAATCTCGCTTGAGCCGTTCTTTTGAGGGACAAAACGAATAGACTCAACCTTGTGAAGCTTTCCGGATTCCATTTGAAAATCGTCGCCAACCCTTGGCAGCGCCTCAACTGAAGTTGTAATCCAAGGTTCTTCAGCGTCACCCTCCTTCGAGTATGGCGATGAAAGGAAAACGTGTATTTTAATCATGCTGGCTTGATGTTTTATACATCAAACGCTTACCCACAGCCATTTGCAAGCCCGCATCCGTTCGGACGCCGTCGCTGTGTTTCCGGTAATTGTGGCGATGTTCAAATTCCGCGAGATACAGCGAAAGGTGTTGGGCGCTGACATGGTGAAATGTGCCCATAACGCCGCGCTTTAGCAGGGAAAAGAACGATTCCACGCTGGACGTGGTGACGATGTTTTCACCTTCCCGGCGGCTGTATTCGCCCGCCATGTGCTTCACGGTTTTGTGGTAATATTCAAACTCCATGCCCCGGTAGCCGTGGTGCGCATCGGTGTGCAATTCAGAATTGATCTTCACATTTTCGCGAATGGCTTGTTTCAGGTTTGCCCCGTTCACCGTCGGCATAACCTTGCTGCGAACCGGCCCGCCCCGTTGAACCATTGCCATGACGGGGACTTTGCCAGAGCCCGCCCCGCCAGTGCCTTTGCCTTTCGTCACCCCGCCGATAAACGCTTCGTCGGCTTCAATTGTTCCTTCCAGCTTTTCGGGATAGCTGATTTGCCGCAAAGCGTGGCGGATGCGATGCGCCATGAACAAGGCGCTGCGATAGCTGCCCAATTCCAAGAGGCGTTGCAATTGCAGGGAACTGATTCCTTTTTTGGAACTGCAAAGCAGATACCAAGCAATCAGCCATTTTCGGAGCGGGATATGGCTATCCTCGAAAATCGTCCCAATGGTAACAGTGAATTGCCTTTTGCAGCTTGAGCAATAGCGCAATCCCGCCCGGACGCGGCGGGAAGGGTTTGGGGCGATAGTGGAGAACTTGGATTGGTCGTTGCATTTGCAATGCGGGCAAACAATGCCGTTTTTCCAGAGGACAGATTCAAGGTGATGACGGGCTGATTCATCATCTCCGAATCGGTCAAAGAGCTGAATGAGGGTAAGGTCTTTGTCGTGGTGTCCCGTGCTCATGGCCAGAGCTTATGCCAAAACGCTATTGTTTGTCAAGTGCACAATCCCACCACGCGCGAAAAATAAATTTTCTCCAACTATGATTTAGCACTGGCAAGTGCGCG
>CAYXQJ010000180.1:0-3027 GCA_964467455.1 uncultured Hyphomicrobiales bacterium | reverse complement strand
TGCAAGTGCTCCAGCGCAAACTCAGGGCCGCCGCGTTGGCGTTGTTGAATGAGCCCATTCCTCGCGGCACAGAGACGCAGCTGTTGCGCGCTGCGATTGACATGGACGACGCAGAGGTGCTTGAGCGCGTGTGCGATGTGCCGTCTGTGGAGCTCAACGTTGTTATGGACGACATGGACCCACTGCGCTATGCTGAACACAACCGACTGTCGCGGGCCGCATCCGTGTTGATCAAGCTGCGACTCGAGAAGACGGCCCGCGTGGTGCTGGTGGGCAGCGGCGGCAGCGGCAAGACGCACCTGCGCAAGCAGATGCAGGGGCGCGCCTACGTGCCAGGCGCCACAGATCTGCTCGAGATTGACGAGCACTGGCGCCAGTCCGGTGTGCACTTGCGCGTGTGGGACTTTGCAGGGCAGGAGGGAGACTACGCTGCGCAGACGTTCTTTTTGGGCGACGGCAGCAGCGCTGCGCTCTTGGTGGTGATTGCGTGTCTGGATGTGCGCAAGCCCGCGACGGTGCTGCTGCGCGAGCTCGACACGTGGGTGCTGCGCGTATGCAGTGGCCGAAAGGGCGCGATGACGACGGTCGCATTCGTGGGCGCTCACTGCGACAACGACGGGGCGACCAACACTCACATTGGCGATGCGCGCCAAGCGGTTGCAACGTGGCTGGAGCTGCACGCCTCGCACGTGTCGTGTGTGCGCGCACCGAGTGGCGCTGCGTTGTGGGAACGCAAGCTGGGCAACACAGTGCACGCGGACCTCACAGCTGCAATCGTGCGGCACTGCCAAAACGCGCCCAATCGTCTGGAGCACAGGGCGACGCACGAGGCGCTTGCACGGCTGCGGCTGCACGTGCAGGCCGGGCGCGACTATGTGTACTTGAGCAACGTGGTGCCTGCTGTGGAGACCGCGCAGTTGTTGCGTCTGCACGATGTGGGCCAGCTGTTCTACAGCGCGGGCGCAGAGGTGGCGTCGATGGATGTGATTGCGCCGCTGCGGGTGTTCAAGGCACTGCTCCGTGTTTGCCATCGCTCGCTGTCGCCAGTAGACTGTGAGCTGCATGGGCGAGTGATGTATGCCGCCGCAACTGTGTCGGTGGAGAACAACGAGCTGGTGCTGCGCTGGAAGGGCGAAGCTGTGCACGAGCGCGTTGTGCTGCGGGGCTGTGAAGTTGAGGTCAAGGACGGCAAGGAGGTGCACATCACGCCCCGACAGCGCAAGGTGGTGAGGCTGCGCTTCCGAGACGCTGAAGCAGCGAACACACTTGGCACATGCGTGGAGGCCAACAGCATGCGCACGACGCGCGACTTTGAGTATCGGGTGTCAGGCGACACGCTGGCTCAAGTGCTGAGCGCACTGGGCTATGTGGATGAACCCTCGCAGTCGCTGGTGCGCAACATGCTGCTGAGCAGCCGGGCGCTGGCGTTGAGCAAGACGGCACAGTTGGAGGTGACGGCTGCTGGCGAGAAGAAGCGCGTGCGCGACAGCGAGTACGTGGTGCCGTTTCTGTTTGCCGAGGCGTGCTGCGAGCTGGACCTGCGGCTGCTCAAGTGGGATGGCTGCAAAAGTCGCCATGGCCGCAAGTATTGCATTCATCGCGAGAGCTTTGCGCGCGAGGACGCACTGCGGCTGGTGCAGGGCTTGTGCGGCGTGATGCGCGGCGAGCACACCACTGCGCGCCACTGGAGCGCGGAGGCATGTGTGGGCGCGTGGCAGTCCATGGCTGGACGCAGTGCATTCTACGAGTGCCGGCTGGAGGTGACGCCCGAGGGCCCGTCGTGGGCGCTGTATGTGCTGCTGAGTGCGCACGAGGCGAGTGGCGGGCTGATGAAGATGGTGGTCCGCGCGCACGACGCAGTGTTGGAGCGTTTGGGCGACACGCCGCACTCGTTGTATGTGGCTCTGGATACCGCCGCTGTGGTGCCGCGTGTACATGAGCCACCGTACAGCCCCGCGCAACGCGACTGGCGATTTCAGTTTGAACAGGAGGTGCAGGGCGACTTTCTTGCCCTGCTGCCTGAGCGCAGGCGGGGCTTTGAGCGCGTGAGTCCCACGGAGCGCGAGCGCGCAGTGTGCGTGTGGTGTGTGGCCAAGGCGGGACTGTGCGAGCACCCGTGGGTGGTGGGGAGCGGCTTTGTCGCCACGGGCTACATTGGAGGCGGCGGGCAGGGGCACGTGTTGCGGGGGCACCGTGGTGACGTGCAGTGCGCCATCAAAGTGATGCCGACCGCCGTGCACGAGTGGGAGCGCAGGGCGTTTGAGCGGCTGCGTAACGTGCCCGGTGTGGATGGAGCGCGTGTGGTGCGCCTGCTCGAGGGCGATGCACACCACACGCTGACGGAGCCGACGCGGGCATTGCGCCAAGCGCTCGTGCTGGAGCACGTGGACGCCGCACCTGTGCACGGCCGCTGGGAAGAGGCCCAGGTGCGCGCGTTTGTGCGGAGCATGAGTGCGCTATTGGTCCACGTGCACGCGGCGGGCGTGGTTCATCTGGATCTCAAGCCCGGCAACATACTGCGCACCGCAAGCGACGGCGAGCTCGTGCTGATCGACTTTGGTGCGTGCGGGCTGGGTGACGAGCGGCGTGCATCGCGGGTGTTTGATCAGGCGCCGTGGGTGGCACCGGAGTTGCTGAATGGCCATCGTGGGGATGCGCTGAGCGATGTGTACGGGCTGGGCATGACGGCGTTCCAGCTGCTGTGCGGGCTCAACAGCACCGAGCTGGCCGCGGACCTGCTGGGCATCGATGTGGCGCTGTACGCACAGCACCGTGGTGGAGGCAGCGAGGCCCTGGCGAGGCTGCTTGGGGCCATGTGTGCGCGCGAATCGACCCGGCGACCCACATTGGAACAAGTGCTCGCGGTGCTGCGGCAATGAATTGTGCATTGATGTTCGCGGGTGCTCACAGGCGTCGCAGCAACTCGTTCCACTGGGCCGCCTGGCCCGCTCCAAGCTGCTCTCGAACCTGCTCTTGCAGCCGCTGCAGCACTTCCGGACGTGCTTCCGTCAGGGCAATGTCGGCTTC
>CAYXQJ010000179.1:0-3126 GCA_964467455.1 uncultured Hyphomicrobiales bacterium | reverse complement strand
ATATTGAAAAATAATGCTTTGATGCGTTCAAACTTGAGAAACTGAACTCGCCTGTAGACTAAGACTAGTGCCTGAAATTTGCTGTGGAAAATCTGGTTCGACAAAGTTGTTAAATGTGATGAATGTTGTCGAAAAATAGCAAGCGGGCAACGGGATCGCTCATCGTACGCGACGCTGGGGCGCTGGAGCCAAAGGGCCGCTTTTTTGCACCGCCGAGTGGAATCGGTGTCTGCGGAAATCAACGCAGTAAATGTGTTGTCTAATAGCAGTATTTGCAGAAATGCCGGATGAATTGGCTCGCAGCGCTGCCCACAGCGCAGCGCGTGCGCGGCAAAAGTTGGCGCGTTGCGAATCATATGATTCGCCAAAGTCAAAATGAGTTCGATTGGCGCCTCACTGCGCAAGAAGGCAAATGATCGACAATATCACAAAGATCATCCACCGAATGTTGAACAAAATCGTCTTCACGCAGAGGCGCAGGCGCGCTACACGCATCGCCAGCGCGTCGCCGCCTCGCTGGTTAGCGACGAACTCGCTCTCGCTGAGGCACAGGCCGATCGAGCGACGAAACGGCTGTCTGCAATCGTGGGCCAACTACCCGAGGCATCTTCGGACGATTCAGAGGAGGCCGAAAGCGACGAGAGCGACGAGGAGGACGACTTTGACGAGGCGCCGACCGACGACGACGACGACGAAGAGTGCGATTGGACGACTGATCGTGTGAATCTGCTATTCAATCGTTGTGTTGTGAACGATCGCTTCATGACAACCGAGATTGGCGTCGGCGTCGCCCGCTTTTTCGACCTCGTCGCACTCGTCGGCGAGCCGCTCAAGCGCACACGATACGACGGCGAGCAGCGCTCACAAACCAATCCACGCACTCAAAAGATGTCGGATCAGCTGCAATTTTTCGTTTACATGCGCTGGATGCGGCAGGTGCGTCTGTTTTCCGTTTTCGCACCGTGCAATTTGACCCGTTCGCCGCAGTACCGCACCTACCGCCAAATGGCACATGATCTTGACTTGCCCAAAAAGTACATCGTCAAGATTGTGTACCGCTGCGGCGTCGCACTCAACGCTGTGGCGCACGCAACGCTGCACGAGCAAGGCGGCCTCGCCAAGCCGACGCCGGCCCAACTGGTGGCCATTCGTGACCGCTGCAAAGGCATTGCGCAATACGGCCTCGAGAACTATCCGATTCTGATCGACGGCATCGTCGTGCGCATTCACGCGCCGCCGAGCGAGTTGCGCGACCGGCTCAAATCGACGCTCTACAACAAGCACTATCGTTGCTGGGGCTACACGGTGCTCGTGATGTGCGATTTGCGCGGCATGTGCGTGTGGACCAGTCCGGCGCTCCAGTGCGACGAGCAGACGGGCGCCAAGGAGAACAAGCTCGCGCTCTGGCTCTCGTCCACGCGCGACATGCTGCACGCTGACGTGGGCTACCTCTCTGATTCACTCTATTCGTTCAACCACACCAAGGACAAGCCCGGCGAGAGCGTTTTGCACCTGTGGTCGATTGGGCCCGGCACACTGGCCGCCGTCAAGTCGTTGGTGAGCGCCGAGAGCACTGCACCCGCCGCACTCAAGGCAGAGGCAATGCAGACGCTCTACACGAGCCGCTATATCGCTCAGCTACGCGCTGTCGTCGAGAATCGCAATCGCCAGATGCGAATGTGGGGTGTACTCAACGCTGGCGCCGTGTTTCGCGGGCGCCTGTTCTCTCCGCGAGGCGTCGGCATGTACATGTTGACGCCCACAATGCTCGTCGAGAACGTGGCGTTCGTTTTGAATCGCCACCATCTCAACACGCCGCTGCGCGCCGCCGACTGGCGCCCGCAGCCGTTGCTGTGGCGTGGCGTGGCGCCGGCGGCCGGTTTCAAGTGTTTTTACCCGAAATTCGGCTACAAGACGGAAATGGTGAATCGCTCGCGCATGCAGAGCCGCCTGCCGAAAGTTGCGCGCGAGTACGTGCCGCAGTCGAAACGGCGCAAAGCGAAAGTCGAGAGCGATGAAGACGAGAGCGTCAGTGAGGACGAGTTCGATGACGAGATAGGCGATTATATGTACATCAAGCCCAAGAACGCCTCGCAGGTCGAGCTGACCGAGCGGCAAGCCGCTCTCGTCGACAAAAACGGGCGCAAACCAGAGCGATTCAAGGTTGCCGATGACGCCCTTCGAGCAGCTGAAGCACTGAAGCGCCGCAAGACATAAAACATGCAAGATTCGCGCAAATTGACGCGCTTTCTGGTCGCTTTTGCGAAACTTTCAATTGAAAACTGCGAGAACGATGAGTTGGGCGATTTTGTCGATGGTGGCGACATGCACCGACAAACTACCAATCGTCTATACTGCGATGGGCAAATTTGGGCACTGATTGACAGCACGCCGATCATCACCTCAGCGGCGCTGGCGGCGACGCTCGGCTGGCGTGCCGCGGAGGACGACATCACGTGCTTGCAGACGATTGAATTTAACTATTTGCTTCAATTGAACGCCGCCAAATGAACAACGGCGCCGTCTCGCCACCCGCCATGCGCAATCTGGTTTTCGACCGTTGTGGCGCGTGCAGCGTCGCGAGTTGCAAAGCAGCCGATTGAACGAACCCCAGCGCGTCAATTACGAACGCAGTGGGCGTGCATTGGCAGACTCAAATCGTGTGCCCGCGACGCCGGCCGCAACCTGAAAAATTGGTCCGTTGGCGCCGCCGTGCGAGGCGCACAATCGTCGATGGCCGCTCTTGTCGTGCGCAGTGAAAGTACTCACATAGGTCTTCTTTCAGTTCACTGGAGATGTCTCACATTCGCGCCAGCGCGACAACGTCGACTGACCAAAAAGAAGCCTTTTTCAGGCACTAGTCTTAGCCTCACGATTTGCTCCGAAAGTACTTTGAACAAACGCTGCTCAGCTTCATCATGAATGACGATATTGGTGCTATTGATGATTTCACGGACAAGGTCGTGTTTGGTGATTGGACTGTCTTCTTCCAAACGAAGCGTTCCTCGCTGTCATTTCCCGAGATTGAGCAGTTTTTTCGCTCCGATTTCAATGACACTCCAGACTACATCTTTGTTAATAACCGAAACGGCAAAGTGATTGTTGTCGATGCGCTCGATTCTGCCG
>CAYXQJ010000178.1:0-3141 GCA_964467455.1 uncultured Hyphomicrobiales bacterium | reverse complement strand
CTCAAGAAAGTCCCCGCCGCCACCAGTAGTGTGAATCTGGCGCTGGACCGCCCGGCAGGAAACGCCAAAGCGTGGGAACTCGCCCGCAGTTTCCGCTCCGTGCCCAGCACCGGCCCAAGCGTTGATCTGGCTCACGCGCCGCGCCCCACGATGTCGCCCAAAGACCCGCGTTATGAAGCCGCGCTCCGCGCCAACGCCGCCAGCCAGGCTGAAGTTCAAATCGCGCCGCTGAAGTAACTTGAAATGTCGGGCGCACAAACGACACTTATCGGGCGGCGGAATGAATCCGCCGCCCACACGTTATGAAAACACCAATTCCCGAAAATGACCGACAGTTGAGCGGACTGCTTCACGAGTGGAAACCGCAATCGTCATTGCCGATGCGCTTTCAAGAGCGGGTTTGGAAAGCTATTGACCGGGCGGAAGCCAGCAAGCCGCAGAGCACCTTCGTCGAGGTCGTTCGCTGGATCGAAGCCGCGTTTCGGCGTCCGGCATTTGCCACCGTGTATGTCGCCGTGCTCCTGTTCGTCGGTTTGGGTGCGGGCTACTTGCAAGCGCAGGACAAGACAGCGCAAACCGAATCCAAGATGCGCTCTCTCTACGTTCAGTCTATTGACCCGTATCAAGCGCCCCGCAACTGAATGAAACGTCCGTGGCTCATCATCTTCGGCGGGCTGGCGCTTGCGGTGTGCGCTTACCTTTGCATCTATTTCGGCAAGACCGTTACGGAGCGTTCCGTGGAACGAAGCAACCGCCCTGAATTGGCCTGGTTGCAAATGGAATTTCAACTTACCGACGCGCAGTTGACCCGCGTGATGGAATTGCACAATGCCTACGCACCCAAGTGCGATGAAATGTGCCGCGCCATTGACGCCAAGAACGCCGAAATCCAAAAGCTGCTCGCCGCCACGAACGTCATCACCCCGGAAATCAAACAGGCACTTGCTCAAGCCGCCGAGATTCGCGCCGAGTGTGAAACCGCGATGCTCGACCATTTCTACAAGGTCGCGGCGACGATGCCCCCGGAACAGGCCAAGCGGTATCTCGATTGGGTGCAGCAACAAACCTTAAAGCCGAGCAAGATGATGCCCGGCGAAGCGCAGTCCGCCACCCCCGCGAATAAACCATGACTCCCGCCACGACCGACGACCAGGATCGGACGGACATGGCGCGACTGGTCGCCGGTCACGACGCGGCGTTGAACGAACTCATGGGACGGCACGCCGAGAAATTGTTCCATTATCTTGTTCGCAGTTTGCGGAACGAGGAAGATGCCGCGGATCTGGCACAGGAAGCCTTCGTCCGCGTCTATCAGAACCGTGCGAAATTTGACGCGAGCCACAAGTTTTCGACCTGGCTTTACGTCATCGCCACGAATCTAGTAAAAAGTCGTTACCGCTATCGCACGCGCCATCCGCAGGTGTCGCTCGACGCGGAGAACGAAGCGACGGGTGAGAGCTTCCGGGAAAGCGTGCCGGAAAACAACCCGACGCCAAGTGAATCGTTGCAAGGACTGGAGCGTGCAGAAGCCGTGCGCAAAGCGGTGGGGCAACTGCCCGAAGAACTCCGCACGCCACTCATCCTTGCCGAGTATGAGGAACTTTCCCATGCGGAAATCGGCGCGATCCTGGCTTGCACTCCGAAGGCGGTGGAGACGCGCATCTATCGCGCCCGAAAACTTTTGCGCGAGACGCTGGGCTGGTTGCTTGAGCGTTCTGCTTAGGAGAGTGCGGCTTGAAGGATTCACGGCGAGCCAATGATTGGGAGTGGCCGTTGTGCGAAACATGAATACCCAAGAAAGGATCAACCTGACATAGATCGTATGAAAACATCCAAACTGATCGTGATAGCGTTGGTGGCCGTCGCGCTCACAGGCGTCGTAGTCACCGTGAGCGGTTGCAAAGACAAAGCGTCCAACCAAGGCAGTGGGCAAGCAGTGAAATACACCTGTGGAATGCACCCGGATGTAGTGCAGGACAAGCCGGGCAATTGTCCCAAGTGTGGCATGGCGTTAGTGGAGAAGCGCTGATCGTTGCGCACGCTTCCGTTCTTGGAATTCGCGCACCCACATCGCGCCGCCGAAAATTCGGCGAGACGCGGCGTTTATGCGGTTTCGGTTTGGTCAGCAGGCTTCCGCCTGATTTGACTCCGTTTCGCTCCTCTCCCGCTCCTTCTCAGTATCTCCGCCATTCACCAGCCGCACCATAGCTGCGGTCACTCGCTTTGAAGCGTTGCACACGGCGAAACCTGGCGAGGGATTTCGGCGGCCAAGGCGTAACAATAAGTGAGACGGTGCGAGTGATTGCACCAAAAGAAAGTAAAACTATGAAAAACACGAACATGCTTCTGATTCTGACCGCTGTCGCCGGTCTGCTTGCCTCGACAAGCCAGAGCAACGCTCAATATCGAGCCACCGGCGACGATGGCATCACCGCTTCGCCCAAACTGCGCCAGTTTCTCAACGAGAGCGGCAAACGAATGGTGAAAGGCACGCCCGCCCCGGCCGTCGTCTCGGTTAGTTATCGCGCCACCGGCCGGGATGGGATTACTGCTTCGCCGAAGTTGCGGCAGTTCATTGACGACAGCAGGGGCGTGGCAAGCACCGGGCCGACCGTGGTTGTCAAAGTCGGGTATCGCCCCACCGGCGATGACGGCATTACGGCTTCGCCGAAGCTGCGTCAGTTCTTGAACGAACGCAACGGCGCTTACCAGATCGCACCCTTGAAGTAAGGAACGCCGGATCAGTCGGACACAACACAAACTGGAGGGCGCGGCTCAAAGCTCACGCCCTCCGAACGCAAACTATGAAAGCGGAACAATTGACCAATGTTGACGCACGGTTAAGGACGCTGTTGAAGGAATGTGAGGTCGCCGCCACGTTGCCGCCGCGCTTTCAGGAGCAAGTTTGGCGGCGCATCGCACGACGCGAACAACAACCATCAGTCTGGTTCTCGTTGCGAACGTCTCTGGCTCAATGGATCAATGCAGAATTGCCACGGCCAGCGCTGGCTGTTTCTTATGTGGCGATTTTACTCGTCGCTGGCGCAGGTGTTGGCTGGACGCAAGCCCGACAGGAAAAAGCGCGCGTCAGCGACGAGATGAGCCTGCGCTACGTGCAATCGGTTGATCCCTATCAAGCGG
>CAYXQJ010000177.1:0-3150 GCA_964467455.1 uncultured Hyphomicrobiales bacterium | reverse complement strand
ATCAATGCAATCGCATGAGCCATGACGGGCAAGTTACCTCCGGGCCTGTCTCCGGTGATTCAGTGGCGAGGAACGGAACGGAAGCGAAGCGATCAGCAAGCGGTTGGAGATCGCGAGTGATTGCGCAGCGGAGTGAAGTGGAACGCGGCTGAAACGCCGGAGTCAGGCTACTAGCGTAGGGCCACAAGTCGGCAGTCTGTGGTTTTCCGCAGGTTGCGCCAGAAACCAACGCAGTGGTGTGGAAAACCGCAGTCTGCCGATTAGCGCGTTTTAGGTTGCTGGTTCACTCCTTCGTAGGTCATCCCAAAAATTGTATCTGTGAGCCAGCGCCGGAACGATTCGTTGTCCTGAAACTGTTTGAAGAGCTGGGCATCGTCCTTGAACATCGCGGTGATCACCCGCTTGAGCGCCTTGTCGTGTTCGATGCGGGCGTTCTGTCGGTCCGAGTTCTGCTTCGCATTTTGGTAGGCCGCATCGGCCGACACTTTCGGTGGAATCACTTCCATGATCCGTTTCTCAACCGCTTTGGGATCGTTAAACAACCCGCCGAACTGGTCGTTGAATGCTTTGATGATATTCGAGAGCTTGTCCAACTCCGGCTCAGGCTTGTGTCCGCCGCCAGTCATGCTCCATGGCTCGATCTCTGCCTCGGCATCGGGCAGCGCGATGGCCAGGGTCGCCTTCTTCTCGGCGCGATAGCTGTCCATGTCGATGGCTTCGAGGATGCCTTTGGCGAGGTCTTCCTCCTTCGGAGCGGGAAGTTTGGGAATCAGGAAATTCAGGAAAATCGAGAGTTTCTCCCACTCCTGCACGCCATACGGAAGAATGGTCGCAAGGAAATCGTAGGTGCGGACGAACGCCTTGGCCTTGCCTTTGAAATTCACCTGCCCGTCCTCGTCGAGTTCGTTGACATACACAGCAACGCAGGCGTCGAGGATGGGATCGAGCTTCTCGCGTTCCGCGCCGCCGAGATACAGCGCAATCAATTCCGCCACCTGCTCCGGTGAATAAACCTGAAACGCATCCAGCTCACTCTTGAGCGTGTGCAGTTTGTTGGGGTCGGTTTCCTTGCTGAGGATGGTTGTGCGGTAGTAATCCGCAAACGCCTGCTCGATGGTCTCGGTGTCGTTCTGGAAATCGAGCACGAAGACATCGTGCTTCTTAGGGTGCGCGCGGTTGAGGCGCGACAGCGTTTGCACCGCCTTGATGCTGCTCAGCACCTTGTCCACATACATCGTATGTAGCAGCGGCTCGTCGTAGCCGGTTTGGAATTTGTCCGCGCAGATGAGAAAACGATACGGGTCTTCCTGAATCCGATCGGCAATCTCGCCGCTGGGAAATCCGTTCAGCTTGGCCTCGCTGACTTTTTCGCCCTTGAACTCCGGCTCGCCGGAAAAAGCAACGATGGCTTTATGTGGGCTTTTGATTTCCGTGAGGTAATCGCGAAAAGCAAAGAAATACTGGATCGCCCGATTGATGCTGCCGGTGACGACCATCGCCCGCGCTTGCCCGCCGATCTTATTCTGGCCGATGACCTGTTCGATGAAATGGTCCACCATGATCTCTGCCTTGTCGCGGATGGCTTTGCTGTGGCTTTCGACGTAGAGGCGCAGTTTCTTGCGCGCTTTCTTCACGTCGAACTCGGGGTCGCCGGGGATGGTCTTGGCGAGGCGGTAAGGCGAAGGGACTCGGACCAGTTACTGGCTAGTGACGCAGCGGTGAAGTGGTAGTGACAGAACACCACCCCACAACATCACGAAACTGGCAGGATTGCTGGCACTGCTCCGCAGAACTTGTGGCAGCCGCTTGGCGCAGAAGCGCTTGGGCTGAAAGGAAAGCGACCAAGCTCAGCGACAGCCGGGAATGGCACGTCGCCCGCAAGGTAAATGTTCAAGTTGTCCATCATCATAAAGCGTAGAGCGGGTCGGCTGTTCGCTGCAGCGCCCTGGTTAGGCATCAGTATGCTGCTTCTCCTCTTCCTCATACCAAGTCAAATCTTTTGGGGTCGGCAGCGATGCGTCGTGCTGCTCAAGGACAGCCTCGACGCGCCTGCGTGCTGCCTTCCAATCGTAATCTGACTGGCAATGAGCCTTATGGTCAGGAAGGTAAATGACTGCCTCAATCTCTCGCTTAATCTTAAAAAGCTCGTCTTGGCTGCATCGCCTGCGGAGCGGCGGTGAAAAAAGCAAACTAACCACACGCTCCGCAGGCCATCGCTGATAGAATACGTGTCGCAGAACTGCCGCATCCTCAGCGCTAACTCCCTCAGGAGGATCAAAAAACATTCGCCAACGAGCGATGAATATCTGTATTCGCGACTCAGGCCATGATAGCCAGCCCCCGAGCATCTGATTCCAAGCATTTAGATGCGCAGACAGCGGAGGGCGTGGCAAAAACCAGCTCATGATGCCTAACGTCCAAGCTAAGCGACCCGGCACAAAAAAGCCGTCGCTTGCCAACCCAGACGCTCAAGCCGGGTTCGCTTCAGCGCCCTTGTTAGGCGACAAAGGAATTTCCCCAAATACAATGGTTCATAATGAAATAGATGGTTCTTGGACATGTTTCTATAATATCAACAAAGATGATTGCCTGAAAAAGCTCGAATCTCATTTAGAATTGGAATCACGTCTGTTTGGTAAAAAGTTGGTAGTAGAGGTTGTAGTTTCAAAGCCAACGAATGCGGGTAAATATAAGGCTCGCCAGATTCAGTACTTCGGGGAAGAACGATTAAGATATCGTCCTTGGTTAATCCAACCAGACAAGCTTTCCTGACCGTTTCTAAATCTTTCTTTGTCGCAAAAATTGTGTGAGTCAAATAGGTGTCAGTAAAATGTATCGCTGGTATTTTGCGATCATCCGCAATCTTTCTTAATTCCTCTCTGATACTCTTAATCTTCCTATCTTGGTGTTTCGCGTTATTGTGAAAAACGTGAATAACCGTAAAGATGTTCATGGTATCCATATAAATTTTCTGTCTTAAAAATCTTAAAACTTAGTGAGGCGTGGAATGTCGCCTAACATTATAAGTGAGCGACGGGATTGTCGTTCAACCGGTTCATCGGGGTGAACCATAAATTTGGGCCTAGAGCTTGTCGAGCAGGAGTTTTCTGAACAAATGCGCGTCATATTAAAACGGCAAACTATGACTGG
>CAYXQJ010000176.1:0-3179 GCA_964467455.1 uncultured Hyphomicrobiales bacterium | reverse complement strand
GCTTCGGCACGCTCGACAACTCCTTCGACATCCTGCGCCACTCGGTGGAGATCGGCCTGCTGGCACTGGCGATGACGCCCGTGATTCTCACCGGCGGAATCGATCTCTCGGTCGGCTCGCTGCTCGGACTGTGCGCGATCCTCTTCGGCAAACTCTGGCGCGACGCCGGCCTGGACCCGGCAGCCGCCGGCGCCTGCACCCTGGTGATCGGCGCGCTGGCCGGCGGGTTGAACGCCGCGCTGATCACGGGCCTGCGGCTGCCGCCGCTGATCGTGACGCTCGGCACCTATTCGCTCTTCCGCGGCCTGGCCGAGGCGATCACCCGCGGCGCGGACACGTTCACGAATTTTCCGGCCTCGTTTCTCTTCCTCGGCCAGGAACGCTGGCTCGGTCTGCCGACGCAGGCCTGGCTCTTCTTCGTCGTGGCCGCCGGCATCTGGTTGCTGGTGCACCGGATGACGTTCGGCCGCTCGTTCCGCACGATCGGGTTTTCGCCGGACGGCGCCCGCTACGCCGGCCTGCCGGTGCAGGGGCGGCTGGCGCTGGTGTACGTGCTCGCCGGCCTCGTCGCCGCGCTCGCGGCGATCATCTACACGGCGCGGCTCGGCCAGGCGAAAGCCGACGCCGGCATGGGCTACGAGTTGTTCGCCATCACGGCCGTGGTGCTGGGCGGCACGAGCATCTTTGGCGGCATCGGCACCGTGCACGGGACGCTGCTCGGCGTGGCGGCGATCGCGGTGTTGAACAACGGGCTCGTGCACGCGCGCCAGCCGCGCGAAGTGGCCGGCATGCTGACGGGCGCCTTGCTCCTGCTGGCTTTGTCGGGCAGCGTCCTGCCGATGCTACGCGCGGCGTGGCGTTCCCGGCGCCCGCCGGCGACGGCCCCAACCTCCGTTTCAAGATCTCCATGAAAAAGCTCGTCTCCGTCCTGATCGCTGCAGGCGTCCTTCTCGCCGGCTGCGGCAAGTCGCCCGACTCCTCGCCCGCCGGTGCCGGCGGGAAGAAGATCACCGTGGCGCTGCTGCCAAAATCGAAGGGCAACGCCTACTTCATCTCGTGCAAAGCCGGCGCCGAAAAGGCCGCCCAGGCGCTGGGCATCGACCTGCTGTTCGACGGCCCCACCGAAAGCGACCCCGCGAAGCAGAACGAGATCGTCGAAAACTGGATCGCCCTCGGCGTGGATGTGATCGCGGCCGCCTGTGAAAACCGGGAAGGCATCTCGACCGCGCTGCGGAAGGCGCAGAGCAAGGGCATCAAGGTGATCACCTACGACGCCGACGCGCTGCCGGACGCGCGTTCGTTCTTCGTGAACCAGGCGACCCCGGAGGGCATCGGCCACGGCTTGATGGACGAGGCGGCGCGGCTGCTGAACGCCGAGGGCGAGTTCGCCATCATTCTCGCCACGCTTACCGCCGCCAACCAGCAGGAGTGGCGCAAGCACATCGAGGCGCGGCTGGCGGAAAAGTATCCGAAGATGAAGCTCGTCGCCGTGCGTCCGTGCGACGACCTGAAGGACAAGGCGCAGTCCGAGGCGACGGCCCTGCTCAGCGCGCACCCGAATCTGAAAATGATCATGAACATCTGCTCGCCCGCCGTGCCCGGCGCCGCCGAGGCGGTGAAGCAGGCCGGCAAGACCGGCCAGGTGAAGGTCATCGGCCTCGGCCTGCCGAGCGAGAACCGCCGGTACGTGAAGGAGGGCGTGACCGACAGCGTGATTCTCTGGAAGACCGAGGACCTCGGCTACCTCACCGTCGAGGCCGCCGTCGCACTCGTGCAGGGCACGCTCAAGCCGGGCGACAAGACGTTCAAGGCGGGCGCGCTCGGCGAGTTCGAGATCAAGGGCGACAACATCCTCCTCGGAAAGCCCTTCGTCTTCAACAAGGACAACATCGACCAGTTCAACTTCTGAGGAACGGATTAACCACGAAACACACGAACTACACGAAAGGTCAGAGTTGTTTCGTGTGTTTTGTGGGTTTCGTGGTTCACCCGCCCTATCCCGTTCCTCCCTTCAATCTCACTCGCCCATGAACCTCAAAACCGCCCTCCGTTTCTCCCTCGTTCCGCTCGTCGTCGCCTGCGCGGCGGTCGACGTCGCGGCCAACACCGCCATCAAACCCGAGCCGCGCGATGCCAACTGGGTCAAGCGCCACGAGGGGTTCGTCGCCATCGCCAGGCAGGGCAATGTCGACGTGCTTTTCATTGGTGATTCGATCACGGACGCCTGGCGCCGCGAGGCACGCGGTGGAAAGAAGGTTTGGGATGAGCATTTCGCGCCGTTGAAAGCGGCCAACTTCGGCATCAGCGGCGACCGTACGCAGCACGTGCTCTGGCGGCTGCAGAACGGCGAACTCGATGGCATCAAACCGAAGGCCGTGGTCATGATGATCGGCACGAACAACACCGGCTTCGAGCGCGACGGCACCACCCCCCGCAACACCCCGGCCGAGACCGCCGAGGGCGTCGCCGCCATCGTGAAATATCTGCGGGCCAGGCAGCCGCAGGCGAAGATTCTCCTGCTCGCCGTGTTCCCCCGCGCCGAGAAGCCCGACCATCCGCAGCGCAAACAGGTCAACGAGATCAACGCTCTGATCAAGAAGCTGCACGATGGAAGGAACGTCCACTTCCTCGACATCGGCGGCAAGTTCCTCGCCGCGGACGGCACGCTGCCCAAGGAAATCATGCCCGACTTCCTGCACCCGCAGGAAAGGGGCTACGAGATCTGGGCCAACGCCATCAAGGAGCCGTTGTCGAAGCTCCTGAAGTGAGGTCAACGTGGCGCGGGCATCCTGCCCGCGGGTTGGAAGCGGTCCGGGCTTCCGAGCAAGGCGAGCAGGATGCTCGCCCCACCTTGGGCGACCTCCCGGGGGCGCAGAAAAACGAAACCGCCGAAGCAGTGATGCTTCGGCGGTTTCGTTTTCAGGACTTCGAAATCGACGTTTACTTCGCGCGCTTCGCATTCCATTCGCGCTTCATCGTCTGGCCGTCGCGGCCGGGGCTCTCGGCCTCGCCGGAGATCATGTCGCCGACGAGCTTGCCGTTGTACTTCGTCACGAACTTGTTCCCGTTGAACTCGCGTTCGACGGTGAACGAGATCGCGTCGCCCTGGAGGGAGGCGTTGGAGATCTCAGTGGACATCGGATTGCCGCCGCGACCGGGCGTCGTGAGTTTGCCCGTCA
>CAYXQJ010000175.1:0-3231 GCA_964467455.1 uncultured Hyphomicrobiales bacterium | reverse complement strand
CGATGGCGGCAACGCGAAACCAATACTTCTTCCCGCTCACCATCGAATTGAGCGCGGCTTCCTTCTTCGTGCTCGTGCCAATGAGCCGATACTCCAACGCCGCCGCGTCTTCGGCCCGTTCGATGAGGAACGACTTGGCGCCGCGCTGCGATTGCCAGGAGACATCCGCACTCCCGGCGAACTCGCTCGCCACCACTTGCACATCCGTCGGCGCGGGCAACAGCCCGATGGGCGCCGGCGGATTGCGCACGCTGAACCCGGCGCTTTCGATCTTGGCCTTGTCCCCGCCGCTCGTGTTCTCCACGTAGCGCGACAATTGCGAGAGCAAGTCATCCAGCCCCACCGCGTCATTATCCTGCACGGTGGTTTTGGACTTCGCGATCTGCCGCGCGGTGTGCGCGTCATTGTAGGACGCTTCCAGCGTGTCCGCCTGCGTCGTGATGGCGGCCAGGGCGGGCGCCGGGGTGGGAAAGTTCGGATTGCCCGTCATATTCTGCACGATCTGACGGCCGAACTGGATTTTGTCCGGCACCGCCATGCGGTCCAGACCTAGTTTGATGAGGCTCATAATACGACTCCTATTGTTGTACGACTCCGGTGCAGGCACGCCGGCCCACCGGTTGGTTTGGGGCTACTTTACAACAACAGCCAGTACGAATTTGCGGAGCTTCCCCCGGAAAACGATTCCGGTGGAACAACGCGCGGGCTATTACCTCCCCCTCTGCTTACCCCGTGCCAACCCGCCCGCCGCGCCAAACCCGCCGCCGCCCCGCGGGGAAATGCCTCGCGATCAGCCGCTGCTGTCTCAAAACCCTGTCCTCCCGTGCCTCATTCGTGTCTCAAAACCGCGCCGCCCCGCCCTCCCAACGCCCTGATGTTGATTCACATCGCTCCCATGTAAATTAACAAAGGCCCGGTGGGAGTTCCCAACGCTCCGATGTAAATTCACATTGCTCGGTTGGGAGTTCCCACCAGCCCGATGGGAATTCACATTGCGCCCATGTAAATTAACAAAGCCTTGGTGGGAGTTCCCAACGCTCTCATGTGAATTCCCATCACGCCGGTGTAAATCACCAAAGCTCCGATGGGAGTCGCTCCCGGCCCGGGCTAAATGCCCCTTCCTCTGAAGGAAACCCCACCGGCCCGGCGGGCAATTCCCGCCTCAGGCCGAGACGCCCCGCGCCGGCATCTGGGCGGGCAACTTTGGCGATTGACTGGCTGGAGCCTCGGACATAACGTCACCCTATGACTGGCAAAAAGTCAGGGAAACCGATTTCCTTGTTACCCGCCTATTATCCAATATCAAGGAAATCTTTCCGATTACATACAAGTTAGGCTTGTCGCGCCATGAAACCAAGTGTGCAGTCACCCACGGAGCACGAGCTCGATCGCTTGATTTCGACTCGATTCACCGTTTCTCTGATGAACGATTCAAAGTGGGAGCGCCTTGTCGAACGCCTTACCGACATCTTCACAGGGGGCATTCACGTTAGTTACAAATTGATCCATTCCGATGTGGTGCACCAGACCACATTGGCAACTTCCGACTTCAAGCCGTTCTTTCTCGAGCCTACGCTTTATCGCGAGATTGAATGGCTCGAGTTTCCACACCGATATGAGGACTTTGTGGACAGGGACAACAAGAAAGCCGGCACGCGGATTTGTGAACAAAACGTTTCGGCGATCCAGTGTGAGATTCACCAGATTGGGAAGTTTGAGCTTGAAGACGTCGCGACCGGATTGAGACTTCATGCATATAAGTGACAAGCCTAACAAATCGCTGCAGCCAATGCCGGTTGGCGCTGTCAGTTGCAGTTTGCGCTCCAGTTCCGGCATGGCTGAGCTTGGTCGTTAGGCTGTGGAGCGCGCATCCAGTTTGCGAGCATCACGATTGGTGACACTAAAAACATGAAGCCGATTACAGGTATGCCCACCATGAAGATTATCGCGGCGATTATCTTTATGCTGTTCGGCGTGTTTGGATCTCTCAAGTTAAAGACATCAGATGTTATTGGTGAGCCGTCTTTCATTTTGATTCTCTGCATCACTACTTTGGCGAGCCTATTCATAGCGTTTCATGACCGTATTGGTTCATTGAGTTTTCGCGAATTGAAGATCGAAATGGCCAAGGTTGAGTCGGCGCGCCACGATGTTGAGCAGCGGCAGATGGAAGTGCGATTGATTGCGACATCGCTTGCCGAGGTCACACTTTTTCTTGCGGCTTTCCAGCATCGCATCGGCTCTGAAGAGAGCTACGCCGATGAAGTCGCGTGGCTCAAGCAAAAGGTCACAGCATTGCTGAATAACATGAAGCTGCCGGAAACAGAGCAGAGACGGATATTCCACCATTTGGAAGCCGTTCAGCGCCTTGATAGTTTGAAAGCGACAGATCGAGCTCAAGCGCAAGCCGAGTGGAAGGAGCTTTGGAAGGTGATCAAGAGTGAGATCAGAGATGACGCCAAAACCGCAGCCTAACCAGGGCGCTGCAGCGAACGTGCGCTCCGCCTCTCCGCTCAAAGTTTCAGGATTCATTGATTGTCTCCTTTCCGCTCGGCCCGTGCTGTCGGCGCACGTCGCTGAGCTTGGTCGTTAGGCGACTAGCCACGCGCATGAGCATTCTCCAGCAGATTGAGTCACGGTGGTTTGATTCCGCTGCATCGGCCATCGTGTCACAGGTTGCGAGTTTCCCCAGCGAGCGCTTCTACGCCGGAGCTTTCTGGCTCTGTTACGTGGATTACACGAAGTTTGGCACTCCCTGCTTCGCTATGAACACCGAGTCTTATTTCACTGAGTGCGGCGCTGAGAGTGCCAGCAGGTGGTCTCCGCCCACCTGGCAGTTTGATATTCTTGATGGCGCGGTTGAGGCGATGTCTCCCCTCTATGACACGCTCTCTCAGTCATTGGCCGGACATGATAGCGCCGTTTGGGACGCTACCATTGAAGAGCACTCACAGGTTCTTGCTCGTGTTTCTCGCAGACTCACACGCGATGCACGTAGCCGCAGTGGCCCATTTGTGCAGATCGGCCTGCCAGATGATTTCGTAGTTGGGATTTTTGATGAGCGAGAGGGTGAGCCGACGTTCAGCAGACTTGTCAGAGCGAGTATTGACCCTGAGATTTTGACCACTCTACCATCACCATTATGGGAAGCCGCCAGAGTCTGACACACAACGAGTCGCCTAACCATGCGCTGATATGAAAAGTGGCGTCAAGAGACACTGCTTCCAATGG
>CAYXQJ010000174.1:0-3290 GCA_964467455.1 uncultured Hyphomicrobiales bacterium | reverse complement strand
GTCGCTATTGGTTTGGGTCGCCGCGTCCGGCTTCTGCTCGGTGGAGTCCTTGTTCGGTCACGATGAACACCATGCACACGGTGCAGCCCAACATGAGCACGACGCTGCTCCTGCATCCGCAGATTCCGATCATCACTCGCACGATTCGGACAAGAATGACGGCGACGAACATTCCTGCTGCGCTTCGCTCGCAGCCGCCGTCCCGTCCGCCCAACAGCCTGTCCTTACCAAGCCTGATTTTGGGAAGCTGCTCCCGTTCAATTTTCTTTGGCTGGCCCAGGCGCTGACGGTTGTTCAGCCCGAAGCACCAATTTCCCGCCAAACACAACACCGCGAATTCATCTTCACGCCCGAAGTGTGTCTTGGTCCGGCGTTCCGCAGTCACGCTCCGCCCCTTCCTTCCTTGGCTTGAGTCCAACGCGCGACGCGCGCTGATTCAAGTCTTCCCGTCCGTCCGTGTTTGCACACGGAGCAGTTCCATCCATTTCCGAATCCATGGCGCATTGCGCCCACAGAAAATGAAATCAATTGCAGCAACGATATTGGCGACTCTCTTTGGAGCGAGTCTCGCTTTTGCACACGAAACGGAAGGCGGAAGCACCGAGGGATTATTCGGTCTTAAGGCCGAATACGTGCATGTGCTCCTCAATCCGCTGCCGGTTTACGGGCTTACTATGGGCGCATTGGTGCTGGCGGCGGGATTGTTCACTCGAAGCAAAACCGCGCGTAATATCGGACTCGTCCTGATTGTCGTTTGCGCGGCTTCGGCGTGTCCCGTTCTCTACTACGGGCAGCACGGATACGATCATCTCTATCCACAACTCGACGCAGAATCTCAGCAATGGCTGAAGGTCCACATGGAGCGAGCGGAGCGGTTTATCTACGCATTCTTTGCGACGGCGGCCCTGGGTATCGCGGCGCTTGTCGTTCAAACGAAGCGCCCAAAGGCCGCAAACATCCTGACTCTGGTGACCCTGCTCGCCGCGATTGCCTCCGTGGGAATCGGCGGTTGGATTTCACGCGCGGGCGGTCAGGCCAGCCATCCGGAATTTCGCGGTGACGCAGCGCCGCCTGCTGTGCCAACACACGAACACGACTCCCAAGAGCCTTCCGATTCTCACAACCATTAGGGCGAAAGGGAAACAGCCCCACACAGATCAACCCGCAACCACACAGCCAATCACGAAACAAAACGAAAGGACCATAAACATGAAACACAAGAAAATGATACTGCCGACGCTCGTGGCGCTGACGCTCGGCATCGCCGCCATTGGCATAACCGGCTGCAAGAAGGCCGAGCACGAACATAGTGCCGGCGAAGAACCCGGCCACGAACACGGCGCGGCTGCCACGAAATACACCTGCTCAATGCACCCCGAAGTCGTGCAGGACAAACCTGGCGATTGCCCCAAGTGCGGCATGAAGCTGACCGAGAAGAAATAGCCGACAAACCCAACAATTCTTGCCGTCACAACGACGGTGAATCACTGCAAACCAAACTGAAAATCAAAAACTATGAATACAATCGCCAAAACCCTCGCCCTCGCTCTCCTTGCTGGTGCGACTACGCTCCTGTTCACCAGTTGTTCCACTGACCATCACGACCACTCCGGTCATACGCACGGCGCGACCGCGTCGAAGCCGTATCCGCTGGATAAGTGCATCGTCACTGATGAAGCGTTCGAGCACGGGAAGCCCTACGTGTTCGTCCACGAAGGGCAGGAAATCAAACTCTGCTGCAAAGACTGCCTCGCTGATTTCCAGAAAGACCCGGCGAAGTATCTCGCCAAACTCAACGCGCCGAAGTGACCCGGCGCATTCAATCATTATCAGCCGTCATAGTGACGGAGTGAAGCGAACATCAGCGATGGAATCTGCCTTAACACAGAGTGACGAGCATTATCGCGAAGTGGCTGAACTAAAGGCTGCGCTCGACGAGCACGCCATCGTCGCCATCACCGATTCGCAGGGGAAGATCACCTACGTCAACGACAAGTTCTGCGCGATCTCGAAGTATTCGCGCGAGGAACTCTTGGGGCAGGACCACCGCATCATCAATTCCGGCCATCATCCCAAGGAGTTCATGCGCGATTTGTGGCACACGATCACGCAGGGCCACGTTTGGAAGGGCGAAATCAAAAACAAGGCCAAGGATGGGACATTCTATTGGGTGGACACCACCATCGTTCCGTTCCTCGATGCACAAGGCAAACCCCACCAATACATTGCCATCCGCGCCGACATCACTGAGCGCAAGCGGGCGGAGGAGGCCCTGCGCGAAAGCGAAACCGAGCGCCGTCAACTTGAGCAAGCACTCTCGGCGGCGACCGAACGCGAGCGCGGGCGCATTGCGCGCGAACTGCATGACGGGCTGGGCCAGCAACTCGGCGGATTGCTGTTCCTGATGAATGGTCTGCAACGCGATTTGAAATCGGTGAACTCACCCCAAGCCGAAATCGCCGCGCAACTTTCCAAAGAACTCGCCACCGCCATCACGCAAGCCCGCAACCTGTCCCACGAACTTTACGCCGTCCCGCCGCAGCCCGATGGCTTGGTTCAGGCGTTGGACAGTTTGTCCGAACGTGTTTCCGCCAGTTATGGCATTGCCTCCGAGTTCTCGGCTGACGCAATTTTGGTGCATGACCAAAACGTCGCCAGCCACCTCTATCGCATCGCGCAGGAAGCCGTTCACAATGCGCTCAAACACGGTCGCGCGACCAGAATCGTGATTGAACTGGCCCAACAATCTGCCGGCATCAAGTTGCGCGTGCGCGACAACGGCATCGGATTCTCACCGCAGCAGGATTCTCACGGGCTTGGTCTGCGCACGATGGAACAGCGGGCCAGATTGATTGGCGGACGGTTCAACGTGCAGTCGCAACCCGGCACGGGCGTCGAGGTGATTTGTTCCGTGCCAAAATCCGCCGTCGAAAAATCAGATGTCGAGGGAACAAAACCATCTCAATAACCAAAACTATGGCAAAACTAAATCGAACCCAACCAGCGCCGCAGTTCAAAAAGATTCTGCTCGTGGACGACCATCCACTGATGCGACGCGGCCAGGCCGATTTGTTGAGCCGCGAACAGGACTTGATGGTCTGCGGCGAAGCCGGCACAGCGCGCGAGGCGATGGAAGCCATCCCGAAACTGAAGCCCGATCTTGTGCTCATGGACATGACGTTGCCGGACAAGGACGGCTTGGAACTTCTCAAAGACATTCAGGCAGTCCATCCCGGATTGCCGGTGCTCGCCATGTCCATGCAGGACGAATCGCTTTACGCCGCGCGCGT
>CAYXQJ010000173.1:0-3293 GCA_964467455.1 uncultured Hyphomicrobiales bacterium | reverse complement strand
CAATAGTCGGCGCGTACAGCGCGCCAATGGTAAGTGGGCAGGAACGAAAAGTATATGTCACGCTTTCGTTCGCTTGCCGTGTGGGAGCAGAGCCATGAGTTGGCAAATCGTTGGCGCGCGCAGAGGAGTGCGGGGCCGTGGGGAATGGCTGCTGGAGAGAGTATTGCACCAAGAAATTGTGTCTCCAACAAAAGCGGCGAAATTTTTTTGTTGGACAAAATCAATGAGCAATGATTTGACTGGACGGCCGATTTTTTTTTCCCTGCAAACGCGTTTGTTGGAGAGTGATTTCCAACTCTCCGGATAAGGGCTCAAAAGCAATGGCCGACGATGTTGCATTGGTGGGAGGGGCTGCGCTAGTGGAGGAGGCAGCGCCTGCGGTCGAGGGCGGGACGGCGGGGCGCCAGCAGTGGGTGAAGGACATGAAGGCCAAGAAGCACGTGGAGAAGACGGACGGGAGCTACGCGGGCTACATCACACGCTTCTGCTCCTACCTGCTTGCCACGCGGCCTGCGGCGCTCGTTGAGCGCTTTCGAGCCGATTTTGCTGCTCTTCCAGACCTGAAGCGGCCGCGGAAGGGCGCCACGACGCGCCGCATGCACGTCACCAAGTGCGTTGCTGAGGTGGACGAGGCGCGGCTGGACGACACGGGCATGCTCCAGTTTGCCGAGATTACCAAGGACGTGGTGCTCGAGTGGATGGCCGAGTTCAAGGGCAAGAACGGCTCGGCCCCGCACAAGTCGTCCTTTGGTTCTTCACAGAGCGCGCTCGTTGACCTGTGGAAGCGCCACGGGCAGACGTTTCCGAAGAGCTTCTACGACGGCATCAAAGACGTACAGAAAGGAGCAGCGCGCACGCGGGCTGAGCAGAAGGTGCAGGGCATTGTGCCGATGGAAGAGGGCAAGTGTGCCATCCCGGGACACCTGTACCGCGAGTTGATGCTGGCGTTGCTCAAGAGCGGCGAGGACATCTTTGCGTGGGTGTTCTCCGTGTTTGCCTGGTCTCTCATGTGTCGCGTCAGTAATGTTGCTGCAATTCGCGCTGTGCACCTGACGTGGGACGGCGACGCACTGGTGATCCACACAGTTAAGCACAAGGCCGACCAGGAGGGCGAGCGTACCGACCCCAAGCATTGCTACGCCAACCCTTTCAACCCAGCAACTTGCATCATCACGTCATTGGCTGTGTACTTTTCAGTGTGTGGCTATCCAAAAGACGCGACAGAGCTTGTGTTCGAGGGCAACCGTCAGCATGAGCGATTTGTTGATGCAATCCGGCGCATTCTAGAGAAGACCCCCGCGCTCAGGGCCAAGCTCGACGCGCTTCAAATCACGGCGGAGGATATCGCGGCCCATTCGTACCGCAAGGGCAGTCGCTCATACTGCCAGGGCGGGACCACTGGCGGGCCGTCAACGCCAAGCATTCTTGTTCGCGGTGGTTGGGCGCAGTCGGGCATGGACAAGTGCTACGTCCGCTACGAGGCTGCAGCAGACCAGTTCATTGGCCGGATCGTCGCGATGCTTGACATCAACAGCCCCTCTTTTGCCACGCTTTTCCCGCACTTTGACCAAGTTGATGCCACTGTGCTTCATGCAGCTGAGTCGTGCTTTCCTCATATGCCGCGCGCCATGTTGCCTGTGCTGGTGCCATGCTTGGCGTCGCTCGTGTACCATTTTGACTGGTTCCTCCGTGAGCTTCCTGAGAGCCACCCGCTCTTCAAGTCTGTTCCATTCACTCAGGGCATTGTCCGATCTTTGCAAGGTCGGGTCGCCCTCCAGTTTGACAAGGACACAGTCACCCCAACTGGCATCCCGCCGCACGTGTCGATTCAGACCCAGATGCGGCTTGTCCACAACGCTGTGGATGCGCTGCCAGGAAAAATGCGCGAGGCAATAGCCGCCGAGTTCGAGAAACGCGCGCTTGACCAAGGGTCAATTACGAGGAGCGCACTGGAGGAGATGTTTGCAGGCGCGATGACTGAGTTGAAGGCGGCCCTTTTGCCTCAGGCGGCCCCGCCACCTCAGCCAGTAGTGGTCGAAAACACGGGCGCCCCGCAGACGTGGCTGGTTGACGGGCGTGTGCGGCGGGCGCCACGGGACTTCGCATTCAACACAAAGCTCTCTGCGCAAAATCTCTTCCAGCTCTATTGCCGCGGGGACCAGGAGGCCCGTGTTGGCCCGTACCGCCGCTTTGAGTCGTGTGACTTCGTGGACCAGAAGCAGAGAAAGCGTCTCTCTGACATGCAAGCGCTCATGGGGCCGATTGCAAGGGCCCTCAAGCAGCGCAAAGTGTGGCGAGACGATCCCACAGTCGATCAGGTGAACGAGATGTGGGATGTTGGCAGCGAGATCATTGCTGTTGCCCGCACCACCGACGCGGGACGACCCCGCCGGATGCGGCAGATGTCGTGGACCAGCCAGCTCAAGCTCTACCGCAAGCGTCAGCGCGTAGCCGACGCTGAGGAAGTGGAGAGTGACGCAGACGAGTAAAGCAAAGTGAATGAGACATCTCCTGCGCATACGGCGTTAAGAAGGGAGGGGGAGAGGGCGGGCACGATCGGCGGAGGGTGGCAGACCCGAACCACAAGCTAACTCCCCCTTCTCGTTCACCTCCATGGCGGCGCCGCGAAAAGCGGGCCCTCTCACACGCACACGAGGGTCAAGGGTACCCACAGGAAGCACCGCGCAGGCGTCGGAACCCCACCTGCACGGTTTCCAACAGAAGCGGTCCAATATTATTTTATCCGTAGGGCCTGGGGGCATGACCATCTTTCCTATGGGGTTGCATCTTCTGCTTCTGTTTGCGGCCCTCGGCGGCAGTCTTCTGATCGAGGTCCACACCTACCTTGCTTTGAGCCCAACCCAATGCTTGGGCATTCCTGTGATTCGGCACTACAAGAATGGGACGTGCTCTGAAAGCGTCTTGAGTGGCGCCGTCAAGATTGATGTTCTCAACGACACGACCGCCATTTACACTCCAGGCAAGAACTGCTCGTACCTGTACGATGACGAGAGTCAGCCATGGACCAATGGGTATTGCTATGTGGAGAATCCTATTGGCTCTCAAAAGATGAAGTGGCCGACACATCGAAACGCTCGTCGACAAGAGTAAAAAAGGAGAAGTCGTTTTTTCGCTTGTTCGCGGGCGTTGCGCGGGCCTCCGCGTGCACGGAGCAACAGCAATGTCGCAGGTGTAGCACTCTACGTGTGGAATAAATCGAGGGGATTTACTGAGGGAGTTGTTGAGTTGGCCCTCAGATCCCAACTAATAGAATGCTTTATTCTCGCACCCAT
>CAYXQJ010000172.1:0-3319 GCA_964467455.1 uncultured Hyphomicrobiales bacterium | reverse complement strand
GCCCGGTGAACTGGCACTCCACAGACGCATTACCGATGAGAATCATCGGCAATAAAGCGCCTACTCGCTCCGCATCAGCTACCCAAGGCTGACCCTATTTTGCACTTTCCTGATCGGATGCGGACAAGCCGGAACACCGAGCACCGCCTCGGCTCGGTGAAAATGCAGAACCTGGCCGAGGCGGTGCTCGGCGCTCCAAAAACCTTTGCGTCCTCCGCAGCCTTTGCGTGCGGCAATTATTTCAGCAAATGCTCCCGCAAAAACTGGATCGTGCTCAAGAACTGAAAATCCACGTTGCGCTTCTTCCCAAAGCCGTGTCCCTCATCCTTCGCCATCAGATACCAGACCGTGCCACCTTTTTCGCGAATGGCTTTCACCATCTGCTCGGCTTCGGTCACCGGCACGCGTGGGTCGTTCTTGCCCTGCACCACGAATAGCGGCTTGCGGATCTTGTCCACGTTCGTCAGCGGGGAGATGCGCTGGAGATGTTCCGCCATCGCGGGATCGCGTTCGTCGCCGTATTCCACGCGCCGTAGATCGCGCCGATAATCCTGGGTGTTCTTTAGGAACGTGATGAAGCTCGAGATGCCCACCACATCCACGCCGCAACGCAGCCGATCCCCGAAATGCACCAGGCTCGCCAGCGTCATGTAACCGCCGTAACTCCCGCCCATCACCGCGATGCGCTCCGCATCCAAGCCCGCATCCTTAGCGATCGAATCCAGAAACGCGCCGATGTCTTTGACTGAATCTGCACGCTTGAAACCGTTGTCGAGCGTCAGGAATGTTTTGCCATAACCACTCGACCCGCGCACATTCGGGAACAGAATCGCCACGCCCAGCTCGTTCAAATAGTAATTGTTCCGCGCCTGAAAGATCGGACGCGACTGGCTTTCTGGCCCGCCGTGGATGTTCACGATGATCGGGCGTTTGCCGGGAAATTTCTTTGCATCCGGCCGATATAAAAAGCCCGATACTTGCAAGCCATCGAAGCTTTTCACGCGAATCAATTTTGGCTCGATGAAACTCGCCGTGTTCAGCCCACCCGTCTCGCTCTCGGTCCAGCGTTCGAGTTTTCCGGTCTTTACGTCGCAAGAGTAGGCATCCGTCGGCGACTTCGCGGAGTTAAAGCTGAACGCCAAGTCGCGTCCGTTCTCATGCCACGTCACGCCCGAGGGAATGCCCAGTGGTAATTCCAGCCCGCGCAATCGCTTGCCCGACTTCGCTTCGATGAGATGAATCTTGCCAACACCGTCCTCATTCGTGATGAACGCGATGGTTTTCCCGTCCGGCGAAAGGTCAAAGCTGTCCACGTCCCAATTCAAATCCCCCGTCAGCACCGTGAGTTTCTTCGTGGCAAGATCGAGTCTTGCGAGACGTTGAAATTCAGAATCCTTGTCCGTGGTGATGAAGATGGATTTTCCATCCTTCGCGAACTGCGCTTCGCCGTAGGAAACCGGCGACTCTTCATCGGGCGTCAGCAACTCCTTCGCGCCCGTCTTCGCATCGGCGAGGTAAAGCCGACTCTTGTTGATTGAAATGAATTCCTGCAGCAGCAGTTTCGCGCCATCGTGCGACCAATCGCTCACGCGCCAGCCGCCGCCGGGCAAATCGCACAGCAACCGATCTGACTTCGGCTCGGCGGGATTCATCAGCCACACATCGGTGTCGCGACCGGTGCGTCGTGTCGAGGTGTAGGCGAACAGTTCGCCGTCTTTGGAGAATCGCCCGCTGCCGTTGCGCGACTTGCCGTCCGTCAGCAACGTGATGCGCCCCGTGTCCGGATCGAGCCGGTAGTATTGATAAAACTCGCCACCGCCGGAGTCCTGCGCGAACACGATGTAACGGCCCAGCTTCGGCTGCCACGCGCCACCCCCGACCGGCTCGGATGAAAAAGTCATTTGCCGCCGCGCGCCGCCGGGCAACCTCACTTCGTGCAACTGCGGCGTATCGCCAAAGCGTGTGCTGACGAGCATCTCGCGTTTCGTCGGATGCCAACTGCTAAACCCCGCCGCGCGGAATTCCAGATACCGCCCCGCCTCCGCCTTCAGTTCCGCCGAATGCGACGGCACACCCTCGACGACGAGGTTTTCAGGAACTTGCGACAACGCGGATTGAGCAGCAGAGACAACAGCCATGCAGAGCAGCAGATGTTTGAATGATTTCATGTTTCGATCGTTTTGAAACGACAGACGAGCCGGAATGTAGCAGCCGACGTGAGGAGGCTCAAACTTCCTCTGAGACAGGATTAACAAGTCGAACAGGATTTAATCCTTCATGATCCGACTAGCACCCTGTTTGGACCGCATCAAGTCAACACTCTTACGAGCAGCCCTCCGCACCGACACGTCAATCCCATCATCCCTGGAGAGCTTTTCGAGCATCTCGACAATCGAATCATCTGTCGTTGCATAGCCAATACTCTTGGCTGCCGCGCGGGCAACCCGGACATCGGGATCGCGTAAGGCCTGAACCCAGAAATCAAGATATGGTCGGATAACTTTGCGATAGCGAATTTGAAATTCCCCATCAACAGCGGGCGATTCAATCGGCCACGTCAAACTCAATGCGCAAACCCTGCGAACGTAAGCGTCCTCGGACTGCAAGCCGGCACTGAGCGCCAACATTCCGTTCGTTCCACAAAACGGTAAAATACCAGCAACCGTAGCTGCATGTTCGGAAACACGTAGCATTTCAGCCAGAGGTTTCACAACACCGCTCGCGGTTTCTCCGGCCAAAATAAGTGCGAACTGAGCTTTTGCTGGATACCAAGTCTTTGTTTCGTTTGTTAACAAATTGAGAACCAAGTCCGAGTTCTGGGAAACCTTGAGCTTAACTTGCTGAATAGCCTCATTGTGGGAGAAGTAAACGCTTGTCCAGTTTTCTGGGACTGAGTTTAACGTCTGCGACAACCCTTCAGCAAATTCATCAATCTGAGCCTGGCGATTCGGATGATTAAAGCCCGCGCAACCAGCGAATAGCCCAAGAGCCAACAACAAACAATGTCTGACTGTTTTCATGTTTCAACCAATGAACAGAATTTAATCCTGCATAATCCCGTTAATCCTGTTCTTGCTCGTTTACTTTGCGGACTTCATCTCCAGCGACTTCACCAGAAAAGCCCACCGATCCGCCGCTTCTTCAATCATCTTCGCCGTCGGCTTGCCTGCGCCATGACCAGCTTTGACGTCAATGCGGATCAAGGTTGGCGCGGGACCGGCCTGCGCGGCTTGCAGTGCGGCGGCGAACTTGAAACTGTGCGCCGGCACGACGCGATCATCGTGATCCGCCGTCGTAATCATCGTGGCGGGATACTTTG
>CAYXQJ010000171.1:1977-3328 GCA_964467455.1 uncultured Hyphomicrobiales bacterium | reverse complement strand
GCGCGGAAGCTGGGCCTCGCCGTGCACATCGAGACCCACCGCGACACCGCGACCGAGACGCCGGAGAAGTTCGACGAGATCGCCCGGCGCTACCGCCGGGCCACCGGCGAGCTCATGCCGGTGACCTGGGATCACTCGCACTTCGCGGTCTCGAAGCACATGCTGCCGCCGGATTACTCGCGCCGCCTGCTGGCGTGGCCGAAACTGATCCAGGCCTCGCAGATGTTCCATCTCCGGCCGTTCAACAGCCAGCATTGCCAGGTGCCGGTGACCAACGGGCGCGGCGCCCTCACGCCCGAGTTCCGCGACTACCTCGCGTTTGTCGAGGATCTCTTCGCCTGCTGGCTCGCGGGGCCGCGCCCGGGCGGCGAACTCTGGGTCTGCCCCGAGATGGGGATGAGCCACGGCTACCACGTCAGCACGGATCCGCACGCCTGGCCCGAGGTCGTTCGCGAACGCCGGGAGCTGCTCGGCGCCTGGCGGCGGGCGCTTCGGCGCTGAGTCTGCCGGCCCGCCAGAATAGCGCGAGCATCCTGCCCGCCGAGAGGAACGGTCCGTCTTTCCGGGACACGAGAGCAGGATGCTCCCGCCACGTTGCAGAAGTCGCCACGGAGCTGATCCTGAGCCACCGAGTGAATAGCGCTTGACCGTACGGCACTCATTTCATTCGGTTTGCTGAAAATTTCAGTGCGAACCCCCGCCCCATGCTGATCACCGAGATCGCGAAGAAAGCGAAGGTGTCGCCCGCGACCGTGTCGCGCGCGATCAACCAGCCGCAGATTGTCGCGCCGGACAGCCTGGCGCGGATCCGGTCCGTGATGGAGGAGCACAATTACGTGCCCGCGCCGCTGAGCCGGCGCCGCGGACCCAAGGCCCGTCTCACGGAACAGCGCCGGATCGGCGTCTGGTTCGTCGGCGCCAAGGCGAACAACCCCAGCCTGAACTGGTTTCAGGACCAGCTGCTGCAGATCCAGTCGACGGATACACGGTACCGGGTCGATCTGCGTGTCCTGTTTTCGAATACACCCGACCAGCTGCCGGCGGCGCTGGCCGCGGAAAAGCTCGACGGGCTCATCATCCAGGGCATGGAACCCGTGCCCGAGTGCCTCGCGAAGCTGGGCGCCCTGCCGCACGTGTGGTTCATGACGCGGCGCTCGACCTCGTTCGCCGGCGACTACGTCGAGCCCAACAACGAGGAGAACGGCCGGATGGCGGCCGAGTATCTGGTGCAGCAGGGCCACAAGGTGGCGGCGGTCATCAGCACGGATCCCGACTACAGCGCGGTCGGCCGCCGCGTGAAGGCGTTCGTCGAGCGCGCGGCGGAGCTGAAGCTCCCGGTGCACCGCATCCT
>CAYXQJ010000171.1:0-1877 GCA_964467455.1 uncultured Hyphomicrobiales bacterium | reverse complement strand
GCCACGCTGGCGGCGCTGATCGCGGCCCCGTTTGCCTCTGCGCAAACGGACGCGGAAACCGTCCGCCGGCTCCAGGAAGAAAACGCCCGGCTGCGACAGCAGCTCGCGGAGTTCCAGGCCCGCGGTGTCACTGCGCCGGCCATCCAACCCGCCAGCGGCCCCACGGCTCCCGCCGCCCGCCCGGCATCCCCCGCGACCGCGGGCACGACACCCGCCCTGACGACGGACGAGGGGGTGCAGACGCTCACCCCGTTCGAGGTGCGGACGGATCGTGACTACGGCTACCTCAAGACGAATTCGCTCACCGCGACCAAGATCGGGATGGAGATCCAGAACATCCCGATGAACGTGCAGGTGCTGTCGCGCGAGTTCATCGACGATACCAACGCCCGCTCGCTAACGGACCTGTTCCGTTATTCGGCCGCGGCTTCCGGCGACACCCGCTTCGCGATGCGCGTGCCCGCCAACTCCGCCACGCCGCAGGGCACGTTCACGCTGCGCGGATTCGTCGTGAACAGCATCATGCGGAACGGCGTGTTCCGCTACACCTCCTACAACACGGAGAACATCGACCGCGTCGAGGTCGTGCAGGGTCCCGCGGCCGTGTTCTTCGGCCAGGGCTATCCGGGCGGCGTCATCAACTATATCAGCAAACTGCCCGAGTTCGGCCGGACCGCCACCGCGGTCTCCGCCCAGATCAACGACAACTCCGGCCAGAAGGTGACCCTCGACCACAACTCCGGCCTCGGCAAGAAGGCGGCCGTGCGCGTCGTCAGCACCTGGGAGGACACCCAGGGTGAGCGCCGCTTCGAGTACCGCCGCGCCATCAGCGTCAATCCGTCGCTCGCGCTCGTTCCGTTCGACAGCGGCAAGGTGAAGATCACCGCCGAGGTCGAGGCCATGCGCGAGCAGTTCAGCTGGAACGACTACGACTGGATCTACAGTGACTTCGCGGGCTGGAAGAACGCCGCGCTGACGGGCCAGTATGGTTCGTCGACCGCGACGCTCGCCAACACGATCGTCGCCAACGCCGGCAACGGCCTGACGGCAAACGTCGTCCAGAGCACGACCACGCCCACGCTGGCGTACGCGACCTACATCAACAACAAGCGTATCGCCACGGGCGACTGGGCCCTGCCGGCGTACACCCGGGTCGAGCGCGGTGCGTACATCACGGATGCGGCGGGCCGCTTCGTCAAAGACGAGGCGTTCAACTACACCAGCCGCGGCGCGAACTTCAAAAACGAGATCGAGAACTTCTCGATCACGGCCGACATAAGTCCGTTCAGCTGGCTCGACGTTCGCTACAACTACTTCAAGGAGAAATCCGAGAACTATTCCGTCGGCCAGGGTGGCGCCATCACGACGCCGTACGCCGACGGCGTGCATTGGAACGTCGGCACGGGCAACCTCTCCGGCTACTACCGGTATGCGCAGACGCACAACGTCGATGCGGTCTTCAAGCTCGATATCTTCGGTGTGAAGAACAAGCTGCTCGCCGGCTTCCAGCGGATCACCCCGTACCAGCAGTACCTCGGCGGACAGTTGTTCACGGACGCCCAGTGGGCCTTTCTGCCGGGCGCGCGCAACACGACGTCGAACCCCGACTACCGGGGCACGAACGTGAATATCTACAATCACGGCAACGTGCCCGTGAACCAGGTGATCTATGACCGTAATGGAGCGATCAAGCCCGTCCGGCAGATCTACTCCAACTTCGACCCCGGTGCGGAAATCTATCCCGATGTGAGCGTCTATCACCAGACGGACCGCAACGCGCTCGACGGCTACAAGGACAAGCAGCACTCGGGTTATCTCAACTGGCAGGCGACGGCCTTCAAGGACCGGCTCACGTTCCTCGGCGGCTACCGCAAGGA
>CAYXQJ010000170.1:0-3332 GCA_964467455.1 uncultured Hyphomicrobiales bacterium | reverse complement strand
ACCTGCGCTCCTACATGGACGAGGGCGAGGCGGTCGCCGTCTTCATGCGCTGGCTGGCCGATGAGTTCACCACGAACCGGCCCGTGTTCCTCGTCGTCGAGCGCCCCATCTTCGCCCGGGCAATCCGCAATGCGGACTTCACGGCGGCAATCGCTCGGGCAGCCCACGCGGTGGCCTGGATGCACGACGTTCCCCGCCACGAGCTGACCGCCGATCAGGTTCGCAAGCGCGTGTTCGGCAAGGCGCGGGGGCACAGCGACAAGGATCGCGTCGCCAAGGCGCGGGCGCTCGGCTTCGACCTGACCAGCGATCACGCCGCCGACGCGGCGCTGCTGCTGGTGGCGAGTACGCAGAACTACGAAAGTGGCCGCATCTCTACGTTTCCGCGATTTTCTGATTGCGGTTCGGATGTGAGCTTCACTAGCAGTGCGGGCACCTGATGGCCCATCTTGATCGCACCAAGTTGGCGAAGTTCCTCGGCATGGTCGGATCCGATCACGATGGCGAGGCCACGGCCGCAGCGCGCATGGCGCACAAGCTGGTGAAGGCCGCCGGGCTGACGTGGGACGAGGTCATCAACCCCGTCGCCGCCGAACCGAAGATCGTGTTCGTTGACCGGCCGGCTGCTTCACCTGGCGGCCGCGCGCTCGTGCTCTCCATCCTCTCGTCCAGCTACGCACCCGACGCCAAGGAAGGCGAGTTTCTGCGCGACATGCTCGGGCGGCGAGGCTCCTACACGCCGGCGCAAACCCGGTGGCTCAAGATCATCGCCGTCAAGGCAGGGGTGCTGTGATGGACCTGCACCCTGACATCCGCCGCTTGGCCGAGATGGGGTGGCGCTGCGTTCCAGCCACCCGCACCAAGAAGGGCCTGTTCCCCGGCTACATCGACGCCGCCACCAACAACCTCGACCAACTCGCCGTGTGGCACCGCGAACACCCCGGGTGCTGCTGGAAGGTCATCCCGGCCGGGTCCGGTGTGTGGGCGTTGGACGTTGACGCCCCCGGTCCAGACCACACCGCCAACGGCATCGCCGCCCTTCGCGACCTCTGCGACCTGCACGGGGCCATCCCGCCACGCCCACACGGCCGCTCCGGGTCGGGCGGGCACCTGCTCGTCTTCCGCGACGACAGGCGGCCGATGATGCGTGGATCTGGCAAGCCTGCCGCAGGGCTGGACACATGCGCGGATCGCATCGCCTTTACCGTCTCGCCATCCCGGAACAAGCGGGATCAGCCCTACCGATGGGTCGTGGCGCCGTGGGAACTGCCGCCTCCGGCGGCCCCGGACTGGTTGCTGACGCTGCTCGCTCCGCCGCCCAAGCCGGCGGCTCCCGAGCGCCCCGTCGTGCCCACGGTGGACGCGGCAATACGGGCGCTGATGCGCACGTTCGGCATCACCGCCGGCGCCCCGCACGGCCAGCGCAACGAGACCCTGCACCGTCGCGCCGTGTTTGTTGGCGGGTTCGTCGGCGCGGGGGCGCTGGACCGCAGCACGGCCGAGCGCGAACTCATCGCCGCCGGGGTCGCAGCCGGGCAGTCCAGCTCAGAGGCGCGGTCAACCGTCAGGTCCGGCCTCAACGCAGGCGAGCGCCGACCGCTGGAATGGAGGCGCGCATGAGCGCCGCATTCCGAGTGCACGAAGGTGGCAGCCTGGCAGAACTGAAAAAGCGCATCGACAACGATGACAAGGGCCGGCCGTTGCCCACGCTCGCGAACGCGATGCTGGTCATGGCGCTCGATCCGACGCTCGCCGGCATCCTCGCCTTCGACGAGTTCCGCGATCAGTCCTACCTCGTCGCCCCGCCGCCGCGGGCCAACCCCGGCGATGGCCTTGCGCCCGGCCCATATCCCCGCGCGTGGGTTCGTGCAGACGTTGCCAACGTCGCCGCCTACGTCCAGCGCGCCCACTGCCCCAAGCTGCGGCGCGAGGTCATCGAGGATGCCATGGAGGCGGAGGCCGCGCGCAACCGTTTCCATCCGGTGCGGACATATCTCGACGGGCTGCTCTGGGATGGCGTCCCGCGCATCGACACCTGGCTGCACATGGCGTTCGGAGCCGAGATCAACCCGTTCACGGTCGCCGTCTCGGCCAAGACCCTGATCGCCGCCGTCCGGCGCGTTCGCCGGCCCGGCGTGAAGTTCGACCACGTCCCGGTGGCCCAGGGCGGGCAGGGGATCGGCAAGTCCCGCACATGGGCCGCGCTCTGCGGCCTCGAGTGGTTCAGCGACGACCTGCCGGACAACCTGTCCGACAAGGACGCCGCCATGGCCCTGCGCGGCGTGTGGTTCCTCGAAATGGCCGAACTGACACAGTTGCTCGCCAGCGAAGCCGAGGCGGTCAAGGCGTTCATCACGAGGCCCGTGGACCGTTACCGTCCGCCATACGGCAGGCAGGTCATCGAGGTGCCGCGGCAAGGGATTCTGGTCGGCACGACGAATGCCGAGGAATGGTTGCGCGACGCCACCGGCAACCGCCGCTTCTGGCCATTCGACTGCACCAAGGCGGACGCCGCATGGGTCGTCGCCAACCGCGACCAGCTATGGGCCGAGGCCGCGCAACGAGAGGCTGCCGGCGAGACGCACTGGATTGACGATCAGGACGCACGTGACGAGGCGCAGGCGTCGCAGGAAGACCGCATGGTCGAAGACCCGTGGCACCAGAAGATCGCGGCCTACGTCTCCGGCGATATCCCCCTGACCAAGATCACGGCCCCGCAGATCCTGACGCACGCAATCGAGATGCCCACGGCGCAGCAGAACCGGGCGGCACAGATGCGGGTGACGAACATCCTGATGCGCATGGGGTGGCGAGCGAGGCGAGACGCAAGCGGGCGATGGTGGGAAGCGCCGGACAGGCGGCCGATGACAACCTAAGCCCCTGAAATGACAACCTCATGACAACCTCAGTGACAACCTTAAGCGGTTGAAAACGCTAGGAATGACATCGATGACAACCCCTCCGACCCTTAGTTACTGTGGCGCCTGTGTGCGTATGGCTTTTATCATTTTAGATGTCATAGGTTGTCATGGTTGTCATAGCCCTACAGCCGTAAGGGTTTCGCGATGACAACCACCCATGACAACGGGGTGGAAAGGTTGTCAGCCACCCTCTCCCCCTGCGGCACGCTGGCGCTGGTGGCCGCCTGCCCGCACTGCGCCGGGCAGCACGCCCACGGCTGGAGCGGCGATCCGATCGACGACGCCAAGCCCCGCCGGCCGATGTGCCGCCCGGACCGCGCCCCCACCGCGCAGCCGTATCGCATCGAGGTGGGGGAATGAGCACGTACTGGGCAAAGCGCTGGGCTGTGGTGCTGGTCGCGCCGTTCGCCA
>CAYXQJ010000169.1:0-3342 GCA_964467455.1 uncultured Hyphomicrobiales bacterium | reverse complement strand
GAGCAGGTTCCAGTCCTCGCGGGTGAACTTGCCGTCGCGCGTGCGATCCATGCCGCGCATGTAGTCGCGACGGTTGGGCTCCAACTCCTCCAGGTGCACGACGCCGTCACCGTTCTTGTCGTTGCGTTTCACGAAATCCTCCCATGCCGGCCGCGGGGAATCCGCCTGGCCGGGTGACCACGCGGCGAAATAGAGCAGTCCGTCGCCGACGACCGGGGTGGTGCACACCATGCCCGTGACCCCGTCGACCACCCAGCGCTCCGCGCCGGTCTGCAGCGCGTAGCCCCTCAACCGCGCCGTGCCGGCGAGCACGATCTGGTCCTCGCCTTCGTTGCGCCAGAGAGCGGGCGTGCCGAAACTGCCGGCGGCATCCGGCCGCGGCGTTTCCCAGAGCGTGCGGCCGGTCTCCACGTCGACCGCCAGCAGCGAGGAATACTGATGCTGGTCACGGTTCAGCAGCACGTGGCGTCCGACGATGATCGGCGAGGTGCCGGAGCCGAACTTGCCGCCGCTCTCCGCGACCGGCAGCGGGTGGCGCCACAGCTCTTTCCCTTCGAAGTCGTGGCAGATCAGGCCGAAGGAACCGAAGTAGCTGACGACGCGGCGACCATCCGTCGCGGGCGTCGACGCGGCCGGGCTGCCGTCGGAACGGTGGTGTTCCTCGACCTGTTCGGCCTTGATCGCCTTCGCCCAGCGCAGGCTGCCGTCCTTCGTGTCGTGGCAGCGCACCTCGAGTTGGCCGTCATGGAACGTGGTGAGAAAGATTCGCTCGCCCCACACGCAGGGCGACGACGGCGACCACGGCACCTCGACGCGCCAGCGCACGTTTTCATCCGGACCGATCTTCACCGGGGGGCGTGAATCGGTCGCGACCCCGGCGCCGAGGGCGCCGCGAAACTGCGGCCAGGCGGCCGGCGCGGAAGCGGCCGGCAGGGTGGAACCAAGGCAGAGGGCCAGCGTGAGTCCGAAGCGGAGTCGGACTTGCACGGTCAGAGGCGTGGGCGTCATGCGGGCGGGGGAGGGGTTGGGGGTGATTTAGGTCCGGCCGAAACAGGACGCGAGCCCGTTCGGCCGGTGAGCGCGGAGACGGATGGCGGCAGGGATTTGCGGGAGGACGCGGGGCGGGTGGAGGTTGAGGGGGCGAGGCGCAGGCCGCGTCGGTCACCTTCGTGACCTTCTGTGAAGTCCACTTCGGTCGCCCCCGTTCGAGAGCCCGCGGGGAATGGTTCCTTTTCCCGCCGGCCCGTCCCTTGACCTGACCGCGCCGCCGCGCTTGCGTGATCAGGCTCCCATGACCCTTCCCCTGCCTGTCGCGCGCCCGCGCCCATCCTCCCTTCCCGCATGAGCGTCGCGATCGATCTCTCCTCCCGGGTCGCGCTCGTCACCGGTGCCTCGCAGGGCATCGGCGCGCAGATCGCCCGCACGTTCCACCGCGCGGGCGCCACCGTGGCGCTCAATCATCCGGATGTCGGTTCGACGCGGCAGGATGCCGAGACGCTTGCGGCCGAATTGAATGCCGTGCGGGCCGGCAGTGCGCTCGTGGTCGCGGCGGACGTCGCTGACGCGGTGGCCGTCCGGACGATGATGGCGACGCTGCAACGCCAGTGCGGCGGCATCGATTTTCTCGTGAACAACGCCGCCATCATCCGCGACCGCACGATCGCGAAGATGTCGCTCGACGAATGGAAAGCGGTCGTCGACGTGAACCTCTCCGGCGTCTTTCACTGCTGCAAGTTCGGCCTCGAGATCATGCGCGACGGCGGCGCGATCGTGAGCCTGGGCAGCATCGCGGCCCTCCAGGGTTTCTACGGCCAGGCCAACTACGCCGCGGCGAAGGCCGGCGTGCAGGCGATGATGCGCGTGCTCAGCCGCGAGGGCGCCCGGCGCGGCATTCGCGCCAATGCGATCGCGCCCGGCGTGATCGAGACCGCGATGGCGGCGACGATCCCCGAAGCCGTGCGGGCGGAAATGCTGAAGCAGATTCCCCTCGCGCGGCTCGGTGCGCCGCAGGAGGTCGCGAATGTCGTGCTCTTCCTCTGCTCGCCGCTGGCGGGTTATGTCACCGGGCAGACCCTGGAGGTCAACGGAGGCTGGCGCGGATGAGGGGCGCGGCGCGGATCGCGACGGCGGACGAGGCCGTCGGCGCCATTCCCGATGGCGCCACGGTGGCGGTCGGCGGGTTCGTCGGGGCGGGCCATCCCGAGGGCCTGACGGCCGCGCTCGAACGGCGTTTCCGCGCGAAAGGTTCGCCGCGCGAGCTCACGCTCGTGTACGCCGCGGGGCAGGGGGACCGCGGCGAACGCGGGCTCAACCACCTCGCCCATCGCGGGCTCGTGAAGCGCGTGATCGGCGGCCACTGGAACCTCGCCCCGAAACTCGGCCAGCTGGCGCTGAACAACGAGATTGAGGCGTACAATTTCCCGCAGGGTGTGGTCTGCGGCCTGTTTCGCGAGATCGCCGCACGCCGGCCCGGGCTCATCACGCAGGTGGGATTGAACACGTTCATCGATCCGGAACTCGACGGCGGCCGCCTGAACGCGCGGACGGTCGAGCCGCTGGTCGAGCGCCTGATCCTCGATGGCGAACCGTGGCTGCGCTACCGGAGTTTTCCCGTCCACGTGGGTCTCATCCGCGCCACGTGCGCGGACCGGCGGGGCAATCTCGCGATGGACCGCGAGGCCCTGATCGGCGAGGTGCTGCCGATTGCGCAGGCCGCGCGGAATCACGGCGGCATCGTCATCGCGCAGGTCGAACGCGTGGTGGATCGCATCGCCGATCCGAAGCAGGTGCGCGTGCCCGGCATGCTGGTCGATTACGTCGTGGTCGCCGCGCCCGGGGAGCACGCGCAGACGTTTGGGGCGGCCTTCAACGCCGACTACGTGACCGCGAACGGCGCGCACGACATCGCCGAGCCGCTGGCGTTTTCCGAGCGCGCCATCATCGGGCGGCGCGCGCTCGCGGAGATCCGTCGCGGCGACATCGTGAATCTCGGTATCGGTTTGCCGGAGACGGTCGCCGCCGTGGCGGCGGAGCAGGGGCGGCTGGAGGAGTTCACGCTCACGGTGGAGAGCGGCCCGATCGGCGGGCGCCCGGCCTCGGGGCTCGATTTCGGGTGCAGCCGCTTTCCCGAGGCCATCATCGACCAGCCGTCGCAGTTCGATTTCTATGATGGTGGCGGACTCGACCTCGCCATTCTCGGTGCGGTCGAGGTGGGGGCGGACGGCAGCGTGAACGTGAGCACGTTTGCCGGGCGATTCGCCGGCGTCGGCGGCTTCGTGAACATCGCACAGAGCGCGAAACGCGTCGTGTTCTGCTGCACGTTCCGCGCGGGCGAGCTCGCGG
>CAYXQJ010000168.1:0-3355 GCA_964467455.1 uncultured Hyphomicrobiales bacterium | reverse complement strand
TAGCCGTTTCTCAGGCTCCCTCTCCGGAATCGAACCCTAATTCTCCGTTACCCGTGATCGACTTGGTAGTCCAATACACTACCAACAATCTGATAGGGCAGATACTTGAAAGATTTAGCACATACAAATGCGCTTCGATCAGTTATTATGACTCATCACGATCTAAGATCGGCCAAAACTAATAAATACAACCCGAAGGTCTTTAAGCATGTATTAGCCATAGTTTCCCAAAATGGTTATCCATATAAGAACATTATCAAATAAATTATAACTGTTTTAATGAGCCGTTCGCAGTTTCGCCGTATATGACTTATACTTAGACTTGCATGGCTTAATCTCCAGGAGGAAAGCATATGCTACTGGCAGGATCAACCAGTTAACTACATTCCGTCCGACGCGGCCGCAAGCAGCTGCGTCTTCAGGCTTGTAAGGTTTATCCGGACTGTTGTCAGTCGACTCATCGCAGCTGTCGGCACCTGCAGTGAGGCGCTTCGAGCGGCGACTTGTCTGCTCCAGTATTACTTGCAACCCACTAATGGTTCACGATCAACAGACTTGAGGAAGACCTCGAGTCAGTTCTCACATGCGCCACTGTGGAGCAGGCTCGAGTGGAAGAGAGTTTCACAACTCCCCCAAACGAGGACCTGCGCTCAAGCTATCGACATCCAATATCACTCGGATAAGGATACAACAACTCTTTCTGTGCAGAAAGCTAGGCTTTCGGCTGTCTCTCGGCATCACGACAACCAAGTGTCATAATAGAGACGGTTTTGCATGAGCGCAACGAGAAGTCCTTGTTCAGACGTTTTCTAATATAGTCTGGTTGGATCGTAGAGCTTGAGTCTGAGAAACCTACTAGAGTCGAGCTCTTTCGGCTTCTGTTTTCTCTTGCTTGTACGATTTTTACTTCTGTTGTCCCATATATATAGGCCAAAAGTTGCAAGTGGCTTTCGCGTCCCCCTGGGGTTTCCGGGTTTGGCTAAGTCTGGGGTGTGGCCTGGGGGTCACCCGGCAGCAGCCGGGGGACCGCTGTCCCAATCTTCATCGATCAAAACACAAAGTCAGACTTACCTAAAATTTTCCTAATTAGGTTTCTCTTGAATTCTCCACAGGGTCAAGTGGGAGAAGTGGAATGAACTAGTGCTCTTTGAGGTCCCCAGGTAGGCTAACTCTGGAGAACAGAACTTTAATGACACCACTTGACCTTGACCTCGATCCTGTCACTGAGAACTTCTTGTCTAAATTTTTGATTAATTTGCAGACGAAAAGTTAACTTCGACTTTGAACCTTGGTACCTCACTGGCATGTGCTCTCCCAAGTCCAGAACTTTCTAACGAACCTTGGTTTGAGTCAGACTCATCGAGGCTAGCATCCTCTTCAGTGGTACTTGGGTGCTTAGACCACTTGAAAATTTCACCTTATAGTCCACTTACTATAATTTCCCAAGGCCGTTTTTGATTAAAGAAGTCTAAGTTCAGTCTTGAGTTTTCCGAAGTTTTCGTAAAGTCTGATCCAGGATCGACTTGCCCATCATTGTTCCAAGCTGGGCTCTGTTAGTTGACCACGGGAGTCCTCTGACCAAGCCTTCTCCTGAGCTTCCAAGGACATATTCGGCTCGAACTGAGCTTTTCCTTAAATAACTTAACCAAGTCTAATTTAACTTAAGTTTAAAAGTTTAATTTACTAAATGAACTCCTTGAAGATAAGCAGTCTAGAGCAAAGGAAGGCTTTAGCTTTCATTGCTAGCATGAGCAACTCGTAGCCTGTGTCTCCGAAGGCCTCAAAATCAACTCTTCGTTTGAAATCTATACCTTCCTAAGAAGGACTCCACTTTCCGATTTCACTTCAGAAGAAAAGGTTCTGACAGCTGAAGTCAAGGACTTTTGTATCTGATCAAGTCGTTCTAATACAATGATGTAATCAAGTAGAAAACTTCCCTAGGGCTTGGGACCACCGATTCTTGTCTCCCCTTGAATGCACAATCGCTTCTTGGTCTCCTGAGCTCAGGCCAGATTGATAAATTTCCTAATTAATAATTAAGTTTCTTCAAGGTCAAAATTTATTTTCTCTCTGGGAAGGCTTCAGAGCCCAGATTCAACCCGGTCTGAGAGTCAGGTAAGGTCAGGTGCTTCCAAAAACTAACCCACTTTCAGCAGAGGAGGTATCGACCAAATCACCATTTTCTGAAAATGCCTAAGTCTTTTCGGTGACATTTTCGGTCCTTTTGGTCGATCTCCTCCCCTATGATGTCCTAAAAAGAGAACTTATTTAAGGGTTTTCAAAGTTCAGAACCTCTTCTAGGATAGCCCAAAGAACTCATTTGATTGCTTCTAAGTTTTAGGTCCGAAAACCACTTCAGAACAGATTTTTGGGCTATCTTTAAAAATGGCCGAAATTTCAAAAATTTATTTTGGCCGACGAAGTCCTTTTCAGGTGGAAAATAGTGCATTTTGGAGGACTCAGGGACACAACCTGTTGAACCCGAGGGTCTGCTGGCTGCCGCGGCAGCCATCCTGAACTTCATCCCAGATTTCCGAACATTTTCTTAAATAAATTTAATCCAATCCGGAGGTCGGCCGAACCCCAGGCCCCGAAGTTTGGAGGTCGAATTGCCCTGAAAACAAAAAATCCAAATCCAGAAGTACTAGTGCAGCAAGCCTGATTTCCATACCAAACCAGAGCTTAGGCCCTCTAGTCCCCAGAACTGATTTTTGTAGGCTCCGGAGTCGACTCCTTGTGGAGAACCAGCACTTAGAAATTTTGACATTTCAATGGCGAAATTAACATAGAAATTTGCTTAAAATGGCCGATTTCTCTTTAGTATGGTCTGCAGTGGTCTTGGCAACCATTGCAATCGACTCAGGGACCAAAACTGGCCCAGGGCCGCGCAGGCGCGGCTAACGCGAAAGTCCTTCTGGTTCAGAAGTAAAAGTTGGTCTCCCGGAAAAAAACCAAATTCGGCGTCTATATGGAAACTGGTATTTTTCAGAAGTAGGTACTTGGTTATTACCAAGTACCTACTGATGAAAGCATTCCCTCATGGTCACCCTGAGTCCCAGGGTGCACCAAAACGCCGTAGGAAAATCCCATAAAAATAACCATGAAATTGCAAAAATAGTGATTTTCCAGAAGAAATCGCGAAATTTGCCCTGAAGAATTTTATCTGGTAACTTTGGACCCCGGACTTTGCCTAGATAAGCTTATCTTAGCAATGAAGTCTTCTGGGGTTTGGAAAAGCCCTCCCCAGGCCCTCTGGAATGCTCATACTTTCAGCCTTCTCCGATACCTGTTTTGGGTCCGAACAGTAGGTCAAAAAGTCCAGAAGAAAGGGTCGGACCCTCGGTTTCGCCAAGAA
>CAYXQJ010000167.1:0-3374 GCA_964467455.1 uncultured Hyphomicrobiales bacterium | reverse complement strand
CTCTGTGCAACGCTGGCCTTGATCACGGTGGCCTTGTACTGGCCGACGCGGCAGCACGATTTTGTCAATTTTGATGACCCCGAATACGTGACAGAAAATCCGGAGGTGCGGGCGGGACTAACGCTGAGAGGAGTTGAATGGGCGTTCACCTCGGGTCACGCGGCCAACTGGCATCCGCTGACATGGCTATCGCACATGCTGGATGTCTCGCTGTTTGGACTGAATCCCGCCGGACATCACTTGATGAATGTAGGCTGGCATTGCGTAAACGCGATGCTGCTGCTCTTGCTCCTCCATCACCTAACGGGCGCGATATGGCGCAGCGCGTTAGTGGCTGCATTGTTCGCCTGGCATCCGTTACACGTTGAAAGCGTGGCCTGGATCTCCGAACGCAAGGATACCTTGAGCACGCTATTTGGACTTTTGACGCTCTTTGCCTACGCACAATACGCCCAATCCACTACCTTGCCTCATTCGAGTGGCGATACCGGTCGAGTGAAGCCGTCGCGCCGCGGCTGGTATGCGGCGGCCCTGGTACTATTCGCGTTCGGGTTGATGAGCAAACCCATGCTCGTGACGTGGCCCGCTGTCCTGTTGTTGCTCGATTTCTGGCCTTTGAAGCGAATGGAATGGCCTTCGGGATCAAACTTACGCGCTCTCTGGGACAACAACTCCAAACTGATCCGCGAAAAGCTGCCATTCTGCGGGTTAGCGATCCTTTCCAGCATCATCACCGTAGTTGCCCAGCAAGGGGGACAGGCTGTTTCAACCATCGATAATTTGCCATTGGCAGACCGACTGGAAAATGCTGTGGCATCCTACCTGAAATACCTTGGAAAAACATTCTGGCCAAGCGATTTGGCCGTCTTTTATCCGCACCCGGAAACCCGTTATCCCGCATCGGAGCAATGGCCGTTTTGGATTATTGTTGCTGTCGCCATCCTGCTGGCGTTCATCACCATTGTCGTGATCCGCAAAAGAGCCCGTGCGCCCTATGCGACCATCGGCTGGCTTTGGTATTTGATCACGCTGCTTCCAGTTATCGGCATTGTTCAAGTCGGCGCCCAGGCGATGGCGGATCGTTACACCTATGTGCCGCTGATCGGCCTGTTCATCGCGCTAGTTTGGTTGAGCGCAGAGTTAAGCTCGCGTTGGGCGTGTGGCCGCATACTGCTGGTCCCGGTCGCGATTCTCGTGGGCGGCGCTTGTCTCATCACCGCGCGATTGCAACTGCGCCACTGGCAAAACAGCTTCGCATTGTTCCAACACGCCATCGCCGTTACCCATCACAATGCTCCGGCGCATGCCAATCTGGCCACCGAATATTTGCAACGCCAAGATTTTGAGGCGGCCCGACGACATTACGAAGCCGCGTTGGCGGCAAACCCCCGCCACGCGGACGCGCATTGCGGTCTGGGATTGGTCGCGCAGCGCCAAGGCGATATGGAACGGGCCAAGTCGCATTATCAGGAGGCTCTGCGATTGCGACCGGACTATGCGCTCGCTCACAACAACCTCGGAACCGTCTTGTGGACCAGCGGTGACCACAATGCAGCGGAGTTGCATTACTTGGAGGCCATCCGCCGAAATCCACTGATGCGCGAAGCCCATGTTAATCTTGGCAATCTCTATCTGGATCAACTTCGGGCAAGCGAAAGCCGGATTCACTTCCAGAGCGCATTGTGGGGAAGACCGGAGGATCTCGAAGCGCGACTCGGCCTCGCCCTGGCCCTGAAAATGGCCGGGCAGTGGCCGGCAGCCGAAGCCGAGTTGCGGACGGTATTGGAACAACAGCCCGATAATGTAGAAGCCCGTTTGAACCTCGCAATGGTGCAGGCCCAACAAGGCAACTCCGATGCAGCGCGCCAGCAACTGGAACTGGCCGTCACGCAAGAGCCCGAACTGGTGTCGCGGTTGCTTGCGGCCAGTCAGGAATTAGTGGCGCAGGGAAAACTCGAAGTGGCGGCGGAACGACTGGAAGTCGCGAAACTGCTGGTGCCAACGAATCTGCAGGTATTGGAAAGATTGGGACGCATTCAGGCCCAACTCGGAAGGCTGGAGTCAGCGGTGGCCTGCTTTGAAGCGATCGTGGCTCAAACGCCCAGCGCCGATGCCTACTATTATCTGGGGCTCATCCGGGCGCTCCAAAAGCAACCTGCTGAAGCGATCCAGCTTTTTGATCGCAGTTTGGAGGTGCAGCCAATTCATTTGGCCGCGCTCAACGAATTGGCCTGGCTATTAGCCACGCATCCAGACCCACAATTCCGGGACGGTCCGCGCGCGGTTGCTCTGGCGGAAAAGGCGTGCGAATTGAGCGGAAAGACCGAACCACGGTATTGGGGAACTTTGGACGCCGCTTACGCTGAGGCGGGCAGATTTGCCGATGCCATGAGCGCCGCCGAGAAAGCTGCGACGCTGGCCGCAGCAAAAGGTGAGCAGGAACTCAGTGCGGCCGCCACCGCACGAAAGTCGCTTTATCAGTCAAACCAGCCTTATCACCAGGGAGATTGACGGCCTGTCTCAATGTAACTTGTTAGCCGGTCAACGCGCCCACGCAGGTGTCAGTCAAACGTCGAGAGGCGAAATTGGTTGAGGGTTGAACGTGGTAAGAGTTGAGGGACAGGGATCAGGAGTTGGCCACACTCTCACGAGTGCAGCCACGAACAAAACAGAGTCGCATTCAATTACTGGCGGCGGCGGAAGAATAGCAGCCAGGTCGCGCCCAGACCGGCGATGGCAAGACAGGAGGGTTCGGGCAGGACGATGATGGTGCCCGTATAAGGATCCAAACCGGCGGTGATCAGGGGTGCCGGTTGGGCTAAGGCGGGATCGGCGGTGTCCACCGTGAAAATGGTCCGCGCCTGAAAGCCATATCGATCAATGAAAACTCCGTTGAAGCGGAAGGTCTCGACAAAGCAACTAATGACTGCGCCCGGGGCGATACCCTCAATGGTGCGAACCCCGCCGGCAAATCTTCCAGGCGCAGGCACGCCCACCTGAACCTGCGCGCCAACCGGTTGAAACAACCAATGGTCAGTAGTGCCAAAGGGCGCCCAAAATAATTGCACATAGAAGCCCTCCACCGCCGTGACAGGGTATCCGGGGTCGGGCCAATTGGGGGCAAACACCACCGCGGCGGTTGAAGAATTCGCGAAATTAAGCGTGCCTTGAGCAGCACTGGAGAGGGCAACGAATACGGTAGTTGCGGCCGTCAGAAAGATACGTTTCATAAATGCAAGGTTTGCCACGATGATGGGCGCTGTATTCCCGGGGAACATAAACCACTACTGGCTCCAGACCCTGCTGCGATCATGGAAGCGACATGACTTCAACACACTCTCGAATGAAGTCGAGGAAATTCTATTTGAGAGATG
>CAYXQJ010000166.1:0-3406 GCA_964467455.1 uncultured Hyphomicrobiales bacterium | reverse complement strand
CTGTTCCACCCAAGCGTCTCGTCCTGACCTGGGCCGACCCGGACGATCTCAAAGACAAATCCCGCGTCACGTTTGAGATTGAGAAGATTGAAGACATGGTCTGCCTGACCGTGACGCATGACAAGTTCACAGCCGGCTCGACCATGGCGGGCAAAGTTTCCCAAGGTTGGCCGAAAGTGCTCTCCAGCCTGAAGAGTTTCCTCGAAACCGGCAAGGCGCTGAAAATCTTCTGCTAATAACGCGAGTCATGGAGCGCGGTTGTCCGCCGGGCCGACCGCGCTCCTACTGATTGGAAAATCCCAAAGGGATTTCATCATTCAGCCCAACGTTGCCGCACCAGCGGCTACGCTGGGTGGTGGTTAAAAACAATCTCAACCCTGAATGGGTTGAATCATTGCACGCGCGCCGACGATACAACCCCGTTGGGGTTGGGATTATTCTGGACGGTGACCTAGGGTAGCGTTCCTCGCCAGTCCGGCTCGGACCGCAACCCTAGGCTGAATGATTCCTACCCCGTTGGGATGAGGCGGGCGGTTATTTGCCGACCGAGGCACGCAGATTTTCAAGCCCCGTCAGGGGGCGAAATCTTTGTAGAACCAGACCGATTAAATTGGATAGCTCCGATAGGAGCGGCATAGGGAAGAGGTCGCTCCTACGGAGCTTGGGATTGTGGCTGCGAACGAACTACAAAGATGCCAGCGCCTGACGGCGCTGGTAGGGCTCGCAGTCCTCTGCGAGCCGCCGTTTGGAACGGACGCGCTCAGGTTTACCACGACGGCGCGCACGGAGTGACGCGCCCTACCGGGTTTCCAGCGCGAAATCAAATCCGCTGGGCCGATGCCGCTCCTCATGCCGCTCGTGTAATTCGCGCAACTTGGTGGCGACGCGTTTCAGTGGATTCCGGGAAGTGGGTTTGCTGGCCATGAAGCAAGCCTCACGGACGCGGGATTTCCAAGTCCTTGCAAATCTTGCGGGCAGTAAACTCAATGATTTCGCGGTGGCGCGGGACGGCGGAAACCTTCTTGGCCGCGCGGTTGACGTAGATGGTGTGATTACCGCCCTCGCGCAGAAACTCGCACCCGTGCTGTTCCGTGTGGCGGATTTCAAATCCACCCGCTTCATGTCAGCGCCAGAGTTTCGCGGATGACCTCCTGACCCCGCAACTCCTCCTCGGCCAGTTCACGATTGGCTTGCAGCACCATTGCCACCGCCTCGGCGAGATTTGCGCGGGCTTCCTCCAACGTCGCCCCTTGCGTGTTCGCGCCGGGTAATTCCTCCACAAACGCAGCGTAACCATCGGGAAACGGGAGAAACACGGCGGTGAGGTTTAATTTCATGTTCGCAGGATAACGCTGCCCCTGCGGGCTGGCAAGCGTGCTGCCGAAGGGCCGGGCGGTTGGGAAAGCGCCAGAGGGCTGGCGTCCGTCCTCCGTAGCCACTACCGCGAAGGATGGACAGCCCAAGATGCTCCGATCTCTCTGAAACTCTTGAACCGCGCGCCAGCGTCTTGGAGTGCGGTGGCCCTCCACCGCTCATATTTACCGACTGACAAGCGGAAATCTTGTTCCGGTCGTGCCGAGAACAATTGGCGCCGGTCAAACGAGTTCGGCTACCAATCGTTCTAACTGTTCGCGCCGAACATCCAAAGCAGGCGCTTCAATTTGAACTCGCTCCGGAAATTCACTGTAGGTACGACCGTCGAGAGATCTGCCGGTTGTGGATTTTCTGACCCCACCCCATTGTTTGAAAAAGAAGGCGACGCCTGCCGCCCGGCATTGAGCGCGAATGCTGCGAACCCAAGCCGCCTCCATCGGACGCGCGCCCGGACCGCTTTCGCCGCCAACAATGACCCAGTTGATGCCATTGAGTTTGATCGGACCGAGATGTTCCAAGAGCGGCTCTACCGAGAGGAAGCGAACTTTGGCTGGAGCTTGGCGCAGCAAATCTACACGTGGCAAACCGTGCTGACGATTCTCGACGCTCACGCCCCACCAGATATGATTTTGCTCGGCAGCAAATCGCAACTTGGTCTTGAGCAGACTTTGCAGACGGTCGGCTCGTTTTGTGAGCACTTGATACGTGTGCCAATTCGCTGCGGTCATCACGCGGGCGACCGAGACGATGTAGTTATCTGGCACATCCTTGTGAAAAAGGTCGCTCATCGAGTTGACGAAAATCATCCGCGATGTTCCCCAGCGCAGCGGGTCACCAAGCTTCTCGGGAACGATGCGCAAGTCGAAGCCGAACTCGAAGGGATGACCGGGCACGCCGCGAAAGCGTTCCGCAAACGTCTCGGCGTAGCAATGAACGCAGCCGGGGCTAACCTTAGTGCATCCGCGAACGGGATTCCAAGTTGCGTCAGTCCACTCGATTTTCGATTTGTCGCTCATCTGCTCGGATTCTTTGTAATCAAAGTCTAGCACGAAAGGCAGGACAAAAACGGTCCAACCTAAATTTCCTTACAGCAGCTCCCGCTGACCCTTTTCATCGGTCTTGAGAATCTTCAGCCAGAAATCCTCGCCGCGCGGATGACGGCTAAACAAAGTGAAGCGATACAGTGGATTGCTTTCTGGAACGGAGACGTGCCGTGTGCTTCTGAAACCTTCTTTCTCCAGACTGCTGCAAAAGTGCTCCACGGCCAAACGCCCGAACTCGGTTGCATCCTTGTTGTCCCACGCGTGCCAGCTTTGGTCGCCGAGAAATTCATCTAGCGCCGTTTGGCCGCTCTTTGCTTCTCGGTATTGCGGCGTGTTCCACACGATGCCAAGGCGGTGCTGAATTGTGACGAGCAAATCAATCTTTGGGTTTGCGGCTAACTTACGCATCGCAGCGATTGGAATCTGCGAAACACCAGTTGGGTCAACAAAAGCCACGACCAAGGTCGAGCTGTCGAACTTCAGCCAGCCCGAATTCACAACTTTGACCCAACTTTCGTCGAGTATCTTCACCTTGCGAGCTTTCGGATGTACTGCGACTCGCTTTTTCAGCGCGTCCACCAGGCCTGGTTCTTCTTCAATCAGAATGTATTCCGAGAAATCATGGTCGAGGGCAACGAACGGTGAGCCCGGAAATTCTTCCCCGGTGTCTTCCATTTTGCAGAGTCCCGGACCGGCCATGACATCCAGATATACCAGTTTGAACTTGCTCCGCATCGACACGGTTGTGATGCCGCAGTAATTCCGGAGGTAGTGATGCTTTCGCTTCGCCCATTCGCCGCTTCTCCGCGCGAGCAACCCGTCGCTCGCTACGATGTATGGATTTCCTTCCATTCAGATTCCTTTCCCTAAGCCTTCCACAGATTCTACAACGGCTTCCGCATTGAACACACGCCCTAAGGCGTGGTCAAGTCTGTCACTTCGGCATCTGCAAACCGATCTTGTCCGCGGCTTGCGCCACGTCTTTGTCG
>CAYXQJ010000165.1:0-3428 GCA_964467455.1 uncultured Hyphomicrobiales bacterium | reverse complement strand
CTGTGCTCGTGTTCGTGGCTGCCGTGGTCGGCATGTTCGCTTTTGCCGCCGCAACAATCGCCATCCGATTTGGCGAGTGCGCCTTGCGAAAGGAATTTCTTCCGGCAGTGCTCGCTGCAAAAGTAAAACGTCTCTCCCCCGCGCTCGGCGCGGAGAGCCCTCGTTTCATCCACCGTCATTCCGCAAATCGGGTCTTTGGTCATAACTTTGCCTTTCGTCATTTCACAGAGGCAAACGCACGAGCCCCAAAAGCATTACACTCTATTTTGAGATTTTTTCAATTTGTTCGCGGCAGTGATTGGCTTTACCCGGTTGTGAGCCAGCAGCTAGGATTCAAGGGTGAAGCAGATGGAAGAATCCGTGCTGAAAAACCTGAACATGTTCGTGGGATTTGCGCGCCAGCGCCTGGGCGATCCGCACCTCGCCGAAGACGTGGTGCAGGAAAGTCTCGTCAAGGCGTTGGCTTCCGCCAAGCAGCCGACGAACGAGGAGGACACGGTGGCGTGGTTCTATCGTATTTTGCGTCGGTCCATTATTGACCTCTATCGCCGTCGCGATGCGCGGAAGCGCGTCATGGAGCAATTTGAAAAGGAGCTTCCTTCCGCTCCGGTTGCTGCTGACGAGCGACTGCTCTGCCAATGTTTCAAGCGGCTGCTACCCGCCGTGCCGGAGCAATACCGCGATTTGCTCCAGCGGGTTGATTTGAATGGGGACGATCCCGCCGCTGTTGCCGCTGCACTTGGTTTGACTCATAATAATCTTACTGTGCGCCTGCACCGCGCCCGAAAACATCTTCGCGAACAACTTTCGCGCACCTGCCGGGCGTGTAGCAAACACGGGTGTCTGGACTGCACTTGTGACGCAAAGGATGCTTGAGTTCACGCGTATAACTTGTGTTTATTATACGCATGAAAACAATGCTCTCCTGGATTCCGGTTGTTGGACTGATCTTCCTTTCCGCCTGCGCTTCCCGACCCATTTCAAGTGGTGCGACAGGGAAAGTGGAAAACCCAGTGGTGGTGGAAGCTGGTTGCGGCCAATGCTTGCTCGGACTTAAAGGCGAGAAGAAGGGCTGCGACCTGGCCGTGCGGATTGATGGTAAAAGCTATTTCGTGGACGGGTTCACAATGAAAGATTTTGGCGACGCGCACGCCGATGACGGCATGTGCAACACCACCCATCAAGCCAAAGTTACTGGTGAGGTCGTAAACGGTCGTTTTGTCGCTTCCTCATTCAAACTGCTCCCGGTCGGAAAACATAATTAATGAATCAACATGATGACTCCTCGCGCCAGTAAGGTCGCGCTCACGGCGCATGTCACTTCCTCGGTTGGATGGATTGGTGCAGTCGTCGCATTCCTGGCTTTGGCCATCGCCGGACTGACCAGTAAGGACGATCAAACCGTCCGCGCCGCCTACCTCGCGATGGAGTTGATTGGTTGGGGGTCATTGTTCCGTTCAGCATTGCTTCGCTTCTGACGGGATTGGTTCAATCGCTTGGCACGTCGTGGGGTTTGTTTCGGCATTATTGGATTGTGGCGAAGCTGTTGATCACCGTGTTTGCGAGCGCGCTGTTGCTGGTTCACATGCAAGTGGCGAGTCGTATGGCAAGCGTCGTCACGGGAGCATCATTTGGCGCGTCCGATTTTCATAATATGCGTCTCCAACTTGTGGGGGATGCGGTCGCAGCCCTCGTTGTTTTGCTGATTGCAACGGTGCTTTCAGTGTTCAAGCCGCAGGGATTGACTCCATTCGGACGCAACCAGAGTTTCCGCCCGGACACGCTTGAGCAACCTGGCGTGCCGCGTTGGGTGCGTGTGTCCGGCATCAGCCTTTTTGTTGCACTCGTGGCTTTTGTCCTTATCAAGCATCTCTCAAGCGGCGGCCTTAGCCATCACATGCAGTAGAAGCTAAAGCCTGCCGCGACACGCTTCTTAGTTCTTAGTGATGCCCTTGAGGGCGCGATAACTCTCAATCTTCGCCAGCCGCGCCATGTGCGGGCCGGGGTCTTTTTCAAACGTCTCCATGCAATGCGGGCAGCACAAATTCACCATGATGCCGCGATGGTTGATTCTGGCGAACCCACCGCCGTGCTCGACGTTTTTGCCGCACACCACGCAAGCTTCCACGTTGTTTTGATAGCCAATGGTGTCTTCGATGCTCACTGTGCTTCCCTTGTTGGCGGCAGTTGTTCTTTGCCAGCCACGTCTCGCAATAACTCGAGGATTAACCGCCGCCCGTGAAGGATCGTTGGGACTCCGCTTATCCGGATCGAAACGCCCACGCCATCTTTCCGAACAATCCTGGTTTCGTAATCCGCGGGTCGTTCTTGTTGGGCGAAAGCGGCAAACCGTTTGCGCTGCTCATCTTCCTCGGCGGGCGGATACAGTTTGCACTGGTTCATGCCCATGATTTCCCCGCGTGTCCGGCCGAGCAGGCGCTCTCCCTGGCTGTTGGTGTCGAGGATGCGTCCGGTTTCGGCGTCCACGAGGAAGGCGGCGTCGCTCAGATGTTCAAACAGGTTGCGGAATTTGTATTCGGACTGGCGCATCGCTTCCTCGGCCTGTTCGCGTTCGGCGATGTGCAGGATCAGCGGGCGAAACGAGAACAAATACAACACCGGAAACAGCAGCACGAGGAGCAGGCTCGATTGGATGAGCGACTCCGCCCACATGTGAAAGTGCGGAAGCACCGCGAACAGCACCATCGCGAACGTGTGGGTGAAGAAAATGGTCAGGGCAATCAGGATGAGCAGCCGCATCGGCGACTGATAAATCTTGATCGTCTTTGGCCATGTCGTTTCCATGCGTTCCTCACGGCGTCACGATTTCAAACCGCCGTATTCTTGGTTCAAGGCTTCCGCCGCCTCGGCCTCGGTGCGGCCATTCCGCAACTGCTCCTGGATGAAGGCGCGTTCTGTCTGGGCCGTCTCGCAACTGCATATATCCAGCCGCTTCTCGCCGCACGTTCCGCAGGAGCAGGCGAACCGCGCTGCCACGCGGGCGACCGCCGGATCAAGCGCAGGAGCTGCCGGGTTGTTGAAACCTGAGAACGTCGCCGAATCAATATCCGGACGGATGTTCGGCGTCGCGTCGCGTCGAGAATCTGAGTGGACCGGATGGTGGCGAGGTTCACGGTCGTGATTCCACAGCAGGACGGCGGTGCCAACAGCGATGACGCCGATAAGGAAGCCTACGGACAGCGGGGCAAACAGACTGTTGCTTTGTTTGTTGCTCAGTGGTTTCGACATAGCTCGGACTCCTCAATGCGCCGGCTCGGGTTGCGTTCCGGCTGACTTGGTTGTGCCGGGTGGCATTTGGCTTTGTCGCCGGATTGCCCGCGAACGCCAGATGTAGAAAATGGCCGGATACACCAAGAGTTCCATGAGCAAGGAAGTGGCAACACCACCGATCATTGGCACGGCAATCC
>CAYXQJ010000164.1:0-3481 GCA_964467455.1 uncultured Hyphomicrobiales bacterium | reverse complement strand
TCAGTGAGTCCGACCAGTTTGGGAGCGCAGCGAATCAAAGCTGGTCGGTCTCACGGCTATGACTTCGGTGTTGTCCTGGGCGACATGCGGAGCATCGCGCCCATAATGCTGCTGCCGTGGCCGGACGAAGTCTCGCGGCCTTTGGAGTCTTGGTCTTCGGGAGCGCCCGAGCTGTTCCTGACTGTCTTGCCAGTTTGCGGCCGGCGGAACGAATGCAGCGGGAGCTTGCTTCATCTTTAGCGGACGCGGAGTGGAGTGCAGCGGACGCAAAGCTGGCAAGTCAGTCATCGGGCGCGGGCCGAACAGTGCCGAGGCGATGAGCTTGTGATTTGGGCGAATCGCCGCGGCTCTGTGAGGCCAGGGGAAAATGCTGAAAACTGAAATTCTGAAAACTGAAATTTGGAGTGGGGAAAAAGGCGAACCGGAACGCAGTGCAGGTTCGCCGGCGCGAGGAGCGAAGCGACGAGACGTCAACCAAACTTTCCGCGATAGCGGCTGACATTGATGCCTGACCCGCGCGCGCCAGGCGTTCGAACCACCCGCACGGGTGAATTGGAACAAGGGCGTTCGAACGTGGTGCGGCGTCCACCGCGCGCGCGGGTAGCGAGAGGGCAGCCGGGGAGGACGTTCGTAAACCTGAGATGGCTGCCCGGCCCACCACCGTTTAGGTGGTAGGGCGAGCGTCAGGCATCGCGCGTGCGGCTATGACGTTCGTAAATGGAGACCGTGACTCTGGTTGCGCGCCTCGTAGTTGCTGAGCACGCGAATGGAGCGTAGCGCGAACCAATTTTCACTCCGAGCAACGCGAGCAAACGTTGTCTTTCGAGGGCAGACGAATTACCAGGCGCGTTCAAATTCACGATGGCGAACAACTGCACCTGGTGGCGTGTGGTCCGAACGCCAAGGGACGGTCAAATTGCCGGGACGGATGAGATAAATACGACGAAGTGCCTGCTCCGTTAGCCTCAAAGCTTCTCGATGATTTTCGAGGGATCTTTCGTGAGGCAGCAGCGGCGGCGGGAGCAGAGATGATTGCGGGCTGAACATCTGGCAGAATTCTTGTTGCGCGAGTCGGAATCTCACAGAACCACCTTTCGCAGCCGCAGCGCATTGCCGATGACCGAGACGGAACTCAGACTCATGGCCGCTCCCGCGATGATGGGACTGAGCAGCACGCCGAAGAAGGGATAGAGCAAACCTGCCGCGACGGGAATTCCGAGCGCGTTGTAGACGAACGCGAAGAAAAGGTTCTGCCGGATGTTCCGCATCATGGCGCGGCCAAGTTTGATCGCGCGGACGATGCCGCGCAGATCGCCTTTGACGAGCGTCACCCCGGCGCTTTCCATTGCGATGTCCGTGCCTGTGCCCATCGCAATGCCGACATCGGCGGCGGCGAGCGCAGGCGCGTCATTGATTCCATCGCCAGCCATGCCGACGATGCGGCCCGCCGCCTTGAGCGTTTTCACTTTCTCGTGTTTGTCGTGTGGAGTGACGCCCGCTTGAAAATCAGCAATGCCGAGCTTGCGCGCAACGGCTTCGGCGGTGCGCGGATTGTCGCCGGTGAGCATCAGGACGTTCACGCCAAGCTCGCTCAATTCGGCAAGCGCCTGCGAAGTGGTGGTTTTAACCGGGTCGGCCACGGTCAGAATTCCGGCAGTGCGATTATCAACGGCGACGAATACCGCAGTCGCGCCTTCGGCCTGGTGGGGAGTTGCGAGGGTTTCGAGCGCCGCGAGGTCGGTGACTCCGTTTTGGCGCAGGAAGTCAGGTTTGCCAACCAACACTCTGCGTCCGGCGACAATGCCCGCCACGCCGCCTGCGGTCGTGGATTGAAAATCCTTCGCCGCTTCGAGCGGAAGTTGCCGTTCGCGAGCAGCCATGACGACAGCGTGAGCCAACGGATGTTCGCTGCCCTGTTCGAGCGATGCGGTGAGACGCAGCAATTCCTGCTCGTCAATCCCGCCAACGGGCAACACCTGCGCCAGCTTGGGTTTGCCTTCGGTAAGCGTGCCGGTTTTATCCACGGCAAGCGTGTCCAGTTGCGCGAGCTTCTCGATGGCTTCGGCGTTGCGAATCAGCACACCCATTTGTGCGCCGCGACCGATGCCGACCATCACGCTCATGGGCGTGGCAAGACCGAGGGCGCACGGACATGCGATGATGAGGACGGCAACGGCGTTCGTGACGGCGTAGGCGAGTCGTGGCTCTGGCCCGAACATGAACCACGCGACAAAGGTGAGCGCGGCAATCGCCAGCACCGTTGGCACAAACCAACCGGCCACTTTGTCGGCCAGCGCCTGAATCGGCGCGCGGCTGCGTTGCGCCTGGGCGACGAGGTTCACGATTTGCGCGAGCATCGTTTCACTGCCGACACGTTCAGCGCGCATGACGATGCCGCCGGTGGTATTCACCGTGCCGCCGGAGACTTTCGCGCCAACGGTCTTTTCCACCGGCAACGGTTCGCCAGTGAGCATGGCTTCATCCACGGATGTGCGGCCTTCGACCACTTCGCCATCCACGGGAATTTTCTCGCCGGGACGCACGCGCAGTCGGTCGCCCGGATGCACAGCATCGAGCGGCACATCCTCATCGCCTTGCGCTGTGACTCGACGGGCGGTTTTCGGCGCGAGGCCGAGCAAGGCTTTGATCGCACCGCTGGTGCGCTGGCGGGCGCGCAATTCCAACACCTGTCCGAGCAACACGAGCACGGTGATGACGGCAGCCGCCTCGAAGTAGATCGCTGGCCTCCCGCTGTGACCCGCTGCGGGCGGAAATGCCTGGGGAAAGAACATTGCCACGACACTGAAGGCGTAAGCCGCGCCGACACCGAGCGCGATGAGCGTGAACATGTTCAAACTGCGGTTCACCAGTGAGCGCACGCCGCGCACGAAGAAAGGCCAGCCCGCCCACAAAACGACCGGCGTGCTGAGAAGAAATTGACCCCAACGCGACGCTTCGCCGTTCAGCCATGAGGCATGACTCCACGCGGGAATAAGATGCGCCATCGCCACGATGAACACCGGCAAGGTCAACGCTGCGCCGATCCAGAAACGCCGGGTCATGTCGCGCAGTTCGGCGTTGTCTTCCTCCGTGTCGCTCTCGGCGGCGACGGTTTTGGGTTCGAGCGCCATGCCGCACTTGGGGCAATCGCCGGGATGGTCCTGCTCGATCTCCGGGTGCATCGGGCAGGTGTAGATGGTTTTCGGCGCGGGCTTCCACGCGGGATTACGTTCCAGCGCCATGCCGCATTTCGGACAATCGCCAGGCTGGTCCGACTCCACGCCGGGACACATTGGGCAAAAGTATTTAGCGGCGGCGGAAGGCGTCACCGCTGCGTGTTCGTTAGCGTGATGAGAATGGTCGTGGTGCGCGTGCGCGTGTGTGCCGGTGCTTGGCTTGCCGCCACAACAGGAATGTTCCTCCGCCCTGTGCTCGTGTTCGTGGCTGCCGTGGTCGGCATGTTCGCTTTTGCCGCCGCAAC
>CAYXQJ010000163.1:0-3484 GCA_964467455.1 uncultured Hyphomicrobiales bacterium | reverse complement strand
CAATGGGCATGGTCAGACGACGCGTCAGCGGGCCCGTGTTGGCAAACACCACGTTCAGCGTGGCTTCGAGGTAGTACGTCTCTGTCACTGCGAAAAAGCCAGCGTCCATGCGCAGATCAAAGTCCCACACTGGATTGCTGGGGCTCGTCTGTGTTGCGGCCGAGATCAGCGTCACCATGGTCGATGCCAGCTGATCGCCCAGCGCCACGGGGCCGCCAGCGCTCTGGCGATACACAGCCAGCGCAGCCATGGTCACAGACTGAAACGTGGCGCCCGTTGTGGGCACGATGGAGCAACGCCCATACACGGTGGATCCCAGCAGAGCCGGCGCCGCCAACGCCACTGCGCGCGGCGCGTCTTCGTGCAGGCGCAGGTACGACTGCTGCCCGTCCACGCCGTATTGGATCACGCGCGGGCACGCGTCGTACGTCAGCAACAACTGTGCCAGCGTGTAGCGCGCGTTGACGTTGACGAATCCACACGTGGTGGCGGCGTTGCCGTCGGCACACCGGAACTCAGTGGTCAGCACCAGCTGGGCATTGGCCACGGCGCATGGGTTGTCGGCGAAGCGAATCGTGTGAAACTGGTCGCACACGCCGACAGCGCTGTTGGCGTCGCACACAGTGCCCGTGCTGGGGCCAGAGAGCACTGGCGCCAGGCCAACCGAGGCGGCCGCGTTGAGTGCCACATTGGCCACACGCGCACCCGCAGCCACTTGCGTTTGGATCGTGGCTCCAATGGCTTGGCCACGCACATCGTAATCAATTGTCACCAGACGGTAGCGAATCGACACGCCCACGCCATTCACCACCACCGTCAGCAACGCAGTGGCGCACAGCGGCGTGGGAGTGCTTGTGTCGCACACGCGGTATGTCAGCACGTCCGAGCCCACAAAGCCTATCGCGGGGGTGTAGCGAATGCTGCCGCCGAGCACGGTGGCACTGCCGTGGGCCGGCGCCACCGACACCATCATGCTAGTGCTATCGAGCGGCTGCGCGCCAGCCACATCGTTGGCCAACACATTGACCGTCACCGCGCTCAGGTAGCTCGTGGTGCCAACGTCGTCATTGGCCGTGGGCTGCACTTGCGTCACTGTCACCGTCAGCGTCGCCGACGCGCACGCGTTGGCAACATCGCACACTTGGTACGTCATGTTCACCGTTCCATGAAAGCCCGTTGCAGGCGTGTAGGTCAGCGCTCCCGTGCTAGGATCAACGCTCACGCTGCCAGAGGCCGGCGTCGCAGTAATGGTCACCGACGACACGTTGAGCGCCGCCGTTCCACTCAGATCGTTGGCCAGCACGTTGACAGTGACGATTGCGTTTTGCGGCGTCGACGCCACATCACCCACCGCCAACGGGCCCACACCGCCAACATCCACCAGCAGCACGGCCGATGAGCACAGCGTGGTGGGTGTGCTGGCGTCGCACACCTCGTACGTCATGCTCACAATGCCCGTAAAGCCCTGGGCTGGCGTGAAGATGATGGCGCGCGTCGGGCTCAGCTCCGCAACGCCCTGCGCAGCAGTGGGCCCGCTGCTGATGGCCACCGTAGCGAGGCCGCCTGCACCTGCCACATCGTTGGCCAGCACAGCCGCCGTCACCGCGGTCTGGTATGGCGTCTGCACTGCATCTGCCACGGCCACAGGCGGCACGGGCGTTACCACCAGCGCCACAGTGGCGTTGGAACACAACGCGTTGGCATCGCACACTTGGTACACGTACGAGTCGGTGCCGTGGTACAGCCCCGTCGGAGTGTAGCGAATCATGCCCGTGATGGTGTCGACCACAGCACTGCCGTGGGCGGGCGGCGTCAGCAGCTGAAGCGTGCTCACGAGCAGCGGCTCCACTTCGCCGCCCGTGGTGCCAGCCACATCGTTGCTCAGCACAGCCGTGTCCACGGCCACCGTTTGCGGGGTGAGAATGCTGTCATCGTTGACGCACGTCGGTCCGACCCGCACAATGGGCGCAATCACTGAGAAAGGCAGCGACTGCGCTTTGAACTGTGTCGCCACAGACAGCGTGTAGTCGCGGCGGAACGCACGCTCAATCGTTGTCGTGTTGGCACTGGCTGCGCGCAGCGCACGCGTCGCCACTTGACCAAACGGCGCTTGGCCAACCTGCACCACCTCCACTTGGGTGCGGTAGCGGTTGAACGTCACAGCAAACTGCGAGCCCGTCTCCGTCACGGGCGCGCTGGCGTCCCAGCACTGCTGTGCCACGGCGTTGGCAAACGCGCGTTGGTACAAGTACTGCTGTTGGCACGACGAGCTCACGACCGACTGTGACCAGCGGCCCAGACCCAGCTCGGCCGCGAGCAGATCGCAGCGCGAGCCGTTCACGGGGTGCAGCAGCGCCACCGTGGTGGGCACTTGCTGTGCGTAGGGCGCCAGAACAATGTCCAGCGTCAGCGCGCCAGCCTGGGCACTCACGCTGACCGTTGGCTCGGCCAGAAATGCCACAGAGTCAGGAACGGCGGGTGGAGTGCAGCGGAGCGTGCACGCGGGCGGGTCAATGGCTTGGAGGCCAGCGAAGCCGACGCCACACTGGCACACGCCAGCCAGGCAGAGCCCAGGCTGCGAGTCATCAGTGGAGCCGCAGTCGGCGTTGGTGGTGCACGCGTGCGTGCACGAGAAGAGGAAGAGAAGAAGGAGGAGGAGAAGCATCACGAGTGACCCTCTGAGGAGGTGTAGAATAGTGGCCATGGATCGCGGGTCGCTCCATGATATAGCCCGACCGTTCGGCTGCCCCGCAAAACTTGGGCAGCCGAACCAGTTTTTTTTTTTTTTTATCCGAGGGCCGGCAGGCTGCCCACCAGCAAATGGTTGGGTCCGCGCTGCGGCGATCATTGTTTCTGTCGTGTTTAAGGGGCGTTCGGCGAGCCTCTACACCATGCTGCTCCTGCTGCTGCTCGTTACGCCGCCGATCACTGCCACGCACTTCCGTGGAGGCACTGTCTCGTGGACTCGAACGTCGGCAACGTCGCGCGCCGTGCAGTTCCGAGTCGTGATGCACTTCTTCACCGGCGGCATCTACCCGCGCACCGAGGATGTGACTCTCAACTACGGCGATGGAACCTTGTATCGTCCTCCAAGCAGCGTACTTGGAGGATCGATTGACGCCTCTGGATCGATTCGCACGGTGCTTTTCTCGGTGAACCACACCTACGCCGGCTCGGCACCCTCGTTTGTCGCATTCATTCAAAGTGTGGCCCGCCAGGCCGCCATCATCAATGGCCCCAATCGGTTGTACCGCGTCGAGGCCGGCGTCAATCTGGGCTCGACAAGCTGCCTCGGGAATCCTGCTGGAATCATTCCGGGCGTCGTTTACTTGGCGATCGCATCTCGCGCATCGTTCCAGATTTCGCCAGTCACTGCAAGCGGACAGGCGCTCTCCTATTCGTGGTTTAGTGCCAGTGGATTGGACCAAAACCCACCCTTGTCGCCGTCATCAACACCTGCTGCGCTCGTCGCTGCGTCGCCGTC
>CAYXQJ010000162.1:0-3500 GCA_964467455.1 uncultured Hyphomicrobiales bacterium | reverse complement strand
ACGCCGAGGTGGCTTTTGGCGACACACCCGACCAACGTTGTCTCGGCCATTGGTCGAATGGCAAACCGATACGGGAGCTGGAGGTGCTGCTGCCGGATAGGGTGATCAGTTCGCCAACAATTATGGAGGCTGTTCCCACAGAGAAGTAGAAGCACTTTTGTGTCTGCATTTGCCCGAAACACACTACTTTTCGGCAAAAAATATGCACTATTTAGTTTTTTCCATGCTGCTGCTCGCCTGCACGGCCTCTACTCCACCCAAAATAGAGTCCGCCAATGCGCCAGCAAACCCGGCACAGCCAAGTCCGCCCTACACCGGTAAACTGCCCATTGACAAAATCAAACTGCCGCCGGGTTTCAAAATTAGCGTTTTTACGGAGGACTTGGACAATGCCCGCTCGCTTTGCCTCAGCCCAAACGGCACTCTGTTTGTCGGCACCCGCGACAAAGGAAACGTGTACGCCCTGCGCGACACCAACGGCGATTTTGTGGCCGACCAAACCTATACTTTGGCCACCGGGCTGAATATGCCCAATGGCGTTGCCTTCCGCAACGGCAGTCTTTATGTGGCCGAAGTGAACCGGGTGATTCGGTTCGACAACATTGAAAATCAATTGAGTAAGCCGCCAGCACCTGTAGTGGTATCCGACAAATACCCCAGCGACGAACACCACGGCTGGAAATACATTGCCTTCGGCCCCGATGGAAAGTTGTATGTGCCGGTGGGCGCTCCCTGCAATATCTGCGAGCCGACAAAACCGATTTATGCCTCCATCACCCGTTTTGATGTGGACAAACTCGGCGAGCCGGAAGTCGTGCAAAGTGGTGTCCGCAACACGGTGGGTTTTACTTGGCACCCGACCACGAAGGAATTGTGGTTCACCGACAATGGGCGCGATTGGCTCGGCGACGACTCGCCTGCTTGCGAACTCAACCATGCCCCGAAAGACGGGATGCATTTCGGCTATCCGTACTGCCATCAGGGGGATTTGCAAGACCCGAAATTTGGCGAAAAACGGCCTTGTGCTGATTTCACGCCGCCTGTGCAAAAACTCGGTGCACACGTCGCGCCACTCGGTTTGGAATTTTATACCGGTAAAATGTTTCCGGCAGAATACCAAAACCAACTTTTCATTGCCGAACATGGCTCTTGGAACCGCGCCAAAAAAATTGGGTACCAAGTAGCGCTGGTCAAATTGGACGCACACGGGAAAAGCCTTGGCTACCAACCTTTTGCGTCGGGTTGGCTGGAGGCGGACGACTCCGTATGGGGGCGCCCGGTAGATGTGGAGCTGATGCCCGATGGCTCCATGCTTGTGTCGGACGACCACGCCGACGCGATTTACAGAATATGGTACGACGGTAAATGAAAAAGCGCAGTATCGGATATTTTTTTGGGGAGGGGTGTTCTATATTTTTTAAACATAGTTCCTTTGTGGCCTCGAAAGTATCGTAGAGGATAATGTTGAGAGATATTCCATGTTTCAAAAAAATGGAATATCTGGTCGTCAAGGTTTGATGTTGAGAATCCTCCCTGTTTACTAACACTTTTTAGACCTTCTTCGCAGTCCTTCCATGATGCCCACGCATCATGGAAGGACTCTTTTGTTGCCCAAATCTTGTTCGCCAAAACGTCAATTTTGCACAAACCAGCAATATTTAACCAAATGGTTTAACATAAACATTACTCTATATTTGGTACGACTTTGGCAGAGAAAATACTTTTGTGCTTTTTTTGACTGCAGAATCTATTTTGTACCTCTGTGCGTACATAATCCAGCTAGTTCATTTGCCCCACAACTCTACCCGATAAACTCAAATTGCTATTGTAAACGCCTTCCATATCCATGAACAACAGTACAAAAACCCTGAGTAGTAACAGGCTCATATCTCTGGTGCAGACAATCTGCAACGTGGGCTGCGCAACCCTGCTTGTTTTCTTCACGCCATTGCTTCTGCGAGCACAGGACTGCGACAACAACATCGTCCTTGACATTTTCGGCCCAATTGCCGAGGATTGGACTGCCCCTGCTACAGGTGGGCCTTTTTCGGTCCGCATCACGGCGGTCGGTGCAGGCGGCGGGCGCATTACCGACCTTTTTTTCAATGATGGCGGCTCCGGTGCTTCTATGAGCGGCACATTTGTGGTGCAAAATGGGCAGACTATTCGCGCTATCGCCGGAGATTTTGGCAAAAATGCTACCCTCGAAGGAGCGGGAGCTGGCGGCGGCTCGGGTGCGGTCAACTGCGGCTCCTCTGGCGACTGTGCCAGCGGTGTCATTCTCCTCATTGCTGCTGGCGGCAACGGCGGCGATATGCTTGATGGTTTGGGCGGCTCGGCACTGACCAATGGCGATGGCTCTGGCGGCGAGGCTGGCGGCGACCCTTTGCATGAGCCAGATTGGGGCGGCGGCGGCGGCGGACTGAACGGCGACGGCCAAAACTCCTCCGGCTCTGGTGGGTTTGGTGGCGGGCAGGTGGACAAAAATGCCCTGTCACCCGGTGGATTGGGGAGTGGTACCCAAGTACCCAATGATGGTGGCGATGGCATGGGCGGCGGCGGCGGCGGCGGCGACTACGGGGCGGGCGGCGGCGGCGGACATACCGGCGGCGACGGCGGCAATGGCTCGGCGGCCTCCTCTTTCAACTCTGGCAGCACCCCTGTCAATACATCCGGGCAGGTGGGCGGGGGCAACAACATAGGTTCCGTCACCATTGTGTGCCTTACCTCATTGCCCGTCGAACTGACTGATTTTAAAGCATTAATACAAAAAAAGGGTGGCGTGACCTTGCATTGGAGTACTGCCAGCGAAAAAAACAATCACGGCTTCGACTTGGAGCGCAGTGCCGACGGCCGCCATTGGTCAACGCTCGGATTCGTGCCGGGCAATGGCACTACCGTCCAACTCAGCAAATACTTTTTCACCGACGAGAAACCACACGCCGGCATCAACTATTATCGCCTCAAACAAATGGATGCCGATGGCAAGTTTGAATATTCTCCCATAGTCGTCGCCGATGTGCGCTCTCACGCGACCCAATTTGATGTTTTCCCAAACCCTTCGCCCGACGGTGTATTGTCCGCTCGCGTCGTTAGCAAAACGGAAGGCAAAGCCCTGTTGGAAATCTTCGATTGGGCTGGTTACAAAGTTTGGAAAGGAACCCTGAACTTGATGGAAGGCACCATTGTATGGCCTGTCTCGATGAGCACATTCCCAAAAGGCGCGTACACCGCACGATTAGAATTGCCCGGCGGAGAAGTTCATTTCAAAAAAATATTGCTGCAATAAAATATCCGCTCCATTCACACCGTGCAGTCCAAAAGGTTCACAGGTCATTCTTATGTTATGACGTGTACCCTGTTTATCTTCATGTAAATAAAAATTGCTCAGAGTCTTATGAAAAAAATTGACACGCCAAGCAAGCAAACAATTCCTGCATTGCTGCGCAAAAACATTGGCTTGTTGTGCCTTGCAGCAATGTTGTCCAACCCGTCAGGAG
>CAYXQJ010000161.1:0-3526 GCA_964467455.1 uncultured Hyphomicrobiales bacterium | reverse complement strand
ACAGGCCTGGCACGTTCAAGTGGATGAACTTGCCAGCGCTCGAGCTCCTGACACGTTGGCCTGTGTGCCAGGTAGCTTGGTCAGCGAGCACGGTGATCTGCTCTTCTTCGGGGTACCTCTCCAAGACTGTATGAAGCAGACAGAGGAAGTCTGCACTGGTGACCTCTTGCGTGAAGATCTGGATGGCGATGAACCCCTCCAAGTCGCAGATGGCGACGACTGACAGCTTGGTCTTCTTGTCCTCTGATCTGTTGAGGTTCATGTCGTTGATGTTCTCCATGGTGGTCCATCTGTGGGTTGCTCCCTGGAACAGAGGGAAGTGCACCTCGTCCACGAACAGGACCTTGGTTCTTCTGACATTGTGGGCCACGGCCAGGTAGCTGCAGACGTCCACGACGCTCTGAGCGTAGCCTGGTTGCCTTGGCGGCTCGTACTTGGCCTTCTTGACCATCCTCCATCTGTAGTTGGCTCTGTGGAGCTGCCTGGCGATCCACTTCCTCGAGCAGGTCGGGTTGACTCTCTTCAGGTCAGCAATGGTGGCGTAGCTGCCTTGGACTTGCTCCAGCGAATGCTGGAACTGCTCCAGCTCTGCTCCGTTCTTGGTGTTCGGGTAGGTGTAAGGCTCGAAGTGGCCACTGAATCTGAGGTCTCTGGCGACTCTCTTGATGGCTTGGAAGCTGCAGCGGGTGTATCTGCAGATGCTGGCGAGATCTGGCAGGTTCTGGCCTCTCAAGCAGGCTTCAATGAGTCTTCTCTTGGCGTTGATCTTCTCCGACCAGGTCAGCCTCGGTCTGGCTGCTCTGGCACCTGCTTCTCTGGCCAGAGGCCTCCGCATTCTCTGGCATTGCTCTCTATAAAGGTTCTTGAGGATGAACCATGCCATGTTCGGGTCTGTGCGAGTCCGATCGCTGTAGACCGTGGCTGCGATGGGTCCAGAGGCGTTGAATCGCCTGACTGCAAAGTCTGGCAGCTCGTCTTGGTCTATGGGACCAAAGAAGACCCTCGTGGCCTTCCTGGTCTCGTCAGGCTCCATATTAATTACAAAGGAGTCTATTAAATTTGAAAAGAGGAAGAATGGAAATGGCGTCTTGCATTACTCGGAATTTAATCATTACGCCGCAGTAATGCAAAACTGGTTCGTCGTGCGTAACGTTACGGGTTTGCCAGAAGGGAATTAGGCCTATGAACTCTCAAAGGACTGGAGAACGGACAAATGGAGATGAACGTGTGGACACTGGAGAACGTGCAAGAGGCCCGAGAACGTGCGGACCCCCCCGTGAACGCTTTAAAGCGTTCTTGAGCCTCGTGAGAACGTGCAGAATCTCTCACGTTCACCAGGACCTCGAGAATTCACGGCAATCAACCGCCTTTGTAATTCAAACAAAGGATGTTCAGGTTTGACCACAAGGACACCCGGACAGGGAACAGGGGCAACGAAGGACCGGAAACTCATGGTCTGGAGAAGAAGGCGGTCTACCAGAAGGTAGCCTTGCAGTACTTCCTCCCTCCCATACTCAGCAGAGGCGTCAACAGAGAGTACCTGCTCAAGGTTCTCAAAGGAGAGGTCTTCAGAGTCACCCACTCCGACATCAAGCACTTTGAGGTCGATCTGACCGATGACATGACCAAGAAGTTCACCACGGTCAACAACGGCCTCTTGGTTCGCAAACTGAACCGCCTCCTTGAGTCCAGAAGAGAGTCTCCTCTCGGCATGGACGAGCACGACCCACCTGATCAGGTAAGCTGTTCTCATCAGGCCTGGCTCTACAGGGTCGCCAGGTACATCGACCCGACCAACCTCACCGAGTTCTTCGTGGCGCCAGTGTATGACGAGCCCATGCTCAGCGACAACTCCACAAACATCTCCAGAGTCTACTTCGGCCGCTTTCAAGCCTCCAGGTACTTCTTCCGACTCCAGGAGGCCAAGAGGCACAAGGACCTGTGGGTCTGCCTGCACAAGATCGCAGACCAGTATCGCCAGAACCAGGGCCACAAGCTCATGGTCGAGACTCTCACTCAGGCTCTCCAAGAAGCCAAGGTCAAGGAGAAAGACCAGGACGCCGCACTCAAGACGCTCGTTCAGAGCACTGCTCTGCTCTACACGTCGTTGGAGCTTCCCAACTTGAGCACTAACCAGATTCTCCATGGAGGAGGCGATGCAGAGAGGAGAGGAAGAGACTGCATGACCATGAACGAGAAGCTGTAAGCCAGGATGACTAGGATCAACTTCATCTACTGCACCGACAGCATACTGGACTGCAACAAGGAGGACACGATGATTGCGACCAGAGAGTGCTTGGCCTTGGACGAGAACCTGCTGGACCAAGAGAGGAAACCGAGGAGAGCTCCTACGCCTGCAAAGGGGATGGACTCTGAGAAGCAGACCCCGAGCAAGGCCGGCTGGGACTCTCCTAATTAAGGGAATTCTTCGAAACAACCAAAGTTCATTAGGGGTTTCTGTTTCTGGGGAGTGTAGAACTCCGGTGGGTACTCTTCGGCATGCTTCTCCAACAGGTCTTGGTACTTGTTGTACCAGTTCTTCGACGAACTCAGCAGCTGTTGGTTCGTGATCTCCAGGCTTCTCTTGGCAGCTTGCATGCTGACAAGCTCAAGACTGGCCATCTCGCAGCGTTTGCGAAGAGTCTCCACGTTGGCGTCCGTCTCGTCCTGCAGATCAATGCCCTGGTCTGTGTAGTGGTACCTGTTGATCGCAGGGAAGTAGCAGAGCTCGCCTCTGGAGGTCTTCTCCAGCAGCATCTCGTTCAGCCACTTGAACAACTCCTTGCCAGAGTTGATGTTCTTGAAGGATGGGAGCTTGCTGATCCTGATAGTGTGTTCGGGGTCGTGTCCGGCCAGCTCGCAGAAGCGCCTGCGAGAGAAGCAGTCGCAGCAGTAGTGGAAGAAGAGGGCATTATGGTGCTTCTTCTGAGGCAAGAAGGTGAGCTTCCAGTGAAGCTGGCACCACTCTTCCAGGTGTTTGAGGTGCCTCTTGCTCATCGGGTTGAAGATCGCTGGCCTCTGCTGGTAGAGAGCCATCAGGCGAGCTGCTCTTCTTCTCTTGACCGGCGTCACCGAGTACTCCATCTCGGCGTCCTGTAACACCTTACTATTCATTATAGAGTAATTGACGAGTATTGAATTACTTAAGCTTCAGAGAGAAGCCTGTTTTCCTGACATTGATAGACAGACTCTTGTTGTTTAGGATGTCTACGTCGCTGCATCGTCTCCTGGCATCTCTCTGTAGTAGTCCTTGTATTGGCTGAACCGGTCTCTCCTCTGGAACTCGCTCTGCAGCTCTCTCCATCTTCTCCAGCAGAGACAACATCGAGAAGTTTGTCTTGGCCCTGTTGTTGTTTGTGAGCCTCTTCCTGCACATTGGACAGGTGGTCACTAGGCGCACACAGTCTCCGCAGAAGCTATGGCCGCATGCCAACACCATGGGCACAATCTGGGCTGAGAAATTGCGGTAGCAGACTGCACAAGGCTCGTTCTCCATGATTATCTGGCCAGTCTGCGCGCCAGATCA
>CAYXQJ010000160.1:0-3533 GCA_964467455.1 uncultured Hyphomicrobiales bacterium | reverse complement strand
GAGCGGCGCGAAATCGCGGCCAAAGGAATGGACAATCAACACGCGCCGCGGTCCGGCCGCCAGCGCCGCGTTCACGGAAAGCAAAATGAAAACGACCCCCCAACCAAGCCACGGGCGCGAGCGAATGATTTGCTTCAGTTGCACAGTCAGATGGCGGAATCCTAGGCAAACCGGAGCAAGACACAAGCCCGCCAATATGACGCACAAGTAATGATGCTAGCATTAGCTGCACGATCAAAGTTCGCAGGGGAAATGCCCGGAAATTATACGCCGTTTTCACCATGTCAGCCCGCGAGGCGCGACGCCGAAGGCGGGAGTCATGGCGAGGATCCGGGCAGATATCAAAGAGCGCAGGATGTGAGCATTGAAATGATCAACATGAAAACGGCGGAAAGATTTCATTCCGCCGTTTTTGTCGTTAAACACTGGCGCATCAGTCTTCGCCCTGAGCTTTGGTGTAAGCGGGTTTGCCTTCGAACTCCTGCAGTTTCTCCAGGTGCATCCAGCGCAGCCCGGCAGACTGGATGCCGTCCAACAATCGATTTACCACGGCAACCGGCAAGTCGCCGTTGCCTTGCCCGGAGAGAAACCGGCAGCGCCAGTGGTCCACGCAATCGGTCTCCGCACCACGCGCCGGGAACACCTGCGTGCCGCGATTCGAGATCATCTTCAACTTAAAGCCAAATTCAGCGCCCAATCGCGTCAGAATGCTGCCCAAGGCCTCGGGTTTGATATCCGCCTCGATAAAAACATCAAGGCCGACGACGTGACGTTGCCTGACCGCAACCGGCGCGGTGCCGACCACCGCCGCTGGTACTTGTAGCGGTTTGACCAAGCGCGCCTGCCAGTGCGGAACGGACTTGCCAAGGTTGGCGATGACGGCGTCGGTGAACGCCTGCGTGCCGGCGGCTTGCGCATCTCCGACGACATCGCGTGTCACGGCTTTACCCTCCGCGAGGGTGGCGATAACCGCATTCTCGATTTTGGTCGCAGCTTCCAGTTCGCACAAGTGCCGCAACATCATCACGCCGGATAGAATCATGGCGGTCGGATTGGCCACGTCCTTGCCGGCGTATTTCGGTGCCGAACCGTGAACTGCCTCGAAGATTGCCACGTCGTGCCCCACGTTGGCCGAAGGCGCAAAGCCCAGTCCACCCACCAGCGCGGAGGTGAGGTCGCTCAGAATGTCACCGTTCATGTTGGTAGTAACGATGACCTCAAATTGCTCGGGCCTTTTGACAAGTTGATGCGCGCAATTATCCACAACAATGTGCTGCGCCTTAAGTGCCGGGAATTGTGGAGCGAGGTCCTCGAACGTGCGCTTCAGCAGACCCTCGGTGAATTTCATGATGTTCGCTTTGGTCGCGCAGTGAATGGATTTGCGGCCCTCGGCGAGCGCGACTTGAAATGCAAGGTTGACAATCTTCTCGCAACCTTTGCGTGAGATCAGCTTAAGACATTGCGCGACGCCCGCAGTCTGCATGTGCTCGATGCCGGCGTAGAGGTCCTCGACGTTTTCGCGCACCACCACGAGATCAATGCCGCGGCCCGCATAGGGCGTGGGCACGCCCGGAAATTCGCGGATGGGACGAATGTTCGCGAAGGTTTCAAACAGTTTGCGCAGCGTGACGTTAGCGCTTTTTTCCCCGTAACCGACGGGAGTTTCCAACGGACCTTTTAACGCGATCCGGGTGCGGCTGATCGAGGCAATGGTTTCCTGCGGCACGCCCGAGGCTACGCCTTTGATGAAAACGGAAGCTCCGGCGTGGGCTTCCTCCCAGGTAATCCTGACGCCGGTCGCATCAATAATGCGGCGCGCAGCGTGAACGACCTCGGGCCCGATGCCGTCGCCGGGAATGAGAGTGACATGATGATTTTTCATGCGGCAATGAGTTCGGCGGGTTGGATGGATCGAAGGGGTGAAATGGCCGCATCGACTGACGGTTTAGCAGTCCAGAGATTGGCGACCAGTCGGGCCAGGTAAGACCGCGCGAAGGAGCGATGCAGCGGTTGCGCAAGCCGCATTTGACACCGCACGCCGGCGACTTTGATCACAATTAAGTTGCCGTCGAGCCATGCGCCTTGGAAATCCTCCGCCAAATGGCCCACCACCCGGGCGGGCGGCTGCAAGGAAAGCCAAAGGATTGGTCCGGGCAAATTTGCGGCGGCTGCCACCACGGCAACATCCTCCACCGGCAAAAGCCAGTGCGTGGCTGCGCCGGTGCGCCGGAGGTGAGCCAGGGAGTTTACGCGCAGTGCCACGCCCAGCACTCCGGGCGCGCCGACGAAGCACTGTCCATCCAGATGCAACAAGTCAGCGCCGGTCAGCGCCGGGGCAACTTCATCCATCTGCCATTGATCGAGGGCCGAAGAATTTTTCATGCACCCCAGTGTTAGCGCACGATGACCGGGCCGGGAATTCGTCAAAAAGAAAAACTTCGTTCTGTTTTCTGAAACGACTACGCTGCCGGCCCGTGCGGCAACTCAACTACCATCATCTGCGTTACTTCTGGGTGATTGCGCGGGAGCGCAATCTGACGCGCGCCGCGCGCTCGCTCCATGTTTCCGCCTCGGCGCTGAGCACGCAGTTGCGCCTGCTGGAGGGCGAACTGGGCCAGCCCTTGTTCGAACGCGGGCAAAAATCCCTGGTGTTAAGCGAAGCGGGCCAAGTGGCCTTTGATTACGCCGAAACCATCTTTCGCGCCGGCGGCGAGTTGCTCGCCACGTTTGCGGGCAAGCCGGCGACGCGCCGCAAACTATTGCGCCTCGGCGCCATGGCCACACTGTCGCGCAATTTTCAGATGGAATTCATTCGACCCGCGTTCGCCCATACCGAAGTCGAGGTGGTGTTGCGTTCCGGCAACCTGCGCGAATTGCTCGTGCAACTCGAATCATTCGCCGTGGACCTGATTCTCTCCACGGAACCGGTGCGCACCGATGCCGGCCGCGCGTTGAACAATCATCTCATCGCCGAATATCCGGTGAGTCTGGTGGCGGCAAACGGGGTGAAGGTAACGCGCGCCAAATTTCCCCTGAATCTGCGGCAAGTGCCTCTGGTCCTTCCGGGCCGACAAAGTTCGATGCGGGCGCCGTTCGACGCATTGCTCGCCGAGGCGGGAATTCAACCGCACATCGCCGCCGAAGTGGACGACATGGCGATGTTGCGTCTGCTGGCTCGCGAAGGTATCGGCGTGACGCTGGTCCCGCCGGTCGTGGTGAAAGATGAATTGCGCGCCGGTCGCCTGCGGGAAATCTGCAAAGTGCCTGGCCTGTCCAAGCCGTTTTACGCGGTCACCGTTCAACGGCAGTTTCCCAATCCGCTGGTGCGGGAACTGATCTCGCACTCACAAGCGGTTCATGCCGTAGCCAAGCGCGATGACAAGCGCGATTGAGTGCATTCGCTCATGCTCTCAGACTTGTCGCGCGCACACTTGGAAATTGACCGACTCGCAAAGCTCGCGCTTAGTCCGCCAGTTCACCCAGGCGGTGCTTCAGTTTTCGCGTCGCGACGATATGAACCAACGCCGCCGCGG
>CAYXQJ010000159.1:0-3608 GCA_964467455.1 uncultured Hyphomicrobiales bacterium | reverse complement strand
GAAATCGCTCGAAGTCGGCGCGCAACTGTTTACGCGCATGATACAGCCGCGACTCGACCGCTTTGGCGGAGCAATGCAGCAGGCTGCCGATCTCGATTTGCGAAAGCTCGTCGTAGGCGAACAGGCGCACCGACTCACGCAGTTGAGGCGGCAGAGCCGTGAGTGAATCTTCAATGCAGCGCATTTCTTCCTCGTGCTCCAATCGAACATCCGGCGCTGGCTCGCGAGCCGGAATGTGTTGTTGCGATTCCAGTTCCTCCTCGTTCAATTCCTCTAACGAAACAATCTCGGGCTGGCGGACGCGATGGCGAAGGCGGTTGCGGGCTAAATTCATTGCAATTGTGTAGAGCCAAGTCGTGAACCTCGCCTGCAAATCAAACCGATGCCGGTGGCGATAGACCCGGATGAAAGCCTCGTCCACAACGTCCGTCGCCTCGTTCCAGTCCTTCAGCATCCGCGTGATTACGCTATGAAGCCGCTGCGCGTGACGGCGCATCAACCGCGTCATCGCTTCGTCCTCATCCCGGCACAGGCAGGCCATGTCCGCTGCATCCAGTCGGGCAATCGCCTCCTGTCCATTTGTAGCCCGGCCCGGCGCGGAACGTGAATCATTTCCTGGCGGGAGAATGGAGAAGCGACTGTCTGCTTGGCGGGCGTCAACTACGAGAGTCTGCGTCGTGTGACTCCCTGTCCATTTCGCATCTTGGTCGTTTAGATGTTCGCTTCCGTTCGCAGGCGAGACTGACTTGCCGTTTTGGCCCAAAGTCTTGGTCGCTGTCTCGGCAGGTGAAAGAATCTGAGCCATGAAATCGTTCCCAAGTCGGACACGGCGCACGGCATCAGCCAACGGTGAGCACCGCGTTCATTCCGCCGTGCGGATTCGCGACGGTTTCCTTGGCGTTCGGATCGTCCACCCAATTGCCATCCACCACCAAGCGGTATTCGTAGTGCCCCGGCGGCAGCGTCAGTTCTTTCACCCAACGACCGTCACCGAGAGCAACCATTGGCGTTGCGCCCGGCTGCCAGTCGTTGAACGAACCCGCGATGCACACCCCACGGGCTTCGTCGTGCTGAAATTCAAAGCGGTGGATGCTGTTCTTGGGCGGAGAGCCTGTCGGCGGTTTTTTGTTATTTTTGGCCATGACCATGCCTTTCTTGTTTGCAAGTGAAGATTCCCTGGGGTGATCGGCACTACGAATGAAACGCTCGACCAATTGCACGCGGAGATTTTCACATGTGTCTTCATAGACTTTGTCCAGTTACTGATACGCCGCTGATGCGGCTTAACCCTTTAACAAATCTCGCTGAATAGCTCGCCGCTTTGCACCGGTGATAAATTCGTTGGCCATCTTCGTGCTTTTTCCCACCTTACTGGCACTCAACTTCACGCGCGCAGTTTCAAATATTGGGAGGGGAAACCGCGACTGCGGCGTAATCAACTCGTGAACAGAGCGGCTACAGGCCGCGTAACCAATAAGAAAGAAATCTACGGTATGAAAAAGACACTACTACTCGCCGCCTTAATTGCTTTTGCTGGGGTCAGCGCCGCGTCCGCAGGAGAACTGCTCCAATCGCCACGGGGCAAAGCGAACCAAACCCAATTCGTCCGCGCCGAGGCGCGTGTGCTCGGAGGCAGAGCTGACCGGTCCACGATCCTGGCCTCTCCACGGCATGCCGGCCAGCAAGACACATTGCGAAAGGAGAAAAGCACCAGCAAAGCGACGCCAACTGTGAATCGCGAAAAGAGCCTGGGCGGGCGCAATAGCCCGAAGTAGCGCCGCTTGATCAAGGCACTTGCTCACTTGCTGATTGCACACCAGCGGACCTGACCTCGGTCAGGTCCGCTCTCTACAGGAAATCAACCACTGCGAAAGGTGGTTTGCGATCGGTCCTCCGTTACACCACAGTCGATTAGCTGCATGCTCGCATTGCGCGGTATGCCATAGATACGCTCCACGAAGGACATTGCTCAATGACGTAGGTTTGTCACAGATCATCAGCGTGGCCCGGCGCTTTCGGATTTCAGCATGAGTGGTTAGTGATTATTCAGAATTCCAGCAACTGGCTCAGGCTTTCGCGGAGTTGCTGGCGCGCTTTGTAGATGCGCACTTCGACCGCTTTGGCGGAGCAATTCAGAATCTCGCCGATCTCCGCGTGGGACTTCTCCTCGTATTCCGCCAGCACCAGAGGGACGCGCCACTTGTCGGGCAACGCTGCCACAGCACGGCGAACGGTTTCCGCCCGTTCCTCGGCTTGGGTGGCTTCGCTTGGAGACGGCCCGTGTTCGGTCAGCGATTCACTGAAGGTGTTGCCCGTGGCGTCGTTCTCCGCGTCGAGGGAAACCTGCTGATGGCGTCCACGCCAGCGGTAACGGTCGCGCACCAGGTTGCTGGCGATGGCGTAGAGCCAGGTGGAAAATCTTTTGTCCGTGTCGAACTTCGTTCGGTTTTGATAAACGCGGACGAAAGTTTCCTGCGCCAGGTCCGCTGCGTCCTCCTCGTTTTGCAACGAACGGACCAAATACTGAAAGATCCGTTCCGCGTGGCGCTCCATCAAATCGTTCAACGCCGCGCCATGCCCTGATGCCAACCGCGCCATGTCGAGGCGGTCTTGCTCATTGGCATCGGCGGGTTTTGCGGGAGAGCAACCTGCCTCGGTCTGCACTGGCAAGTTGTGCAAGCCGGGATGCGTGGTTGGCTGCTGCGAGAACATGGCTTCAATTCCTCTGCGCTGCTCTGCGTCGGGGCGGGCGGACGGCCTTATGCCGTCACGCGCCGCCCCGGCGGGCAAAGCGCTTCATTTCTTCTCCATGCCTTTGGTCGGCTTGGCATCCTTTGTTGTGGCACAGCAGAAGGCCGAGTCGTCTCCACACGCCTTGCAACTGTGCTTGAGTTCGGTGATGTCACCTTTGGCATGGCCGGTGACTGTGATGGTGGAATTACATCCAGCACACGCGTGCGTGCCGATCAACTCCTTGGGCTGGCCGCCTTCCATCAGAAGCTGCGCACCCTTCACGCCCTGCTTTACGCGGGTGACCCACACGGTTTTGCACTTGCTGCACACCATCGCCATCGTGTCGTCGTCCTTGAGCGCCGCCGCGTCCTTGGTTGTCTTCACTTCCTTGAGCAGCATGAGCTGGTGCTCGCCGCCCTTCATGGGCTTCATCTCCTCTTTCTTCTCTTGCGCTTGGACTGTTCCGGGCAGCCAAGTTGCGAGTGCCAAGGCGAAAGCCACGCCGAGGCCGAGGATCGTTTTGGAGACTGATTTGTTTGTTTTCATGTTTTGTTCCTTTTGTTTTTTTGTTTGTTGTTCGTTTCGGGGCGAGCCTGCGAGCCGCAGGCTTAAAGCGTTTCATCAGTTTCTGCGTCTGACTTCAGCATTTCGTGAATGATGGCAATCAACTTATCCGGGCCGTCCTGCTTGGAGGCGAAGCCGGATGCACCCGCCGCGCGGGCCAGACGTTCAGTGCGGCGCACGTCGAACATCGTGGTGGCTACGATGGGAAGCGCCGGAGTTTGCGCGTGGAGCGCCTTGATCAAATCAAGACCGCTGGAAGATTTGAGTTGAATGTCCGTCAGGACGAGATCGGGCTGGAGCGATTCGATGGC
>CAYXQJ010000158.1:0-3625 GCA_964467455.1 uncultured Hyphomicrobiales bacterium | reverse complement strand
GACTAAACCAGCTGAACCAGCCAGACTTCTTTTTCGGCGGCTCAGGCAGTCGCAGGTAGGGGCGGAGCAGGTCGACGGCGCGCTTCTCCAGGGCCGGGTTGTCGAGCGCGACGAAGTAGCGCTCAATCGAGCCGCCGGACTTGAGATCCCGCTCGATCATCGCGAGTTCCTCGCGGAACCAGGTGATCGCCAGCTCGGTCCGGCCGGGACCATCCGCGGAACGGGCCGCCTGGCCAACCGCCTCGACGAGGTGCAGGCCCTTTTGCCCCCGCCGGAACGGCAGGACCTCGGAGAGGGATTTCTCGTCGATGTGCGAGAGGGCGTTCAGCAGTTTGCGGAAATCGCCACCCACGATGACGTTTTGCGACATCCCCTGCGAGAACACGGCAAACTCGGCCAGCGTGGTGAGCTTCTCGAGTTCGCAAAACTCCAGCGTGCCCTTGTCGAGGGCCGTGAGCGCGATCGGAAAATTCTCCGGGATGCCGAGCTTCGCCAGGTTGCGGAGGACGGGATTCTCCCGTTCGGACACCGCCTCCGCCTGCTCGACCATGTCGCCGTAGGGCGTGTCGAACGCCAGCGTCTCGCGCAGGATCACCACCAGCTGCTCGATCAGCTCCTCCTTCTGACCCTTGAGCTGCAAGAGCTCGACGGCCTCCTCGTACGTGAGATCGATGTACTTCGCCGGCGTGTCGTCCTTGCTCTTGATCGGCCATTCCGGGCCGTCGAGGTTCTGGGCCAGGCTGTGGATCGAGGTGTCGACCATGATCGAGGCGGCGAACGCCCCCCTCACCTCGTCCCATTCCTTCGCGGTAGCATTCATGGTTTTCATGTAATTGGTAATAGAATACGCGGGTCAGCCGCCGTCAGGCCCGCACGTGCTGGACGAGCTCGTGCGCGAGCCGGCGGTAGTCATTGACGACGTTGTCGCCGGCGCTGCCGATGTCGGCGGCCTCGGCACTGACGAGCACGACGGGCAGACCGAGCGCCACCGCGCGACGGACGACCATCGCATCCCGGATCTGCGCGTCGAAGATCTTGGCCGAGGGAGCGGAGCGCTTCGCCGCCTTGAACTGGTTCAGCCGAAGCTGCATCCGCATCTTCGGCACCTCGATGTCGACGCCGGTCTTGATCGAGTTGAAAATGATGCCCTGCACCTGCGCCGGCGGCCCCATGCTCGCGCGGCGGAAGCTCGCCGAGAGCTGGTGGAACTTCTGCAGCTTTTCCACCAGCAGGGTGAAGCCGATCAGGCTCAGCGCGTCCGGGTTGGCCGGCACGTAGATTTCATTCGAGGAAAACACGCCGCACTGCGCTGCACGCAGGATGTTCGGCGGGCAGTCGAAGAGGATGAAGTCGTAGTTCGACTCGATCGCGGCGAGCTGCTCGTAGAACAGGAGGTACGGCGGCCGCTTCGGGTCGCCGGAATATTCGTTCTCCAGGTCGACAAGGTTGAACGTCGTCGGCACCAGGTCGAGGCCCGGAAGGAGCTTTTCCCCCGCCTTGCCCTCGATGACGTCCTTGATCACGAGGTCCCTCACGTTCGCCTGGCCGGGCTCGAAGATCGAATAAACCGCGCCCTCGCCGGTCGCGTTGAGCTTGTTCCACCGGTCGAGCTTGAGCAGCCAGATGCTCGCGTTGGACTGGGTGTCGAAATCGAAGAGCAGGACCCGTTTTCCGAGCTTCGCCAGCGCCGCCGCCGTGTTGACAATCAGCGACGTCTTGCCGACGCCGCCCTTGTAGTTGATGAAACTGATTTTTCGCGCCATGCTTGGTGCCCGAAGGTCTTTCCGGACGAGTAACGTCCGTACTTGTTCTTCGGCTCCGAGAGGCTCCAGCCAAAAGGGTATAAGCCGGCTTTTACCAAAGTTTTTGCAGCCGTGAACAAATCAGAACTCCGCACGTCCATCCTCCAACAGCTCCGCCAGGAGCTCGACCGCTCTTCCGGCGCGGCGGCGCTCGCTCGCGACGAGGCGATCAGCGAGGAGAGCCGGGCGGAGAACAAGTGGGACACCCACAGCCAGGAGGCCGCCTACCTGGCCGAGGGTCAGGCCCGCCACGCCGCGGGCATCGGCGAAAGCATCGAGCTTTTCACCACCCTCCCCCTGCCCGAGTTTCCGCCCGGGGCAGCCATCGCGATGGGCGCCGCGGTCGAACTCGAGGATCAGCGCGGCAGGAACTCATGGTACTTCATCGGCCCGCGGGCGGGCGGACTCGAGGTGGAGTGCGACGGCCGCAACGTATTGGTTGTGACGCCCCAGTCTCCACTCGGGCGTCAGTTGCTCGGCAAACGGACGGGCGACCACGTCACCACTCCCGGGCGCGGTGCCGCTGCCCGGCAGCGGATCGCCCGTGTCCAATAGCCCGGATGCGGCACCGCCCATGTCGACAGGTGCCTCCCCTGCCGGCGGGCCGGAGGTACTCCGGGCTCGAGGTCCAGCCGGACGATACTGGAGCCGGTTCCTCTTGGCGCTGTCGTGCGCACTCGCCGGCCACCGCCCAAGCCTGGCGACCGCGGATGTCGCTGATGGCGCGGGTACTTCTCCTGTCCGGGTGATCCGCGGCTGAATCTGGAAGCCTGCGGTGGATTGTATACCATAGTTGAATACAACACGCCGGCGCCGCGCCCCCGGCGGGAAGCGCGGAAGACCTGTTGCCTTGCGCGGGCCGATTCGTTTTCACGACGCGATGCGAATCCTGCTCCTGCTCTGCACGCTGGCCGTCCCGGTCTGGGCCGCGGCGCCGCGCGAGCTGGTGGCCGCGCTCGAGTCCTTCCGATCCGACCCGCCACGCGGCTGGTCCTTCACGCAGACCACCGTGGCCGAGGGTCGATCGACGGTGGAGCGCTGCGACGCGGCCCGCCCCGAGTTCGCCCGCTGGTCGCTCGTGCGGAAGGATGACCGCCCGCCCACCCCCGCGGAACTCAACGATTACGGCGAGGGCCGCTCGCGCCGCTCCCGGGCCGGCACCGCACCGGACCTGAAGGAGCAGTTCCTGCTCGCCGCGGCCGAGACCGTGGCCGAGACGGAGGCCCGCATCACCTACCAGTGCCCGCTCCGGCGGGGCGAATCGCGCGACAACACCGCCCTCCACCTTCGCGCCACGATCGTCGTGCACAAGGCCACCGGCGCGGTCGAGTCGGTCGAACTCGCCAACGCCGCCCCCTTCAGCCCCACCATCGGCGTGAAGATCGCCGAGCTGCGCACCGTGATGACGTATTCACTTCCTCAGGACGGACGCCCCGGCCTGCCCCGGCAGGTCACGACGCGCGTGCGCGGCCGGGCGTTCTGGTTCAAGTCACTCGACGCCGACATGACGGTGACGTTTTCCGACTACGTGCGCGTCAACCGGCCCTGAGAATCGAGCATTGTGGTGTCCACGGACCACACGGAAAACACGGAAGAAGCGCTTCGCACCGTGTCTTCCGAGTGTTCCGTGGGCAAACTGCCCGCACCCTACTGCCCGCCGCTCCACTTGAACACGAACGCGCTCAACGGCGGCAGCGTCACCTTGATCGACTGCGCGAAGCCGTCGCGTTCGACGTTCTCGGTGTTCCGTCCGCCATCATTGCCCAGTCCGCTGCCGCCGTAGTACTGGCTGTTGGTGTTGACGATCTCGCGCCAGAAGCCGT
>CAYXQJ010000157.1:0-3653 GCA_964467455.1 uncultured Hyphomicrobiales bacterium | reverse complement strand
TCAACTGATGAACCTCGGTTGGTTGCGGTTCATTCCCATCGCGCTGGCAAACATTCTCATTACGGCCATCTGGCTCTGGTGGCAGAGCGGCAAATAACATGATCGTCAAACGCAAACCTCTGAATCTGTTCGAGCGGCTTTACCTGCCGGCCATTATTGGCGGATTCAAAGTCACGCTGCGTCACGTCTTCCGCAAGAAGGTGACGATGCAGTATCCGGAAGAGAAATGGGTCGTGCCGCCGGGTTATCGCGGCGCGCCGTATCTCGTGAAGGATCAGGAGGGCAACACGAAGTGCGTGAGTTGTCAGTTGTGCGAATTCGTCTGCCCGCCGAAAGCCATCAAAATCACGCCGCCCGGCCCCGTAGTGAGCAATGCGGATCGTCCGAACGCGGAGAAGATGCCGAAGGAATTCGAGATCAACATGCTTCGCTGCATCTTTTGTGGGTTCTGTCAGGAAGTGTGTCCGGAGGAAGCAATCTTCCTGCAAAAGGATTATTCGCTCACCGGCACGAGTCGGAAGGAAATGGTTTACGACAAGGAAAAGCTCCTCGCGCTCGGCGGCACGCACGCCGGCATTCAGAAGTGGAAACACAAAGCCGAAGAGGCGAAGGCGCAGGAAAGTTTTCCCGTGAAGGTCTAGGGCGACCACGAATGGACACGAATCAACACGAATTGATTTCGCAAAGGCGGTTGCTGCGCCTCGCAGAGGCGCGCTCCGGAGCGCGGGTCTATGACCCGCAGTGTGTTGCAGTTTCATTCATGTCCATGGGTTTTCGTTCGTGGTTTCAGAATCGTTGAGCATGGCAATCCCTGACATCCTGTTTTACGTCTTCGCAATCGCGACGCTGGTTTTCGGCTCGCTGGTAGTGGCGAATCCGTTCAGTCGCAATCCGGTCACGAGCGCGATGTTTCTCGTGCTCACCATCATCTCGATGGCGGGATTGTTTGTGCTGTTGCGCGCGTTCTTTCTGGCGGCAGTGCAGGTGGTGGTTTATGCGGGCGCCGTGATGGTGTTGTTCCTGTTCGTGATCATGTTGCTCGACCTCAAAGAAGAAGAGCGGCGCAAGATCAAGAAAACCGGCTTCATCACGGGATTGCTTGCAGTGGCGGCCATCGTCGGCGTGCTCATTCGCGCATTGGTGGCAACGCGGCCCGGAAAAGATTTGACCGGCGAAGTTGTGGGCGATACCGCCGCGCTCGGCACAATGCTGTTCACGAAATATCTGTTGCCGTTTGAAATCGTTTCCATCCTGCTGCTGGTGGCGATGGTGGGCGTGATTTTGCTCAGTAAGAAAGATTTGAAATGACGATTTGCCACAAAGAAACACAAAAAGCGCAAAAGAGATTCTATTTTGTGCCTGCTGTGCCTTTTCGTGGCTGAACCAAATGAACGTAGGCCTCGAACATTATCTGGTGGTCAGCGCGCTGCTGTTCGCGCTGGGATTGCTCGGCGTGATTACGCGCCGGAATCTGATTGTGATCTATATGTCGCTGGAGTTGATGCTCAACTCGGCGAATCTCGCGCTCGTTTCTTTCTCGCGGTTCAACGACAACCTCAACGGCCAGGTAATGGTGTTTTTCATCATTACCGTGGCGGCGGCGGAAGTGGCGGTCGGCCTCGCGCTGATCGTGGCGCTGTATCGCAAACGCCAGACGGCGCATGTCGAAGACCTGTCGAGCATGAAGTATTGAGCTGATGAGAAAACATCCAACATCCAACACCCAACGCCGAACATCCAAAGCTCGGCGCGCGGCTGCTTTCGATGTTGGATGTTCGATGTTGGATGTTCAATGTTTTCGATCCCGATAATGAATCTGGAAACGTTACCTTGGCTGATCCTGTTCCTGCCGCTACTGGCGGCGGGAGTAATCACGCTGTTCACCCTGCGCAATAAAGCGGTCAGCGCGACACTGTCCATCGGCGCGATTGTCACCGGATTTGTTTTCACGCTGGCGCTGATCAAATTCGGTGGTTGGGAAGCGCGCGAACTCTCCGTGAACTGGCTCTCCATCGGCAGCCTCAACGTGGACTTTGGCCTCAAGCTCGACGCGCTGAGCCTGATGATGCTGCTCGTTGTTACCGGTGTCGGCAGCGCCATTCACATTTATTCCTACGGTTACATGCACGAAGACCCGGGTTTCTCGCGCTTCTTCGCGTGCCTGAGTCTGTTCACGTTCTCAATGCTCGGCATCGTGCTCGCGAACAATTTCCTCCAGATGTTCATCTTCTGGGAGCTGGTCGGTGTATCGAGCTACCTGCTGATTGGCTTCTGGTTCGAGAAAGCCAGCGCGGCGGACGCGGCGAAGAAGGCGTTCCTTACGAACCGACTCGGCGATTTCGGCTTCATTCTTGGCATCTTGATGATCTTCACGCTGGTGGGTTCATTGAATTTTTCAGAATTGAAATCCGGCAATGCAATCGCCGCCCTCGGTGGTGCGGCAACGATTGCCGGACTGCTGATTTTCTGCGGCGCAGTTGGCAAATCCGCGCAATTCCCGCTGCACGTCTGGTTGCCGGACGCGATGGAAGGCCCGACACCCGTCAGCGCGCTCATTCACGCCGCGACGATGGTGGCCGCCGGTGTTTACATGCTGTGCCGCGTGTTTTTCATTTTCACGCCGGACGCGCTCACCGTCATCGCGTGGATTGGTGGTTTCACCGCGTTGCTCGCGGCGTTAATTGCGGTTCAGCAGAACGACATCAAGCGCATTCTCGCTTACTCGACGCTCTCGCAACTCGGTTACATGGTCATGGCCGTCGGCCTCACTGCGCCGGACGCCAGCATGTTCCATTTGACGACACATGCATTTTTCAAAGCGCTGCTGTTCCTCGGCGCGGGCTCGGTGATTCATGCGATGCACCACGAGCAGGACATCTGGAAGATGGGCGCGCTGCGCAAGAAAATGCCGGTGACGTTCTGGACGTTCATGGTCGGCACGCTGGCGTTGGCGGGCGTGTGGCCGTTAAGCGGGTTTTTCTCCAAGGATGCCATTCTCGCCGCTGCGCAGCATCACAGCTTGCCGCTATTCATTCTCGGCGTGAGCGTGGCATTGCTGACGACGTTCTATATGTTCCGCTTGGTGTTCGTGACCTTTTACGGCGCGGCAAAATCGCACGATGTGGATCATGCGCACGAGTCGCCGGGCGTGATGGTTTGGCCCCTGCGAATTCTGGCGGTGTTGAGCGTCGTGGCTGGATTCATTGGCATCGAAGCGCTGTTTGCCAACGTGCTGAAACCGGGCGGCGATCATCCGCACGGTTTCGTGGCACAACTGCTTTATCCGTTCCAACACGCGCCGGTGGCTGCGGGCAGCGGACTGGTGGCGTTCGCCATTGGATTGTTTGCTGCGTGGAAACTCTACGCGAACGCCAAGACTGATCCGCTGACGGAGAAGCTCAGCGCACTATCCGAGGCGATGAAGAATCGCTTTTATTTCGATGAACTGTACGAAGCCACGGTCATTCGCATCCATAACGCTATTGCGGCGATTGCCGATTGGATTGATCGCTGGATCGTCGAGGGTTTCTGCATCGGCCTCGTGCGTGGCGGAACAGATTTGACGGGCCGGGCGTTGCGCCTGGTCCAGACCGGCAACCTCCAGACCTACGCCTTCCTGTTCGTGCTCGGCGTGGCGGTGGTGCTGTGGTTCG
>CAYXQJ010000156.1:2221-3667 GCA_964467455.1 uncultured Hyphomicrobiales bacterium | reverse complement strand
TGGCGAATCTGCTGCTCGACCCGTATTTCAACAAGACCGTGCAGAAGGCGCAGGAAAACTGGCGCAAGGTCGTCGCCCTCGCCTCCGAGTGTGGCGTGCCCATCCCGACGTTCAGCTCGGCGCTGTCCTACTACGATGGATACCGGTCGGCCCGCTTGCCGGCCAACCTGCTCCAGGGCCAGCGCGACTACTTCGGCGCGCACACCTACGAGCGCACCGACAAGCCGCGCGGAAAGTTCTTCCACATCGACTGGCCCGAGAAGGGCCGGCCGCAGATCGAGGCGTAAGGACGCGGCGACGCGGGCACTTTCAGGCGCGGTCTGAGGACCGCGCCTTTGATCGTGCCGGATTTCGAAGTGGCGAACGGGGGAAGAATTTCCTCCGGCTCCTTGCCGTCGCATCGCGCTCGCGTCCCGCGTCCGATCCGGTCGATGTTGGCGGCGAACCTTCCCGTCATGCGCCGCGTTCGCCCGCCCCACGAGCTGACCGTCTTTACCTACGCGCTGGCGGCGGGACTGCCGGCGGTGGTCGTCGCCTTGTGGCTGCTCTGGGGGGAAGGGCGCCCAGCCAAGGTCCAGTGGACGTTTTCGCTCCTGATCGTGGGCTGCTGGGTGGGATTTGCGCTGGCGGCAAGGAACCACGTCGTTCGCCCGCTGCATACGATGGCCAATCTGCTCGCCGCGTTGCGTGAGGGGGACTTTGCGGTGCGGGCCCATGGCGCCCGTCGGGGTGAGGCGTTGGGCGATGTCCTGGCCGAGATCAATGTCCTCAGCCGCACGTTGCAGGAACAGCGGTTGAGCGCCCTCGAGGCGACGGCCCTCCTGCGGACCGTGATGCAGGAGATCAATATCGCGATCTTCGCCTTCGATGCCAGCCGCCGGGTGCGACTGGCGAATCAGGCCGCCGAACGACTGCTGGGCCGCCCGATCGAGCGGCTGATGGGCCGCGATGCGGCCGATCTCGGCCTCGCCGACTGTCTCGACGGCGAGCCCACTCGCGTGCTCACCCTGACTTTCCCGGGTGGCAGTGGCGGCCGTTGGGGCATGCGGCGAAGCGAGTTTCGCGAGGGTGGCCGGCCGCATCAACTCGTCGTCATCGCCGACCTGAGCCGCACGCTCCGGGCGGAAGAACTGCAGGCCTGGCAGCGCATCGTCCGCGTGCTCGGTCACGAGCTGAACAATTCGCTCGCTCCGATCAAGTCGATCGCCGGCAGCCTGGGCTCCCTGATGCGCAACCCGCGCCGGGCGAACGACTGGGAGGACGACGTGCGCCACGGGCTCGAAATCATTGGCACGCGCGCGGAAGGCCTTGCCCGATTCATGCAGGCCTACGCCCGGCTCGCCCGCCTGCCCCCCCCCCCCCCTTGCCCGGGGGCCCGGCGGCCCCCCGGGGGAACGGTGCGTGGGCGGGTAACCCCGCGCCCGGTGCCGGTAGGGGGCGGGCCCG
>CAYXQJ010000156.1:0-2211 GCA_964467455.1 uncultured Hyphomicrobiales bacterium | reverse complement strand
CCCTTGCCCCTTGCACGCTCCGGCCGCTCGTGGAACGGGTCCTGGCGCTCGAAACCCGGCTCCCGGTCCAGATCGTCGCGAGCCCGGACGTGACGTTCTCCTGCGACGCTGCGCAGCTCGAGCAGCTGATCATCAACCTCGTCAAGAACGCGGTCGACGCCGTGATCGAGCAGCGCGCTGCCGGACATCGTGATGCCGGCGTGCGGGTGGCCTGGCTGAAACGAACCGACACTGTCGAGGTGCGCGTCGAGGACGACGGCCCGGGCATCGGTCAGACCGCGAATCTCTTCGTTCCGTTCTTCACGACCAAACCCGAAGGTAGCGGCATCGGCCTCGTCCTTTGCCGGCAGATCGCGGAGAACCATGGTGGCACTCTCACCCTTGCCAATCGTGATCCAGGCGGCTGCCTCGCCACCCTGAGGCTTCCCGGCTGAGCGGCCGTTGAAGGCGTCCCATTCCTGGGAAAGCCCCGTCCCGACATTGGTCCCATGCCTTCGTCCGCCCGCCCCGCACGATCGGCCATGGATTTTTTCTGTCTTGTCGCGCAGCGTGTTAGTGCAGCCTGCCGTTCGTCGGCACGCACGTTGCAGGTGGTTTTTTACCCTCATCGCCCAGCCTGACTGTTTCGATGCCCGCCGATTCCCTCCTCCAGCTTCAAGGCGTCACGAAGGTTTTCCTCACCGACGACGTCGAGACCCACGCGCTCTCGGGCGTGCACCTCGAGATCGGGCGTGGCGAGTATGTGGCGATCGCCGGACCGTCCGGCTGCGGCAAGACGACGCTGCTCTCCATCCTCGGCCTGCTCGACACGCCGACGGCCGGCGTCTACCGGCTCAATGGGCGCCCGATGGAGAGGCTCTCGCTGACCGAGCGGGCGCGGATTCGCAATCGCGAGATTGGATTCATTTTCCAGTCGTTCAACCTGATCGGCGACCTCACGGTGTTCGAAAACGTCGCGCTCCCGCTGACCTACCGGGCGCTGCCGGCGGCGGAACGAAACGACGCGGTGATGCGGGCGCTCGAGCAGGTCGACATGGCGCACCGCGCGAAACATTTGCCGTCACAGCTCTCGGGGGGCCAACAGCAGCGCGTGGCCGTGGCCCGAGCCTTGGCGGGACGGCCATCGGTGCTGCTCGCCGACGAACCAACCGGCAACCTCGATTCGCGCAATGGCGAGTCCGTCATGCAGCTGCTCGCCGGGTTGCACCGGGACGGTGCGACGATCGTGATGGTCACGCATGACGACCGTTTCGCCCGGCACGCCGACCGCACGCTGCATCTTTTCGACGGCCAGGTGGTGCAGGAAGAGGAGTCGCACCGGCCCAATTTGTAGCCGCGCCACCCATGTCAGACATCACTTTTGCGCTTCGCCAGCTGGCCAAGTCGCCCGGGTTCACTGCGGTGGTGCTGCTCACGCTCGGGGTGGGCATCGGTTCGGCGACGGTGGTGTTTGCGACCCTCAATGCGTTTCTCTTCAAACCGATCCCGCACTTGGGGATTCCGGAGGAACAAGTGGTGGTGGTTGGGCGCACCCAGGCGTCGCGGCAAAGTCAGGACCGGGGCTTGTCGTATCCGGATGTGCAGGAGCTGCGTGAGCGCGCCACCACCCTGGCGGGCGTCTGGGCGCATGCCGAACGGACGGTGATCATCGCAGGCAATGAGATCCCGGAGCGGCAGGTGGGAACGTACGTCTCGTGGGATGCCTTTGCCTTGCTGGGCGTACAACCGGTCCTCGGTCGGAACTTCACGGCGGCCGACGCGGCGGACTATGCGCCGGCGGTGGCGTTGATCAGCAGCCAGCTCTGGCGCACGCGCTTCGGGCGGGCGGAAGATGTGATCGGCACCCGGGTGACTCTGAATGGTGAACCGACGACCATCGTGGGCGTGATGCCCGACCGCTGGCGCTATCCGGACATGTCCGATGTCTGGACGCCGCTGCGCCCGGATCCGGAAAAGACATTGTCCCGGGACGCTTTGATGTTCCACACCCGCGCGCGGCTGAAGGACGGAGTGGACCGGGCGCGGGCGCAGGCCGAAGTCGACACGATCATGGCGGACATCGCGGCGAGACACCCGGAGACCCACGCTGGCGTCGGAGCACGCCTGGCTCCGATCCGGGAGGAGGGTTTCCGGCAGACGCGTCAGCAGACGCTGCTGCTTTTCGGGGCGGTGCTCTTCGTATTCCTGATCGCCTGCCTGAACGTCACCAAC
>CAYXQJ010000155.1:0-3671 GCA_964467455.1 uncultured Hyphomicrobiales bacterium | reverse complement strand
AAAGCGCCGGGGTGACGCTGGTGAAAGGCGACCTGCGCGGCATCGTGCGCGCGATAACACTTGGCCGCGCCATGATGCGCAACATCCGGCAGAACCTGTTCTTCGCGTTCATCTATAACGCGCTGGGAATTCCCGTCGCGGCCGGCTTGCTCTATCCGTTCTTTGGCGTGCTGCTCAGTCCCATCATCGCAGGCGCGGCCATGAGTTTGAGTTCAGTTTCTGTAATCAGCAATGCTCTACGCCTACGCCATACACGCCTGTGAAAGGGAAACCGTCCACACAAAGGCAAGCAAACCCGCCGGTTTCGGCTCAAGAAGTGCTGAATTTGGACGATGTTGTAGGCGGAACTGTTTTTGTTTGAACGGATACTGCCGTTCTAGTATCAATCAATTACTGTCGTGCGGTCATTAAAGAACATACTATTTGTGTTGGCAGCCTTTGCCTGGCTGCCGATGGCCTCGCATTGCAGATTGGAGTCTGTTCCCGGCTTCGAGTTTCTCGCCTGTATTTCGGAAAATGTCTGTCATGGTGAATCCAAGCCGCAACAATCTGTGCCGGAGCAATCCGGTTGTTGTTCGGTCGAAAAATCTCATTACAAGTCGGACCAGCTTCGCATAACGCTTCCTACGCCCGAGATGCTGGCGATTGCCGCCACTCCATTGTTTGATCTAGCTAGTGTTTTGCCCGCCGAGGTTTGTGTCGGCATCCTCAACACCGGCCCGCCAGAGCTATCATCCTCATGGCAATTTAGTTTCCGCACGGCACTTCCGGCCCGTGCGCCTTCGTTGGTTTCTTAATTAGTCCCGGCTTCCGCTGCGGACTTTTTCCGTTTGTATCAAGCGCGCTTTCTCGCGCCTAAGCTTTGTCCATTTGTCGTGCAACGCAGTTTTGTGTCCATCCGTGTCCTGTCCGTTTAAGATAATTATGAAGCAACCATTCATTGTCCTTTGGTGTCGCCAATCCGCTGTGGCCGCACTTGTCCTCGGTTTGAGCCTGCCGCTCACACGAGCGCAGGACGCGCCACCAACCAATACGGTCGCAAGCGCCGCTGTCGCCACGACGTTGGACGCGCTCGTCACTGAGGCGCTGGAGAAAAATCCGGAACTGAAATTCTACGCGGCAGAAATCACCGCTGCCAAGGCGGGACGCAAAACCGCCGGCCAGCTTGGCAACCCCGAAGTCAGTGGTGGGGTGGGACAAAAGCGGGTGTCCTCGCCCGGGCTTTCGGATGAAGGAATCGCGTGGTCGGTGTCGGTCGTGCAACCGTTCGAGTGGCCGGGGCGGCTTGGACTTCGCAAGGCCATTGCCAACCGCGACATTGAACTGGCCGAGCTTGGCTACGCGCGTTTCAAAATCGCGCTGGCCGGGCGGGTGCGGACGCTGGCCTACGGTTTATTCGCGGCACAGGAGAAGGCCGCAGCGTCGGGTGAAGTGGCCGAACGCTTCAAAGCCTTGCGCGAAGTCCTCGTGCAACGCGATCCGGCGGGACTCACGCCCTTGCTCGAAACCCGCGTCATCGAAGCCACCGAGTTGAACGCCCAACGCAAAGCGAGCGAGGCCATGCTGGCCACGCAGGCGGCGCTGCTCGAATTGAACCTGCTTCGAGGGGTCGCGCCCGAGACACGGCTGGTGGTCGGCCAGGCGCAACTCAGTTTCCGTCCACCCGAAGAACGCAGGTCGCTGCTCTCGCTGGCGCAAACCAACAACTTCGAGTTGCGGATGCGGGCGGTCGAACTCGCACAGCAAGGTTTTCGGGTGAAGCTCGCCAAGAATGAGCGCTACTCGTCGCTGGCCATCGGCCCGGAATACTCCGAGGAAAAGGTCGGCAATGACCGTGAGCAAATCATCGGCGTAAGCGTTTCAATGTCGTTGCCACTTTGGGATCGCAACGGAGGAAACATCGAAGCGGCCAAGGCGCGGCAGATGCAGGCGGAAGTCTCGCTCAACGTGACGGAACGCGACATTCAACGCCAGGTTCTCGCCGCCGCGTTGACCTACGAAACCAAGTTGCGCGAGATGGCGAAGTGGCGGCCCGATTCGGTGCAGCACTTCAAGGAAGCCGCCGAGCTGGCCGACCGTCATTACCGCCTCGGTGCGGTGCCGATCTCCGTCTATGTCGAATTGCAGCAGCAATATCTCGACGCCGTGGATGGATTGCTGGAGACGAAACGCGAAACGCTCGAAGCCGCCGCGCAACTCGAATTGCTCACGGGCCTGCCCCTACCATTGGCGAAGACCAGCGCCCCCGAGGAAGTTAAATGAAACTCGCTCCCTACATTTTATCCCTGTTTGCGGCAGTGGCTTTGACTGGTTGCGGCGACAAGCCCCAGGCGGGTGATGGCCATGACCACGGCGTGGAAAAGGCCGAAGGTAAAGATGACGGTCACGGCCACGAGGAGGAATCCCCATCGGGTGCTTCTTTCAAGGCAGGCAAAGGCGTGATGGTCACAGACGAGACGAAAAAGATTCTTGGAGTCGAGGTAGCCGAAGTGACGGAGCAAAAACTCCCGTCACAAATCCGGTTCAACGTGCAGGTCTTCGGGGAGAAGCATCATCACGCCATTCGGGATGACGACCATACCGGTTGCGACGTGCACGGGTCAGGGTTTTTGCCGTCTGACAAAGCGGACGCCGTTCGTGCTGGCCAAAGTGTGCGGATTCAAGCGAGCACTAATGAAGGGCTCGCCGGAGTCGTGTTGGCGGTTGAAAAAGCACTTTCGCTGGGTGAAGCCGAAGTCATCGTGGGCTTAACGAATGCAACGGACAAAGTTAAACCCGGCGAGTTTCTTTCCGCAGTCATCACCCTGCCACGCGAGAACGTCGTGACAGTGATTCCGCGCTCTGCGCTCTTGCGCACCTCGGAAGGCACGTTCGTCTATGCCGTCAATGGCGACGCTTTTATCCGCACGCCGGTCAAAGTCGGTTCAGAAGCCAATGGCCTGTTGGAGATCACCGACGGCTTGCTGGCGGGTGATTCGGTTGTAACGAAGCCGGTCGAAACTTTTTACCTCATCGAACTCCGTGCGACGAAAGGCGGAGGACACTCGCATTGAATCAAATCTTTCACTGCTCACGTTTATGAAACTGACAGACATTTTGTGCCGGTCCTCCGGCCTCGCGCTGATCGCTGTAACTGTCGCCATGACTGGTTGCGCTTCGACTCCGTCCGCGCCGCCCGGATTGCGCGCTGAAGGACACTCCGCCGGTGGAGTGCAGGTGCAAGCCGTGAAGCTTGCAAAATCCGGTAATGGATTATTGGTTTCCGGTTCAGTCGGGCGCTTGGTTGGTTACGGCAGTTCGCCTTACCGCCATCTGGATGTTGAAATCGTTTCCACCAACGGCACTGTGCTGGCGCGTCAAGCCGCGAACTTCAGTCCCAATCCCATCCGCCACTCGCCACGCGTGCGGAGTCATTCCAACTATGCCCTGACGTTCCCCGAACTTCCGCCGTCGGGTAGCTTCGTGCGCGTCACTGTTCACTCAACCTTGCTTTCCGACAGCCAAAACTAAGTCCGCCCCTATGCTTAACCGCCTTCTTGAATTCTCCGTCCGTCAGCGCGTGTTCGTTTTGCTGGCCACCGTTGTCCTCGTGGGCATCGGCGTTTACTCCGCGTTACGGCTGCCGATTGACGCCGTGCCGGACATCACCAACGTCCAGGTGCAGGTCAACA
>CAYXQJ010000154.1:0-3700 GCA_964467455.1 uncultured Hyphomicrobiales bacterium | reverse complement strand
CCGAACGGTCGGTTCGCAAGCCGCATGAATTCAACAAAGCCTCAAAGCCATGAAATATCTCACGCATAATCTGGGTTTTCCCCGCATTGGACCGCATCGGGAATTGAAGAAAGCACTTGAAGGCCACTGGTCAGGCAAGTTGTCGGAAGCCGCTCTGCTCGCCGCGGCCAGAACGATTCGAGAGCGCAACTGGCGGCGACAAAAGGAATGCGGCATTGATCTTATTCCGTCGAATGACTTCAGCCTTTACGATCACGTGCTCGATACGTGCGTTTTGGTCGGCGCGGTTCCCGATCGCTTTGGTTGGAAGGGTGGCAACGCTGATCTGGCGACCTGCTTTGCGATGGCTCGCGGAGGCGCGTCACCGGCGAATTCTGTTGCCGCGCCTTTGGAAATGACCAAATGGTTCGACACGAATTATCATTACCTAGTGCCGGAGTTTCATCGGCAACAGACTTTCCAACTCGCCTCCACCAAGCCATTTGACGAATTCAGCGAAGCCAAGACGTTGGGCATTGAAACCGTTCCGGTCTTGCTCGGACCAGTTTCATTCTTGCTGCTGGGCAAGGCGCAAACCGGAAACGGCCAGGATTTTGACCGGCTTTCGCTGCTCCCGGCGTTGCTTCCAATTTACGAAACGGTTTTGCATCGCCTGGCAACGCTCGGCGCGCGGTGGGTGCAATTCGATGAACCGATGCTGGCAATGGATTTGGGTTCCGCCGAACACGAGGCTCTGCAATCGGCCTATAAATGTTTGCGGGCAACGTCACCGGCGCTGAAACTACTCTTGGCAACCTACTTTGGCGAACTGGGAGTACATTTGCCGACGACGCTTCGTTTGCCGGTGGACGCGTTCCATGTTGATGCCGTCCGTGCGCCACATGAACTGACCGGCCTGCTGGAAGCCCTTCCGCAATCCATGTCATTGTCGGTTGGCGTTGTGAACGGGCGAAATATCTGGCGCAATGATTTCGCGAATTCGTTGCAATTGCTGGAAGCGGCAAGAGAGACATTAGGCCCGGAACGGCTCCTGGTTTCGCCCTCGTGCTCTTTGCTGCACGCGCCCGTAAGCTTGAAGAACGAGGCCACACTCGACACCGAATTGAAAGGCTGGCTCGCTTTTGCTGAAGAAAAGCTCGACGAAGTGGTGACATTGGCTCAGTTGCTCGAAGGCGCCGTCACTCCCGATGTTCTGGACATGAATCAAGCCGCAGTGCGAAGTCGCAGAGAAAGTCCGCGTGTTCACGATCCTAGTGTTAAACAGAGGTGTAACAGAATTGCGATTGCCGATTTGCAACGCGCCAATCCTTACCCAGTGCGGCGCAAACTCCAGGAAAAGGCCTTGCGCCTGCCATTGCTGCCCACCACGACGATTGGCTCCTTTCCGCAAACGGAAACAGTCCGAGGCGCGCGAGCCAGATTCAGGAAAGGCCAAAGCACGCGCGCCGAATACGAACGATTTCTGGAGGACGAAATCCGCCGCTGCGTCGGGTTGCAGGAGGAAGCCGGTCTCGATGTGCTCGCGCATGGCGAGTTCGAGCGCAACGACATGGTCGAGTATTTCGGCGAGCAATTGAACGGCTTCGCCTTCACGGAGAACGGTTGGGTGCAGAGCTACGGCTCGCGTTGCGTCAAACCGCCCATCATTCTTGGCGACGTGAGCCGACCGCAACCGATTACTGTGCGTTGGACAAGATTCGCGCAATCGCTGACCACCAAGCCGGTAAAGGGCATGTTGACCGGCCCCATGACCATGCTGCAGTGGAGTTTTGTCCGCAACGACCAGCCACGGAGCGAAACCGCCCGACAACTTGCCTTGGCGGTTCGCGATGAAGTGGCCGATCTCGAAGCAGCCGGCATCCGCATCGTTCAGATTGACGAACCGGCGCTGCGCGAAGGATTGCCATTACGGAAGTCAGGCTGGCCGGACTATTTGAAATGGAGCGTCGAGGCATTTCGGCTCGCGGCTTCGGGCGTGAAAGATGAAACGCAGATTCACACCCACATGTGCTACTGTGAATTCAATGATATCATCAACTCCATCGCCGCGCTCGATGCTGACGTGATTTCGATAGAGGCGTCACGCTCCAGGATGGAGTTGTTGCGGACGTTCTCGGCTTTCCATTACCCGAACGACATCGGTCCCGGCGTCTGGGACATCCATTCGCCGCGGGTGCCGCCGATGGATGAAATGCTGCAACTCATCCGTGAGGCCTTGAACGTTATTCCACTCGAACGCCTGTGGGTAAATCCTGATTGCGGCCTCAAGACGCGCCGCTGGGAGGAAGTGATTCCGGCCTTGCAGAATCTCGTTGCGGCCGCGGTCGTCGCCCGCCGGCCCCGCGAGGAGAACTTGGATAAGCCAAATGCGTCGTGCATCCGTTGCGATGGTGATGGGCCACGATAATGTGATGGTGCTGAAAGCAATTTCTCAAGAGTTAACAGGAGGCCGTGCATCCTGAAGTCTAGTCAACCTCATCACCGTGTTTTGGATGCAGATCAAACTCCTTCAGTTTTTCGCGCATTTTCAGGCGTGTTACACCTAGCCATTGGGCCGCCTTGGTGATGTTACCCCGTGCTCGTCGAATGGCTTGCGAGTAGAGTTCAGGTTCGAGGTCGGCCAGCATTTGACCAAATGCATTCTGGACTTCCTCACGCTCAACGCGGTCCATGAGTTCCGTGACGTAGGCCGAATGGGATTGGTTTGAAACCGCCACCGGTCCACGCGCCTTGGCGAGGACTTCTTTGACGTGATCCAGGCTGATGGTGTAGTCGCGGGCGGTCAACAGCGCCTTGCGCACGGTGTTTTCCAGTTCTCGCACGTTCCCAGGCCAGGACTGGCTTTGGAAGAATGTGATCGCCTCGGGGGTGATGGCGGGCGAGGCGACGCCTGCTTCCGGGCCGTGGCGCCGCAAGAAGTACCGGACCATGTCAGGGATGTCGTCAGTGCGTTGATTGAGCGGGGGCAGCTTGATTGTGACAACGCTCAACCGGTAGAAGAGGTCCTCACGAAACAGGCGCTCGCGGATCGCCGCCTCCAAATCGCGGTGCGTGGCGGCAATGATCCGCACATCCACAGGGACATTTTCCCGACCGCCCACGCGTTGAATGGTTTTCTCTTGGAGCACCCGCAGAAGTTTCGCCTGCAAGTTGGCGTTCATGTCGCCGATCTCGTCCAGAAAGATGGTGCCGCCATTGGCCTGTTCAAAGCGACCGATCCGTCGCGCATCAGCTCCGGTAAACGAACCCCGTTCGTGGCCGAAGAGTTCACTCTCCAAAAGCGCCTCTGGAATCGCGGCGCAATTGATGGCAATGAACGGTGCAGCGGCGCGGTCACTATGTTGATAGATGGCGCGGGCGATAAGTTCCTTGCCGGTCCCGGTATCACCGCGAATCAGCACCGTCACGGAAGTGGCCGCGATTCGACCGATTTCCTTGTAGATGCTCTGCATCGTGCGGCTTTTGCCAACAATGGCCGTACGATTTGAAACTGGCTCGCCCATCTCGACCGGCTCGGACATGAGCCGGCTGCTTTCCAGGGCCTTGGCGGTCAGGTCGAGCAGTTCGTCCACTTCGAAGGGTTTGGGCACATAGTCGAAGGCGCCCCACTTGGTTGCCTCAATGGCAATCTCCGTCGTGCCGTGGGCGGTAATCAGAATGATAGGCAGCTTAGGTTTCACCGCGTGCAATTGACGCACGA
>CAYXQJ010000153.1:0-3706 GCA_964467455.1 uncultured Hyphomicrobiales bacterium | reverse complement strand
TGAAAGGCGATTATGCGACGCTCTACCGGAACGGCGTTGCGGTGGGTTCGGTTTTCAATGTGCAAATGAATCCCATCGATTTTGCCGGGACGCAAAATTACATCGGCAAGAGTCAATATAACGACCCGCTGTTCAACGGTCGCGTGGATGACTTCCGCGTTTACAACCATGCGCTCACCGGCGCGCAAGTCTGGAGCTTGTGGGGCGAAAGCGCGAATCAAGCGCCGGTGTTCAGTTCCAACATCATCACCTTACCGAATGCCACGCGCACCGTGGCCTACACCGGACAAACGCTGAACGGTTTCGCCAGTGATGCCGACCTCAATCCCCTGACGTTTACCAAACTGAACGGACCTACATGGCTTTCCGTTGCGGCCAATGGCGCGCTTTTCGGCACGCCCGGCAACGGCTCGGAGGGATTGAACACTTTCATCGTGCGCGTCACGGATCCGTCCGGCGCGAGCGCGGACGCGGAAGTTCAAATCAATGTGTTGCCCGCGCCGATCAATTTTGCCGCCGGCCCGGTCGCGCGTTGGACATTTAATGATTCCGCGCTCGGTGCGGCGCAGGACGCGGCGTTGCCCGATTCGGACGGCTACACCGTCTGGCGCGTGGCCGCGCTGGATAAATCAGGCTACGGCAATCATCTGACCACGTGGGAACATGGTTGGGCGGGATTCAACTGGTCCACGAACAGTCCGCAGGGCGACTTCAGCATCGCGGCCGCGGGCAGTTTTCCCGCCGCTTACACTTGGTCGGCACGCAGTTTTCCGCCGCTCGCGGATGTGGAAGCGCTGGTACTGACGAACTTCACGTTGGAAGCGCTGTTCACGGCGACCGGCAGCGGCAATCGCACGGTACTCGGTCGTGACGGTCGCAACGTTTCGGCAGCCGCGCCAAACAACGCCATCCTCTATTTCGGCATTGATGGCAGCGACCGTCCGTTGCTGGAGTTCACCGATATGAATTCGCAATCGGTGCGACTCGTGGCCAACACCGCTATCATTGATAACAACACGACGTGGTATCACCTCGCGGGCGTTTTCAACGGCACGAATCTCTCGCTTTACTTGAACGGCGCGTTGATCGCCTCCACGAACAAAGTGATGGGGCCGATGGCAAATAATTCGCGCGGCACGCCAAGCGCTTCCGGTTATCACGCGGGTGGCTGGTCCGTGGCGCGCGGTCTGTGGTCCGGCGATCACGTGGATCGCTGGTTCGGCCTCATTGATGAAATTGCGATCTCTGGAAAAGCGCTGACGCCGGGTTCGTTCGCGATTGATAACTTCAACCTCTGGCGCGGGCGCTACAATCTCGCCAGCGCGACCTTCGGCGGTGATTCGGACAACGACGGCGTGATTGACGGCGCGGAATATTTCCTGGGCTCAAATCCCACGAACGCACTGTCGCCGGGCAAGATTCTGACTTTGTCCGAAGACCTCCTTTCGGTGACGTATCCGTTCAATCCCACCGCCTTCGGAGTCACCGGCGTTATCGAATGGACTGCCGATCTCGCTGCCCCAAGTTGGACGAGTTCCGGGGTGACCTACACGACGAATTCGTCACCAAGTGAAATCCGCGCGACGTTCCCCGCCGCGATCACCAATCAACTTTTCATCCGCTTGAAATTGATTTGGTAATTGGAAGCGACAGAACTTAAGAGGCCAAACCTATTGAATCGCGGCCCGATAAAAACGTGCGGTTGTGCGTCCTGTGGAGTCCCCATCCACCGCTGGAAGATCGTTCGTTTGGATTGGTATCCAGTTCACTGAATCAGTCGAAGCCTCGAGGATGCAACTCCGAATGTCTTTAAGAGTTACCCGGAATTTTTCGTCAGCGGTCGGCGTTTGGTAACCAATGGCCGATAACACATTCGTCTGTATCGTCGTCCAATGCTTCAAATCAACGGACGTCTCCACCATCCATGCTCTGGCAGGCTGATTTGGCGATGATGGATTTGGAACCCCATCAGACTCCTCGAAGCCAATCGGTCCAGCATCGGCAGGCTCTAAAGTCCCGAGATTGATGCGAAAAACAAGGCTTCGTTGCACCGCTCCATCAACAACTAAGTCCAACCGCCATTCACCTGGAATTCGTTCGATTCCCCCACCCCTGATCGTCCACCGGGCAGCCATGCGCCACCAAGAGGCAACCCTGTTGGTTTCAATAATCATCTGAGTTTCCTGACCATAAAAGTCCCCGTCTGGACGGTACAGCTTCATTTCTACGGGATGAATTCCCGAAACGTCCCGCAATTCGGCCCAAACAAAGAAGTTATCGTCCGTAGTGCGGAAATCCGCTTTTGGCACATGCCAATCGCGAGCCGCACTCGCATTTGCATTTTCGCACGTCACAAAATCAGTGATGGAATAGGCAGCCGCAGTCGGCGAGGCGAAGATCGCGACCGGAATAAGTAAATACAAAAAAATTAACCAGACGAATTTTCGCCGCCCCCGTAGGTTTCTTCCGTGTTCAACCCGAATAATTTTTCTAAAACTATTGCCTGATTCCATCAATGAGGTTTGGTTTAAGCCCATTTACAATTATCAACACCATCGGTCGGTGAAGGTTGTGGTGCATTTGTTCTACTAGTCTCGCGGAGCAGCGCAACCTCTATTCCGCCAAATTTTGCATCTGTCGCCCGATGATTCTACCAGTGGTCACCGGCTGGGCTTCATCACACCGAATTATGCAAGATCCTGTCGGTAATTCGCTGAGAAAAACGCATTAGTGACTGTGAACCTCAACCCAAACCAGCGAGAGAAAAAGCGAATCTACCCAGCACCCCACGTCCCAACATTTTTTGTTATGCGCAAAGTTATCTTAACTCTGCTGACGTTCGTCGGTGTGGCGTTCCCTGCGCTGGCCGCCGATCCGCTGAAGTGGACCAATCCCATCCTCCCGCAACGCGCCGATCCGCACGCCATGTTGCACACGGACGGCTGGTATTATTTCACCGCCACCGTGCCGGAATACGACCGCATCGAACTGCGGCGCGCGAAAACATTGGGCGAACTTTCCACCGCGGAAGCGAAAGTCATTTGGCGCAAACACGCGCGCGGTCCGATGAGTCATCACATCTGGGCGCCGGAAATTCATTTCATCAACGGCAAATGGTACATCCACTTCGCCGCCGGGCGCGCCGAATCCATCTGGCACATTCGTCCCTACGTGTTGGAAAACAGTTCCGCCAATCCACTCGAAGGCGAATGGATTGAAAAGGGCGAAATAAAGTTGAACTGGGATTCGTTCTCGCTCGACGCCACCACGTTCGAGCATCGCGGCACGCGTTATCTGGTCTGGGCGCAAAACGAGCCACCCGCGCGCGGCACCGCATTGTTCATCGCCAAGATGGACACGCCGTGGTCCATCGTGGGCACGCAGGTCTGCATCACCCGACCGGAACTCCCATGGGAACGCATCGGGCATAACGTCAACGAAGGTGCCGCTGTGCTGCATCGCAATGGGCGATTCTTCATGACGTACTCGGCCAGCGCGACCGATGCGAATTATTGTCTCGGCCTGCTTACCGCCGATGAAAACGCCGACCTGCTTGATCCCAAATCCTGGGTCAAATCCCAAACACCCGTGTTCAAGAGCAATCCCGCCACGAGCCAATATGGGCCGGGCCACAACTCTTTCACCACCACGCCCGACGGCAAGACCGACATCATGGTGTATCACGCGCGCAACTACGAACACATCG
>CAYXQJ010000152.1:1714-3768 GCA_964467455.1 uncultured Hyphomicrobiales bacterium | reverse complement strand
CTAGTCGAGCCGCATGCGCGCCCGGTAGAACGCGTCGCACCGGGCGTAGATCTCCCGGGGCGAGCTCATCCGCAACGCCTCCGCCGCGAGGGCACGGGCATCGGCCATCTTCATCGCGCGCACGAGATATTTCACCTGCGGCACCCAGCCGGGTGACATGCTGAGGGAGTCGACGCCGAGGCCCAGCAGCAGCGGAGCAAACACCGGGTCGCCCGCCATTTCCCCGCAGACGCTCACCGGCAGGCCACGCTTGTGGGCCTCGTCCACGACCTGCCGCAACGTCCGGAGGACGGCGGGATGCGTCGGTTCGTAGAGGTGCGCGATGCGGTCGTTCACGCGGTCGATCGCGAGCAGGTACTGGATCAGGTCGTTGGTCCCGATGCTGAAGAACGCGCACTTCTCCGCGAGCAGGTCGGCGGTCGCGGCGGCACTGGGAATCTCGATCATCGCGCCGACCTCCATGCCGGGGTCGAACGCCACGTCGCGGGCCCTCAGCTCGTCGCGGCACTCGGCCAGCACGGCGTTGGCTCGCGAGAGTTCCTCCACACCGCTGATCATCGGGTACATTATCTTGACCTTGCCAAATGCGCTGGCCCGCAGGATCGCGCGCAACTGGTCCTTGAAGATGGCCGGATTCTCGAGGCAGAAGCGGATCGCCCGGAAACCCATGAACGGATTGTTCTCCTTGGGAAAGAGGTCTGACTTCCCCGTCATCGGCTTGTCGCCGCCCAGATCGAGGGTGCGGATCACGACCGGCAGTGGCGCCACCGCCTCGGCCACGGCCTTGTAGGCCAGGAACTGCTCCTGCTCGGACGGCATCCGGGCCGAGTTGAGGAACAGGAACTCCGTGCGGTAGAGGCCGACGCCCTCGGCGAAATAGGTGCGGACGTTCGCCGCCTCCTCGGCCCGCTCGATGTTCGCCATCAGCGAAACGGCCACGCCATCCTGCGTCACCGCCGGCTGGCGGTTGGCTTCGAGCAACCGCGCCTCGAAGGACTTCTTCTGCTCCTGAATCTTGCCGTAGCGGAAGAGCGTGCTCTCCGACGGATTCACGATCACGAGCCCGTCGTAGCCGTCGACGATCACCCATTCGCCATTGGCGACGCGCGCGGTGAGGTTGCGCACGCCCACGACGCAGGGGATCTTCATCGACCGCGCCACGATCACGGCGTGGCTGGTCTTGCTGCCGGAATCGAGCACGAGGCCGAGGGCCGCGGAGCGGTCGAGCGTGGCGGACGCCGACGGCGAGATGTCCGTCGCCACGACCACCCGCTGATCCGCGAGCCGGTCCAGGGCGCTCTCCGCCTGGCCCAGAAGATTGTTCAGCACACGCTGCGCGACATCGCGCAGGTCTCCGACGCGCTCGCGCAGGTACTCATCGTCGATCTCCGAAAAGGCCTTCACATATCGCGACGACACGCGCTGGAAACAGGTCTCGATGTTCCGCCCCGTCGCCTCGAACTCGCGGATCGTCTCGCCGATCAGCGCCTCGTCCTCGAGCACCATCAGGTGGGCGTCGAAGATCGCAGCCTCCTCGGGTCCGATATTCTTCTCCACCTCGTTCTTGATCTTCGAGATCTGCTGCCGCGTCGCGATCAGCGCGCGGTCGAAGCGCGCCACCTCGTCGATCCGCTTCTCCGGCGACACTTCGTACGAGGGCACCTCGACGTCGCTCTGCACATAAACAAAGATCTGCCCATACGCGATTCCCTGCGAGGCAGCGATGCCAGGCACGGTGATTTCGGTCTTCGCGCGGGTGTCCATCAAGTGAGTTTCAGAAACAGGCCGATCAAGGGGTCCGGCCCGCGTCCGACGATAACGAATCCTGCTCGAAGCGGGTCAATGCGGATTTACGCGAGTCGCGTCACCTCGACAAACGCCGACTCTCCCCAGGCCTCGCGCACGGCCGCGACCAGCGGTTGCGGGTCGGTTTCCGCTTCCAGCAACGCAAAGCAGGCACTGCCGCTGCCGCTCATCCCCGGCGCGAGACCAAAACGCGTCCGCAGTTGGTCCAGCAGTTCCGGCAGCGCGACGAACTTGGCAAAGGCCGGCGG
>CAYXQJ010000152.1:0-1614 GCA_964467455.1 uncultured Hyphomicrobiales bacterium | reverse complement strand
GAGACGAGATCGTGAAACCCATCCGCCCGCCGCCCCGTGACAGCAAGGAACAGGTTCAATTTGGCGGGAGCGAAAACAGTGATCGGATCCACGGCAGTGACGGCATTCAGGCACAGACGCGCCCGCAAATCCAGTTCGCCGCGCGCGCGTCCATTCATCGCTTCATTCCATTTCGGCGGGATGCCCTCAGCCCGCGAAAGTGGCGCGAGCATCCTGCTCGCGGCGATGAACTATCGGCTCTGCTCATCCCCGGGAGCAGGATGCTCCCGCCACGCTGGGAAAGGTGGCGGGGAATCAGGGCACCCCGCCGACACCACGCCAAACGCACCTCGGCGCAAACCGGCGTCCGCGCTGGAGTTTTGTCTTCATTCGCGCCCATTACTGGCCCTTACTCGTTTTCCACCGATGGCCTGCGACCTGATTCTCGTCCTCGATGCCCAATCACCGCGCGATGTCGCACCCGTGCTCCGCCAGCTCCAGGGCACCGTCCGATGGGTCAAGGTCGGGTTGGAGATGTTCACCGCCTGCGGCCCCGACTGCGTGCGCGAGATCGCCGGGCAGGGCTTTCAGGTGTTTCTCGATCTGAAGCTGCACGACATCCCAAACACCGTCGCCAAGGCCGTCGAGTCCTGCGCCAGGCTGCCGATCGGCATGCTCACGCTGCACACCTCGGGCGGGCGCGAAATGATGCAGTGGGCCGTAAAGGCCCAGCAGCAGCATGCCCCCGACCTGCTTCTTCTTGGGGTCACCGTGCTCACCTCGATGAGCGCACCCGGGCTCAACGAAACCGGCGTCCCCGGCTCGCCCGAGGACCAGGTCGTCCGCCTCGGCCAGCTCGCCGCCGACTCCGGCCTGCGCGGACTCGTGTGTTCGCCGCTCGAGATCGCGCCGCTCCGCGCCGTGCTCCCACCGTCCGTCGCGCTCATCACTCCGGGCATCCGTCCCCGTGACGCCAAGGCCGACGACCAGACCCGGGTCATGACCCCGGCCGACGCCGCCCGCGCCGGCGCCACGTACCTCGTGGTCGGCCGCCCGATCTTCAAAGCCCCCGATCCCGCTGCCGCCGCCCGCGCCATCCAGGCCGAACTGGCCGCGGTCAGCCCGAATCCCGCCTCGTAGCGGGTGACCGCCGCGGACGTAGTCGTACTCCCCCCCAAGTCGATCGCCCCGCCCAAATCATAGATCGTACATCGTAAATCGTACCTCTCGTCCCCACCCCATGTCCCGCACCGCCGCCATCCTCCTCGCCGCCGGCAGCGGCTCACGCATGCAGGGCACCGTCACGGACAAGGTGCTGGCGCCGCTCGCCGGCCGGCCGGTCTTCGCCCATTCCGCCGCGGCTTTCATGCAGAGCGCCGTCGCCGATCTCTACGTGGTCGTCTACCGCGACCAGCGGCAGATGATGGAGCTTTCAGCCTACAGTCCCACCCCCTCGGTGCTCGTGCATGGCGGACGCGAGCGGCAGCACTCGGTCATGAACGCCCTTTCCGCGCTGCCCGCGGACATCGAACACGTGTTTATCCACGACTGTGCGCGTCCTCTCGTTCGCCCGGAGCAGCTCGTCGCCCTGCACAAGATCGTCCGTCGCGAACACGCCGTCGTGCTCGCCCACCG
>CAYXQJ010000151.1:0-3871 GCA_964467455.1 uncultured Hyphomicrobiales bacterium | reverse complement strand
GCCTTTATTCCGCCGGCGGCGGACTGCGCTGGCGCACGTTGATCGGGCCGGTGCGCCTCGAATACGGGCACAATCTGAATCGCCGCATCCACGACCCGGCCGGCACGTTGCACTTTTCAATCGGCTTTCCGTTTTGAACCGCGCACCTGTTGCCACGGGTCCAATAACCGTTTCAACAAAGGAAGAGAGTTCAGGGAGAGGCAATTCTGACGCTTGTCGGCAATGAAGCGCCCCCTTAATCTCCCCGCGTCCGTCATTAACCAAACGACCAGAAAACTAATTTAACATCTTAATTTCGCGGCTTCGGCTGCTGTCCACTACGAAACTGGTAATTTCACTTTGGAAGACAGCGCTTGAAAGCACGCCCCGCATGGGGCGTGCCCAAAGCGTTCTTCCAAGGGCATACCAGTGCCCGTAGTGGGACGTGAGTAAGCACGTCCCTCTATTTTTGGCACGGTAAGTCCTTGGAGACAGTCCCCATCAGACAGCTCTGATTCTCGCGCAAGAGAACGGTTTTGTCTGCATGGCCAAGATTGAGGATTTGATCGCGCAAATCCCCGACGAGCGTCTCCGCAAGGGGATCGCCGTCGAGGTGAAGGCGCTGAAGAAAACTAAAAAGTTCGGGCTGGTGTTCGAGGAACATTTGCCGGAGACGGTGCGGCTGCCCAAGCTGCCAGTGAAGCCGGGTGAATTGGTTGCGCTTAAACGCGAATCCGGCAACCAACTCTGGCGCGTCAAGACCATCAATAAAAATATTGCGACGTGCGACCGTGCGGTGGAGGGCTATCCGGCGGGCAGCGAAGCGAACAAGGAATTTCCCGTCGCTGATCTCGTGGTGGTGCGCAGCTTTGGCGACCCGATTTATCCCGCTCTTGTGCCGGTGGATCGCGTTGAGCGGGGCGGGCCGGACAAGCCGTGGCATGTGCTCATCAACGCCGACAACTTCCACGCCCTGCAACTGCTGCTCTACTGCTACGAAGGCCAGGTGGACGTGATTTACATAGACCCGCCTTACAACACCGGCGCACGCGATTGGAAATACAACAACGATTACGTGGACAAGACCGACAGTTTTCGTCACTCGAAATGGCTTTCGATGATGAAGAAGCGGTTGTCGCTTGCAAGGAGACTACTTAAGCCAAGTGGCGTGATGGTTGTAACGATTGACGAGCACGAAGTTCATCACCTCGGCGCGTTGCTGGAAGAATATCTTCCCAACTTTTCGCGACAAATGGTGACAATCGTCATAAACGAGAAAGGCGTTGCCCAAGGCCGTCTTGCTCGCGTCGAGGAATTCGCATTCTTTTGTTTTGGGCCAGAGGCGAAAATTGATTTTCAGAATGACGATCTTCTAGCTGCCGACAAAAAGCAGAGCAAGAACGGTCCAGCCCCGCGATGGGAACGGTTGCTCCGCGGTGGAACTAATTCCCGCCGTGCGGATCGAAAGCAACTGTTCTTCCCAGTCTATGTTGACCCTTCTGTTCCCAAGATTACCGGATTCGGCGAGCCGTTGCCGTTTGATGAGCAACCGGAGTTGAAACTGCAAGACGAACGGCATGTTGCATGGCCATTTAGAACAGATGGCTCGCTAGGGAATTGGCGTGTTAGTCCTGGGACATTGCGGGAATATCTGAAGAAAGGGTATGTGAAACTTGGGGGATACGATGCCGGTCGGAAGACTTGGACAATCCTTTATCTCGGGAAGCAGACCCAGAAACAAATTGAAGCGGGAGCAGTAAGAATCAAACAGCGCGACAAGAACACCGGCGTAGTCGAGTTGGAGTTCACGGCGGGAGAGCAACGCCAAATTAAAACAGTCTGGCATCGTGGGGCGCATGATTCAGGCAACTACGGTTCGACAGTCCTGCGGATTCTATTGGGCGAGGGCGGCGTCTTTGCTTTTCCCAAATCGCTTTATGCAGTTCGGGATACGTTGAGAATAGTAACGAGCAACCGGCCTAACGCTGTCGTATTGGATTTCTTTGCCGGTTCAGGCACGACATTTCATGCCACGGCACTTCTCAATCAAGAAGCGGGCGGAAACCGTCAGTGCATTTTGGTCACAAGCAACGAGGTGACAGAAAAGAAGGAGAAAGCGCTTGCCGATGAAGGGCACTTCCCCGGTGATGTTGAGTTCGAACGGCATGGCGTAGCAGAGGCTGTAGCATGGCCGCGCTGCAAAGCTAGCATCACTGGGAAACGTTTGGATGGAACAGTTTTGGACGGCGAATATCTGAACGGACACAGTTTGCAGGACGGCTTCGAGGAAAACATGGAATACTTCCGGCTCGATTTCCTGAATCCATCCGAGGTCGCGCGAGGCGACGCGTTCCAAGCCGTGCTGCCGATCCTCTGGCTGATGGCTGGTTGTCGCGGCAAGCGCGAGGATTCCAAAGGCTCGCAAGCGTGGTTCATTCCCAAACACGCACCGTTCGCGGTGTTGGTCAAAGAAAAGGAGTTTCGCGGTTTTCGCGACGAGCTGGCGAAACATCCCAATGTGGATTGGATTTTCCTCGTCACGGATTCGGAAGAAAACTTTTCGCACATGCGCCGGGCGCTTGGGCGCAAGTATCACTGCGTCCAGCTTTACAAGAGCTATCTGGAAAACTTCCGGCTCAACACGCCGGAAGCGCTGGGCAACGGAGGTGCGGCATGAAACTGGAATTAAAACCATTTCAGGAAACCGCCGCGCGGGACATCCTGACGGAACTGGACGATGCACGAACTGCCATCGCCAAAGGCAAGGTTCAAGCCGTGGTTCTCTCCGCCCCGACGGGTTCAGGCAAAACCATCACGCTGGCACAGGTAGTTGATTATACGTTTGGGGGCGGTGACGGCGTATCGGCGCGACCAAATACGACGTTCCTCTGGCTGTCGGATTCGCCGGAGTTGAACACGCAGAGCAAGAACAAGCTGCTCGGAACTTGCGACCATCTGCCGTATTACAAGATGGTCACCATCGAGAGCGAGAACTTCAAAGATGACGAGTTGCAGCCGGGCTACCTGTATTTCATCAACACGCAATTGCTCGGCAAAGACAAGCTGCTGACCAAGGAAGGCGGCGGTGATTTCCGCAACACAACGTTCTGGCAGACCGTCGCGAAGACCATCGCCCGCAGTCCGCAGGATTTCGTGCTTATCATTGATGAAGCGCATCGCGGATCGGCTTCGGAAAAGAACCGAAAAACAATCATGCAGAAATTCATCGTCGGCTCGCCGACGGATGGTTTGCCGCCAGTGCCGCTGGTACTAGGAATGAGCGCCACGCCGCACAAATTCACGGAACTGCTCGGCAATACAAACCGGACACAACGTCCGATCAACATTGACCCGGAAGAAGTTCGTGCGAGTGGCCTGCTTAAAGATTTGATTCTCATCCACAACCCAAAGACTAACGTTGCCGGGGATTTGACGTTACTGGAAGAGGCGGCGCGAACTTGGAAACGCTTCACGAAGGAGTGGAAAGAGTATTGTGACAAAGAGAAAGAAAAGGATACGGTGATTCCAATCCTTGTCGTGCAAGTTCAGGACGGAACGGAAAACACGCTGACCCGCACGCCGCTGGAGGATGTGGTTCGTGTTATTGAGCGGCAGTCTGGCCCGCTGGCGGTGAATGAAATCGTCCATTGTTTCCAGGATTCCAACGAGCTTTCCATCGGCGGCAAAATTATCCGCAAGCTGGAGGCGTCGCGCATCCAAGACAGCCCGGATGTAAAAGTGGTTTTGTTCAAGACGGCGCTTTCGACTGGCTGGGATTGTCCGCGTGCCGAAGTAATGATGAGTTTCCGCACGGCAGAAGACCCAACGAGCATCGCGCAGTTGGTCGGGCGCATGGTGCGCACCCCGTTGGCCCGGCGTATTGGCACGAATG
>CAYXQJ010000150.1:0-3895 GCA_964467455.1 uncultured Hyphomicrobiales bacterium | reverse complement strand
GCAGCGTCGTGTCCGTCGCGTACGGCTTCGAATCGTTCGCGCCGGAGACCAGGCAAACCCGCAGCGGCGGCCGCGGCGGCTCCTGGGCCGCATTCGTCGCCTTTGCCTTGGGCGCAGCCGGCTCGGCCCCAAAGGCCAGGCAGCTCAATAATCCGAGGCCGGCCGCCAGCCGGCGTATCCAGAAAACACGACGTCGCATGTTCGAACCGGCGGCGCCTTACGTCAGTGACCAGCCGCGGCGGCGCAGCAGCGGCGCGAGCAGCCGGCGGAAGTTTTCGCCCAGGATCAGGACTTTGTCCGCCTCGCTGATGTTCGCGCCAAGGATCTTCGCGAGCTCGGTGCCGAAGCTGCGGCTCGGGGCGTGACTGCCGAAGATGATCCGGTTCGCGCCGAGCTCGCGCACCGCCATTTCGATGAAGCCGGCCGTGGGATCGAAGCCCGAGGTTTCCACCACGACGTTGCCGCAATCGCGCACCGCCCGGATGCCTTTCTCCCACTCGCCGCCCGCGTGGACGCACACGAACGTGATGTCGGGATGCCGGCGCGCGAGTTCGGCCAGCTCCGACGGCGTGGACTCGCCGGCGCTGTCCTTGCCCTGGGTCTTGAACCACGTGTGCTGCTGGATCACGGCGCCGAGCTCGTGCGCCCGCCGCACGATCGGCTCGTAGTTGGGATGCGTGCACGGCACGTTCTGCGCCGAGCTCGGCAGGTAGATGCCGACCATGGGCCCGTCCTTGATCCAGCGGTCGAGGTCGGCGAGCGCGATCTTCACGTCGGTGGCGTGCACGTAGGTGAACCCGAGCAGCCGGTTCGGCCAGCGCTCGAGGCAGCGCACGATCTCGGGTGCATCCCCGGGCGTGACGCGCAGCAGCGGGCAGAACCGTTCGAACGCGAATCGCTCGAGCTGCGGCCGGATCGCCTGGTAGGCGTCCTCGATCGTGCGCAGCGGGCCGGCCGACTTCGACGTCGCCCCGCGCGACCACGCCAGCAGGCCGTAGCAGTCCCAGATGCGATAACGCGCGAATTCGGCCGGCGTCCGGGGAAACGGCAGTGGCCTGGCGTTTGCGCTGCTCACGCGATCAGCCCGCGCACGACATGCGCGGGGTTCGTGCCCGTCAGTTTCTGGTCGAGGCCCTGGAAACGGAACGTGAGCCGGTTGTGATCGAGCCCGAGCTGGTGCAGCACGGTGGCGTGCAGGTCGCGCACATGCACGGGATCGCGCGCGACGTTGTAGGAGAATTCGTCGCTCTCGCCGTAGAGGAGACCGCGCTTGAAACCGCCGCCGGCCGCCCACATCGAGAAACACTTCGGGTGGTGGTCGCGGCCATACGAATCGCGCACCTTCACGCCTTCCGAGTAAACCGTGCGGCCAAACTCGCCGCCCCAGAGCACGAGCGTGTCGTCGAGCATGCCGCGCCGCTTCAGGTCGGTGATGAGCGCGTAGCACGGCTGATCAATGTCCTCGCACAGCTTCGGCAGCTTTTCCGGCAGCTTGCTGTGATGATCCCACCCGCGGTGGAAGATCTGGCTGAAGCGCACGCCGCGCTCGGCCATGCGCCGCGCAAGCAGGCAATTGTGGGCGAAGGTGCCCGGGCTGCGCGATTTCGGCCCGTAAAGCTCGAACGTCTCCGCCGGCTCGTCGCTGAGGTCGGTCAGATCCGGCACGGACGACTGCAGCCGGAACGCCATCTCGTATTGTTCGATCCGGGCATGCGTCTCGGGGTCGCCCACTTCCTCGTACGTCGCCTGGTTCAGCGCCTGCACGCCGTCGAGCAGCCGGCGCTTCTGTTCGCGATCCATGCCGGCCGGATCCTTCAGGTAGAGCACGGCATCGCCGCCGTCGGTCCGGAAAGTCACGCCGCCGTGATGCGGCGGGAGGAAGCCGCTGCCCCACAGGCGCGAAAAGATCGCCTCGCCGGGGTCGTCGACGAACTTCGACGTGAGCACGACGAAGGTCGGCAGGTTGTCGTTCATGCTGCCGAGGCCGTAAGAGATCCACGCGCCCATCGAGGGCTTCCCCGCCTGCGTGATTCCGGTGAGCATCATCGTCAGCGCCGGGTCGTGATTCACCGAGTCGGTGTGCATCGACCGGATCACCGCGAGGTCGTCGACGATCTTCGCCGTCCACGGAAGCAGTTCGCTGACCCACATGCCCGCCTGGCCGTATTGGGCAAACTTGTACATCGACGGCTGGATCGGGAATTTCGACTGCGCGCTCGCCATGCCCATGCGCAGCTCGAAGCCGCCGCCGAGCACCGACAGCGGCATCTCCTGATCGAGCTTCAGGTGCGGCTTGTAATCCCAGGTGTCGAGCTGCGACGGCCCGCCGCCCATCACGAGACAGATCGCGCGTTTGGCGCGCGGTGCAAGATGCGGCAGCGGCGAAAGTGGCGCCGAACCGGCCGCCGCCCGCGTCACCGAGCCGAGCAACGACTGACCGAACAGCGACGACAGCGCCGCCACGCCGAGCCCGCGGCCCACCTGGCTGAAGAACTGCCGGCGGGTCTCGTGGCGTACGTACTCCTGGCGCAGTCCGCGCGCCACCATGGGATCGAACCGGGCCGGGATGTGGTGGGGGTCAACGGGGTGCGTGTTCATCGGCATCACTTGTTCAGGGCCTGGTCAGTGTTCAGCAGCTGGTTGGCGACGACGGTCCAGGCGGCCAGTTCGCGGACAGGCAGGGTTGGGTCGACGGGGCTGTCCCCCACGTGCACGTATTCGCGCGCGCGTTCCTCGGTGAAACTCCCGCGGAAGCTCTCGTACGACTGCAGGAGAATGCTGCGCTGCGGCCCCTTGAGCGGGGCGGTCAGGAGGCTCTGCGCCATGAAGTCGATCTTCTGCTCGGGATTCGTGTCGCCCAGGTGCATCGCCCGCTGGGCCAGGTGCCGCGACGCCTCGAGGAAATGCGGGGCGTTGAGCGTCAGCAGCGCCTGCAACGGCGTGTTCGTCCGCTCGCGCTGCACGACGCATACGTCGCGCTTGGAGGCATCGAAGGTCGCGAGGATCGGCGGCGCCGAGAAACGCTTCACGAACGTGTATACACTCCGGCGATACAGGCCGTCGCCCTCGGACTGCCGGTGCGTCCGGGTGTTGCTGCCGGTCATCGACATGGCCTCCCAGATGCCCGGCGGCTCGTACATGTGCACGGCCGGGCCGCCCGGTTTCTCGACGAGCAGGCCGCCGGCCAGCAGCGCGCCGTCGCGGATCATCTCCGCGTCGAGCCGGAACCGCGGGCCGCGCGCGAACAGCCGGTTGTCCGGATCGCGTTCGCGCAGCTCCGGACTCACGCGCGCGGACTGCCGGTACGTGGCCGACATGACGACCTGCTTGTAGAAGCGCTTCACGTCCCAGCCGCTCTCGCGGAAATCCACCGCCAGCCAGTCGAGCAGCCGCGGATGAGTCGGCCGCTGGCCGATCGTGCCGAAATCCCCGAGCGTCGCCACGATGCCGGTGCCGAACAGCTCCGACCACAGGCGGTTGACGGTCACGCGCGCCGTCAGCGGGTTCTCCGCGGTGAACAGCCACTGCGCCAGCCCAAGCCGGTCGCGCGACGCTCCCGCGGGCAGCGGCGGCAGGAACGCCGGCACGTTCGCCCAGACCCGATCCTTGCGCTGGTTGTAGATCCCGCGGTCGAGGACGTAGCCCGAAGCCATCACGTCGCGCTCGCGGAAGATGTTCGACTCCACGCCGCCCTCGCCGAGCGCCTCCAGTTCCCGATCGAGCCGGGCCTTTTCCACGAGCAGCGCCTTCGCCTCCGGGTCAACGTGCCGCAGGAAATAGTTCTGCACGACACGGCGGTCGTCGGCGTTCCAGGTCGCCTCCGTGCGCGCCACGAGTTCCGCGACGACATCGCGATCCATCGTGCCGCGAATCTCGTCCCCGGTCAGAATCCGCC
>CAYXQJ010000149.1:0-3902 GCA_964467455.1 uncultured Hyphomicrobiales bacterium | reverse complement strand
ATCAATGCGGCCAAAACCAAGCCGTTTGGTTTCATGGCGTTTTATCCCGGGCCAGGTCTGGGCGGACACTGTATCCCGATTGATCCGTTCTATCTGACGTGGAAAGCGCGAGAGTATGGTCAGAACACCCGGTTCATCGAGTTGGCCGGCGAAGTGAACACCGCCATGCCGGACCATGTTGTGCGGCGCGTGGCCGATGCGTTGAATGAACGACAAAAGTCGGTCAACGGCAGCCGCATTCTGATTCTGGGTTTGGCGTATAAACCAAACGTGGATGATGAACGCGAATCGCCCAGCTACGTGCTAATGGAAAAGCTTCAGGCGCGCGGCGCTCAAGTGGCTTACTACGATCCGTATGTGCCCGTGATTCGGCCCACCCGTGAACACGCGCGTTGGACCGGGACAAAATCCGTGGCGTGGGATCAGCAAACCATCGCAGGATTCGATCTGGTATTAATCTCCACCAATCATGCCTGCGTGAATTATGACGAACTGGCCAAGTGGGCCAAATTGATCGTTGATACCCGCAATGCCATGGCCAGCATCGCGACGATGGAGGGGCTGGTCTGGAAGGCTTGAAGCGAAACCTTGCCCGTCAGGAAAAACTGAAACCCGCCATGATCCATGGCGGGTTTTTTCATGCTTCAATCAAGCGGACGATTACTTGAGCTTCAAGAAATTGCTCAGGATAGTGCGTCCGTTCTCGGTCAGAATACTCTCGGGATGAAATTGCACGCCCCAGATGGGAAATTCTTTGTGCTTCACCCCCATGATCTCGCCTTCGTCGGTTTCGGCGGTGATTTCGAGGCAATCCGGGACTGAATCCCGTTGAATAACCAGCGAGTGATAGCGCGTCGCCGGGAAGGGATTCGGCATGCCGGCAAATAAATCCTTCTCGTTATGTTTAATCAGCGACGTCTTGCCGTGCATCATGCGGTAGTTGACGACGACTTTCGCACCGAACGTATGCCCGATGCATTGGTGGCCGAGGCAAACGCCGAGCGTCGGTAGTTTCGGACCGAATTCGCGCAAAATGTCGTTGGACAAGCCGGCCTCATTTGGCGAACACGGGCCCGGCGACACGAGCAGGCGCTCAGGCTTCAATTCGCGCACCTGTTCCACCGTGATCTGATCGTTGCGCACGATTTGCATCGGCACCTTCATTTCGCCCAGGTACTGCACGATGTTGTACGTGAACGAATCGTAATTATCGATGACCAGCAACATACTACTTGGCTGGCAGTGTAGCGGAGAGACGATTGGTCAAAAGGATTTTCTGACTGGCCGCCCAAGGATGCTCCACTTGATCAATGGTCAGGGTGCGCGGCAGAAGTTGAATTTCGTAGCCGAAAATTTCGCACGCGACCGTGCCCGGCTGGAAGAGCGTATCCAGAAAGACGCATTGGCCGAACGGCAGGTCGAGCGGGGCGACCTGACCGTGCTCGAAGCGCACCGTCTGGGGCAGGTTGGTCGGGACCGCTGCGCCCGCGAACAGAATGGTAATGTTGGTTAGCCCCAATTCCGGTTGGTCAATCAACAGGGCGGGGGATTGATCCACTTGCGTGAAGGTGAGTTGCCAGGGACTGTTAGTGCGGCGGCGATTTTCAACCCAGGAGAAAACCAGGAAATAAACAATGAGCGTCACCAGCCCGACGCCGATGAACATTTTCCACGGTGAGTTTGCTGACGACATGATTAACGCGAAACAAAACAACGGTCGCGCTGAGACTTGAATTCAAGCTGTGACCGGAACGCAGTCTAGGCGGGGCCGGGGCCGGAGGCAAGTCGCGCTCTGATTTTGCGATTGCGGAAGATTTGGCGTGGCTTTGCCTGCGGTTTCCTCAAATCATGGCGGGCGTGAAAACTCCCTGGCTCGGTGTAATCAGCGTTTGGCTACTGTCAGGACTTGTAGCGGCCCGCGCAGAGCTTTGGCAACTCAAGCCCGGGGTAACGGAACGCGGTCAAGTTCCCAGTTCCTGGGAGCTTGATTTGCGGCAATTTGATCCGGAGTCCGCCGCCGGCGCTGCTATGCAACTCAGTGCCCGGCTGTACGGGAAAACAACGAATCCGTTGCTGAACCAACCGCTCGTTTTCCACACGGATTTTCCGGCGAACAAAGTCTTCGCGTTTGAAATCACGGCTGTTTCAGCGGGCGGCAGCGACCTGCTGGTGAAGACAAATGGCGTCATCGTGGGGCGGCAGGCCTGGCCGCCCGGAGATAAAACGGATCGCCGGCGGCATCTCTTTTATGTGCCGTTGTTGCGCGGCTCGAATTCAGTGAGTCTGGAAATTTCCCAACCCGGCGGCGTGGTTGTGATGGAACGCTATTTTGTTGCTGATTCCGTGGCCCAGCTTCCGGCGGTGCCAATCCCACTGCTGTTCGGATCAGCTGCGGCATTGGCTGCCTTGCCATTGCGCGCTGCTGTGCCCGCGCGAGTGACAGCGACCGGCGGGCGATTGCCAGTTGACGATGGCTACCGCGGCATCTGGTATTACAACCAGCCCACCAAAGACGAATACAAATTCAAATACAGTGGCGGCTTTGCCACATATCCCTATCAACACACTCCCATCGCGATTTACCGCAAGGAAGTGAACAAGACGTTTTTCGTCTATGGTGGCACGACCGCGCGTTCCGGCCAGGAGCCTCAGGAGTTGTTGCACCTGGTTTCTTATTACGATCATGAAACCGGACTCGTGCCGCGGCCGCGCATCTTGTTGAACAAGCAGACATCCGACGCACATGACAACCCGACGTTGCAGATGGATGATCAGGGGTACCTTTGGATTTTTTCGCCCTCCCACGGCACGGGCCGGCCTTCCTATATTCATCGCAGCACCGAGCCGTATTCCATTGCGGAATTCCAGTTGATCCAGCAAACGAATTTCTCCTATCCGCAACCCTGGTATGTCCCCGGCAAAGGTTTTCTCTTTCTGCACACGCGTTACGGCGGTGGCAAAGCCAAAGGCATTAATGCCGCGCGCTGTTTATTTTGGATGACCAGTGCTGACGGCGTTCAATGGACCGAACCGCAGATGCTCGCCGGCATCGAGCAAGGCGATTATCAGGTCAGTTGGCGGCGTGGTCAGCGCGTGGCGACAGCATTTGATTTTCACCCGCCGCCACTGGGCTTGAACGCGCGCGCCAATGTTTATTATGTCGAGACTGACGATTTCGGCCGCACATGGCGCACCATCCACGGTGACGTAGTAAAACTGCCGCTCACGGAACGGAATAATCCGGCGCTGGTTTGCGACACTCATTCCGAGGGCCAACTCGTATATCTGAAGGATTTGAACTTCGATGCGGCTGGTTATCCAGTCCTGCTTTTTTCGACCAGCAAAGGATTTGAACCAGGGCCGGCGAACGGTCCGCGCTTGTGGCAAACTGTGCGTTGGACTGGCACGGCTTGGGTGCGTAGTCCTCTCACGACTTCAGATAACAACTACGACCACGGTTCGCTCTACATTGAAGCGGATGGTCTTTGGCGGGTGATTGCGCCGACCGAGGTCGGGCCACAAGCCTTCAATCCCGGCGGTGAAGTCGTGATGTGGCGCAGCGACGATCAAGGACAGACGTGGCAGCGCAGCAAACAGCTCACGCATAACAGCCGGCTGAATCATACCTTTGTCCGACGGCCCGTGGACGCGCATCCGCAGTTTTATGCCTTCTGGGCGGACGGCGATGGTCGCAAACCCTCGGAATCGCGGTTGTATTTTACCAATCAACGCGGCGACCAGGTCTGGCGTTTGCCTCAAGTGATGACTAACGAGTTTGCCAAACCGATTGTCGCCTGGTAACGAGCGCAGGAAGTTTGGCGTGGTAAAAAAGACGGCGGGAGGAAGACTGGTGGAGCCTAGGGGATTCGAACCCCTGACCTTCTCATTGCGAACGAGACGCT
>CAYXQJ010000148.1:0-3906 GCA_964467455.1 uncultured Hyphomicrobiales bacterium | reverse complement strand
CGCAATTGCAGACCGAAGCGGACATGATCAAAGCCATCCGCGAAGCTGGCCGCACGCCCGTGCAGCGGAATACGTTTTACGAAGTGCTGGCGCACGGCGAACAGCTTGCGGCGAAGGAAGCTGAACCGCCGTCGCGAAAATCCAAGGTGTTGGAAGATAATCTGGCAACGGCGTGAACGTTGACCAATCCCGCGTGGCGAGTGTTTCGATGTGCCCGCCGAAGGCCTGCACAAGTCGAAGCACTATCACTACTGAGCGAATTCAAATCTGAAAACACGAAAGGCGAACGGGGAACCGTTCGCCTTTCGCTGTTGAAGCAAAGCCGCTCATCCCACTTTGAAGCACGGCTCTCTTTGACCGGTCTCTGGTTTGTAACAAGAAATCATTCCGTCTTCTGAAACCTTGATGCCCAAACCAAAACGACTCAAGGCTTTCGCGGCCGCCGATCTACCTCCCAAATTCCCCCGCTCCGCCCCTCCCAATTCCAGAATCGCGCCAGCCGCAAACACCCTGCCGTCGTGGCCCAAAACAACAGCACCATCAAGACGAAGAATCTCCTTTCTTATAGTTCTTGGTATTAATTGAAATGGCGTCTGCTGGACCAATTCCTTAGCGAGTTGCGCCTTAGCCGAAGTGCAGGAAGAAAAGAGATCGGCTGGATCAACAACTCTGCTGCGAAGGAATTCTTCAACTTTCGATTCGCGGAGCACACCAATACATGCTCCGGTTCGCGCGAACGAAGCGTCAATGCACGATCCATACACGGCCTTTCGTAAACCAGAACCTGCTGAAGTTCCTGACGACATTTGTTTAATAATCGCTTCGTGTCCGAAGTAAATCCAAGCGCCGCGTCTTTTTGCAAATTTCAATTCTCCCTGAAAAACGAGAATCTCGCCATTTCTGTTGAGTGCGACGCCGACACACCCGCCGATTGAGAATCCGGACATCGCTTCATAACGCTGTGGGTAAAACCTTGGTCGAAAGAACTGCGCTTTTGAATCGATTTGTTCAATTGATGCGATTCCTTCGAGACCACCTGCGGCATCAGTTCTCCACCAGCAGTCCACCCCATTCGTCAAAGACTTGAAGAAGTCCTCCTTGGATATCCCTAGAATGTTGGTTCGCGTGCCTTCCCGCCGGCTGCTTTCAGCACCGACTATCAATCCGGCGGAGACACGCTCACCCTCATATGTCTGCCCAGACCAAGTGGTGAATATTTCCAACACCGACGCAATCGTTTGTGCCTGACGCTCACGTCCCCACGCCAACGTCTTCGCAACAGCGAGCCGTGCGGCGTAATCCTCCAAGTGATCTGCCAGTTGTCCCGCTCGGCTCTTGATCGTTCCAAAAGCTCTTATCAGTTGCTCGACAAGCCGTCGTTCTGTGCGGTCGAATCCATGACTTCGCGAAAGTGTATAAAAGGTTTGACTCGCGGAGTCAGATCGCACCCGCAATACGGTGGGAGAAACATACACTGCGACGGTAGTGACTTTGTTAAAAGGTTTATGATCGGAAACCGTGATTTCCGTTCCCGGGAGCATCGGTTTGAGAATTCGTTGGATGAATTCCTCAAACGCCGAGGCGTTTTCTATCGCAGGCATAACTCGTATCTGGGTTTTTAGCGCGTTCCGTCATCCATCTCGCGTTGACGGTGGGGGCGCGAAGAGATGTTGCGCTTGTATGAAACGACCGCGGATGCGTGTTTGTTTCGTCGGAATGAAGCGTCCGCTGTTTCCGCCAACACCAACACTCCTTGCGTCGGCGTTGCCGGTTTGTGGACGTTGCCGTTGCGCGGTGTGGGTTGCGTGACTTGGAAGACGTCACGGCGCAGGTCGGCGGTTTTGCCGTGGAGAATCGCGGCGTGAGCGGTTCTGAGTTCGGCGTCGGTGGCGGCGTCGGCGAAGAAGCGGAAGGAGGACGCGGCGAGGTAATCGAGGCGTTCATCGAAGGCGAGCCATTGGCGGCCTTCGCGCTCGGCCACCCAGCCGGTGGTGTTCGAGCCGGCAAAGATGTCCAGCACGAGGTCGCCCGGTTCGGTGAGGAAGCGGATGAAAAACTCCGGCAGCTTCGCCGGGAAGCGGGCGGGATGGCCTTTCACGCCGACGGTTTTGCAGCCGCGCAGGTAGCTGCCGTTGGATTCGGAGTTCGAGATTTGCAGGAGGTTGGGCGGGATCGCGCCGCCGTTGTCCTTGGCGAAGGCTTTGCCGATGTCGTGGCCGGACGGACGCTTCTTGGGCGTGTAAAAGCCTTCCGGGTCTTCGAGCAGTTTCTTCATCCGGTCGCTGTATGCGGTGAGCACCTTGGAGACGTTGGCCTTGGGCGAGCGGGTTTTGCCGAACCACCAGACGGTGTTGACCGCGTCCTTCGCGCGGAGCTTGCGTTTGTTGACCCATTCGATGGGGCTGGGGAGCTTGGACGGGTTGAACCAGTAAAAATCCTCGGCGAGGTGAAAGCCGAGTTCGTCGCAGAAATGAATTGGGACGCGGAAGTTGTAGAGGCTGCGCGTGGGCGAGCCGGGTTCGTAAGCGCCGCCCAGATCAAGGACGAAGCTGCCGTCGTCCTTGAGTTTGCGATGGACGAGCCGGGCGAAGGTGGCGAGCCAGACAACGTATTCGTGCTGGGCTTTGTTGCCGTATTCCTTTTCACGCTGGAGGGCGAACGGCGGGCTGGTGAGAACGAGGTTGACGCTGGCATCCGGCAGCCCGGCAAGCAGGTCGAGCGAGTCGCCGCAATACGCCGCGCCCCGGTTGGTGAGGTAGGCGGGCGTGTGTTGTTCCAAAGTCATGCGCTACTTTAAGGCTGTAGCCGTAAAGTCGTCAACTTCGGTAGCCTGCCTTCGTTGAAAACCAAGCCATCAGCTCGCCGTATTTTCGCGGAAAACTTGCGCAAGGCAAGACTGGCGAAAGGACTTTCCCAGGAAGATTTGGCGGAGTTGGCGAATCTGCATCGCACTTATGTCGGCTCGGTGGAGCGGGCAGAGCGGAATGTCTCGATTGATAACATGGAACGGCTGGCGGCGGCGGTGGGTGGCTCGCTGCCATTATTGCTGCAGGAGGGCAAATGATTAAGCCGCATCCCGACACCGCAGAGATGGAGCGGCTGCTCCCGTACATTCGCGAGTACCAGGTTTTGGCCACAAAGCACGGTATCGGCGACATTTTTCAAGATAACGGCGGCAAATTGCTGCAATTGCTGTTGGTCACCGGGCTTAAATGTTTCGGCTGTCGCGAGGGCAACGATGCTCTTGATGACGCAGGCAACGAGTATGAGTTGAAATCGGTGAATGTGCTGCTCACGCAAAGTTTTTCGACTCATCATCACATGAATCCTGTCATCCTTGCCAAGTATCGGAAGGTAGATTGGATCATGGCCGTTTACCAAGGCATCGAATTGCAGAAGATTTACCTGATGAAGCCTGCCGCACTGGAGCCGTACTTCTCGAAATGGGAAGCGAAGTGGCATGAATCCGGAGGCCGGGACATCAACAACCCGAAGATTCCGGTGAAGTTTGTAGTTGAGCGCGGGGCTTTGATCTATCAGAAGCCAGTGGGTTGAACGGCAAGTTTTCGCGAGGCGACACGGATTGCATTTCATCGAGCTATCGAGACGGTTCGCATTGAGATGATTTGCCGAAGCTTCAAGCATTTTTCTCAAAAGTACGCTGACAACTTCGTGCCGCTGCCGGATCAGCCGGAGAACAACGCCATCCCGGTCAAGACGCCGCTCACGGGCTTCACCAACTTCAGCCACGTCAGGGGCGACATCTTTGTAGAACCGCCCGCGCTAAATCCCCAAGCCCCGTCGGGGCGGAATATGCCGCTCCTGAACGGAGCTTTGAACTGGTCGGGTTGCGGTTCTACAAAGAGGCCGCGCCTACGGCGCTTCGGGTTCGTTTGGTTTGTCGCC
>CAYXQJ010000147.1:0-3925 GCA_964467455.1 uncultured Hyphomicrobiales bacterium | reverse complement strand
GCAATAACTAGATTCGTCACGCGCGCAACCTAGCATCCGCCCGGCGAATGTCAGGAACAAAGATAACGCTACAAACCACAACTCTCCCTTGTCTTTGGAATCCATCTCGCCTGAGAATATGCCCGGTACGCGAGCTGTTATTATGGGAAAGGCGCTAGATAACGATCTCAAGCAACTTCAGAACCGGGCCTTCGACCGACCTGAATGGGCCGCGCCCACCCTCCGACGCTACCATTCCGCAATCGGAAAAATTGCTCCTTTGCGTGCGCAGACACTGACTCCGCTTTACGAGTGGATGTTCGTTCCTCCCTCGCTCTGGCCGTTTAACATTCAGGATGTTCTGGACGATTTCCTGACCACTCTTGCAAAAGGAAAATCCCTCAACTCGCGACAGCGTCTGCTCATCGAGCTACTACCTCCGGCGCCAAATAAAACCATCTGCGCCGCGGTGGCCGAACACGAACTCCAGGTTCAAGTTGGCGATTACGCGGGCCTCGTAAAAACTCAGGCCAAGTACGCGCAAAATGAACTCGCTGTCTGCACCCATCCGGAACTCCGCCGCCAGTGGACGCAAATTAAAAAGGTTTTCAATATTTCGGCCTACTGCGACTACAAAGGAGTGATTCGCCGCAGCATGAGCGTTGAACGTAACCTGCGACCGACATTCTCCATCAACTTGCGGCGGAAAGATGAGGTTTTTCAGGCCACGTTTGATGCGTTTTGTCAGCACTGGAATCTCTATGGAATGCAGCACGACCAGCCGCTGCCGCTCAAACTCGCCGTCAATGTCACGCCGTACGGCACCATGATCCACATTCCGGCTTATTGGTCCTTTGATCCCAAGCGCGATATCAATTGGAAAGTCATCGCCAAACTTCATCGCGTGCGCGGATTCGGTCGCCAAGGCCCAGCTTTGGCGGAAGGTAAAGCGGAACGCTTGCAAAAAGCCCGACACCTCGCCGCCTTGGATCAGGAAGTCAAACGGCTCGGTCTCAAAGGCGAAAAGAAACATGCCTTTCTCTGCGCCGGCCTGGGCTGGGACGTTCGCACCAGCCCCAAACGCATCCAGCGATTGCGAACCGAGTTCGCGCATTGCCGCTGAGACACTGCGGAACATTTTCGGGGACATTCGATTCCTTTGAACGGCGGTCGGAAGCTATGGATGCTCTCGCCCATGTTGACCTTCGAACAACTGCGGCAAGCCGTCACCAACGCAAAGCAACAATTCAAATTGATCCAGAAGAAATACCCGAATCTACAAGCTCATCTCGTCCTGTCCCTGCCACAAGGGCAAACGACCATTGACAGTTCCCCTTTGGAAATCCTCGACGAATTTCCCGCCTTGATCGCAGCCGCCAGCGTTAAGAGCGATGCGTTGCGCCTTCTGGCCCAACTTAAATCCGAAAGCACCAGTGCTCCCGAAAACGCCCAACTCAAGGCGCAACTGGCGCAACTCACCAGCCGCTTTGAGTACGATGGCGATTGTTACGTCGAGATTCGTTTCGATGACCTCAAATTTGATCTGGTGTGGAAACTGCAACGCGACGAACTGGTGAATCGTCAGCTCACCCCACAAACCAAAGCCTCGATTCAAATCGTGCTTGGGTCACTCGCTCAATTCACTCAAGCACCTGAGAGAACGACTCGTTGATTTGTGATTCATCCCCAGAGACAAACTTCGGGGACATTCAGTTCCATTGCGAAGCGGGACTTGCCGGGCGCATTCTCTGAATAGCATAAAACCATGTTCACATCGTTGGAGCGCCGAACCAAAACCGCCACCCAAGCCGAATCAAATGCAACCCCACCATGACCTCCCGCCGCGTGTTTCTGCGCCACGCCCTCGTGGGCACCGCGACGATTGCAGCCCAGCCGGTTGGTTTCATGAAAAACCCCCGGCCACGGCTCTGGATTGCCGACAGCGATCCCGCAGTCCGCGCCACGCTGCGATTGCTGATGCGCTACTACGCGCTGACGAAACCGCGGGAATTTTTGTGCAAACAACATGCGCTGACTTGCCTGCAAACCGAAATCCTCAAACCAACGTTGCTAATCACCGACTTCGCCGGCGGCGCGATGCGCGGCGACGAATTCGTCCGGCTAGCACAAAATTTCGCGCCAACGACCAGGTTGATTCTGTTCAGCGCCGTCATCGGCCATCACAACGACTGGATCGCAATGGCCGATCCGGCCGCACCAGCACCGGATGTCATCATTGAGAAACCGGATATTCAAAAGCTCATCACCGTGGTCCGCCAAATGATATGAACCCAAAAGCACAACTGTCAGACCACAACTCAGGCAATACCCGCACCCACAAAACGACCCGGCGTCCGTCCTGAACGTTTCTAATAACCGCCGCCGATATCACGCCCAAACCATGAATTTCGTCAGCCTTGATTTTGAAACGGCCAATCATTCGCCCGTCAGCATTTGCGCGGCGGGTCTGGCCGTGTTTGAAAACGGCGTGCTGACGGAATCGCTGTATTGGCGGGTGCGACCACCCAAAGGCCACGGCTGGTTTCGTGAAGATTTCATCGCCTGTCACGGCCTGACATATCTGGACGTGCTCCACGCACCCGAGTTCCCTGACATCGCGCCCGAGATTTTGCCGCGACTGAGCCGGGCGGATTTTGTCGTCGCCCACAACGCGCCGTTCGACCTCCGTTGTCTGCGCGACACACTGGCACATTTTGGCTTGGCGCAACCGGAATTCGATTCACTCTGCACCCTGAATCTGGCGCGGCGCGTTTGGCCTGAACTGCCCAATCACCAACTCTCCACTTTGGCGACGCACATCGGTCACCAATTCAATCATCACCACGCCCAATCCGACGCCGAAGCCGCCGGACAGGTATTGTTGACGGTAATACGCTGGGCAAGCGTAACCACACCGCGCGAATTGTTAGAAAAGGCAGGCATTGAGCTGAAGCGGCTCTGTCAGTAAGCTCTTGGAAAAACTAGAGATACACATGCAGTTCGCACCCAAAACTATTGAGTACCCGGACATTGAGAAGCCGAAACTGGTTTTGCTGGAGAACTTGTTTCGCGACTGGCATCGGCACTTTGCCAGCGCCGGCTCGGCATTGCAGAAGCACAGGGCTGATGACATGGTGGCCGACGGGTTTTACCCTCACTACTTTAGCAAGAAAAAGCGGATGCTCTTCATCGGCAGAGAAGCAAGAGGAATCTCAGGCGATCATTACATAGACGTCCTCCTTCCAGCTTACCGCGTCGGCAAATACATCGGTAAGCAGCACCTCAATACAAACAAGTTCCATTCACGGATGCTCTATATCGCTTTTGGTATTCTGAATGGGATGCCGGATTGGAAGGACATCCCGTACGCGACCAAAATCGGAGACACATTTGGCACGGCCGCCGGACTGAGCTTTGCCTTTATGAACGTTTCTAAACTGAGCAATGACGGAGTTGGTTGGCAGTCGGATTGGGATGTTATCAATGCGGCGCATGGCCTTTCTACCCAAGGTCGCAGCTTCATTTCGGAGGAAATCGCCATATTGGAACCTGACATTGTTATTACGATGGGACTGAAAGAGAAGCTAGTTTCGCTTGGCATGCTGACTCCGATTCATGTTTTGGACTTAGCTCGCTCATTCTGGCTGGATAGTGGCGGTCATCGATGCTTGCTTATCGACACCACCTTTCATTTTTCAGCGTTCAAAAAAAGCGACATATTGGACTTCTATGCTCCAATTTGTGATCTGATACGACGCAGTGAAACAGGCGAGGCTGCCGCTCAGGTGGCGTAATTAACATTTATAGCAATGACAAATTCTCTCTCGGTTTCTCCACCCATTGTCTACTTTGTTGAAGTGTGTTCACTGTTCCATAACAACATTCCCTCCGCCCAAGCTTGTCGCCGTCAGACCCGCCGACTAGACTCGCCGCCGAACTGAATTCG
>CAYXQJ010000146.1:0-3926 GCA_964467455.1 uncultured Hyphomicrobiales bacterium | reverse complement strand
TTTGCTGCCGACAGCCTGATGTTTGGCACTTGGGTGGCCTACATCCCACACGTCAAAACGACGCTCGGTCTGAACGATGCCCAACTCGGCCTCGCTTTATTCGGTCTGCCACTCGGCTTGCTGGCGATGAATCCGCTATCGGCGGGCACGATTGCCCGATTCGGTTTGGCACGCACGACCGTCGGGGCCACATTGGCGATGGCCGTGTCGTTTGCACTGCCGGTGTGGATGCCGGAGCGTTGGTCGTTGCTGGCTGCACTTGTGCTCGTCGGTGCTGCTGTGGCACTGATGAACGTGGCCATGAACACTTGCGCCACCAACATAGAGCGGGCGGAAGGCATCTATATCATGTCCTCCTGTCATGGAATGTGGAGCATGGGCGGCATGGTAGGCTCCGGCACGGCGGCGGCGCTGATAGCGGTGGGCGTGATGCCGAAGACGCATTTGGGGTTGCTCGCCATTTTGGTGATTGCGCTGACGCTCGTTTGGCTACGACCCGTTTTGGCCACTGTGCCAGAAGATGCCCAATCGGAGAGCGGTGGCTCTACGTTCATCCTGCCCAATCGTGATTTGTTGCTGATGATTTTTATCGGCATGGTGGTGAGTCTCGGCGAGGGGGTGGCATTCGATTGGAGCGCGGTCTTTTTGCGCGACGAACTGGGTGCGCCAGAGCAAATCGCGGCGCTGGGTTTCACCTGTTTTTCGCTGACAATGATGGCGATGCGCTTCACGGGCGATGTTTTGATCCCGCGTTTTGGCGAGCGCAATTTGCTGTTGTTCAGTGCCTTCTTGACTTTTTTGTCCTTGATAGTTATTATTTTTTCTCCCAACCCGCTTGTCGGGGTTTTCGGCTTTCTGTTGCTGGGCGCGGGGGTAGCGTTGGGTGCGCCGATATTGTTCAACGCCGCCGCTCGGGTGCCGGGTTTAGCGCCGGGAGCAGGTTTGGCGACGTATGCGACGTTCAGTTTTATCGGCTTTTTGGCGGGGCCGCCGGTGATTGGTTTTATCGGAGAAGAATTCGGACTGGGCGTGGGTTTTGCGCTGGTAGCGCTGCTGGCGGTGCTGATGATTCCGGCGATTCGGCGGGTACGGCTTTGAATTTTTTCGCTGCCAAACTTGCGCATTCGTCGGACGAATCAAAATCGTCCGACGAATGGCGCATAATTGAAAATGAGTGGTTTACATCCGCTTTACCACGAGCGGTGCATCGCCCCGTCCCGCACAAGCGTCCGATACTTTGGTAAAGGTGGCCGTGTCGCCATCAAAAGTGTAGGCATACACGCCTTTTTGGTCGGATGGGCAGGTGTTTTCGCCAGCCGTATCCCAAATCGTGATTTGTTTGCCATCCGAGGTGTAAGAGCCTGTCACGTCCACTTTGCCGTCCATCCCCATGTCAAATTGGTAGGTGTTTTCGGTGATGGTTAAGGTGAATTTTAAAGCGGGCTGGTCATTTTGACCGGGAAACTCGCCTGCCCATTTGCCCACAAGGCTTTGAGCGAATGCTGTGTTGACAAAAAAGAGCGCAAGCGCAACGAAAAAAAGCGATTGTTTCATAAGTAAAGAATTTTAGTGAAGGAAAGTAGGTGAAGTGGCAAATATAAAAAACTAAAACATCCGAAATGGTGATTTTTAACCAAACTCAATCGTGTCGCCCGCCTTGTACGTCTTCTTGTCTTCCGGCGAACTTTCCAAAAGTTGCCAATTTAAAGTTCAGTTAAACAGGCATTCTCTTGGAGCAATCGCGCAAGGCTGTTTCTATTTTTGAGATGAAAAATCGTCTCCGAACAAAGAACTCATTCCACCATGAAAAAACTTTCCGCCCCTTGCCTGTTTGCTCTTCTACTTGGTTGTTTTTCTCAAACGACAACAACGACCGACATTGACAGCCTTTTTGAAAAGAGCTGCATCAACGGGGTAATTTTAGAAACAGAATTGAGTAAGTATGAATTTGACACTTCCGAAAGCGTGATACTTACTGGGTTTGCGCGAAATTGCTCGAAGACGGACAGCGTTTTTTTCGCGGTGGTGCCGACCGGGGCTAACTACAATTTGAGTTTCTCGTTGCGAAATTTAAGCAATCCTGGCTCATACGAGTTCATGGATTTTGATTTGCTGTTTGAAAACCATACCATTGTTAAACCCACTATGAAGACAATTCAAAAAAGACTTGCTCCCGGGGAGAGGATAGAGGTATTTTCTTTTGACTTGACAAAATTGCAAAACTTGCCACTATTGCGACAGTTTTCGCCGGGTCAGCCGGACCCACCACAAATTCACATCCACCTCTGGGAAGGCATTCATGAATTTACTTGGGGCATCGTTTTGGGTGGCACAGTTTCAAAGCCAGTTTTTTTTGAAGTAAAATAGCAGGTTTGGTTGTCTTTCTCAATCAAACTCAATCGTATCCCCCGCCTTATACGTCTTCTTGTCTTCCGGCTCCGTTTTGTTTGCCGGAATGTCATTCCGGCTTACATCCTCTTCGCCGAACAAACTCGCCTGCTGCACCGGCGGCTCCTCTTTCTTGGGTGCCAATTTTGATTCGCCCATTTCGATTTCTTTCACGCCGCCGAGCATCTGGTCACTCAAACGGTTGCCGACGGCTTTCCAGCCTTTCACGTCCATAAAATCGCCGAGCGATACCTCGCCGGTCATGGCCTTGCCCTTGATTTTCAGCGTGTATTTGATACGCGGGTTTTCTTTGATGGACGCAAAAAGAATTTTCGATTTCGGGTGGTCGGTGAGAAAAGAGAAACGTTCCTTCAGCTTGTTGGTCTCTACTTTAAAACGTTTGACCATCGTCCAGCCCTTGTGGCCGTCGAAGTGGACGGCATTTACCACGAGGTCGGGCGTGAATTTGCAAAGCGTGAGGATTTCTTTCATCTCAAAACGCTGCTGCACGTCGGTGTCGGTCACCTCGTAGGAGCCGTCGTTGTAGAGGATAAACAGGCTGTCGCCGGTGTCGAATTCGCCGAGCAAATTGCCGCGCTCTTGCGTGTTGAGGCGGCCTGTGATGTCGTCGAACCACAATTTTTGTGCGCCGATAGTGCTTTTCCCCACCTCTTTTTGGCGGATTTGTTTCACCGGGTATTTGGTCAAAACGTTGCCCAAAGAGTCGCGGCCTTTGATGGCGAGTTCGGCAAAATCATAGTCGAACACTTTGATTTTCGCCGTGCAGCCGGGACTGAGCGTCACGTTCACCACTTCGCTCTCGCCGTTGGGATTCACCGTGAGGTACAGCATTTTAGAGTTTTTGGCATCGGAGCCAAGTTGGTATTCCTTGTCGCGGGTGATGGCCGTCACGTTGAACCTTTTGACAAAAGTGCGCCCGGTTTTACCATCCAAATAGGCCATGTTGTAGGTGGTGCGCTCGTCATTTTTCTTCCAAACCGCCACATGCACGATGTCTTTGCCGACAAAGTTTTTATCGCCGATTTTCACAACCTTCATCACCCCGTCGCGGCGGAACACGATGATGTCGTCAATGTCGGAGCAGTCTTGCACAAACTCGTCTTTTTTCAGGCCATAACCGATGAAACCGTCGGCGCGGTTGACATAAAGTTTTGCGTTGTTTGCCACCACTGCCGTCGCCTGAATGGTGTCGAATTGGGCGATTTCCGTGCGGCGCTCGCGGCCTTTGCCGTGTTTTACCAACAGATTTTCAAAATACGCAATGGCATACTCCGTGAGGTGCGCGAGGTGGTGTTTGGTCTGTTCGAGTTCCGCGCTCAGTTTGGCCATTTCTTCGTCGGCCTTGAAAGAGTTGTATTTTGAAATGCGTTTGATGCGGATTTCGGTGAGGCGCACGATGTCGTCTTCCGTCACGTCGCGCAAAAGCTTGATTTTCTGGTCGTCTCCTCCGCGTTTCAACCCCACCCCCGACCCCTCCCCTGAAAAGGAGGGGAGCGCGGTGTCCTCTACGTCTCCCC
>CAYXQJ010000145.1:0-3928 GCA_964467455.1 uncultured Hyphomicrobiales bacterium | reverse complement strand
ATTGACTATCATCGCAAGGTCATCCTTGAAGTCGTCTGCGCCGACGACCTCGCGGGCAACATCACCGAGACCATTCGCCAAGCGGCGCACACGGGAAACAAGAGCGATGGCATCATCCTCATCCGGGAATTGAGCGAAGTGATTCGCATTCGCACCGGCGAAAAAAACAATCCCGCAGTCTAAAGGAATTTTTATGCTCGAACGTATTATCAATTTTTCCATCCGACAGCGCTGGCTCATCCTGATTGCCACTGCGGCCATCGCCGTGCTGGGCATTTACAATTACCAGCGGCTGCCGATTGATGCCGTGCCGGACATCACCAATGTCCAGGTGCAGATCAACACTGCTGCGTCCGGCTACTCGCCGCTCGAAGCGGAACAGCGCATCACCTTTCCCATCGAGACTGCGATGGGCGGTCTGCCCAAGCTCGATTACACGCGCTCGGTTTCACGCTATGGCTTGTCGCAAGTCACCGTCATCTTCAAGGATGGCACAGACATTTATTGGGCGCGGCAACTGGTCAACGAACGCATCCAGGAAGTAAAAAGTAAATTGCCACCGGGCATCGAACCGTCGCCCGGCCCGATCACCACCGGCCTTGGCGAAATTTACATGTTCAATGTCGAAGCCGAACCGGGCGCGCGTAATGCCGACGGAACGGAAGTCACGCCGCGAGATCTGCGAACCGTGCAGGATTGGATCATCAAGCCGCAACTGCGCAACGTGCCCGGCGTCATTGATGTCAATTCCATCGGCGGATTCCTCAAGCAATATCACGTCACACCACATCCTGACAAACTCCGCGCCTATGGGCTGACCTTTCGCGATTTGATGACGGCGCTATCCGACAACAACGCCAACATTGGCGCGGGCTACATCGAGCGGAATGGTGAACAGTATCTCATCCGCAGTCCCGGCCAGGTCGCGGGAATCGAAGACCTCCAGCAAATCGTGGTCGGCAATCGCGACGGCATTCCCATCCACATGGATGACGTGGCCGACGTGTTTCTCGGCAAAGAACTCCGTAATGGCGGCGCGACGAAAAACGGAACGGAAGTCGTGCTGGGCACGGTGTTCATGCTCATTGGTGAGAACAGCCGCACCGTGTCCGAGCGGGTTCACACCAAGGTTGCTGAAATCAACAAGACGCTGCCGGAAGGCATCGTCGCGAAGACCGTCTATAACCGCACCGACCTAGTCAACGCGGCCATCAACACCGTCAAAAAGAATCTCTTTGAAGGCGCGGTGCTGGTCATCGTGATTCTCTTTCTGCTGCTCGGCAACATCCGGGCCGCGCTCATCACGGCGCTGGTAATTCCACTCTCCATGCTGTTCACCATTACCGGCATGGTCGGCTCAAAAATTAGCGGCAATCTGATGAGTCTTGGCGCGCTCGACTTCGGCCTCATTGTGGACGGCGCGGTCATCATCGTCGAAAACTGCATCCGCCGTCTCGCGGAGGAACAGAAACATCATGGCCGGCTGCTGACGCGACCGGAGCGGTTTGAGATCGTCCGCGATGCGACCAAGGAAGTGGTCCGCCCGAGTTTCTTTGGCGCGTTCATCATCATGGTGGTCTATCTGCCAATCCTCAGTTTGAGTGGCGTCGAAGGCAAAATGTTCCACCCGATGGCTTATACGGTCATCATGGCATTGCTGGGCGCGATGTTGTTCGCCGCCACGTTTATCCCCGCTGCCATCGCACTGTTTCTGACCGGAAAAATTTCGGAAAAGGAAAACATCCTGATGCGGGCTGCCAAGGCGGTTTACCTGCCGGCCTTGAAGTTTCACCTGCACTTCCGGGGCGCGACAGCACTGGCGGCGGTGTTTCTGGTGGTCATCAGCGGCGTGGTCGCCTCGCGCATGGGCACGGAGTTCATTCCGAGCCTGGACGAAGGCGACGTGGCGTTACACGCGCTCCGCATCCCTGGCACGAGCTTGACTCAGGCCATCGAAATGCAGCACGCGCTGGAACGCCGCCTGAAGGAATTCCCCGAGGTGAAAGATGTCTTCGCCAAACTTGGCACGGCGGAAATCGCCACCGACCCCATGCCGCCCAGTGTGGCCGATGGCTTTGCCATCCTGAAACCGCGCCAGGAATGGCCCGATCCCAAAAAGTCCAAGGCGCAACTGGTCGCGGAAATGGAAAAGGCGGTGCAGGACGTTCCCGGCAACAACTACGAGTTCACCCAGCCGATTCAAATGCGCTTCAACGAACTGATTGCCGGGGTGCGCAGCGACGTGGCGGTGAAATTGTTCGGCGAAGACATGGCCGTCTTACAGCAAACGGGCAAGCTGATTGAGAAGGAGATGAAAACCATCCCCGGCGCGTCGGACGTAAAGTTGGAGCAAACCACGGGTTTGCCGCTGATGAGCATCACACCCAAGCGCGCTGCGCTGGCCCGTTACGGTTTGAGCATTGCCGAATTGCAGGAAGTCATCGAGATCGCGCTCGGCGGCAAGGCAGCGGGCGAAGTGTTTGAAGGCGACAAACGATTTGAAATCATCCTGCGCCTGCCGGAGAACCTCCGCACGGACATCGCCTCCCTGGAGCATCTGCCCGTGCCGCTGCCGAAGCGTGAGCACGGCGGCAGCGAACTGGCAACATTCACGCTCGCATCCACGCGGACCTCCGGGTTTCAAAACACGCAAGCGTTCATTCCGTTGGGAGAAGTTGCTGAAATCGCCATCGCGCCCGGCCCGAACATGATCAACCGCGAAAACGGCAAACGCCGCATCGTCGTCACCGCCAACGTGCGCGGACGCGATCTCGGTTCGTTCGTCGCGGAAGCGCAACAGGTGATTGATGCCAAAATCAAAATCCCGTCCGGCTACTGGATTTCGTGGGGCGGCCAGTTCGAGCAATTGATTTCCGCAACGAAGCGATTACAGATTGTCGTGCCGGTTTCGCTCCTGCTGATTTTCGCACTGCTGTTCATGACCTTCGGCACAGCCAAGGACGCGTTGCTTGTTTTTTCCGGAGTGCCACTGGCGCTGACGGGCGGCGTGGCCGCGCTCTGGTTGCGAGACATTCCCTTGTCCATCTCGGCAGGCGTCGGCTTCATCGCGCTCTCCGGCGTCGCGGTGCTCAACGGCATGGTGATGATTTCTTTCATCAACAAATTGCGGGAGGAAGGTAAACCGCTCGACGACGCCATTACCGAAGGTTCGCTCACGCGCTTGCGCCCGGTCTTGATGACGGCGTTAGTCGCCTCGCTCGGCTTCGTCCCGATGGCGCTCGCCACCGGCACGGGCGCGGAAGTCCAACGTCCGTTGGCTACTGTCGTCATCGGCGGCATCCTCTCCAGCACCGCGCTGACGTTGCTGGTGCTACCGGGTCTCTATCGCATGTTTCATCGGAAAGATGACGGTGATGAGCCTGCACCCGCAGTAGCCTCCATCACCGAGCCGCCGCCGAGTCCTTTGCCCGAAACTCCATAACCCTATGACGTGTGAGCCGAACCAAATCACCGTGGGTTGCCGCCAAAAAAGCGGAACAGTCCCGCCGTCAGCTTCGGAAGGAAAGGCTGATGCTGATCGGCATCATCCTGCTGATGGTTGCCTCGATGGTGGTCTATGGTTTCTATCTCAAGTATTGTTACTTCAGCAAACCTCGTCCCCCACAAAAACCGGCCGCCAGCGGCGCGGCTCGGAAATAAGTGGGCTGTATGCGAGCCGCTTCCACAAACGAGGTATCCAATGAAAGACACGCAGCACAACCACACCAACGGTCACGACCAATCTCCCGGACACGCACACCCACACGGCGGTAACGATGGCCACCATGAGCATGACGATGAACATGACCACGGCCACGAGCATCCTGCCGGGCCAGTCGAATACATCCGGCTCGGTGTGTTGGCGATCGTGATTCTCGCCAGTCTCACGGGCTGGTGGAAAAACTTCATGGAGCGCGACTGGCTGGCG
>CAYXQJ010000144.1:0-3932 GCA_964467455.1 uncultured Hyphomicrobiales bacterium | reverse complement strand
GATTGCCGGTGCTCGCCATGTCCATGCAGGACGAATCGCTTTACGCCGCGCGCGTGTTGCGGGCGGGCGGACGCGGTTACGTGATGAAAGGCGCGGGTTCGGACGAGCAACTAGCGAATGCCATCCGCACCGTGTTGAGCGGGCAAATCGCCGTGAGTCCGCGCGTCTCGGCAAAGATTCTGGAATCCGTGGCCGCGCCATCCGGCAAAGTAGGCGACGGGCCGGAAACCAAATTGAGCGACCGCGAATTGGAAGTGACGCGCCTGTTCGGCGAAGGCTGGAGCACCGACGAAATCGCCGGTCGGCTGCATCTCAGCCCCAAGACCGTGGACGTGCATCGGATGCACATCAAAGAAAAGCTCGGCTTCAAGACCACACCGGAGTTTCAACGCTTCGCCATCCGATGGGTTGCCTCCCAGACTCGCCCGAGCGCACAATCGTCGGCACGCTTGGATGAAAGCGAGACCCTGGGAAGAAAAGGAAGAAAATTTCATTGAACGAATTTTGCTCTGAAAGTATCAATATGCAGGTGAACCGACTGAAACCAATTGTGGCGATGCTGATGCTGACGCTTTTTGCGTTCGCATCGTCGCACCCGCTTTTGGAGGGCTTGGGACTGATTCATCAAGATACCGCTCAAGCGGAAGAGCCTGCGAAGTCTGGTTCTGATCACGAACTGGCCGACGGAAAGTCTCAGATCAACATCAGTCGCGACGAGGTTCAAAAGTCGTTCGCTGACGGCTCATTCAATCTCGCCGAGATTCTTGCGCTCGCCTGCGTGCTTTACCAGCACGAGGAACTTTCCGCCCGATCCGCGATAGATGTCGCTAGTTCTCCACCACGAGAACTTGGCACAAGCTGGCAGTTTTCCTCCCGTGCGGCGCTTCCCGCCCGCGCTCCTTCATTTGTCTCCTAACTGAGTCCTCGTTCTGAGGATTCTTTTCCCGTTCGCCTGGCGTGTCCGCACGTCGCGTATCCATTTCCCTGATTCTTTGTGCCCGTTGAAGGTCCGTTTTTATGAAGCGAATTTTATCTGCCAAAAATGTTTTTGCTGTCTGTTTGATTTCCGGCCTGGCCGGGTGTGCCACAAACCCGCCTGCCGAGAGCCGCTCTAACGCTCTATCGCCGGAGCAAACCGGCGACGCTGCGCCGCTCGCGCCCGCGGCGAAAACGCCAGAGCCTGTCGCCCGGATTGCCGAGCCGACCGGCGTGCTGACGCTCCGTGACGCACTGGCACTGGCGTTGTCGGAGAACCCGGAACTCGCGCCGTTTGCGTGGCAGGAGCGCGCCAACGAGGCGCGCATTCTCCAGGCGGGGCGACGACTCAATCCCGAATTGAGTTTACAGGTGGAAGATGTCCTCGGCACGGGCGATTTCCAAGGTGGACGAGAAGCGCAAACCACATTGCAGCTCAGCCAGGTTATCGAACTCGGCAACAAGCGCGCGGCGCGGGCTGAACTCGCCTCGCAGGCGCGCGGCATCACAAAGTCGGAATATGAATTGAAGCGGGTGGAAGTTTTGGGCGACGTGGCGCAACGCTTCATCCAAGTGGTGGCGAACCAAGAGGCGTTGGCGCTGGCGCTGACCAACCGCCAGTTGGCGGCGGATGCGCTTCGCACGGTGCAGGAACGAGTGACGGCGGGAAAAGGATCAGCCTTGGAAGAAAGCAAGGCGCAAGTCGCGCTGGCACGAGGCGAGTTGCTTGTCGAGGGAGCGCAGCATGAATTGAACGCCGCGCGAAAAAAGCTCGCCGCAAGCTGGCGCAGCACTCGGCCCGGGTTTGAAAAAGCAGAAGCAGACTTGTTTGCCTACACCGCCGTCCCGCCCTTTGAGAAATTTGCTAGCCACATTTCCACCAGCCCAGAGATTGCCCGCTGGGTTTCGGAGAAAAAACTGCGCGAGGCGGAAGTGAAACTGGCCGATGCCCGGCGGATTCCGAATCTGACGGTGGGCGGGGGCATTCGCCGTCTGGAAGGCCCGGGCGATGAGGCATTCGTATTTGGCGTTTCCATGCCGCTGCAACTTTTTGACCGCAATCAGGGCGGCAGGGCGGAAGCCCGGGCATTGCTCGGTCGGACGGAGGCTGAACAGAAAGCGGCCGAAGTGCGCCTCGGCACGGTCTTGTTGGGACTCTACGAGGAGATGGTGCATGACGCGCACATCATGGAAGGAGTGCAAAAGGAAATTCTGCCCAAAGCTGAGAACGCACTGGCGATTTCACGAGAGGGTTTTACCCAGGGCCGATTGTCCTACCTTGAAGTGCTCGACGCCCAGCGCACCATTTTTGATGTCAAACAGGAATACATCCAGGCCGCCACGTCATACCACCAGTTTCTGGTCGAATTGGAACGGCTGATTGGACAGCCCATCGAAGGCGGCGAACCCCGGCAGTAAACCTCAACCCTCACTCTTTGAAAAAACCAAACCTAATTTTCTTATGAACAAAAAACAAATTACCGCAATCATTCTGGTGCTTTTGGCGGGTGCTGGCCTCACCTGGTATGTGGCGCGCAATGCCAAACCCGCCTCCCAAATTTCCAGCGAGGGCGGTCATGGCGGTCAAGCCGCTCCCGAAGCCGCCAAAGGCCCGCATGGTGGACGCCTCTTGACCGACGGCGATTTCGCCACGGAAGTGACCATCTTCGAGCGCGGCGTGCCGCCGGAGTTTCGCGTGTTCTGTTACGCGAAGAACCAGCCGATAGATCCCGCGCAGGTCGAGTTGACGATTGAACTGCATCGCTTCGGCGGGCGCGTGGACAAGATTGGTTTTGCCAAACGGGAGGATTACTTGCTCGGTGACCAGGAAATCATCGAACCACACTCCTTCGACGTGAAGGTCATCGCCGAACACGGCGGAAAAACCTCGCGCTGGGAATATGATTCCTACGAAGGTCGCACGACGATGACACCTGACGCGGTGAAATCGGGGGGCATGGTCGTGGAAACCGCCGGCCCGGCAAAAGTGAAAACCGCCATCAAGGTCAACGGGCGGGTTCAACCCAATGAAGACCACATGACGCACGTCATCCCGCGTTATCCCGGCATCGTGAGGAAAATCTTCAAACGCCTCGGCGATTCCGTAGCCAAGGACGAGGTCGTAGCCGTTGTCGAGAGCAACGAAAGTTTGCAGTCCTACGAAGTGAAGTCGTCGCTGGCGGGGACGGTCATTGGGAAGGACATCCGGCAGGGGGAATTCGTCAAGGAGGGCGAGGTGATTTACACAGTGGCCGACTTGAGCACCGTCTGGGTGGATTTGAACGTCCCGCAAAAGGATTTCGATAAACTCAAAGTGGGCGAAGTTGTGACCGTATTCGCGGGCGAAGGTCTGACGAATGCGACAGGCGCGATCAGTTACATCTCGCCCTTTGGCGCGGAGGATACGCAAACGGTGCTGGCCCGGGTCGAGTTGCCCAACTCGGCGGGCCTCTGGCGTCCGGGCCTGTTCGTCACCGGCGAAATTGTTGTCGAGGAAGCCGAAGTGCCATTGGCCGTGAAAAGCAGTGCGATCCAAACCTTTCGCGATTGGGATGTGGTGTTCATGGCGGACGGCGGCATGTTTGAAATCGCGATTCTCGAATTGGGCCGTCGTGACGCGGAATGGGTGGAGGTCGTTTCGGGATTAAGTGCCGGTCAGAAATACGTCACGGAAAACAGTTTCATCATCAAAGCCGACATTTTGAAGTCCGGCGCGTCACACGATCACTAAAAGGAGATTCCCATGAAAGAAATCAAAGCCATTCTCCAACCGCATATCATCACCAAAGTCGTGCGCGTCTTGCACGCGTTGCCGCATTTCCCCGGTTTGACCTTGAGCGACGCGCGCGGTCAGGGACGCGGACGCGGCGCGGGCGGTTCATTCAAACTGACCGAGGACGATATTGACTATCATCGCAAGGTCATCCTTGAAGTCGTCTGCGCCGACGACCTCGCGG
>CAYXQJ010000143.1:0-4007 GCA_964467455.1 uncultured Hyphomicrobiales bacterium | reverse complement strand
GCTGCACCGCCTGTGGTCACTCGATTGTCCGACAGCGCTCTGAAATCCTTGTTTGACAATGACGGCGCTGCCACCGATACGGATCCGTATGTGTTTGCGCCACTCGACCAGAAGTGCGGATCCGACCGTGACCGTGAGTTGTTCGAGCGCCACGAGCGCGCGGCTTGCCAAGGCGATGCTGCTGCGCTCAACTCTGTCGGTCGCTGCTACGTGGACGGTATTGGCGTCGCCAGGGACCCGCAACGAGCAGCGCGGCTGTTCATGCAGGCAGCGGCAGCGGGCAACGCGACCGCGTTCCACAACCTCGCGAATTGCTACGCGGAAGGCACCGGTGTGGCGCGGGACCCCGAGCGGGCCGCGCTGTTGCACGAGCACGCGGCTGCGCTGGGCTGCGTGGACTCGCTGTACAGCCTCGGTGTTCATTGTCGCAACAGCGGCCACGACAAGCGGGCGGTGGAGCTGTTCGCCGACGCAGCCGCGCAAGGCCATGGTGCCGCGATGAACGCACTGGGGTCGTGCTACGAGGTCGGCACTGGCGTCAAGCAGGATCCTCAGCAAGCGCGCAAGCATTACGAGCGCGCGGCGCAAGAGGGCGATGTGCACGCCATGTTCAACCTCGGCTTTTGCCTTGCCAACGGCATTGGCGGCGCTCAGGATGCGGATCGTGCAGCGCAGTGGTTTGCTCGTGTGGCTGACAGGGACGCCTCACTGCTGGATTACTGCACTGCGTTTCGCCGCGAGCACGGCACGGGCGTGGCGCAGGACCGCAGCTGCGCGCTGGAGCTCTACTCCAAGGCCGCCGCCCTGGGTTCCAGCGACGCTGTCCGCTGCCGCGACCGCCTCATGGCAGCGCTGCTGGACCAGCCCACGTCCACGCAGTGTCGGCTCAATGACGTGGTCCGTGTGGTGCGGGCAGTGGAGACCACGTTGCAGCGGTCGCGTACAGTGAACGACCACGGCCAGCTGCCAGACCTCGAGCAGCGCACACACCGCGCGCACGCGGCGTGGGACCAGTTCGCGCTGCCGTCGCGCTGGAGTGCACTGCGTGAGCTGGAGCAGCAGTGCGGGCCCGACGCCGCGGCCATTGCCCACCGCGACGGCGCGCGCGTGTCAACGCGGGACGCGCTCGCTGCAGGCTGCACTGCGGGCTACGAGCTGTTGGCGCAGCTGGAGCGAGAGATGATCGCACTGCGCGAGAGCTGCGGGCCGTTGCGCGACACTGCGGGGACCGTCGACGCGAGCGCCGCCAAGTTGCCGCAGCTGGTGGTGGAGTTGGAGCGGGCGCGCGACGAGTGCCAGCGGCTGTGGACCGACCTGTGCGGACATTGGAGCGCTGCAGCGACGCCGCAGTCGCTGAACCTCGTGACAGCCGACCACATCACGGCGCTGCACCGCTGTGGGCTGTTGCAGATGCAGCTGAGCGGGGCAGTGAGCGCGTTGGCCGACCTCGAGCGCAAGACGCAGTGCGCCGTCGACGCCGCCCTTGCGGGGCGCGACCAAGTGCTGCAGCGCCGACTGCGCGAGTGCACCGCACTGGACGAGCAAACACGCGTGACGCTGCGCGAGGCCAACGCAGAATCGGAGCGGCTGGACCGCGCGCTGGCGTTGGACCTCGATGGCCGCGCCATGGTGGCAAAGGAGGAGACCAACACGCGCAGGGCGCTCAAGCGCAGCCAACACGACTTGGCGCATGCACGTGCGTATCACGCAGATGGCGAGAAGAGCGACGAGGAGCTGCGCGAGGCGGAGCAGACGGTGGAGGCCGCGCGGCTGGCGCACCACACGGCGCTCCAGGCGCTGGTGGCGGTGGTGGAGGCGGGGTACCCCGAGCTGTCATGCGCTGCCAGTTCGATGCGGACGCGCTCGTTGTTGCCGCAGGTGCCGCTGATCAGCAAGGACGATCTGCTGTTGCTGAGCGGCGGAGCGCTGTCCAACGCTCCGTGCATCGGGCGCGGCTCGGTGGCCTCTGTGTACCGATTGAGCCTGCCGCTCGTTGGTGCGGTGGCCTTGAAGCACTTTTCCAGTGTACCCGGCAGCCAGCTGCAGCAAGAGGCCAACATGATGTGGGAGCTGCGGCACCCGCGTATCGTGGAGCTGCTGCGAGTGTGCGTGGACGACGGCTGCCGCGGGCTGGTGCTGGAGTACATGGCGGGCGGCTCGCTGGGCGCCCTGCTGCACGAGCGTCGCGTGCGGCTGTCCAGAGTGCGGGTGATGGCGCTGCTGCGCGACGTGTGTGTGGCGTTGGCGTATGTGCACGACAAGGGTCAGGTGCACCTGGATCTGAAATCGGACAATGTGCTGCTGAGTGACGGCTCCGACTACGCCGTGGCCAAGCTGGCGGACTTTGGCACGGCACGCGAGCAGCGCCAGACGCTGCAGTTCACGCGCGTGGGGATGACGACCAACTGGAGCGCGCCTGAGCGGCTGCGGATGCCGCCCGCGCTGCACGCACCCGCCGATGTGTGGAGCCTGGGCATGCTGCTGTTCGAAATGTGCACGGGCCGCTTCCCGTACGAGCACGCGGGCGCAGCAGCGGGCACGCAGATCCTCGACGGCAAGCCTCCCGGGCCGATGGAGGACGTGCCACAGCCGCTACAGGTGCTGATGGGGCGCTGCACTGAGCGCGAGCCTGCGCGACGGCCCACGGTGCGCGAGATGCTGCGTGAAGTGGAGGCCGCACTGCAGCTCGATTGCAGCGTGTGCTTTGAGCCATTCAACGCGGCGGCCTGCGTGCACTGCAGCAGCAACTGTCACGTGCGCTGCACGGGCTGCCATGTGGACAGCGTGTGTGCGGACACTGCATCGCTGGCCGACGACGGGTCCGTCGCGTGCTCGTGTCCGCAGGGCCGGTTTCCATCGCTGGCAGCCACACGAACACTGCTGACGGACGCGGAGCACCAGCGCTGGATGGATGCGGTGGCGCTCAAGCGCGAGCTGCTGCGTGCGGCCGAGTATGCGCGCCAGCGGGCGGCAGAGCGTGCCGCGGAGCGCGCACGGTCAGAGCTGCAGCGGCACGTGAATCATGTGCGCGACAGCATTCTGACGGACCACTGCCCGCGCTGTCCTGCTGCGGTGGCTTACGACAAGGGCTGCTTTGCGCTGACATGCAACGGCTGCCAAACGTCATTTTGCGCGTACTGCTGGCGTTGCCCGCCCTACGCGGACGGGGTGCAGAACGTTCACGCGCACGTGCAGCAGTGCGAGTTCAACGTGAAGGCGCGCGGGAACTACGAGCACCCGCAGGGCTCCTCGGCGCAGATGTACTACGCAGAGGTGCAACGCGCCCGCCACGGGCGGCTGGTGCGCCAGTACCTCGACGGCGATGTGCCGCCCAACCTGCGTGCGGACGTGCAGCGCGAGCTGGAGACCCGCGATGGCGTCGTGGTGGCGCCAAAGTGAGCGGCCGGGCATGAGGATTGTATCTTCCCACAGTGAGTCGACAAACACGCGCGCAGACGAGGTAGTGGGCGCGCGCGCATGCCGGTGCCCGCGCAGCACCTCAGCGGCACGATTCCAGCTGGTGGGCATCTACATCGCCACGAGTGCGCTGCGGTTGTCGCGCGTGTGTGTCGAGGAGAGCTTGCTGTACGCGGCGCGGCGCGAGGCCTTTGGCAAGCCGCTGGGCGAGCTGCAGAGTGTGCGCATGCACTTGGCCAACATGGCGCTGCACGTGGAGATGCTCCAGGCGCTGCTTGAGGCCGTCGTGTGGCAGATGAAGGTGCTGCCCCGCGCAGAGGCCAACGCGCTGGGAGACGTCATTGCGTTGCTCAAGGCGCAGGCGTCGCGCTGCTACGAGGCGTGCGCGCGCAGCACCACCATGGTGTTGGGCGGCAACGCGCTGTACGCGGACGGCGTCGGGGCGCGCGTGGAGCCTGCAGTGGCGCAGGTCAAGGCGCAGCAGATCCCCGCGGGCGCCGAGGACGTGATGATGGACTATGCCGGGCGCGTGATGTTGAAGAAGCTGGCCAAGCTGTGAGCGGGAGGCGCAATGCACTGGCGGGGGGTTG
>CAYXQJ010000142.1:0-4011 GCA_964467455.1 uncultured Hyphomicrobiales bacterium | reverse complement strand
GGCTGCCGCCACTCGCCCACAACCGCCATCCGCCGGCCCGCGCAGTAATCGCAAATCCATCATCTATTCCGCCTGATTTTATGACTGAAACCGCTCCATCCGGTTGGCGCAAAATCGTCCGCAACGCCTGGACCGAGCCGCGCCATTTCTTCTTCTGGCTGACGTTGCTCGCACTATTGGTGCTCTTCACGACAATTCTCGTCGCGGCTTCAAACGGAAACGCAGTCAGCCTGGTCGCCAGTTGGATCGTGCTCGCTGCCCTGATTTGTATCCTCATCGGTTTTCCGGCTTTTGTCCTCGCGTGGATTCCTCCGATGCGACGTCTTCTGGCCCGGTTGCTAAATTACAAACTCCTATGCGCGGCAGCGATCGCCACGCTGGTAGTGCTCTTCTATGCGATTGAAAACTGGCGGGGGCGCGCCGCGTGGAGCGAGTTCCGCGCTCAAGCCGAAGCGAATGGCGTCGCTTTCGACGCGGACAAAATCATTCCACGCGAGATTCCCGCCGCCTCAAACATGTTCGAAGCCGCGCCGTGGACGATTCTCCGTTTAACTCGCGCGCCAGGAGGCAATGTCCTGTTTCAAGACCCGAAGGAAGCCGCCGGAGAATGGTTCACTCTTACGGGCGTCCCTGCCAACCGAACTCCCGGATCTTCCGATCTCTTCCTTGCCCACCGAATCGATCTCGCGGAATGGCAGGAGTTTTATCGCGGCTCGAACAACGTGTTCCAAACCGCCGATGGCGCGACGACCAATTACTTCCCCATCTCAGCCACGCCACAAACTCCGGCGCGCGACGTCTTGCTCGCGCTGTCTCGTCATGACGAAACTCTCGCGCAACTTCGCGCCGCAGCAGCGCGACCCGACGCGCGCTTTTGGATCAATTACGAAGACGGCTTTGGCGCGTTGTTGCCGCATCTCGCAAAAGTGAAAGGAACGCTGAGTTTCTTGCGCCTGCGTGCCACTGCATTATTGGCCGATGGCCAAACCGACGCGGCACTGCAGGACATTCTCCTCGCGCTGCGACTCAACCGCGCCATCGAAGCCGAACCGATCTTGATCTCCCAACTCGTCGCCATTGCCGGATTGCACATCTCACTCACGCCAATTTGGGAAGGTTTGGGCGACCATCGGTGGAACGAACAGCAATTGGCAGCGTTGGAACAAGAATTGTCCCGTCACGATTTCCTGGCCAATTATCATCAGGGCATGGCGGGCGAACGCTATTTTTCAGTTTGGACGATGGATTTTCTGAATCGCGCTGGCGATCCCTACGCGCTCTTCGAAATGAATCCCGCTGACGCGCAAAGCTCCGGCTTTGATCGCGCGCTGGGGAGAATCCTCTTTCGCCTCATCCCCTCGGGTTGGTTCGAACAAAACAAAGTGTCGCTCGGCCGCTTGAGCGTGCAATACATCCTGCCCCAAGTGGACGCTCAGCAGCGCTTGATCAAGCCCGACGAACTGAGCCGCAGAAACCAGGAATTGTGGGATGAACTTAGTCATCGGTCTCCCTACAATTTCTTCGGCTCGCAACTCCTGCCTGCCTTGGAGAAAGCCGCGAAAAAATTCGCCATCGCTCAGTCCTATCTCGACCTCGCGCGCGTCGCGGTCGCGCTGGAACGGCATCGACTGGCGAACGGAAATTATCCTCCCACCCTGACCGCTCTCGCGCCCAAGTTTCTCCTGGAAATCCCGCACGACATTATCACCGGCGAACCTCTGGATTACTCCCGCACGGAAAATAATTTTGTCCTCTACTCCGTCGGTTGGAATCAAACCGACGACGGCGGCGAGGTTGGCTTACGGCCCACTAAAAATGAGCGCAGCGATCCCGCCATGGACCATGATCGCGGCGACTGGGTGTGGCGTTATCCAGACAACTGACGCGAGGTCACTCCGGAATTTGTCCTGAGCTTGAGCGTGACCAATCCGTTGCCTCCCGGTCAAAAGAGGTATGAAGACGTCCCGTTCAAGATTCTCAACTGATCCTCGCAGGGCCAACCCATGGCGCGACAAGGAGCGGCAATAAAGCAATCTCCGGTTTGTTGATTGCCGTTGCGGGTTAACTTTGCCCCGACCACCATCACGCGCGCCACATGGACATCATCTTTCTCGTCGTCGTCAGCCTGGTCTGCCTGATTTGTGTCGGATGGTTGACGCGACAATGGTTTTTGTCATCGGAGCCGAGGCGCGCTTCCGCACCGGTGGTAATCATCGTCGTGCTTGTCACCTGCGTCGCTCTGGCGCTGCTGTTCGATGCGATTGTGAACGTGCGCGGCCGCCTCGCTTGGGAGAAATTCCGGCGCGCTGCCGAAGCCCGGGGCGAAGTCTTTGACCTCCGGGCGCTCACTCCGCCGCCGGTGCCGGACGATCAGAATTTCGCCATGCAGCAAATCTGGGTGCAGGAGATCGCCGCCACCATGGGGGTGGAAAAAGCTCGGTTATGGTATGGCGCAAAAGTTGATGCGTTGGGCACGCGAACGCCTGTCAAAGCCCTGGACTTATCGCGAGAGATTACCGGGGTTGGCATTGGCCGGCTGGAAGTAAAAAATGAATCGGGCGATTGGAAGCGAGCGAAGAAAACCGATCTCGAAGGGTGGCAGACTTACTATCGCGAGCTCGCGGAGTTGACCAATTACTTTCCCGTTCCGCCCACACCGCAATCTCCGGCGGAAGACGTTTTGCTGGCTCTCAGCCGGCATCACGACGCGGTCGAACTGCTGCGCGCCGCCAGCCAATTGCCTTACGCCCGATTTCCCCTGACTTACACGGATGCCAACCCCGCCGGAATTCTGCTGCCGCATCTGGCCTGCCTCAAAGGCATCGCGCAGCATTTTCAATTGCGAACGATTGCCGAACTCCAAGCGGGTCAATCGCAACAAGCATTGGACGACCTCGCACTGATGTTGCGACTGCATCAGCCGCTCCGCACGGAACCTTTTCTTATCTCGCATCTGGTTCACATCGCGATGTTCAATATCGAGTTGCAGCCCATCTGGGAAGGGCTTGCCGACCGGCGTTGGAATGACGCGCAATTGGTCGAATTGGACGCACGACTCAGTGAGCTGGATTTTCTCAAGGACTTTCATTTTGCGATGACCGGCGAACGTGCGTTCGGTTGCACGATCATCGAATACTTGAAGCATCATCGTGCGGAACTCACGAGCGTACTTCCGTTGCCGTCGGCTCTGCCGGGCCCGTTGGCGAACAATAATACCGTGGAGAAAGTGATCGCCTACGCGATTCCGCGCGGTTGGTTTGACCAGAACAACCTGACCATCGCGCGGATTTATTCTGACCACTGCCTGCCCATGGTGGATCGAACGCAGCGGATCTATTCCTATCAAGCCGCGACGGCGGCGGCGACTGCTTCCGATAAAATCGCCGCAAGTCGTCATCCGCATTACTGGTTCGCCCACATGCTGCTTCCCGCTATGACCAAGGCGGGCAACAAATTCGTTTACGCTCAAGCCGAACTGGACCTGGCCCGAGTTGCAATCGCCTTAGAGCGGTTTCGGCTGGCGAATGGTCGCTATCCCGAGAAACTGGCGGAACTTGAAACCAACTTCATTCTGCGACTGCCTCACGACGTGATGTCCGGTCAACCGCTCAAATACCTACGCAACGCCGACGGAAGTTTTCTGCTCTACTCAATCGGTTTGAACGGAACTGACGAGGGCGGGACCGTGGGCTTGAACAAGAACGGCACCTCGGTGAATGTCGAACAAGGCGACTGGGTCTGGCGCTATCCGGCGAATTGAATCGATTCTTACGCCGTCCCCAATCCCGATTACGGAATTGCCTATTGTTGAATAGTCACCCAACTTGACCACCGTGATTTCCGCGTTATCCAGAATATTGTTGATCGCGCTTTGCCTTATTCTTGCTCTGACGCGCAACACATCTGCCGACCCCGCCTCGTCCACTAATCAGATTGCCAAACCGATTGAGATTCCCGGCGTGCACAACTCCTTTCGCGCCACCGCTAAAATCTATTCCGGCTCGCAACCCG
>CAYXQJ010000141.1:0-4018 GCA_964467455.1 uncultured Hyphomicrobiales bacterium | reverse complement strand
TGGCGGACGCCGCCTCTCGCGTCGACGTGCCACGTTTTTCTCGCGCTGCCAAGGATTGGCACCTTTGTAACAACACATTCATCAGCCAGACGCGCTATGTCACCCATGGGAGGACGTCCCTCATTGCCACTCCCTGCGGCCCAGCAGGCGGCGCAGTCGGACATCTGGCTGAGCTGCTTATCAACGGACACAAGAAAGGCCTACGAGGCGAGGAAGAGCAAGTGGCTCGACTTCTGTCAGTCGTATCAACGTTCGCCAACCGACTTGTCAAGCAGCAACATCATCGACTACCTGACGGTCCTTGCGACGGTCGCCAACAAGGGAGCTCCGTTCGCCTACAGCTCGATCCAGTCCTACGTGGGCTTCTTGGGGCGAGCGAGCTCCTTCACTTCGCCCAACACGCCGTCGATGACCCGGCGGTGCAGATGTTCCTCAAGGGCATCGCACGGCGCCTCGGTAAGGCCAAGGAGAAGGCCGAGCCCTGTACTTTGGCGCACCTCAAGATGCTTACCAACCACGCGCTGGCCCGCCCGCTGGACATCGAGGCGCAGACGGTGGCACTAGTGGCTCTCATCGCGTTCTGGGGGTGCCTCCGCCTCGGATCCCTTATCCCCAAGTCGGCGGACAAGCTCGGACGTGTCGTGACGACCTCAAGCATTCAGCTGCGTGGAACCACGATGCTCCTCACTCTCCATCACTCCAAGACGATCCAGTTCGCGGAGCGCAAACACTGCATCGAGATTCCAGCTCAGGCGGACCCTTTACTGTGCACTGGCTACCTACGTTCGATGGACCCAGCTCTTGCGATCCCCTACATCCCAGACACCTGTGCGCGCTGTCACTGACCAGTCCTACACGGCTCTCGCATTCGCGCTTCCTGCCGTTTGTCAACAAGTTCGTGTCGCCACTTCCCCTGCTGACGGGACACTCCTTTTGCCGAGGATTCGTCCGGCTCGCCTTTGCACTTGGAGTCCCCGTGTGGCAGATCATGCACCATGGTGACTGGAAGACGTTGGAGGTCGCAACGTCCTATGCCGAAGACGCGACGATCCCGAACCCACTAGGTGGCCTGCCGCCCTGACAAACCGCATTTTACGTTCGGCACTCGCCCACAAGACCGGAGCTTTGAGTCGCGCGCGCATCGGGCCGCGCTCTTCTCTGGTTTTTTGGAGGGAGGCTGATGTGCTCGTGTCCGCGTTTTCTCAACGCGGCGCGCAGCCTGTCGCCTCTTCTCCGGTTGGTGTGCGCCGAACTTTTTCAAGCCAAAAATCACCGCAAAATAAAGAAAAAGAAGAGAATACAATAGAAAAGATGGGAAATCGCAGTCACAACCGCTCCCACCAAAAGTGGGACAGGCGTGGGACCCGCGTGCAAAATGCGTCCAGTGCAAACGTCAGACGCGGCACTCCCGCCATTGCACTGCATGCCGCTTTCCGCAGTGATACGCGATGACCAATCACACAGACTGCGTTCACACGGTTGCTCCAAACGCAAACATAATCCGCTCAAAGCCTTTGACCGATTCGTCCACGAGTCACACACTCTCACAAGGTGCATCATATCATCCGTGCTCACTCCAAGTCACCAAGCCAGCGCTTCATTCACAGCGAAGCCAAAAGGTACTCACATCATCTCACTGGCATGCCTCGCCAAACCGCGGACATAACACTTGATTCACGTTGCGGTTGTCCACAACCAAAGCGCCATCTTCGACGTTTCCACCTGCAGGGGATCCTTGCCGCTTTGGAAGTTCAAACAGTAAACGTAGGGTGAGAGGCTTGTGCAAATCAAGGAGCTTCCGGACTGCCTCGTTCTTTGGCGTATCCTCTTGGCCTTTCTCTTTTTTCAGAAACTGTCGTTCCAATCGAGAGCTACGACCAGCTTGATCTTGCCACTTCTTCTTGGGGACTCCATCACGATACCACGCGCACGCAATCGTCACAATGACACACTTGCCATTTCGGAAAGCAGCGAACGCACCGTCTGCTCCGGCCATAGTCTCGGGGCGCACACACACGTTGCGTGCCGCAAGTCCAGGAAAGAATTCATCGTCAGGCTTGGTGAGCACCATATCAAGCCATCGCTGCAATACACCCTTGCCAGAGACGATGCGCGACACATTGAATGTGGCATCGCGAACATCGACAAAGCTCTGGTCACCCAGCGGCAACCATGCGTCCAACCGCGCAACGCCCTGGAAACTGACAGCCTTACAAAGCACAGCAACATCCAAAAGCTGTCCCCGAATAGATGGTTCCTCCTGAAAGTTGACACACTTGTCTGCTGCACGATGATACAGCCTAGCGTGCGGCGAATCTCCACCCTTCAGCAAAAAGTAGCTGATGATGCCATCGACTAAGATGGGCTCGTCCACAATGTGTTTGAACGCCAGCTGTGGCCTTGTGCTCACCCCTGCCTGAATGCTTCCTCCAGTTTTGTATCCGCCAGGAAACAAAGAAGCAAAGCCGTCCGTGAACGCCAAAGTTCCTCCATATCGCTCAGGACAGAAGCAATTTCCATCCGGATCATAGCATATAGCGGCCGCCCACAGATCCAGCAAGTCTGAGTCACCAAAGCCCGTGCCCATGACACTTTGGATCTCCTCTACAACGCGCGTGGAGCTGCACACTTGAGCAATCACAGACTGAGCATCCTGGTGGGCGGATGCAACTCTCCTTTGGACAAGGGTTGCCAACGGCCGGGCGCGACCGTAGAGGAGACCGGCAGCCCACGCAAAATCACCACCCAAAATCGACGTGATCCGAATGGAGAACTCCTCAGCCGAGATATAAGGGAAAGAGCAGAAGGCAAACGTCTCGATTCGCCCGTCTGTTTTTGCAACCGCTGAAGTCACACGAGCAGACTGCTCAAGCCTGACTTTTGTGCCAATCCAAATGCAGGACGCCAGATGCGAGGAAAGAGCGGACACTGCCATCACGCTGGCGCCAAAGGCATCCACTTTGTCATTGTCGCTCACTACGACATTGCGCTCCCCAACGAGAAGATTCGCCTCGTCCACAATGAGCGAGGGGCATTGCTTATCAAGTGCAGTCTTCACGGCATGAAGCACACAGTCGTAGTCCATCGAATACCGCTTGACAACCTTGTGAATGGCCTTGAGCATGAGACGGTAATGCTCATCGTTGCTAAGGGAGAACAACAACCATTGATACGGCGAGATATTTGCTCGCGCGCGTAAAATGGCCAAAAGAGTGCATCGGGCCACGACCTCCCGCTTGAAGCGGCGCTTAATCGCGCCCAGCTCCGTTTCATCGACCATCTTGCCTTGGTTCATGTGGAACGAAAAACGACTTGCACTGCCATCCCGGAGCCTTCCCCAACACTCCAAGTAAATGCAAAACCGCTCCTTGGCCACCATGAACGACGTTGTAGTCTTGCCACATCCAGATGATCCAATCAAGACAACGTGAGCAAAAGCAGGGGAATCAATGACCCGAAGCACATCATCACGCATATCGTGGAGCGGGCCGCGGGCGCCAATCAGTGGGTTGCCGTCGTGGGGCAGCCGCAAGTCCAAAAAAGGCTGGAGAAGAGTGTTCACCGTCATTGGAAGCGGTACTTGCACTCCTTGGAGCTGGATCATCTGAGGCTCGACAGGATCAATCTGGGCTGTCGGAAATCCATTCTCCAGCGCAGCAGCATACAACTGGTTAAGAATGCTGCCCTTCTCAAACAAGAGACAATCGTGCTTCTCTGTAGGTAGATCCTTCGCACTCGCTTCCCCTGCAATGTGTCAAAACGAGAAGAAAAAGGCTCAAGATGGCCACTTACCTGGACTGACACTGCTGCTACTGCCACTACCGCTGCCACTGCCATCTCCGCTCTTGGCCTTCTTCGCGGGCTTCAAGTAGTCTTCCAGTTCGTGTTTCACTACCCACCCAGGAACGAGGCCGTTTGGACCGCCTTCAGACTTCACAAATGCCATGAGCTCTTCCTTGGTGTAGCCGCAGAGGTCCTCGACCGTCATCCCCTTGAAACATTCGGCCAGCGACTTGGC
>CAYXQJ010000140.1:0-4104 GCA_964467455.1 uncultured Hyphomicrobiales bacterium | reverse complement strand
TCACCTCGGCGCCACCATTTGCTTGATACCTCACCCCGGCGCCTTCGGCGCCACCCCTCTCGAGTTCGAGAGGGGTAAGAGATGTTCCCCCTCTCAAACTTGAGAGGGGGTTAGGGGGTGAGGTATTCGAGTGATCGAGGTGGCTAGGGGGTGAGGTATTCGAGTGATCGAGGTGGCTAGGGGGTGAGGTGAGCATTGCAACAAATGCATCACTCACGTGGATCCTGCCCGGCTCTCCCGTACTCTCCATCCTGCTCGCAACATTCACCGTGTCGCCCCAGACGTCGTATTGGAGGCGCTCTTTGCCCAGGACGCCGGCCGTCACTGCACCGCAGTGAACCCCTATTCTCACACTGACGTGCGATCTTTCAGGCGACCCTTCAGGCGACCCGTTGGGAATCATGATCATTGAAACTGCATTCAGCATTTCAAGTGCAGTATGAGCAGCTCGTTTGGCAACACTTGCTATTTGCTGCTCACTGCTTGAGGACTCCGAAGGGAATGCGACTGCCATATACGAATCCCCGATCGTCTTGATCTTCACAACATCGTGTTTCTTGCAGACGGCGTCAAGAGATGTGAAGACGGTGTCGAGGAGTTGGATGACTTCTGCGGAAGAGAGTTTGTCCGATAGCGTGGTAAAGCCGACGATGTCGAGGAAGATGACAGCGGCGTTGTCGTAGTGGTCATTGACCTGCTCGCCCCTTGCAACTCGATCGGCGATATGTTTGGGCAGGGTAGAGTGGAGGACGGCGAGCTGTTTTTGATGTTCTTGACGCTCAAACTCCATACGACGTTCAGCTTCTTGTATGGCGAGTCTGGATGTCGTCTCCTTGCCGTTGATCTCTTCACAGATCCTCTGATAGGCATTGCTGTGCTCAACGTAACTGGCAAGATCGTTCTGCTTGAGGGCGAGATCGCGGAGTTGCCCATGGAGCTCCGCTTCTTGAGGAGGGATGTGGTGTTTTTGTGCGACCGATAACGCTGCGAGCAACGTGCTTCGTGCGTCATCCAACGAGCCACGGTGTTCTTGAATCATTGATCGGCATGCTTCACGGTAGAGCCTGTCATGCAAGTTCAGGTTCGTCATAGAGTCCATCTTGGCAAGCAACTGGTCTGCCTCGTCGGACAGGCCTGTGCGCACGAGTGCGCCAAGCACCAGTCCAGTAGTGTGCGCTATACGCGGTTGCAATCCCAACTTCTCACAGAGAGCTAGTGCTCGGCGGTAGTAATCCAGACCCAGTTCAATGTTCTCCTCGACAATGTGGATGTTGCCGATAGTGGATAGTGTGGAAGCTATCTCTAGATCATTGCCAAGTGACTCGAACATGGCGAGTGCGCGTTTCTTGTAGTCCAGAGCCGAGGTGAAGTCGCGGATCGCGTAGTACACATCGCCAATGTCACTGGTCGATCGAGCCACACCATCTTCATCGTTGAGCCGTTCGAACAGCGATAGTGATTCGTTGAACAATTCAAGTGCATCGGGATAGCGCCCGTTGTTCCTATGTACGGTACCGATACAACTCAACACAATTGCGATGTCACGAGGAAGCTCTAACTCACGAAAGGTATTCAGAGCCTGATGATACAGTGAGAATGCCTCGGCATTGTTTCCGGTTTCCTGAAGGACGATGCCGATGCGTCTTCTGACGATCGCCACGCCGCGTCGGTCATCGATCTCAGTGGACAGGTCCAAAGCACGGTAGTAGTACTCCAGAGCATCGTTCGTTCGGCCAAGCTTTGCATAGGTGATGCCGATATAGCGAAGGCTGATCGCTACTCCCGCATGGTCGTTGATCGATTCGAACAGATCAAGTGCTTGTTGAAAGCAATCCAGCGCGCGAGTCGTGTCGTGATTGCGCAGCAGAAAGACAGTTCCGCGCGATCTCGCCGCCAATGCCTGTCCTTGCGTTGTGCCAAGTTGATCGAGCTCTTCGGCACAAAGTAGTAAGGTGTCGGCGTCGCGCGCATCACGTTGCCTGTTCACCTCTTCACTGATCTCGCTATAGGTTCGTTGAGTCATGGTAGGGGGCGTTCTAGCCAGTAGGTGGTCATCACTCCCTTTCCTTTTAGCTCGGTTTCACCTCGCAGTGCCAGGTGCCAGGTGCCAAGTTCCTCGCTCACAATTGGCGAGGAACTGTCATTCCGAGGCCGCAGGCCAAGGAACGAAGCGAATTGCTCACTGACGTGAATTCTTCCCGGCTCTCCCGTACTCTCCATCCTGCTCGCAACATTCACCGTGTCTCCCCAGACGTCGTACTGTAGTCGCTCTTTGCCTAATACGCCGGCCGTTACTGCTCCGCAGTGAACCCCTATTCTCACACTGACGTGCGACCTCTCAGGCGACCCTTCAGGCGACCCGTTGGGAATCATGATCATTGAAACTGCACTCAGCATTTCAAGTGCAGCATGAGCAGCTCGTTCAACTACACTTGCTGTTTGCTGCTCGCTGCTTGAGGACTCCGAAGGGAATGCGACTGCCATGTACGAATCCCCGATCGTCTTGATCTTCACCACATCGTGCTTCTTGCAGATGGCATCGAGTTCTGTGAAGACGGTGTCGAGGAGTTGGATGACCTCGGTTGATGAGAGTTTGTCGGCGAGGGTGGTGAAGTCGACGATGTCGAGGAAGATGACGGCGGCGGTGTCGTAGTGATCATTGACCTGCTCGCCCCTTGCAACTCTATCGGCGATATGTTTGGGCAGGGTAGAGTGGAGGACGGCGAGGTGTTTCTCGTGCTCACGTTCGCGGGCGTCGATCTCGCGCTGTTTGGCGTGCATGGCCAGTTTCGTAGCGGTGTCCTTGCCGTTCACTTCTTCAACCAACGTGGAGAACGCTTCGCTATGTTCTACGTAGGCGGCAAGGTTGTTGGTGGCAAGAGCAAGATCACGCAAGAGCTTGTGGGCTTCGGCGGCCTGCGAGCGAAGTCCATAGGCCGACGCTGTTGCAACGATGTGTTGCGCCGTCGACGTTGCGTCGTCAAAAAGTCCGTGCTCACGCTGAAGCGAGGCACGCAGGTGCTCGCGTTCGATGGTGTCTCCAGGATCGACAAGTTCGATCGTATCCAATTGTTTCAGGATGTCTTCGGCCTCCGGCACATTGCGCATTGCCAAATGCGTCCTACCGAGGTTACAGAGGATGATGGCGTTCTTCACAATCAGTCCTTGCTCAACGGCCAACTGACGGGCGTGTTGATAGGATGCTAGTGCGGAACTGTGTTCACCCATTGCATACAATGCTGAACCGATATTGAGATAGTTGTCGATCGTACCGGCAACGTCGCCCAACTTTTCGTGGATGGCCAGGGCGCGCCGGTAGTGGTCGAGTCCTTGATCGACCGAGTTCGTGTTGGCAAGAACGGCGCCGATGTTGCTGAGAGCATTGGCAAGGCGAACGTCGTCGCCCGAAGCTTCGAACTGCGTCAACGCTTTATGGAAGTGTTCGATCGCCATGGGATAGTCGCTCACGCTGGCGTGTACGGCACCGACGTTCATCGTAACGATGGCAACACCATGGTCATCGCCGATCATCTCGTACCGAGCGATCGCACCATGGAAGTGTTCCAGCGCTCCGGCGAAGTCTCCGACGGCTGCACTCAGGATACCAAGGTTGATCAATACGACGGCCACACGTCGGCTGTCTCCAAGTTGCGTATAGACATCAAGCGCACGAAGGAAGAAGTGCTGAGCGCGATCTCGTTCACCACGAAGCAGGTGCACACGACCACGCGCACGCCACGCCAGCGCCTCCGCTTGCGGAGTATCGATGGCGTCCAACTCTTCTGCGCACGCCAACAACGTCTGGATGTCGTTGATCGTTGCTGCGTGATACACTGCGCTGTCGAGTTCTTCGAATGATCTCATGTGATGGGGCCTTCCAGCCAGTAGGTGGTCATGAGGCCTTTGCCTTTTAGCTCGGTTTCACCTCGCAGTGTGATTTGAAACCTCACCTCGGCGCCACCATTTGCTTGATACCTCACCCCGGCGCCTTCGGCGCCACCCCTCTCGAGTTCGAGAGGGGTAAGAGATGTTCCCCCTCTCAAACTTGAGAGGGGGTTAGGGGGTGAGGTATTCGAGTGATCGAGGTGGCTAGGGGGTGAGGTA
>CAYXQJ010000139.1:0-4115 GCA_964467455.1 uncultured Hyphomicrobiales bacterium | reverse complement strand
TAATTTTGCAGCGAACGCCGGAAAAACGGAGAATGTGCCGTTGCACCAGGCAGAATGGACTCCACGGAAACTGAATCAGTTCAATCATTTCAAAGGAGCGGACAATTCCAAGCTTACGGCAGCGTAGGCGGCGGCGGCGGGGCTGACAAGCAGAACATTTGTGCGCGGTTTTCCGTGGTCCAGCCGGCCCGACCGTTCAATATGGCTGAGTATCCCATTCACGCGCCCGATAGAATCGCACCGGATAATTTGTGCTGCCGTGATCCACAAACTCCAACCAACTGCCCGTCGGGAGATTGGTGAACAACGGCGTCCACGTCGTCAGATTCGTGGTCGCTTCGATCACATAATAAACGTGGTTTGTTCCTTGCAGCGTGAGATGGAATCCGTTGTTCGTGAAATGCGTCGCCCCCAGCACCCAACTCGGCGCAACGCTGGGCCAGGCGGCAATTTCAATGAAGTTGATTTTGTTGTTCACTGAACCCGGAAAGTTGCCCACTGACAAACGACCGTCATTCACCACGACCGCCCCGATGGATTCAAAGAAACGGCTCGCATCCGTCGGCTGGGCGTCGAGGAACAAGTTTTCTTCGATGGCCACGCGGTACGTGCCATCGAAGTGATCAGGATCGCCGGTGATCATTCGCACTTGATACGCGCCGTTTGGCAGCGCGATTTCCCACAATGACGCACCGCCGGCTTTGCTGAGGTGATTCAGTGTGTCGTAGCGCAGGTCGGGCGAATTGATGGAGTTGCGATAGCGGGCATTCACCGCATTATCGATGTTCCAGCCGTAATTGAATCCGTTGCCGCGCGGGCCGAAGGCTGCGCCCGTATCGGCCAGATGACCAGCGGGAACGTTCGGCGTGTCGGTGGTTTGGAAATTCACCTTCACCGCGAAATTGCCGGGCGAGCCAACGCGCACCAACAGAATGTTGGTCGCAGAATTCACGTCATCTGCGGCAACGGCGGTAACGGTGTAGTCGCCATTGGCGGTGTAGTTATGTGAGGGATTCTGTTGCGAGGAAGTCGCACCATCGCCGAACGCCCACGAATAGGTGTAGATCGGCGAGCCGATGAGTTCGAGTTCCGCCAATTGAACAGAGTTAGCGCCAGCCGGATTGGCCACGCGATCGACCTGCAGACGATAGAGGTTAAACGCAGTGTTATTGGTGAAGCTGAAGCTGCGCGGCTGAAAGCGGCTGGCGAAGACCTCGTTCGTACGCGTGTCGAGGGTCGTCCAGTTTGTGCCGTTGTCATTCGAGCCGAGAATGCGCCAGTCACTCGGATCACGCGCGGGGATGTCATTGGCCGAGGTGATGGTGTATTGCGTCACGACATAGCGCAGGTTGTTGGTGTAGCGATATTGAATCCAACTCGCGCGGGTGGCCGGATTCGCATTGGCAAAATCGAGCCATTTGGTCGCGCTGGAATTATCAAACGCCTGCGCAAATCCCTCGCCCGGACCGGCGTTTTGGCCTTGCGCGCTAATCGTGCCGCGCGCGTCGTCGGTAGTATCGTAGGGCGGTTCGCCGACGTTGCCGCCGCTGGCTTGCGCGGAAAATTGCACGAGCTGCGGCGCGGCCGGAGGCGCGGATGGATTCGCACTGGCGACCAACGTCAGCGGCGTCGGTGGTGGCAGTGCATTGATCCACGCCGCGAGCACCGCCATCGCTTCATCGTCAATCTGGTTCTTGGCCAGCGGCGGCATCTTGATGGCGGCGAGACTGTTGTCGCGCTGATAGAGAACGGATTTCCCGAGGTCCGTGGGCACAACAATCTTCGCGCCGGGAATTCCCAACGAGTTGACGACTGAACCGTTGATTAAACCCTGACTGTTGAGCGGGGTGTCGAAGCGCGCATCGAAGAAAGCCGGCACGCCACTGGGACGATGACAATGCGCGCAGTTCGCGTCGAGATACGAACGCACGCGAAACTCCAACGAGGCGGTCTCATCAGTGATCGGCACAACTTTGTCGTAGTTCGGAATCGTCGGTTCATTGAGCGGCGCGTCGAAGAGACCAAGGTGATTCCAAGTGCGTAATTGATTATCCGTCACACCGCTGGTGGGATAAGTCAGATTGCCGTTGAGTTGGCGGGTTTTGACGCCAAGCACACCGCCGGCGGCAACGGTATGACAGCGCAAGCAATCCTGTCGCCCGGGATATGACCAGGTTTGCGTGCGCACACCGGTCGCTGTGGTGATAACGATCTCTTCGTTGAGCATCGTCGTCACGAGTTCAGCATCGCTGTAGTCGGGCCGCCATTTGTAGGTCGCGCCATAGACGGTGTTGTTGGTGTCGCGAACCAGGAGTCGAGTTTCCAGGCGGCGCAGAGAATTTGGATCGGTGTCATTCGTTGCGAGCGCGAAGTGTTTGACGAAAACGGTTCCGTCCGGGAAGTCCCATTCGCCTGTGGCGGCAAAGTTGATCGTGGTGTTGGTCGGAATCGCGGCCCAACGCGTCTTGACCGCGGCATCGGACCAGAGCGGCGAATTCACCGTGTAGGGGATCAAACCGTTGGTGGGCGTCAACGTGGCGAGGTCAGCGAACGCGCCGGTTTCCGAAAGTAGTGTGGGGAGCGGACGACTGGCCGGAGGCGGACCGGAGCGCGCGAGTTTGTAAATGCGCCCGCCGAGACTGCTCATCTGACACATGTAAATTTCGTTGTTCGCATCGAGACCAAAAGAAGAGAGGCCGGTGTAGTCGTTGCCGGAGTTTGGACCGGTGCCTTTGGGCACGACTGCGAGCGGAATTTTCCCCGCCGGCACGGTGGATTCATCCAGCGCCCAGATGACACGAGAACCGTTATCGCCAAACAAATAGAGCCCGCCCAATTCTTCAGCGAACGCGCCGCCGCGATAAACATACCCACCAATCACCGCGAAACCTTCACTGTGACCGTAATCAAGCACGGGCCGGCGGTTGATGCCCGGATACGGCGGCACAAGATCGCCGTTCAATCCTTCGATGCGACTCCATTGAAAATTCAGGCCAGATTCGCCGGGCTCGATGATGCTGATCTCTTCACGACTGCCCGCGCCCACGTCGCCCACAAAAATCCGTCCCGTCGGCGGATCAATGGTCATGCGGTGCGGACTGCGCAAACCGAGACAGAAAAACTCCTCCAACACATCCGGTTGGCCGACGAACGGATTGTCGTTGGGAATGTAATAATTTGCCGTCGTGCCGTTGAGCGGCTGTTTGACAATGGGATGACTGATGTTGCCGCCGCGTTGATCCACATCAATACGAAAGACACCGGAGAAAAGATTGCGCGTGATGATTTGCGTGTTGCTCGTCGCGTTATCGTCGCCGTCGGTCCAATAGAGAAAACCATTGTCGGGATGAAAGAACATGCCGCCGCCGTTGTGCCAGACGCTGTTGCCGACTTGATCCACAAAGACCAACTCCGAGCCGGGAATCGCCACGCCATTGGCATCCAGTGTGAACCGCGACAGCCGATCGTGATATGCGCCGGTGATTGTCGTGGGCGGCCGTTGATTGGGATTGCCCTGAACCGTACCGGGAATCACCCAGGTATAATAGACAAACATGTAGCGGTTCGTCGCGAAGCCTGGATGAAACGCCAGCCCGAGAAATCCGGAATCGTCCCAACCCTGACATTGATTGCTGACGTCCAGCACCAGTTTTTTCTGCGTCACATTGGAATGATTTACGAAGGACCAGACGCGACCTTCGCGTTCCCAAACGACCAGCTCATCCGTACCGGGAATTGCAGCCAAACCGACGGCGTTGGTGAAATAGAGATCCGGGAACGCGGGCACGGTGGACCAGTTGCCGGAAACCGTCGGAGCGGCTTCCGGAAGGACGTTGTTAAGAAAGGGCGCCACATCGGGACGCTGCGTGATTCCATAGGGTTGCGCCCCGCTGGTGAGACAAAACAGTAACAGTCCCGGCACAAAGAGACGACGCATGCACAAATACATAAAGGGAGCTAGTTGATTGGGTGACGGAATCTTATCCTACCCAACCGCCTCCCGCAACGAGCCGAAAGCAACAATTCGGTGACGTTCGCAGCAACTTCTGATTAGTTTCGGTTAGTTTCCGCGTTGACCCCTGCCGTGCCATCATTACCATGCGCACGCTGGTTTT
>CAYXQJ010000138.1:0-4159 GCA_964467455.1 uncultured Hyphomicrobiales bacterium | reverse complement strand
CGCTTTCCCGGAATGCGCGCCTTCCTGCGCGACATCAACCCCGAACTCATCAACATTCAGCGCGTACTCTGTAAATTCAGGTGTTCATGCCAAAGCCAATCCACCCAGTCTAGGACGGTTTTCGCCCTTCGATTGGCCGTCGTTCGATTGCCGTAGCCTTGTTTCAAAATCATTTCGGCGATTTCAGCTTTCTCTGGCAGTCCTCCGATCAGTTTCTGACGAATGCACTCGCGAAAAACCGGGGTCGCGACGACCGCTTGGAACAGTAATTCAAAACGTTCCCACCGATTGGCTGTGCAAAAGTTGGCGCCGCGACGGGTTAATTCCCTTCTCTTGCCTCGTCGCGCAATAAAACCCAACCACTCCGCGGCATCCGCATAGTAATGCCCTTGTCGTCTGTCATACCCCCAGCGCAGAGCCAGCTGTGCTACTTCACTGATATCTTCCGCGAACAATTCCACCGCTGCTATTACGTTGCCCAAGGTATCGGCCTGCGGAAACACGTTTGTGGGAGGAACAACGGAGTTGGATGCCTCATATAAATCTTCCAAAGAGGCCACGCACTCTGGCTCGTCCAAAGTAAACCACCGGCTCTCACGCAACGTAATCGAGTGATAATTCTGAGGATCAGCAAAGTCGTAACGAAAAAGACCAAATGTCCTGTTCGTGTAGGTGAGAAACAACGGAACTACCGGTTTGCTGGTCTGCTCCGTCCAAGAGCGCCATGGATAGAATAGCTGTCGAACCAGAAAGTCCTTTGGTTCACCGATTTTTGCTTCGATCAACCAAACGCATTCACCCTCAAAACCGGCGTCCACCTCGATTTGTGCACGGTCGACTGTGACTGTGTGTACGTGCTCGGAGCCATCAAAGAGAAAATTGAAAGCCGGAGTGCCACTGCGCCCCCGGACTGTAAGGGCCAAGTCCTTTTCGCCGGTAAACGTCCGAAGCATTGATGAAACCGCTGCAATATCAATCACAAGCGATTCCTTTGTAAGATCATTCCGCCAGGGCAGAGTCGTAAATTGTTCCAATTTCTCAGGCGAATGCAGGACTGGCGGCGCGGACTCTGGAAGATTCTTATATCCGTTGCCCTTCAATAATACGTAACCATGGCGACTCGTAGGCAGGATCGTAACTCCGGCCTGACTTAACACTTTTGGCCGTGCTTCACTCGAATCCCACTTACTCATGATCCGAGGCTCTTTGCCCGAGATTTTCTTAATTTGGTTGGCGGTCAGAGTAAAGCGGCCGACATCGTTGAGGTGAGCGCGAATTTGCAGTTCATTGAACAGCTTCGTCCACGCTTGGTTGTAGCTGTCTTCTTTCACATGTCCCCTCTGGGGTTTGTCACTAGCACTTCATTCACTTCCCCACGCTTCGAGCCGTCACAATTTATAGCCCGTCGGGCTTGGACAGTGTGAATTTGAAAGTCCTTATACAGCTTGCGGATGAATGGTGTGTCGGAGTTGGAAAGCATCAGGCGCACGCCCCGTGCCGCCGCGGTTGCACAGACAGCGTGGAGCTCGTTCTGTTCTTCAACGCCAAAATCCTCCTTAGTGTACGAAGTGAAACTCGCGGTGAGCGAAACCGGATAATATGGCGGGTCTATGTAGGCAAAATCACCGCGCCGCGTCTCAGCCAGCGTCACGCGGAAATCTTGCACTTCAAGATGCACGCCTTCCAGCGCACGACTGGCAGCAAGGATATTCTCTTCGTCGTAAAGGCTCGGGTTTTTGTGTGAACCGATTGGAACATTGAACTCGCCACGTGCGTTCACCCGCCAAAGACCGTTGAAACAGGTCTTGTTGAGAAAAATCATCCGAGCCGCGCGTTCCACGATTTCCCCGTCCGGTAGATTGTGCTTCGAGCGCACTTCGTAGAAATAAATCTCGCGATTGGCGCGGAAATGCACGGAGTGTTCGTCCAATCGGCGCATGAGTTCCTGCGGGTAATCACGGACCGCTTTGTAGGCATTGATGAGTTCGGGGTTGATGTCGCGCAGGAAAGCGCGGAGGTGAGGAAAGCGATGTTTGAGATGAAAAAACACTGCGCCGCCCCCTATAAACGGTTCAAAGTAGCGATCTACCCGGGTCGGCAGAAACCGGTCGAACTGTTCAAGTAGCTGCGTCTTGCCGCCAACCCATTTGATGAATGGTTGAGCCTCAACCGGCGCCTGTTTGGCGACAGAGCGCAAGGTGAGTTGGGTATCATCGATGGTTTTGCGCTTGGGCGAAGTCGGTTTATGCGGGTGAACTAATTCTGTTAACGACCACGAGGGGTCAGCGATCTTGCGACGGATTTTATATGGGGTCGGTTTTGGATCGGATCTCTGATCTGAGCGCGCTGATTTGGCGGCTCTCGATGCGGGACGCTTCCGCCGCGATTTATCTGCCATTCCCGCGAATCAATCCCGATCCATCGTTTGGTTTCAAGTCAAAACATTCGATATGTCGAATGTTCGTCTGATCAGAATTCCGCTTTGCTGGTTGAATGGCTCATGCCGCCAAGCATCGAGAGATCGTGGGGACGAATATCCGTGCCCTGCGAACTGGTGCTGGGTTGACGTTGGAGCAATTGGCTGAAAAGGCGGATTTGAGCTGGCCCTACCTCTCTGAAATCGAGCGCGGACGTGAAAACATTTCGCTCGATAAGCTTGCTCGATTGGCCAAAGCCTTGGAGGTCAGCTTGTCGAAGCTGGTTGAAAATACCTGATTCGCCATGCAACTCCACATGGCGAGCGAGTCTGCCGTTGCTTACAAAAGTGGTTCGCAGCGAGCTCGTGTGGTCACGGAAGCTTGGGGCGCGGACAATCTTTATTGTCCAAACTGTTCTTCACCAAAACTGGACCGGCTCACTCACAATACGCAGGCCAGTGACTTCTGCTGTCCCAAGTGCCACTTTTGGTTCCAGCTCAAAGGCCAGCAATCGCGCCTCGGCAACTCCGTACCGGACGGCGCTTATGCCGCGATGATGAATGCGATTCGGAATGATGAGACGCCCAATTTTTATTTCATGCACTCCGAGATCGCTGGCAGGGATGGGCGCGCTGCGCCGTCCGCGCCCCAAGCGGGCGCAATTCCGGCGGCTCTACCGCCGGGGACATCGCAGCGCGATGTCCCTACCCGTGAAACCTGGTTTGTCCGGAATCTATTGCTCATTCCGCACTTCGCGTTTCCGCCGTCGGCCATCATTAAACGCAAACCACTAGCAGAAACGGCACGGCGCGCGGGTTGGATTGGCTGCAACATCGCGTTGCATCGCATCCCGGCAGACGCGCGGATTCCTATTGTTGCGACCGTTTCGTCGCAAGGTAGGGCTCGCTCTCCGAGCGAGCCGCGGCGCGGTGGGGAGACCCCGCCCTACCCACAAAACATCATAACGCCCGCCGACGAAGTGCGGTCGCAATTCCGCAAAGTGAAACCGCTGGGCGAAATCAAAGCCAGGGAACGCGGTTGGACGTTGGATGTGTTGAATATCGTGCGGCGGTTGGTTGAGGTAGGGACGGCGCGCTGCGCCGTCCGCGCCCCAAGCGGGCGCAATCTTCCGGCGGCTTTACCGCCGGGGACATCGCAGCGCGATGTCCCTACCAACGAATTCACCACGGCTGAAGTTTATGCCTTCGAGCGCGAATTGGAAAAGCTTCATCCAGACAATCGCCACGTACGGGACAAGATTCGCCAGCAGCTTCAAGTGTTGCGCGACATGAAATTATTGATTCACGTCGAACGCGGTATCTGGCGTTTGCCGTAGCTCCGTCAGGAGCGAAATCTTTGTAGATACGATTCCCAAAAAATCCAGCCCCGTAGGGGCGAAATATGCCGCTCCTGACGGAGCTTGGATTTGTTTTGGTTGCGGTTCTACTACAAAGATGCCGCGCCTACGGCGCTACTTTGGCGTCTTCGCGCCTTTCCGTCCTTGCGTTGAATGCCCGTGCGGCTCGCACTTCACTCCGGCTTGAGCAGCAGCAGGTGAATTTCCGCGACGGTCGGGTCGGAATACGGTTCTTCCCCGCGCGCTTCGTTGGCGGCCACCAAAACCAGACTTCCCAGCAAGCCCTCGCGGGCGCGCGGTGGGAATTGCGGTGGCAGGTCGAACTTCCGGGCGAGTTGGTCGTGGGCCAGCCGGCAGAGCCGGTCGAATTCCTCCGCCGGAAAGT
>CAYXQJ010000137.1:0-4180 GCA_964467455.1 uncultured Hyphomicrobiales bacterium | reverse complement strand
ACCGCCACTGACGCGGCGGGGAATGTGAACACGACGAACTTCACCGTGGTCCAAAGCAGCGTGACTGTGACGATGGATTCCACGCCTTCGGGCAGTGATCTGTACAAGCCGACCGGTTATGTTGCTGGCACGGTGAGCGATCCGGATTATGATGTGACGGTTAACGGCGTGGCGGCGGTGGTGGATGAATACGGCAATTGGTCTGCGGAGAACGTGCCCAATTACGGCTTGGGCACCACCACGTTTGATGTAATGGCCACCGCTCCCGGTAATCCGGCAGTGACTGTTTCCGGCGCGAAAGAGCAACCAGCGGAGGTTTTGATTGCGCAGCATCAATCCGGCTGGTCCGTCAGCAGTCCCGGCGTAAGCCACACGTGGACTAAAGCCTACCAGTCCCGGTTCGAGCCGGATGAGTTGGGGCGCATGAAGCCAAAATTTAGCGGTCTAGCCAAGCACCACGTCCAGACGGAGACCGGTTGGTACACGGACACGTATCGGTGGTCGGACACCAACCCGGACGGTACCTTGGAGCAGACCGGCACCGGCGGGTCGTCCGGGCCGATCCCGATTCCGACGGCGGATCGTTGGATTCAGAGTGTGCCCGAGGCCAGCCAGGATCACTACGAGTGGGATTACACCGGCCATCGGTGGAAATATGTGCATCAGTATTATGCCAAGGGCGTGAAACATGTCTTTCCCAACGGCGACGGCACGGAAACCGTAGTGGTGTCCTCGGCGAAGACCAGCGAGATGCTGTTTACCGGCGGCAAGGCCGGGCTGGCCTACAAACGGTTGGTATGTCTGAGTCTCAGTGGTGCGGAATATCAACGCCCCCAAGGCGCGCCGTGGTACTACACGCCGGCCGACTCATTACTAGCGGAGCAATTGGAGGCTTTAGGGTCTCCGGCGAACCCCCAATATGAGGTCTGGAAACCCTTGCCCGCCAACCAAACCATCGATACCGGTTTGCAGGCCAAGGGCAGCAAACACGCGAGTTTGACGGAGGCGCCAAACGCACTGACGCTGGCGGTCACCAGCGTTGCGTTTAAGGATGAAAGCGCGGAGGTGGATAATTGTCATTACCTCATCAATGATTTGCAACTGAATGAAATCTACACGGTGCATTGGTACTCGAATACCACTTTCCAAACAGTCGCGAGTTTTCCCGTGTTGTATGTGTCGGGCACGAAGGCAAGAGCGAGCCTTGGTTTTGATGTCTCTGGCGGTGTGCCCGAAACAACCTTGGTGGTGCGTGGGGTTGCCCAAGGGAGTAGCGGCGCCAGCTTTAAGTTCATGGGCACGACGACTTCGACCGGATTGATATGGTATGGCGCACAAGTGTCTGTATTGGCGGATACCGCATTCCCGGCGGAGACAGTGGGCTTTCATAAGCCTTTGACGGTGACGTGGAGCTACAAGCAGGCAGACGCGCCGGATTCCGACTATATTGACTGCGGCGTGAGCACCAACTGGGTGTACGTGAGCTTGCAAACGCCGATCACTGGAAACTTGTTCCACACCGTGGTGCATCTGGCCTGTTCCCCTCCGGGGGCGACGAGTGAAGACACTGCCTTTGCGAATACGTGGAGCCACTTTTCCGGGAAAGCGGTGAAGACCTGGGATGACCAACCGCTGTGTTACTACAAAGAGGGAACAACCTTCGCCCAGAACAAGACGGCCCTAGCTGATTTGTTGGCCGACCCAAATCACCAAGGGCAATGCGGCGCGTTCCAGGCGCGGCTTCATTCCGCCGCCGGTGTAAACGGGGTTTGGACGACGAATGTGGTTTTGAAGCCATTGAATTCATTTTACACTCGATTGTTGGTAAAGAATTGGGACGTGACGGGAATTCCAAAAATTGATCCACAGAATGGAGACACGGTCCTCGATTTTATTTTCCCTTCTGCTCAAGAGGATATGGCAATCATTCCAACCCAAAATTTTGGCGACTTCACTAATGTATCCGCTCTGGGAGGACAAAACAATTCTTGGCCGTCACAGAAACTGTTCATCCAGCATTTAATTATCAGGAAAGGAAGCGTGTACTACGATCCATCGTATGGAATTTCAAAGCCTAGTAAGCGTGATTACGAAACGAGCGCTTTAGAGGGGTATGGAAAAGAGTTGCAGGGCAATCCTAGTCAGAAGTCTTTTTGGATTACACCGGTAGATTCGCAAATTCTCGGACTTGATTTCATCGAATAGTTCTATGAACCGTATATGTGCAAAAACTGTTTTGACCTTGTTGGTTGCGTCAGCGCAGGCGGTAGCCGCTGGCCAGTTGATTAAGCTGCCCGAAAGCGTTGTCGATACGAGTAGCGTCCGATGGACAAAGGCAACGAATGTGATTTTGCCTTCTTGGCGAGGACCGATAGATGTGGAGGTGGCTATGTGCAGTTTCCAGTTAAAAGTTTCGAATCTCAGTCACTCTGATCCCGCCTTGGCTCGTCTTTATGTTCCAAGCACTGGTCAGTTTCACTTTGAAACTGCGAATGCAATCAGTGGCGGTATGCAGAACCACTGGTTTATCTTTCCGGACAAAATCATGTTCTTCTATCATGAGAGTTTTAGTGCGCTGGCTTCGACAAATCGAGTTCCAGCAGGTTCAGATTCCCAGACGTACTTAGCCAAGTTCCAAGATGACTTCCTAATGTCTTATCCCCGGTACTGGATACATAACTATCAAAGATTTGCAGGTCGATTTGAGCCGTACTTTGGTGAGGGAAAGATCACAACGGAAAAGCATACGGGCAAAACTACAGTCCACCAGTATTTAAGTGCAAAGGGTTACGATGCGCCAAAAATTCTCAGCATCGGCACCGATGGGACCAATGCTGTGGTAGCGTACGAATGCATTCCGGAGATTAGCGAAGATCGGCCGGTGTTGACGTTTGATTCGAACTTCCGGGTGGTGCGGGCGGAATTAAATGGACAACCATTGATTTTGAACCGGACCAACAACATTTACGTGCGCCGGGAGGAAGACCGCCAGCGCGCCGAGGCAGAAGCACAAACAAAATGATGAACGGGATGGAGAACAAGTGGGTCTGGTGGAACGCAACGGGATGTTCTGGGTGGAAGGCTTGCCGTTGAGCGCCGGCACGAGCAGCATTGAACTCACCGCCACTGACGCGGCGGGGAATGTGAACACGACGAACTTCACCGTGGTCCAAAGCAGCGTGACTGTGACGATGGATTCCACGCCTTCGGGCAGTGATCTATACAAGCCGACCGGTTCAGTCCGCGGCGCGGTGAGTGACTCTGGTAACGCGGTGATTTTTTTGATGCTCATTCCGGTTCTATTCTGCAGCTTGTGCAACGCGGCGAACGAGTCGATTTACTGGGAGTGGAAAACCGAGGCCGGCTTGCCAATAAACGGATTATACGCCGAAGTTGGGGTATACTCAGTAAGTCGTGCGGACAACTCGGTTGTTGTTTTAACACTTCATCATACTGGTAGTGCCTCCAACTCATTTGAACTGAGACAAACGCGCACCAATTGGTATTTCGGAGAAAGTTTCCTTAAACTAAAACAACCAGAAAATGAGACGATTCGTTTGCGCAATCCGCGCGGTTATTTTTTCAAACCCTTAAATGGTTTTCCTGGCAAGCTTCGATTGTCTACTACCAACGGTGCTCCAGTTGCAATGTTTCATGCTGAAACAATCAATGCTGACACAAATTATCCAGCTTCATTCCGGTTCTCTTCGCTCACCAATCATTTCAGTAAACCGTCCTCACAGATTCTCACGGGAGGAGAAGGAAACTGGCCTGACGTTTTAGTTGGGATGAAGCCGCATTTGAAAAACTTCAATCTCAACGAGATGTTTGACATCAAAGGGAGCGGCACGTATCTGCTGGAGTTCTCTCCAATCATCTACCGTCGTTCTTTAACAGATCCAGATCTGTGTGAACGAGTCGATTTGCCCCCTGTTACAATTTCGGTTCGATGGGAATAGTAAAGGGGGACTCGCTTTTGAGCCGAATTCGGCGCGGGGAGAGTCCCGGCAAGCCCAGAGGTTTTGAATATTGAATCACCAGGGCAGTTTCATAAATCGCCTGTGGTTTGCCCGGCAGGTGAGCATTCCTCGGGTCGGTCGCACATTCAGCATTTCTTCCTGGCAACGCCTGTGGCTTAATCCGCGCGTGCAACGTGTCGTCGCTCGAATCAAAGCCTGTT
>CAYXQJ010000136.1:0-4212 GCA_964467455.1 uncultured Hyphomicrobiales bacterium | reverse complement strand
AGCGCCCCGCTCAGAACCGGCCGCTGACGCCGAGCGTGATCGTGACGAAGTTGATGATGATGTCCTGCGTCCGTCCTTCGACGCCCTGGTAGAGCCGCTGCTTCTCGTTGAACAGGTTCGCGATGTCGCAGGTGAACGTCACCGCGGGCCGCCACTGGTAGGCGAGCCCGAGATTCACGGTGTTGCGGTCATAGCGGTAGAGGCGCAGTCCGGGATTGGCCGCGTTGTAGGTCGCGATGTGCGAGCCGGTGAAGTTGTACAGCACGCGCGTGCTGAAGCCGCGGTGGCGCCAGCTGATGCTGGCGTTGGCGGACCGGGGGATGAAGCCGGGCACCTCGTTGGTCGAACGGTTGGTCGTGCCGCCGAAATCGCCGCTCGTGTCGATCAGCGTGTAATTGGCGGAACCGCTGAGTCCCTTGAGCAGCCCGGGCAGGAAGGTGAACTGCTGCTGGTAGCTGAACTCCCATCCCTGCACGGTCGCCGTGCCCGCATTGGCGGTGGTCCGCCGGCTGAAGCCCTCGTACTCGCCGTTGTAGCCGTTGTCAGGGCCGCCGCCCACGATGCCGGCGTCGACTCCGCTGATGATATAGTTCCGGATCTTCTTGTGGAACCAGCCGACCGACAGGTTCCCCACCGGCTCGAAGTAGTAATCGAGGGTGAAATCCCAGTTCTTTGCCGTCTGCGGCAGGAGGCCCGGGTTGTTGACGGTGACCGTCTCGTTCGTCTCGCTCACGCTCTCGTTCGGCAGGAGGTTGGACAGGGCGGGCCGGCCGAAGCTCGTCGACCAGCTGAGCCGGGTCTTCAGATTCGGCGTGATGTCGTGGGTCAGATGGGCGCTGGGGAAGGACTTCGTGTAGCTGCCCGTCGTGACCCGGCGATTCTCGGCGTAGTCACGTTCGGCCGTGCCCACCGGGTCGGCCTGCTGCTGGGCGGCGGTGCTGGCAAACCGGGCCCGCACCCAGCCCGAGCCCTCGGTATCCGTCTTCTCCATACGGACGCCGGTGAGATAACCCGTGCGGCCGAGCCAGCCTTCGCGCCCGAAGCTGCCCCGCGCCATCAGATACCCGGCCAGCACCTCCTCGCTCGCCTTCCGCGTGCCGGTGAACTTGAGCTGCTCGTGATAGTAGAGATCCTCCCGCCAGAGCGACGGATCGGCCGGGAACCAACCCGCCGAGCCCCCGCCGTAGAAGTCCGAGATCTGCCAGCGCGGCAGGTTCATGCCGGTCTTGATGTTCGCGTAGGGACGGGCTCTCGGGTCGGCGGCCAGCCCCTCGGTCCCGGTGTAGCTCCAGCGCCGGGAGTAGTTGTGGAGATCCACCGACTGCTTCCGCCAGGCGAACCCGGTCTTGAAGTGCACCGGTACGGTGGTCGGAAGCGTATAGCGGACATTCCCGCGGGCCTGCGGAACCTCCTGGGGCTGCTCCGAGGTGGACTTGGTGAGCCCGTTGGTGATGGGCCGGTAGTTGGCCGGGTTCGTCATGTCGGGTCCCGCGGTCTGGATCAGGCGCGGGTACGTATCGGACGCGGTGGTGTCGACGATCCAGCCGATGTTGCTGATCCGGTGGGTCAGCGACGTCGAACCACCGCGGGCGTGCATGCCCGTCTGCTGGTGGTTCCGGCTGAAGCCGAGATTGTAGTCGATCAGCAGCGATCCGTAGTCGTGCTCGCCGCCGAAATCCACCAGGAAGGTATTGACGATGTAGCTGTTCGGCCCGTTCGCGAGAATGTCGATCTGCGCGCCGGGAATCGGTCTCACCTGCGTGATCTTGTCCGTGAAGCCGGGAATGACACCCGAGGTCGTGGCATTCGGCACGGTGTTGGCGTTGCCGGTATAGGCCCGGGTGTTGAAGGAGCGGCGAAACCGCTCGACATTGTCGTTCACGGTCACGTTGAGGGAGAACTTCGTGTTGAACGACAGACGGTAGTCCGTCTTCACGTTTATGCTCCTCTGCTTGCGGTTGTTGAAATTCTCCCGCGTCTGATAGCTCCACAGGTAGGCCGGTGTCGTCATCGTGTTCTGATGCTGGTACGTCACGCGGTAGCCGCCCACGGCGTTCTCACTGTAGAACAGGTTCACCGCGACGCCGAGATTGCGCTCGCCGCCGAGGATGCTGAACACCTCCTGGTAGCCGAGGGTGATCAGGGGATGGGCGCGGTGCTCCTCCCGCAGCGGGATCTGCTCCGTGAAGGACGGGGCGATGCGCATCGTCGCGCTGTAGGAGATCCGGCGCTTTTCCCGCAGGTTGAGCGGCGAGCGCGTCTTCATGTTGATCGTGCCGCCGAGGGAGTCGGCCCCCTTGTCGGGCGTGTGGCCCTTGATCAGCTCGAGCTGCTCGAACATCGTGCCCGTGATGCTCTGCAGCTCGAAGGCCCGGTTGGTGCCGATGCTCGCCATCAGGCCCCCGTCCACCGTGACCGTGTTGAGCGCCGCGTCCATGCCGCGGACATTGAACCGGTAGGCGAGGCCCTCCTCGGTCGGGTTGCCCGCCACGCCGGGCAGCCGCATGACGACCTCGCCCGCGCTCATGTTGGGCAGATTGCCGAACGAGTCCATGGCGACGATATTCTTCACGTTCATCGCATTGCGCTGCGCGGTGATCGCGAGCGCGTCGCCCTCGCGTTCACCGGTGACCTTGAACGCATCCAAAGTATAGATACCGGAGGTGAGTTCGAAATCGCGCACGACCCGCTCCCGGGCCGCGACCGTCACGGAGCTGCGCGACGCATCCAGCCCGATGTATGACACCACGAGTTCGTGCGTCCCGGGCGGAACGCCGGTGAGGACGTAACGGCCGGTGTTGTCGGTGAGGGTCCGGAGACCCAGGCCGGGCACCTCGACCCTGGCGCCTTCAAGCAGATTGCGCGTGGCGGTGTTGCTCACCGTGCCCGTGACGGTGCCACTCTGCGCGCTCGAGGTGACGGCGGCGCCGGCGGCGGCATCCACGGCGGGGACCGGCGCAAGGACAAGCGCGGTCCAACGGACAATCAAAACCAAGGCATGCTTCGGTTTCATGGTGTCTGGGCGCGGAGATCGAAACATCCGTCGGGGGGATGTCCCGCTGGTCGCAGTCTCCGCCAGGGTAGGGGGTTGAAGTCGGACCCGGACCGGGTGTCCGGGGCCGGGTTCAGCTCCGGCCCGCGTCCGCCACGAGACAAACTTTCGTCGCTGACATTCCTGCCAGAAAGATGCGCCGCCCGGGAAACCGAAGCCCCGTCCTCGACTTCCTCCGGTCCGGCTGCGTGACTTCCCGGGCGCGCACCGCGACCCCCGTCCGCCCCACCACCCCATGGCCGCCAACGCCTCCCGCCTCGTCCGCCGCACCCACCTGTACCTCGCACTGTTTCTGACGCCGTGGATGCTGATCTACGCGTTGAGCGGACTGGTCCTCAATCACAACCAGGCGGTGCGCTCCTTCTACGGCGATCGCATCGGCCGTTTCGAGAAGGTCGGGGAACGCCCTTACACCGCCGTGTTTTCCGCGGACGCCGATCCCCGGATGATCGGCGGCCAGATTCTGGAGGACCTCGGCCTGACCGGCACCTTCAACGTCCAGGGCGGGCCCGCCGCGCCGCGCCTGGTCATCAATCGCAACGCCGCGTTCGCCCATCATCGCGTCACGTATTTCCGTGCGGAGAACCGGCTCCTCGTCGAGAAGCAGGCGTTCAGCGCCCCGATCTTTCTCAATCGCGCCCATTTCCGGCACGGCTACGGCCAGCCCTTCCTCGCCGCGAGGATCTGGGCGGTGATCGTGGACCTCGCCGTCGCCGGCATGATCTTCTGGGTCGTATCCGGAATCTGGATGTGGTGGGAGATCAGGCCCGCCCGGCTCACTGGCGCGGTGTTCGCCGCCCTCGGCTGGGGCATGTTCGGCCTCCTGTTGTTTCGCATCTGACCCCGCCGCCGCATGAACAACGTTAACCTCCTGCTGCGCCGCACGCATCTCTACCTTGGGATGCTGCTCCTGCCCTGGACGCTGATGTATGCCCTCTCCACGGCGCTCTACAATCACGGCGCCGCCGGCCACGGGCAGCAAGCCGCGGGGGCCGCGTGGACGCCGCTCTGGGAAAAGGACTACGTTCTGGATCTCCCGCCCGGCAATGAAGGCCTGCGCGAGACCGCCCGCCGGGTGCTGGACGAACAGGGCCTGCTGCCGGGCGCGTTCGGCGCCCAGCGCCAGGGCCCGCGGCTCACCATCATCCGGCAGACCTTCC
>CAYXQJ010000135.1:0-4233 GCA_964467455.1 uncultured Hyphomicrobiales bacterium | reverse complement strand
CGGACAGCGCGAATCCGAACGGCGCGCTGCTGAACATCGCCGGCATCTGCAATGAAAAGCGCAACGTGGCCGGCCTGATGCCGCATCCCGAACGCGCCTGCGAACCGCTGCTCGGCAGCGACGACGGTAAATGGATTTTCGAAAGCATCTTCGCCGCGTTGAAGAACAAAACCGTCGCGCAAGCGGCGTGAAGAAATAAAATGAAACCACAGCACCCATTGGCGGAAGTTTTTGGATTCCCGGCAACCGACATGAGTGCGAATGCAAATCGCCATCGCACCAAGCGTCTTTGCCCGTTTAACAACAAAGTCCCGAATTGCACAAAGGACAAAGCCCAAGAACCTCTCGGTGTTTGCAGTGTGTTCCATGAAAATGAAGTAGTCATCACTTGCCCGATTCGATTCCGTCAGCATTGGCTCATTGCCGACGATGCTGCGGAATTCTTTTTCGGGGCAGAAGCAAAATGGACAACGCTTACGGAAGTTCGTCTGAAAGATGCGGATGGTGGGTCTGCTGGAAACATTGACGTGGTTCTGTGTGCTTACGACAAAGCGGGCAAAGTTTATGACTTCGGCGCGCTCGAAGTCCAAGCCGTGTATATTTCCGGCAATGTTCGAAACCCTTTTGAGCATTACATGGAAGCACCGGCAAAGCGCAGCAGTATGGATTGGACGGTTGAGGAAAACTATCCGCGCCCTGATTATTTGTCGTCGTCACGCAAACGCCTCGCACCTCAACTGATTTTCAAAGGCGGCATCATTAACGCATGGGGCAAAAAATCGGCAGTCGCCCTCAACACAGGATTTTTCAATACCCTGCCCAAGTTGCCGGAAGTTTCAAAAGAACAGGCGGACATTGCGTGGCTGATATACGATTTGAAGCCACCGGAAAAGGACGGGGCGCACTATGAGTTATTCCGCGAGCGAATCGTTTACACAAAATTTGAGCCCGCATTGATTCAAATTACGCGCTCACGTCCGGGCAAGATGGAAGATTTTATTCGCCTGCTCCAAACTAAGGTTGACGAGAAGTTGGAAACGCCGCCGACAAATCGCACTCTGGATAATCCTTTTGGCCGGTAAGCCATGACGCAGACCTTTTTACTTCCAGAACTGGAAACATCCGAACAGGAGAAGCCAGTGAATGTGGCGTCTGTGCCACAGCGCAGCCCGTTCCGCTATCCAGGCGGGAAGACGTGGCTTGTTCCGCTGTTTCGTCGGTGGATGATGAGCCTTCCAAACCAACCTAAAGTTTTGGCAGAACCTTTCACTGGAGGAGGAATCATCAGTTTGACTGCGGCATTTGAACAACTAGCAGACCGCGTCGTGATGGTGGAACTCGACAAGCAAATCGCTGCGGTATGGGAGACAATTCTTGGCGGAGATGCCAAATGGCTCGCAAAAAAACTGCTGACTTTTGAACTGACGCCAGAATCCGCCAAGGCTGAATTGGCAAAGCCAGCACAATCACGTCGTGACTTGGCGTTTCAAACAATTCTGAAGAACCGCACTGCTCACGGTGGGATTTTGGCCGAGGGTGCTGGCGTTCTGAAAAACGGAGAAAACGGGAAAGGAATTTTGTCCCGCTGGTATCCGCAGACTCTCGCCAAACGCATCACCAACATCGAATTTGTAGCCAAGCGAATTGAGTTTGTTCATGGTGATGCTTTTGAAGTGATGACCGAATACCGCAAGGAAAAGGATGCGGTGTTTTTTATTGATCCGCCATACACCGCTGGCGGCAAGAGCGCCGGTTCGCGCCTTTACACACATTCCGAAGTTGACCATGAAAAACTTTTTGCGCTCTGTGAAAAGTTGCATGGAGATTTTTTGATGACTTACGACAACGCCGAAGAAGTTTGTGCTTTGGCCGAACGACACGGTTTTCAAACAAAGCCCGTCGCCATGAAGAATACTCACCACGCCGAGATGAACGAGCTTTTGATTGGCAGAAATCTTGATTGGGTGGAAGACGGAGGAGTTTTTCGGGAAGAATCGCCAGCCTACAAAGTTGAATCAGAGACCAAGATTAAGCCGCACAAAAAAAGCGCGCAGAGAAAGAATTAATTTATTTTCGCCATGACCGAACCCGCCATCACCCCAGAGTTGGTTGCCAAGCACAACCTCACGCCGGAAGAATACGCCCACGCCCAGGAAATCCTCGGCCGCGTGCCGACTTACACCGAGCTCGGCATCTTTTCCGTGATGTGGAGCGAGCATTGCAGCTACAAAAACACCAAGCCACTGCTCAAGACCTTCCCCACCAAGTCGCCCAAGATCCTCGTCGGCGCGGGCGAGGAGAACGCCGGCATCATTGACATCGGCGACGGCATCGCCATCGCGTTCAAGATCGAGTCGCACAACCATCCGAGCGCGGTCGAGCCGTTTCAGGGCGCGACCACCGGCGTCGGCGGCATCGTGCGCGACATCTTCACGATGGGCGCGCGCCCGGTCTGCGCGGTGAACTCGCTGCGCTTCGGCGAACTCACCGATCCTGCAGTGCGCCGGCTGTTCAGTGGTGTCGTCAGCGGCATCGCGCATTACGGCAATTGCTTCGGCATCCCGACCGTCGCGGGCGAAGTTTATTTCGACAAAACTTACGCGGGCAATCCGCTCGTGAACGCCTTCTGCCTCGGCGTGCTGCGGCATGAACAGATCACGCGCGGCGCGGCGAAGGGCGTGGGCAATCCCGTCTTTTACGTCGGCCCGGCGACGGGTCGCGACGGCCTCGCGGGCGCGGCGTTTGCGTCGCAGGATTTGACCGAGGAATCCGCCGAGCAACAGCGCGGCGCGGTGCAGGTCGGCGATCCGTTCATGGAAAAACTCGTGTGCGAAGCGTGCCTCGAACTGCTCGCTACGGGTGCGGTCGCGGGAATGCAGGACATGGGTGCGGCGGGCTTGACCTGTTCCACCTGCGAAATGGCCGCGCGCGCCGGCACGGGCATCGAGATCGAATTGGATAAAGTTCCGCAACGCGCGCCGAACATGAGCAGCTACGAGATCATGCTTTCGGAATCGCAGGAGCGCATGCTCATCGTCGTCCACAAAGGCCGCGAAGAGGAAGTGAAGCGCATTTTCGACAAGTGGGATTTGCCGTGGGCGGAGATCGGCATCATCACCGACACCGGCCACATGAAGGTGCGTCACGGCGGCAAACTCGTTGTGGACATTCCCGCGAAGAAGATCGCCGACGAATCACCCGTCTATCAGCGCGAGGCAGTTGAGCCGGCTTACATCGCCGAAGTGAAAGCGTTCCGTCTCGATGGCATCGCCGACACGACTGCGCCCGCTGATGTTTTGAAGAAGCTGCTCGCGTTCCCGAGCATCGCATCGAAAAACTGGGTGTATCGCCAATACGATCATCAAGTCCGCGACGGCTCAGTCGTGTTGCCCGGCAGCGACGCCGCGGTCATCCGCATCAAGAGCGATTCCTTGCCCGTGATGAGCGCGGAACTCGCCGCCAAAGTCGGCGACGCGAAAGTTTCCGAGAAATTGATCGCCATGACGGTGGATTGCAACGGCGGTTACGTTTATCTCGATCCTTACGAAGGCGCGAAAGCCGCCGTGGCCGAGGCGTGCCGCAACCTGGCTTGCTCCGGCGCAATTCCGCTCGGCGCGACGGACAATCTCAACATGCCCAGCCCGGCCAAGCCCGAGTTGTTCTGGCAGATCAAAGAATCCGTGCGCGGTTTGGCGGAAGGTTGCCAAGCCTTCAACGCACCCGTCACCGGTGGCAATTGCTCGCTCTACAATCAAAATCCCGCCGGTCCGATTGACCCGACGCCCACGATTTCCGTCGTCGGCATCATCGAAAAGCCCGAGCACGTCACCACGCAATGGTTCAAGGACGAAGGCGACGCCATCATCCTGCTCGGCGCCGCGGTGGAAGCCACGCCGTTGCAAGGTCTCGGCGGCAGCGCGTATCTGCAAGTCGTCCACGGCAAGAAGGCTGGTGCGCCGCCGCGTTGCGACCTCGAGGTCGCGAAGACGCTGCACACGACGCTCATCGGCCTGATCCAATCCGGCCTCGTGAAGAGCGCGCACGATTGCAGCGAGGGCGGCCTCGCCGTCGCGCTCGCGGAAAGCTGCATCAGCCAGCTCATCGCCCGCGACACGCCGCGTCTCATCGGCGCGACCGTGGATCTGAGCGCCATCAAAGACGTCCGCCTCGACGCCTTGCTCTTCGGCGAAACGCAATCGCGCGTCGTCATCAGTTGCAAAGCGCTCGACGCCG
>CAYXQJ010000134.1:0-4253 GCA_964467455.1 uncultured Hyphomicrobiales bacterium | reverse complement strand
AAGGCATTCGAGAAGATTTACCGGAAGGAATCGTGATGGTCAGTCACGCTTCGCAGAAATTTGTAGAAACGATAACAGACAACGGAAAAACACGTTACGCGGACAGTTTGTGAATAGCGGCGACTACGGACTCGCGCGAAGCATTTTGCTTTTAGAGAGGCTTCGCCACGCGCTGATGCGGTGATTTGACCTCTGGTAAACTAAGGACGCGCTATCGCGCAAATCCAAGCCTCACTTCGGAAATGGATTTTCGAGACCGAGCTTGCGGAATGCCTCACGGAGTTTTGCCAGCGCTCGTTGTTCAATCTGACGCACCCGAGCCGGCGACAGGCCCATCAGCTTGCCAATCTCTTGGTGCGTGAATCGTCCACGCTGATTGATAGCATCAGGTCTCATCGCGGAATTCCAAATGGCGTCAGTCCCGGGAAACTCTTTTGCACAATCAGAATCAGTTCAAACTCTGCGGCGACCACGCGGCAGCTTTCCAGACTCCGCTCGCCTAGGTCGAAGAACGAACCGTTCATCCAAACACGGGTTTGCTTCGGTGACCAATACAGGCGGCCTTGCATCGGACCGCTATCGTGATGCTTGCTCATGACTCATCTTCAGAATGGTTGCTCCACTGGCAGCGTGATCATCGTTGAATACCATTCGCCAGTTTCGGAGCACTTGGTTTTTATCCAGTCCCGCACAGGACGAATCACATAGTCCGCCCACTCGGGCAGCCATTCGTCACCGCGCTGGAATTGTTTTCGTTCCGACAGGGCAGGGAACTCAGGCCAGTTGAGACAATGACCATATTTGACCGTCAAACGATTGACGGCCACGAAGATTTCCCGGGACCACGTTTTAACCACCTGATAAGTCCGCCGACAATTCTCAGCTAGTTCAGACTCAACTTGAATGTCACGGACGCGTGTCCCTTTGAAACCCGCAACCATTCCCCACCGACGCGCCCCGCGTTTCAAGCCATCGTCACGCTTCGTAAGGTATTTTGCGCAATAGGCAGCGGCAGACTGTTTGCATTTCTGAACGTGAATACGGCCAAAACCCGCACGAATCGCAAGACGACGCACTTCGCTGACATCGAGACGACGAGCAATTAGCGCATGGAAATGAAGGCCATGCCCGCCCGGATGCACTTCAACGACCTTTATTCCAGGACACCCCCCCGTGGCTTTGTATCTGCGCGTAAGATCACGGTTCAGATGATTCCAACACTTTGCAGCAATATCATCCGAAATGACCTTGGCAAACGTGAACGTCCACATGTAAACACGACGCGCACGCTTGCCATCATCCTGTTTGAACAATTTTTCGCAGCTATGAAGGAAGGCAGCTTTGCGCTTATTCAGCGGAGTTGAGCTTTTAAGAATGTCCATTTGGGGAATTGTTCTTAATGAAACAAGGTTAGAGGCGCGGCATCGGCGCTACGCGCCGATGCCGGCGCCTCGTTCATGCAACGCGCTCATTGACAATAGTTAGCGAATCCTCCTTAGCCGTTTCCACTCCTTCGGAGGTAGTCGGCGTCAGGCACGCCAAGCGACCCGCAATTAGGTCGAGCTTGTGATTGACCGATTCGAGTTGCGAAAGCTCCAGAGAGACAACGACTTGCTTCTGCTTTAGCTGTTGATGGACGACGGACAGTAGTTGCTCAGCTTTCCATCGGATGTGCGAACCGTCGATCTTGAGAGGCTCAGGCTGGCTGTGATACTCCAGCAGCTTCAGAATGCCGGACCACTGAAGGTAGGAAACGAACTCCTTGGCCGCATGCAGGTCCTTGGCTTCACGCGCCCGCTCCAGCAGGGTATCGAGACGGACGCTCGTTTCGCGGCAAATTGTGAATAAGTTGACCTCGAACACGTATTGCGGCGTTCGTGGCGATTCTTGCATGTCCGAGCCATTATGCACAAAGCGCAGAGCCTGAATAGGTAATGAATTGTGGTCGTTTTATTTACGGACATGGTATCAAATGAACGATAACAGACATTGTGGGCATATAATATGATTCGCTGCGAATTCTTCTTTGGCTCCTACTTCCTGAGTGAACGCGGCGCTGTGACTTGCGCTTAAACGAGGATAGAAAAAGCGAGTTGGAGCAGGTCCAACTCGCTTTTGTAGAGTCTAATCAGGAGCTTACTCGGTGGCGGCCGGTTGTTGTTCGGCTTTGCCAGCCATTTCCTTGTCGCGATCTTCCATCGCGGCTTTTCGGGAAAGACGAACGCGGCCTTTCTCGTCAACACCAAGGCATTTCACGTGAATCTCGTCGCCGACCTTGACGATGTCTTCAGTCTTTTTCACGCGGAAATTCGCCAGTTCGCTAATATGCACAAGGCCGTCTTTGCCCGGCAGGAATTCAACGAACGCGCCGAATTCTTTAATCGTGACGACTTTACCACGATAGATCTTTCCGATTTCAGCTTCCGCCGTCATGCCGCTGATGTGATCTACGGCGATCTTCATGCCTTCGGCAGAAACCGAGAAGATGTTCACTGTGCCATCATCTTCAATGTCGATTTCACAACCGGATTCCTCGACGAGTTTCTTGATGTTCTTGCCGCCAGGTCCGATGAGCGCACCGATCTTGTCCGGATTAATCTTCAGCGTGGTGATGCGCGGGGCATACTTGCTGATTTCTTTACGCGGTTCGGAGATGGTTTTGGCCATTTCGCCCAAGATGGCCAGCCGCGCCACGCGTGCTTTTTCAATCGCCTCCGTCATGATCGCATGGGGCAAACCCTTGAGCTTGAGATCGAGTTGGAAGCCGGTAATCCCCTTCTCTGTTCCCGCGATTTTGCAGTCCATGTCGCAATACGCATCTTCCCAACCGATGATGTCGGTGAGCAGTTGGTATTTGGAAATGTTCTTGTCGGCGTATTCGGTGCAGATGCCGACGCTGATGCCGGCGACGGGGCGAATCATCGGAACGCCGGCGTCAAGCAACGCAAGCGTGCCACCACAAACGGACGCCATGGAGGTCGAACCATTGGATTCCATGATTTCGCTCGTGACGCGCACGGCGTAAGGATAATTCTCGAGCGGAATCATCGGCTCGATGCTGCGTTCAGCGAGTGCGCCGTGACCGATTTCGCGACGGCCCGGCCCGCTGATGCGGCCAGTTTCGCCGACGGAGAAATTCGGAAAATTATAATGCAGAATGAAGCGTTTCTCATTCTCGCCCCCGGTGTAAGAGTCGAACTCTTGTACATCGTCGCCGGTGCCGAGGGTGGCAAGCGTGACGGCTTGAGTTTCGCCGCGGGCGAAAATTGCCGATCCGTGAGCACGCGGCAATACTCCGACGGAACTGGAAATCGGACGGACCGCGTCAAAGGTGCGACCGTCAAGCCGTTTGCCATTTTCGAGAATCAGCTTTCGAACCGCCTCTTTCTGGATGTAATAGAAAGCATCGTTGATAACGAACGGCGTGACCTTCTCCTCCCCGAATTTCTCGATGAGCTTTGCGCCGACTTCTTCCTTAATCGCGTTGCAGGCCGCTTCGCGATTTAGTTTTCCAGGCGTCAGCAAGGCCGGAACAAAGCGATCCCCAGCTAAAGTCTTGGCTTCCTGCAAAATTTCGTCGGGAACGATGTTCAGTTTGATCTCGCGTTTCTTCTTCCCCGCTTTGGCGGCGAGTTCTTTTTGGGCGGCGATCAACGGCACGCAGCATTCTTGACCAAATTTCAGCGCCGCATTGAAGTCGGCTTCACTAATTTCCTTGGCCGAACCTTCATACATCACGATGTCGGTTTCATTGCCGACATAGACCAGGTCCAGATCGCTTTCCTTCATTTCAGAATGCGACGGATTGGCAACGAATTGGCCGTTGATGCGACCCACGCGCACCGCGCCAAGCGGGCCGGCCCACGGAATATCGCTGACCATCAGCGCGGCACTCGCGCCAATAATGCTGAGGATGTCCGGATCATTTTCGCCGTCGGCGCTGAGCACCACGGTCTGCACTTGCACTTCGTTATACCAACCTTTCGGGAACAACGGCCGGATCGGGCGATCCGTCAGGCGGCACGTAAGAATTTCTTTCTCGGTCGGTCGGCCTTCGCGCTTGAAGTAACCACCGGGAAACTTTCCCGCGGCGGCGGCCTTCTCGCGATAATCAACGGTGAGCGGGAAAAAATCCTGACCTTCCTTGGCTTTGGTCGCGGCGACTGCAGCGACGATGACAATGGTTTCGCCGAGTTGCACGGTTACGGCGCCGTCGGCCTGCTTCGCGAGCTTGCCGGATTCGATGGTGATTT
>CAYXQJ010000133.1:0-4440 GCA_964467455.1 uncultured Hyphomicrobiales bacterium | reverse complement strand
GTTCGCGATGCAGCCGATTCGGAACGCGGCGCTCGATCCCAACCAAACCGTGGACCTGCCGGTATCGCGCGAAGTCACGACCGTCATGTTCCCGGGTGCGTTAACCGCTGTCGCTGGTTCAGACATGCTGATCGACCGGGGACGCGAAGCCATCGAGGTCGAGGAGGGATCGCCCCTTCGTTTCCATGTCACGCACGCGCCCGGCTCCAATTTTGTCCTGTTGCGAAGCCTGCAGCCCGATTCATCGGGTCGGCTGACGGCAATTTTTGAGGGAGCGGCCTACGTGCTCCAGCTTCGATCCGTCCAGACGGACTCCGTGGCTAGCCTTATCTTCAAGCGCGACGATGGACATCATGCCGTGAAGGTCGATGGACCGCCGACGCCGGTGAGGTTTTCGCCGCGGATCGGATTGAGCCTGCTCGATCGTGCGCGGGCGTACCCAGTGCTCGTGAAGGCGATGCCGCGGGCCGTGGAGGGTGTCACGCTGCGAGCGCAGAATCGTACCACCCAACTTCCCAACCTCGAGATCACCGTTCAGGAGGTGTATCGATTCTCGAAGGAAGACGCGGTGGTCTTTCTTCTCCGACTCCGGAACACGACGGACTCGGTCATCGACCTCATCCCGAGTTCCTTTGCAGCGCGCGTGGCCCAGGAGCGGTTTGATCAGGCGATCGCCAATGGACCACGCACCCTTGGGCCCGGTGAGAGCGCGGAGGCGGAGTTCGCGGTCGTCGGACTCCCGGACGGAACCCGGAACGATCTGAGTGCCGACAATGCGTTCACGATCTTGGTGAGCAGTACGCGACGCGAGAAGGTTTTGGCCGATCAGGCTGAGGCTTCCCGGCTCAAGGAGGGATCGGAGCCATGAATCCGCGTGCGGTGGGAGATTTCCTGAAGAGCAAGTTCGGTCTTTTCGTTGTCTTTGTCATCGTGCTCATGTCCGGGCTGGCGATCTATGGCCGTCGCGAAGCAAAGGAGCGTGAAGTGGCGCGCCATTCCGCGCCTGCAGCAAAGAAGGTGGAGTTGGGGCAAGTGAAGGTTCCCTTGAACCAGGGACTCGAAAGCGGAATCCCGCAGCAGGCGAGGGTGGTCGCCGCGACCCCGTCCGAGAAGGAAGTGACCTCCGGCGACATCGTACCTTTCCGGCCGGCGCCGGCGGTTGCTCCGCCGCAGCCCAAACCGCCAACCAAAGCGCGACCACCAACGAAGGCCGCACCTGTCTCCAAAGCGCCGCCAAAGAAGAAACAGTATCCCTCGCTCCTCGCGAGCTACGAGGTGCCTGTAGCTCGAACCAGTACGGCAACGCCACCGCCTGCGGATCGCTTCGTGCCGTTCGGCACGCTCCTCAAGTGCAAGCTCGTGAATACCGTCGATAGCGCGAATCTGGAGACGCCTGTCATTGCGCTCCTCCTCGAGGACGTCTGGCAGAACGGAAAACTGGTAGTGCCGGCGAACACCCTGGTGCACGGCACCGCCCGCTCAGGCCGCTTGCGTGACCGGGTGACGGCCAACGGTGCGTGGCGACTGGTCTGGCAGGACGGTCGGGAACTGGTTTTCAACGGTGTCGCGTTGGACCGGGAGTACGAGCACGAGATCGACGGGTACGGAATCACCGATGGCTCGGCGGGAATTCGGGGCCGGGTGCTCGCGACCGATGATCTCCAGGAATTGAAGTTGCTCGCCTCCGCGGCACTCAGCGGCTTCGCGCGCGGAACCCAGGATCGGACGCAAAACGCCATGGGCACGACAATCACCGGTTCGGTTTCGAATGGGGTCCGCGAGGGGATCGGCGAGGTGTTTGAACTCCACGCGAAGCGAACCCTCAAGGATGTCGAGGAGAACGGCTACTTCGTTCGCGTAGCCGCCGGGAAGGAGTTCTACGTTTACGTCACTGAGGCCGTCGATCCCCGGAAGGCCACCGTCGCCGGTGCCAAGCCATTCAAGCCCGAGGCCAGCGCCAACGCAGGCAGCGAACAGCATTCGCCACTCCAAGTGCCGAAAGGATGACCATGCATTACTACGCAATAGCCATTGTCTCACTCGTCTTCACGGGTTGTGCCATGCCACCGCTACAAGAGGTTCAGGTTTCGCGTCCTGAAGTCGAACCAGCGCCAAAGGCCGCCGTGGTGAAGGAACGTGGCCTCGCAGAGACGCGGTATGAACTCCGCGGCTACCGAGATGCGACGACTCCCTTTTTGCGTCACGAAGCCCATGCGGTATATCGACAAACGCGAGTGCCGGACCCAAGCGTGGGCCGCCTCGAAACGGTTTCGCGCGAAACCTATCCTCGGGTCAGCGAAGCGCGGTTGCCGGCGAGCGAGGAATTGGCCGCCGAATTGGCGGCGCAGCGGCGAATCACAGCCGAGTTGCGAGCCATGCAGGTTGCGCTGGCGGAGACTGAGCGGGGAATGAAGGATCAACTGGCGTCGCTCGTTCGACAAAGTGTGGAGGTTTTGAAAGTGAAAAAGGAACTCGAGGACGAGAAGACTCGCGTCCTCGCGACACCCGCAGCGCCGGAATCGGCGGCTGATGCACCGGCGCCCGCTCCCATGCCGGCCGAGGCCAAATCATAGTTGTGCGATGACCTTGAATCAGGAGCAGCGGGAAAAGATCCTGAGTCTGCCGTTGCAGTTGAAGGCCGTGCTCACCGGCCAGGATCCTGTCATCGACCTCGTGGCGGAGCGATTACAGCACGGTGAGTTGGGGCTCACGACTCAGGGACGACCTAAGGCGAGCTTCCTCTTCCTGGGGCCGACCGGGGTCGGAAAGACCGAACTCACTCTGAGGTTCAGCGAGGTTCTGATGGGGCCGGATCATGTCGTTCGGCTCGACATGTCCGAGTACCAGACCGCGGATCGACTGGGCCTGCTGTTGGGAACCGCTGACACGCCCGGGCGGATCGCGGAGGGATTCGACGCCTGCGCCGGCCGAGGCACCCTGCTCTTTGACGAAATCGAGAAGGCGCATCCACGGGTGTTGGACGTCCTGCTGCAACTACTGGATGCGGCGCGGCTGACGACGGGACTCAACCGAGTCCTGGACTTCTCGGCCTGGTATGTGGTCCTCACGAGCAACATCGGTGCCCAGCGGATCATGACGATGAGGAAGTCAAAGTACGAGACGATGGAGCGACTGGTCCGGCAGGATGCACAGCGGGAGCTTCGGCCCGAAATCTTCGCTCGGATCACGCTAACGGTCGTCTTCAACAAGCTCGACTACGAGGCTCAACGCGTGATCGCGGGCGGTATGATCGCGAGGGAATGCGCCGCACTGGCAGGACGGGGATTCGAGATGCGTCCGCAGGTCGACGTTCCAGAAGTCGTGATTCAGCATGGTTACCATGAGCGCCTCGGTGCGCGGCCGATGCGTGACGCGACGGAACGCCTGATTCGAAATGCCTTGGCCATTGATCTCCTCAGGGGAGGATCAGGTGCTGGTATCCTGCGCGCGGCTGACGGTGGGCAACACCTCCGGCTTGAGGACGGGGCTGAGTCATCCTGCCGATGAAGACTTTTTCGCCGCGGATCGTGGTCTTGAAGGCGGATCGCCTGTACGGGGATCTGATCTGTCGGCAGATCGTCGAATACTGGCGAGCGGCCCAGGTTCAGGTCTTCCAGCGGGGCTTCGATGCGTTGGATGCAATCCAGGGTCGCATGCCGGACATGTTCGTCACCGGGGTGCAAATCGAAGACATGGACGGCCTCGAACACCTGGAACCGTTCATCGAAAGAGAACTGCCGATCCTGATTGTCACCACTCGTCGCGACGCCCGGACTCTGGCTCTGCTGCGGGAAATCCGCTACAATGGACTTTTCGATGTGAGGGCCGAGGGGCTGACCAACCTGCACACGGCGCTGAAGCGCGTCCAAGAAGGTGAAATCTACGTGAGCCCGACCTTCTTGCCGCTCATCAAGAAGCCGAGAAACGTCACGCTGGACGCCCTGACGCAAAAGGAGGAAATCGTGCTCTCGGTCATCGGCGACGGGTCCGACGATCAGCAAGCCGCCTCCCGCCTGGGGATTTCGCCGCACACGGTGAACACGCACCGGAAATCGATCATGGGAAAGCTGGGACTGCATCACAAGGGGCAGATCATGTGCTATGCGGTTCAAAACGGATACGTTCGCATCGCGCCGGACGGAGTGTGGCGCCCCGGATTTCAGCGGCGGATCCGGATGCTGACCGGCAGCAAGTCCGACGTCGGGCATCTACCGGGGGGTGGTGGGTAAAAGGGGTTCGACGTCGTGCTGCTGCGATAGCTCGCGTAAGAAACGACCTTGTCCGCCGTGGCTTTTGTACGAGACGGGTGTCTGCAGCGGAGCCAGACCATCGAGTGCCGGACAGACGAAAAGGGGCCGAAGCCCCGAGGTCAGTCCTCGTACGGGAGCATGAGGGTGAGGACGGGTGCGGCCGTGTCGCCGGGACCGATGTGCAGTTTCA
>CAYXQJ010000132.1:0-4450 GCA_964467455.1 uncultured Hyphomicrobiales bacterium | reverse complement strand
CTGCTTTTTGCCCAAACACCCGAAATTACGCTCTCGAAAGGCTTGACAATCAGTCAGTCGTGCAAAGTCAAGGCCGAGACTTATTCGCTTGCGGGCGACCCGGCGGATGTGTTCGCCCCCCCGCCCAGCGGTGATACTTTTCAAAAAAGTGTCACCGCTTTGGCCAAGCCTGTCATCACCATTTCCGGCGACAACCTGACCATTGATTTTCAAAACGCCGAACTACGCGGCTCGCCCGACCCGTTTTTTCCCAATGGATTTTATGGCCTCGCCATTTTGGTAAAAGGAAAAAATATCACGCTCAAAAACGCCCGTGCGCGGGGCTACAAAGTCGCTTTGCTGGCCGAGGGCGTGGAGGGGCTGACGCTCGAAAATTGCGACTTTTCGTACAATTACCGCCCTCGTCTGCGCTCCATCCGCGAGCGCGAGGATTTCTCCGACTGGCTCAGTTACCACCACAACGAGCGCGACGAATGGCTGCGCTACGGCGCGGGTATTTATCTGAAAAACTGCACCCGCCCGACTGTCCGCGGCTGCCGTATTACCGGCAACCAAAACGCCGCGCTGATGACCGGCTGCACCGACGGATTGGTCTATAACAACACTTTCCATTTCAACTCTGGTCTCGGCATCGGCCTCTACCGCAGCAGTCGCAACCGTTTGATGCACAATCGTTTGGACTGGAATGTGCGCGGCTATTCGCACGAAGTTTATCAGCGCGGGCAGGACTCGGCGGGCATCCTCATGTATGAGCAAAGCAGCAACAATCTCATCGCATTCAACTCCGCCACGCACTCCGGCGACGGCCTTTTTCTCTGGGCAGGCCAGACGACGATGGACACCGGCACGGGCGGCTGCAACGACAATTATATTTTCGGAAATGATTTTAGTTACGCGCCCACCAACGGCATCGAAGTCACTTTTTCACGCAACCGAATCCAGGGCAACTACATAGCCGAATGTACTTACGGCATCTGGGGCGGATACAGTTACGAGACGCTGATTTTTGCCAATATGATTGTCGGTTGCCGCACGGCCATTGCTATCGAACACGGCCAATATGATACCATTCGGCAGAATATTTTTCGCGACGATTCGGTGGGCATCCACCTCTGGGCGCGGGAGAGCCAGCCCGCCGATTGGGGCTACGCCCAAAAACGAGATGTCCGTAGCCATACCATTTCTATTGACCGCAATGTGTTTTTGAACACCCGGAAACCATTGAAAATCAGTGCGTCGCAAAATGTTTCTGTCAATGGCGAAAACGTTTTTTCAGATTTTGAGCAACTCTTGGAAACACCAAAACCCAACGAAAAACTGATTTTTTGGCGCAATGAAATTTTCGCATCGAAACCACAACTCGCCAAAGTATGGAAGCACCCCGAACTCCTGCCGATGCAGAAACTGAATTTTTCATACACCACGCCTTCTCCGAATCTGTATGCCCCGCTCAACGCAAGTCCCGATGAACTCGCCGAGCCGGACAGTCTGCCCGACCGGATGGAGACTACCCTGCCACCCAACCTCCCGCGCGGGCGGCAAAACATCGTCATGGGAGAATGGGGGCCATTCGATTATGCCCGCCCATTAGCCATGCTCGACAAAATAACCACCGGGGACAACGGCAAAATAATTTACACGATAAAAATCATTGGCCCGCCATGCGAATGGAAAATAGTAGAGACGCGCGGCGTGGCAGTGGCGCGGGAAAAACAGGGCATCGCTCCGCGTACTATTTCGATGGAGCGCGATACCAAAAGCGAGGAGTTTTACTTGAAATTCGAGTTCTGGAGCAGCCAAGAGATGACGACCGCCTTTGGAGAAAAAATCCTGCCCGGGCAGTTGTACAAATTTGATTTGCAACGTTTTGAGAAAAAATTTGATTGGCAAATGAAGTTTTACAACTACGACGATGCAAAAGGCCCGCTGAAAAAAGAGGACAATTTTTCAAAAATAACAAAACGAAAGCCCGCAGCCGAAAAGACGGTCAACGAACTCGCTTTCGCATGGTGGGGCAAACCCACCGAGGGCGTGAACGAGGATAAATTCGCCACCGTCAGCAGCACCGAATTCGACATCGCGCCCAGCGAATACGTCATCGAACTCACCTCCGACGACGGTGCGCGGCTCTACCTCGATGGCAAACGCCTGATAGACAATTGGGATGTACACGAACCCGAAACGGACGAAATCACCGTCACGCTCGGCGGCCACCATCGCATCGAAATCGAGCATTTCGACGCGGGCGGGTTTGCCACGCTGGATTTTCGGATAAGGCCGAAGTAGAAAATCTGCCTGTTTAAGTACGCAGACAAATTAAACAGATAGAAACATAGTACACATAAATCTTTGTGTTTCAAAACTATGTGCCTATGTGTTCAATCACTAAGTTCGCCCACTTTCCGCCACCAACTTCCGCACATCCCCGTTGAATCCCTCCGCGTTCATCAAATCTTCCAACGCGATGTGGACCCGATATTGCCAATAATGCTTTGGGTTGGCAGGTACGTTGATACGCTCGTCGTTCGGGTTTTCGCGGCGAAGTTTTTCGTCGCTGCCGAGCAAGTCTTGGAGTTGGAAAATGCTCCACATGGCCGGTGAGTGAAAGTGTTGGGCGACGACGGCACGGTTGAGCCAAGGTTCGCAGAACCACGGAGCGGTGCCTTCGTAGCCGAGCATTTCGTTGAAAAAACGCTGCGAGAGTTCGCGGTTCTCCTCCCACCAGCCGCGTATCGTGCTCATGTCGTGGGTGCTGGGTGTCACGACGGAGAGATAAGGTGCGTCCTTCGGGTGGAAAAAAGTAGCCCCCGTTGCTTTCGGCATCCGCTGGATTTCGAGGCTCAGGATACCGAGTTCTTTCATCACATCCGGCACACAATGCGGCACCATGCCGAGGTCTTCGCCGCAGATGAGCATATTGGTGCTGCGTTTCAAATCCGGCAGTTTTTCCATAGCCTCCTTTTTCCAAAAATCATCTTGCCGACGATAAAAATAATTGACATACAATGCTTTGAGCGGTTCTTTCACTTCATCGGGCAAGTGTTGGAAAGAGGTTGTTTTTTCGATACCGAACCTAAAATGATACTTGCCTTCTTCTTCCTGAAATAGCAGAATATTGGAAATCAAATTGTACAGCCCATCGCGCCGCCGCTCATTTTGCTCGCTCGGTTTTTGGCTGTTGAACCACGCCTCCACTTTGCGTTGGGTGTCAAATGCGGGGAGCAAATCGTACCGTTCGCCTTTCCCGGCCTTTAAACAATGCTCGCCCACCCAGTTGGCTTCCGTGCCAAAAATCTCCCGCACCACGGGTTCGGTGATGTATGGTTTGCAAAACCTGTCGTAATCGAAGCCGATGCCCGCGTCGTGAAACTCCTTTTCGGTGACGGGAATAGCGGGGACAAACTGCCCCAATATGCCCTCCACCGCGTCGAGCGGGATGCTCCAGATGCGGAAAAAGCCGAGGATGTGGTCAATGCGGAAAGCATCGAAATAGAGGCTCATCTGCTCGAAACGCTGCCGCCACCATGCAAAGCCGTCCTGTTTCATGCGCTCCCAATTGTACGTCGGAAAACCCCAATTCTGGCCTTTTTCTGCAAAATCATCGGGTGGTGCGCCAGCCTGTTTGTCCATTTTGTAGAGTTCCGGGGCGACCCAAGCATCGCAGGAATAGCGGTAAATGCCGATGGGAATGTCGCCTTTCAACGCGATGCCGTTGGCGTGGGCGTAGTCGGCAGCGGCTTTTAGTTGCAAATGCAACTGCCATTGGACGTATAAGTGGATGGCGATTTGGTCAAACTGTTTGCTCGTGGGCGCGAGCAATTTTTCAACATCTGAGGCCTTGTATTTTTTATGCGACGACCATTGGTTGAAATCCGCTGTGCCGTTCATATCGCGCAGCCAGCAAAAGGCGGCATAAGGCGCGAGCCAATGTTTGTTCGATTCGTAGTATTCGAGCCAAGCCGCGTCTTTGAGCCAGTCGGCTTTTTGCAAATCGTAGAGTTGGCGGACAATGTCCCATTTTGTTTGCAAAACACCTTCATAATCAACGGCTTCGAGCGCATTGAGTTCTTTTTGTTTTTTGAAAAACGGCGTTACAATCGCGGCGTGTTTTTCCCCCGCCAATTGCTCCACGTTGAGATAAATCGGGTGCAAGGCAAAGGCCGACACCGCCGAATAAGGATATGAATCCGTCCAAGTGTGGGTGGCAGTGGTGTCGTTGATGGGCAGGAGTTGGATGAGTTTGAGGCCGACGGATTTGGCCCAATCCACAAGCAGGTGCATATCGGCGAACTCGCCCACGCCCCAACTTTTTTGGCTGCGCAAACTGAAAACGGGGACGGCCACGCCCGCGCCTTTCCAAGTGATGTTGGGGAAACGGGCGTAGTTGTCGTGGTGGATGGTCATTCCCAGCCCTCCCTGTTCAACCCCACCCCCGGCCCCTCCCCTGAAA
>CAYXQJ010000131.1:0-4487 GCA_964467455.1 uncultured Hyphomicrobiales bacterium | reverse complement strand
GTAAGTTGAGGGGCTAGGGGACCTAAGAGGAGGGACTGAACCATGAAGAGCAACGTGTTCAAAATCGATACCGATGTAACGCAATCCGGGGCGCATGTTTTACAGGCGGGTCAGGACGCGAAGTTTTCGTTCGGGCCGGAGGACATTAAAGGCATCACGATGAACGGTGATGGATCTTTGGTTATCAGTTTTAAGGAAGGTGGCGAACTGACCATCAAGAATTTTGCCTCGCTTGCGGATAACGGCACGACGATCACGCTTGCCGACGGCACTGTTGTGGACCCCTCCCTTGCCCACAGCATGAAAGCCCCGAGCGTCCACGCGGACAACGACAATCACCTGATGCTGGATATCCCCTCCGAAGGCATCGTGCGTGAAGTAACGCTTGAGCCGGGTCAGCAATATATCCTCAACTTTGATCTGAATGCTGTTGTTGAAGCGAAGGCGAGCATTGACGGTTCCTATGTTATTTCCTTTGCGAATGGTTCGAAGATCATTCTGAGCAACTATGATGAAGCGATGGCGTGGGACGATCATCCGATGATCTCCGCCGATCCGTTCATCACGACGGCGTCGAACGATGCGCTGCTGACGAATATCGAGAAGCTTGTTTTTGCGAAAGCGGAAGAAGCGGTTGAAGACGACAAGGCGCAAACGAAAGTGGCGTCTGTGGATGTTGACGGGGCGGATGTTGCGAATATCGAGCCTGCGGCCGGGGACGACCAGGCGCAAATGACGACGGAGGATCTTGACGATCTGGCGGCGCTGGCGGATGCGCTGGCTGAAGTAGAGCCGGCGGCGGGCGAAGCGTCGGGCGCGGTGCGTTCTGGTTACGGTTTCAATTCGACGGCGACGGAAGTCTCCTTGAGCGGCAAGGACGCGATCGGCGCGCTGGGCCGCACGTCCTTGCAATACAATGTCGGCAACGGCGCCGGCGATCTTGGCACGAAATATCTCAACATCACGCCGCTGGCGATCAACGACGTTCCGGAGTTCGGTCCGGGCGAAGCGGGCCTGATCGGCAACGTTGACGAAGGTTCTTTCGTGGGCGGCGAGCTTGCGATCGAAGGCCAGGTTATCGTTGACTTCGGCGCGGATGGCGGCGGGCGTCTTCTGCCGAATGCGATTATCGAGGTCACGGGCTCTTCGGGCCCGGTCCTGACGTCTGGCGGCGTTCCGGTTCTGTTTACGCAGATGGCCAAAGGCTATGAGGGCTATGCGGGCGCCGATCTGGTGATGTCGCTGGAGATCGACCCGTACACGGGTAAATATACCTACACGCAATACGCTTCGCTCGATCATGCCGATGGCACGGATCCGAACGACGTGATCACGATCAACTTCGGCGTCAGCGCCGTTGACGCCGACGGCGATACCGCGCGCGCGTTCATTCGTATCAACGTGGCCGACGATGCGCCGATTGCGCACATGGCGATTACGGCAGTCGACGAGGCCGATGTCGGCCCGGCGGTTGCGACGGGTTCTCTGGTTTACAATTACGGCGCGGACGCCAACGGTTCGATCGCGACGTCCGGCACGTTCAGTGCGACCGGCTCGGTTACGGGCGGTCTGACCTCGGGCGGCGTTGCGGTGACGGTAACGCCGACGGCGACGGGTTATATCGGTATGGCCGGCACGACGCCGGTCTTTACGTTCCACATCAATCTGAACACGGGCGAATACACCTTTACGCTGCTTGCGCCGCTGGATCATGCGGATGCGACGGACACGTCGGATGTCATCAACCTGAACTTCGGCATGGTTGTCACGGACGGCGACGGCGATACGCTGCCGGTGGATGTGCGCATCAACGTCGCGGACGACGCGCCGGTTGCGGTCGATGAGAGCGGCGCGGCGATTGAATCGCAGACGATCTCCGGCAACCTTCTGGCCAACGACACGCTGAGCGTGGACGGCAACGCGGTGACGCATGTTACCTTCAACGGCGCGATCCACGCCATTCCGGCGGGCGGCACGATCAACGTCATCGGCACGTATGGCGTGCTGACGGTGAGCAGCAACGGTGCTTACAGCTATAAAGCCAACCACAACAACCCGGACGGGACGGATACGTTCTCCTATACGCTGACGGACGGCGACGGCGATGCGTCGAAGGCGAACCTGTCCATCTCGGTCAGCCCGATCGACGACGTTCCTGTCGTTGACATTACGGGCGAGAGCGTCACGCGCACCGTTGATGAAACCGACCTCGGCACGATCCAGGTCGGCGGCGCGATCAGTGTCGACTTCGGCACGGACGGCCCGGGCACGTTTGCCCCGAACGACAATTTTACGGCCGGCGGCTCGCTGCTCAACAGCGCGCTGACGCATGGCGGCGTGCCGGTGACGGTGACGCTGAGCGGCAATACCTACACGGGTACGGCCGGGGGCGTCGTGGTCTTCACGATGCAGCTCAACGGCGTGGGTGAATACACCTTCACGCTGTTCAAATCGCTCGATCACGCCGATGCGGGCAACGCGAACGACAATATCACGCTGCAGTTCGGCTTCACGGCGAACGACCTTGACGATGACTCGGTCGAAGGCTTCGTGACGATCAACGTTCTGGACGACGGCCCGATCGCGGCGGACGACGCCGTGTTCCTCGACCTCGACACCTATGTCGCGAACGGCAATCTGCTGGATAACGACGATCTGGGCGCCGATGGCGGCCGCCTGACGTCGGTGACGCTCAACGGCGTCGACCATGCGGTTCCTGAGACCGGCTCGATCACGATCGTGGCCGCGTACGGTTCGTTTACGATCGATGCGTCGGGTAACTACACCTATACGCTGACGGACATGAACGCGCCGAACGCCGAAGAGACGTTCAGCTACACGATTACGGATGGCGACGGCGACACCGCGACGAGCGGCACGGGCCTTTCGATCGTCATCGAAAGCCGCGACGACACGCCGGTCCTGGTTAAACCGTCGATCGCGACGATCGATGAAGACACGATCGGCACGGCGGGTTCTTCGGTCAACGGCCAGCTTGCCGGCCAGTTCTTCGACGACGGCTTCGGCGGCTTCAGCGGCAGCAACAGCTTCAACGCGACCGGCTCGGTTCTCGGCGGCAATCTGTCCTCGAACGGTCATCCGGTCACGGTTGCGTACAACGCGGTTACCGGCACCTATACCGGTACGGCGGATGGCAAGACGGTGTTTACGCTGGCCATTAATGAAAGCGGTTCTTACACGTTCTCGCTGGTTGGCAACCTCGACCATGCGGACCCGAACGACCCGAACGACATTATCCGCCTTGAGTTCGGCGTCAAAGGCACCGACCTTGACGGCGATTCAGGCCTGTCGACCATTACGGTCGACGTCAAAGACAGCGTTCCGACCCTGGCGGGCAGCACGGGTAACGTGGACGAAAGCGGCCTTCAGACCGGCCCTGTCACCTATATCGACACGATCGATTCCAACCTTGTCGACGGCGCGACGGGCGTCGTTGCCGGCGGCGACTTCGCCGTCAAGACGGCGGGCGTCACGACGCTGACCTCCGGCGGCCAGACGGTGACCGTGACGTCGACGGCGGGCGGTTACGTCGGTACGGCGAACGGCCAGACGGTCTTCACGCTGACGATCAACGCGGCGACCGGCCAGTACACCTACAAGCAGTTTGCGCCGCTCGACCACCCGGATACCGCCAACCATGGCGATGTTCTGAGCCTGGAGTTCTCCATCGAGATCACGACGGTGGAAGGCGACACGGTCCCGACCACGATCACGATCGATGTGGGCGACGACGGCGTCGAAGCGCGTAACGACATCAACGGCGTTGAGGAAGACCAGCTCATCACGGGCGACGTCCTGGCCAACGACTATGTCGGCGAAGACACCCCGAACTCGGTTACGAACGTGCAGTTCAACGGCCAGAATTATGCGGTTCCGGCCGGCGGCTCGGTCACGATCCAGGGCCAGTTCGGTACGTTTATCATGAACAATGACGGTACCTACAGCTATCAGGCGACCGTCGACAATCCGGACGGCATCGAGAAGTTCACGTACACCGTGCGCGACGGCGACGGCGACACGGACACGGCGGACCTGACGATCACGGTAACGCCGGACGGCGTTCCGGTGGCGGTATCGGCCTTCTTCGATGTTGACGAAACCAACATGGTCAACGGCGAAGTGACGTTCAACGGCAACGTCGACGTCGACTTCGGCGGCAACGCGCCGGGCGCGGTCACGGGCACGAATACGTTCGCGGCGTCCGGCTCCATGGGCACGCAGCTGACCTCGAACGGTCAGGCGGTCTCGGTATCGTTCAACGCGCTGACCAACACCTACACGGGTACGGCCGCCGGCAATGCGGTCTTTACCCTGAAGATCAACAGCGACGGCAGCTACCAGTTCAAGCTGCTCGACAGCCTCGATCACGCCAACGTCAACGACCCGAACGACATGATCAAGCTTGAGTTCGGCATCAAGGCATCCGACATCGACGGCGACTCCATCGACGGCCTCGTCACCATCCG
>CAYXQJ010000130.1:0-4535 GCA_964467455.1 uncultured Hyphomicrobiales bacterium | reverse complement strand
AAAAGTGAAAAGTGAAAAGTGAAAAGTGAAAAGTGAAAAGTGAAAAGTGAAATTTGCTAAATACATACTTGATTATCAATAACTTACGTGCGATATTCGTAACTCGTAACTCGTAAGTCGTAACTCGTAACTCCCATGTCGCCTATATTTTTTTCCTCTCAAGCTGAATTTAGGGACTGGCTGCAAGCGCATCATCAGACAGCGCGCGAAATCTCGGTAGGATTTTATAGGCTACGCACAGGCAAGCCCTCAATGACTTGGTCGGAGTCCGTAGACCAAGCCCTTTGCTTTGGCTGGATAGACAGCGTGAGGCATACCGTCGATGAAGAAAGCTACCAAATCCGCTTCACGCCCCGAAAAAAAAGCAGCATCTGGAGCGCCGTGAATATCGCAAAAGTCGAAAAATTGACAGCGCAGGGGCTTATGCAGGCGGCTGGATTGAAAATTTTTGCCGAAAGAGAAGAAAGCAAATCAAAAATATACGCTTTTGAAAATGCCGAAATGGCTTTAGCTGCCGATTTTGAAACGCAGTTCAAAGCCAATCAAGCGGCTTGGGATTTTTTTCAGCGTTTCGCGCCCTCCTACAGAAAAACCGCAACGCATTGGATAATGAGCGCAAAAACCTACGCCACACAAGCAAAGCGGCTTAGCCAACTCGTAGCCGACTGCGCGCAAGGAATAAACAGATGGCAGCAGCGAAAAAAATAAATAAACAGCTTTGGCGAGAACTGCAAGACCACTTAGATGCTTGCTACCCCAACAGCCAAATAGAGCAGCAAAATAGCTTGGGCAGTCGGATAAATTTGCGCTTTGAGCTCGGCGAGGGTTTTCCAAATGGCAGCATAAACCGCGTAAATCAAGCCACAGAAAGGGCTACGCTGCTTTTTGAAGATACCTTCCCCGACCCCAATACGCAACTCCTCGTGCTCATTTACGAATACCCCAACCAGAACCCGCAGGCTAATTTTTTCAACACAGACCACCAATATCTATATACGCTTTTCTCCGACTCGGTAGCGTTTTCGACCTACTGGCGCAGGCTACAAGATATGGATAAGCTCTTCAAAATAGCTATCGGCAAGCTGCGCGTAGCAGATATGCAGATACGAAACATACTAAACGGCATCGCCAAATCCGAAATGGGCTACTCGCCCAGCGTAGACCAAAGCCTGTTTTTTTTCTCGCCCTCTACCCAGCGCGCTTTTTATATGTACGACGATAGAGGTTGCAGTATTTGGAGCGATGCGGTAGCCAAAATTCGAGATATTTTCTTTCAAAGAAACGACTGGATTGTCGACTACCATCGCACGCAAATAGAGGAGCAGTTTTTTAATTCCTAACTCGTCATTCTATGCTACATAATACAGTCGTCATTTTAGGGGCAGGCGAAAGCGGCGTAGGCGCTGCCCTCTTAGCCCAAAAATTGGGCTTTGCCGTCTTCGTCTCCGATTTGGGCATCATCGCGGAGCAGTATCGCAAAATCTTAGAGGCAGCAAAAATTCCCTTTGAGCAGGAGCGGCACAGCAGCCAAAAAATCCTGCAAATCGCCCAAATCGCTATAAAAAGTCCTGGCATTCCCGATAAAGCCGAATTGGTCTTAGCCCTGCGCGCTCAAGGCACAGAGGTCATCGACGAAATAGAATTTGCCTACCGCCATCGCCCCGCAGGCGCGAAAATCGTCGCCATCACGGGCAGCAACGGCAAAACTACCACCACTCGGCTCATACATCATATCTTAGAGGCTGCGGGCAAAAGCGCCGCCCTCGTAGGCAATGTCGGCTATAGCTTCGCCCGCCATCTCGCCGAAAAGGCAGCCGCCGATTATTATGTGGTCGAGGTTAGTAGCTTTCAGCTCGATGGTTGTACGAGTTTTGCGCCCGACATCGCGCTATTGCTCAATATCACCCCCGACCACTTAGACCGCTACGAATACGATTACCGCAAATATATACAGTCCAAATTCCGCATCTGCGCGCAGCAAACAAGCGAGCAGCTTTTTATATACGGCAGCGATAGCGAGGGCGTACAAATTGGTCTTGCCGACTATTTTCATTCGGAAGTAGAAAAAATGCCCATTTCGATGGGTGCGCCCCTGCCGCATCTGCCCCTACAGGAAGCCGAACTTGGTCATCTGCCCCTAAAAGGCAGACATAATTTATTTAATATGGCTGCTGCCAGCGAAGCCGCGCGCCGCTGCGGGCTGACAGATGCGGAGATAGCCGCCGCTTTGCCCAGCTTTCAAAACGAGGCGCATCGGCTGCAATACGTCGCCACCATATACGGCGTGGAGTACATCAACGACAGCAAGGCGACCAACGTGGATTCGGTTTTTTACGCGCTCGATGCCATGCGCCGCCCCATCGTCTGGATAGTCGGCGGCGTGGATAAAGGCAACGACTACAGCCAAATCATGGAGCTGGTACGCCAAAAAGTAAAAGCTATCGTCTGTCTGGGGCGGGATAATGCGCCCATTCGCGCCGCCTTCGGCAGCGTGCAGCCTATCATCGAAGAAACTATTTCTATGCAGGAGGCGATAAAAGTCGCCAGCCTCTACGCCGAAAATGGCGATTGCGTCTTACTTTCGCCCGCCTGCGCCAGCTTCGACCTCTTCGCCAATTACAAGGATAGGGGCGAGCAATTTATGCGCATCGTGCGCGAGTCTCTGCGCCTCATCACCGAAGGCGAAAAAATACAGCTCAACCTAAAAATCGATATGGGTAGCGGCAGTAAGGCTGCCGATTGATTAATTTGGGCCTGCCCGCAGCCCCCACGGCGTGCGCTACGCGCACTTGTTGAAAAGGGGGCTGCGGTCGGGCTATCCATTTCGGGGCGCTCCCATGCGTCGCCCAAAAGGGCGAACACATTGGTTCGCCCCTACATTTCTATCCCTCAGGCAATCATGGCGCACGCCGCGCAAAGGGCGCGGCGCGCCTCTCCATAAAAGCGCAGAGAACAAACAGCACCCCTCGTAACTCGTAACTCGTAACTCCCCTTGGCTTCCAACATAGATTTTTTGCGCGAGCGCGTATCGAATATGCTACACGGCGATAAGCTGATATGGCTCGTTATGTCCTTCATCGCGCTGGCTTCGATTTTAGTGGTATATAGCTCTTCAGAAGCCTTATCGGCGCGGGCAGCGGCGGGGGTATCGAGTAGCGCTTTTTTGCTCAAACACGTCGTTTTGCTCATCTTTTCGATGCTCATCATGTACGGCGTGCACTTGGTCAATTTTAGCCGATATGCGCGCTGGTCGGCTATCTTGCTGACCTTCGTGGTGATACCGCTGCTGATATATACCCTGCTTTTCGGCGTAAATATCAACGATGCGCGCCGCTGGATACGCATTCCCTTTGTCGGTATCACCGTGCAGACTTCCGACTTTGCCAAAATCGTCTTGATAGCCTACGTGGCGCGCACGCTGGCGCTGATGCAAGAGCGTGCAGTATCCTTGGGCGAGCTAATGGGGCCAGTTTTGTCGGTCTGCGGCTTGATTGCCCCTGCCGACCTTTCTACCTCTGTTACCTTGTTTATGACCTGCGTTTTGCTGATGCTGGTCGGCAAGGTGCCGCTACGCGATGTGTTTTCGCTTTTTATGCTGGGTATCGGCTTATTTGCCTGCCTTATCATACTCGCCGACTGGCTACCAAGCATCAGGGTGGATACTTGGGCGAATAGGCTATTTCATTTCATTAGCGGCGACACGGGCGTATCCGACCAAGTCGAGCAAGCCAAAATGGCTATAGCTAAAGGCGGTTTCATGGGTGTAGGGCCTGGCAATGGCACACAGGCGCATTTTCTCCCCAATGCTTATTCGGACTATATCTATTGCATCATCGTCGAAGAATACGGCGTTATCGGGGCGGCTGTGGTGCTTATCTTGTATGCGGCGCTGCTGCTTCGCTGCATTCGGCTCGTTACTCGCAGCGAAAAGCCCTTCGGGGCGATGCTGGCTGCAGGCTTGGGCTTCGGCATCATCTTGCAGGCATTTATTCACATGGCGGTAAATGTCAATCTTGTCCCCGTTACAGGGCTAACCCTGCCCTTTATGAGCATGGGCGGTACTTCGCTGGTCTTTACAGGCATGGCGCTGGGCATCATTCTCAACGTCAGCAAACAGGTCGAAGAAGCAAAAGCGGAATGACGAATGACGAGCGGCGAAGCCACCACGAAGTGAATGACGAATGACGAATGACGAATGACGAATGACGAATGTACGGCTTTTCGTATAAAATGTTTCGGGGCTTGGTTTTTCTTTGTATGCCTTCGCTGCCCCGCCCATCCTTTGTGGGCGGGGTATTGTTTTTTGCGTGAGGGATAGCAGTGTAGAGCCGTAGCATGCTACGGCTCGCAACGCATAGCCCGACGGCGCGACCTTTTTGGGAGCGCCGACACGCCCAAAAAAGTGAAAAGTGAAAAGTGAAAAGTGAAAAGTGAAAAGTGAAATTATTTGTGTAAATACTTCATTATCAATGGATTATGTACAAAATTCGTCATTCGTCATTCGTCATTCGTCATTCGTCATTCGTCATTCGTCA
>CAYXQJ010000129.1:0-4578 GCA_964467455.1 uncultured Hyphomicrobiales bacterium | reverse complement strand
AATTACCAACCACAAAGCGAGCCTCTTTATTTTCAACTAACTATCGGACACCGTCGGGGATGATTCACAATCCATCTTTGTGATGCCTGAGTAGATCTGGCCTGAGTTTCGCAAGATCGAGTACTAAGCATCCTCCCGTTCAATTGACAATCAGTCGACCTTCGTTCACATATAACAGATGGAGGTCAAGAGGACTCAATACGGAACACGACATGGAGAAGCTGCGTACGTGGGTGGATAAATGATACCAAGTACCAATTCATTACCAGGGGTGCCGACAGCTATCACTGTTACGACCAAGAACGCGCTGCTCCATTGCCGAAGTCGAAAGCGGAGATGCTCAAACTAGCGGACTAGGGTAGAGGGTAGAGTGGAGAGTGGAGAGTGGAGAGTGGAGAGGGTAGAGTCGAAGGACGCTGGACGCTGGACGTCGGACGCCGCTTAACTCTGCAACCACGTGATCGCATCGTTCACGCTCGGTTGGAACTCGAAGAGATATTCGATCTGCGAGATGCGGAAGAGGTTGCGCACGTTCTCGTGAACGCCGGTGAGGACCACGAAGCCTTCGTGCTCCTTCATCTGGCGATGTGCCAAGAGCAAAGAGCTTAGGCCCTGCGAGTCGCAGAGCTGGACCATGGCGAGGTCGATGATCAAGGCCTTGACCGATGGCTGGCAAATGATGAGTAGCTCGCTCTTCACGTCGGGGGCGTTGGTGGAGTCGAGTACCGGTTCCTTGATGGTGAAGACCACCAGCTCGTCGTCTTGTTCTACGGAGAAGCGCATCGGAAAAAACCTGTCGATTTGTGTGTCTTGCGTCTGCAAAGATCGCAATTTCGCACAATGCGCTCCATTCTAATGATCCGACTTTCGTCGCTGGGTGATGTGATCCTCAGCACGCCGATCGTTCGCCAGCTCCAGCGGACGTTTCCGAGTGCGATCCTGGATGTGGCGACGTCAACAAAATTTCACGGCGTCTACGAACACAACCCGCGCGTCCGACGTGCCTGGAGCGTCGACCCGTCGCCCACAGCCGATAGCGACCTCGACGATGTGAAGTTGTCGATGAAGGAGAGTATTCCCGGCGGACACTACGACCTCATCGTCGACCTGCAGAACAACGTGCGCTCCGCAACCCTCCGTCATGGCCTGGGCGATACCGTCGTCCGCGCTCCCAAATTCCGAATGGAAAAGCTCGCCCTGGTCTGGCTCAAGAAACGTCCCGCCGTCATCACACCCATCGTGTCGCGCTATCGTTCCACCATCGAACACCTGCCGCTGACGCTCGATACGGCCGGACCCGAAGTGTGGCTCGCCCGCGAGCGTGCCGATGGCGTCTACGGTCCCGATGGACGAACTGCCCGCCCCCTTCAACATGGCACACTGCACGTTGCCATCGCACCGGGCGCTCAACATGCCACAAAACGCTGGCCCGTTGCCAAGGTAGCATCGTTAGCCCAACGCTTGTTGGATCAGGGGGCGAGCATCACGCTCATCGGTGGCCCGGCCGACATCTCGATCTGCGACGCCATCGATGCGGCCGTCGGCGGTGGATTGCATCGCGCCGACGGAGCCACGACGTTGGAACAAACGATCGATGTGCTCGATCGTGCCGACGTGCTGGTGAGCATGGACTCCGGTGCCATGCACCTCGGTGCAGCACGACGCGTCCCCACCGTGGCCATCTTCGGTTCGACGGTAAAGGAACTTGGATTCGCCCCCTACGGCATCCCGCACCAGATCATCGAACATGACGTGAGTTGTCGGCCCTGTTCACACATCGGACGCGCCACATGTCCAAAGGGACATTTCTTGTGCATGGAAGGCATCGACGTGGAGCAGGTGATCGACGGGATCAAGAAACTCACGGCACAATTTTTGCTTTGGTAATCAACAGCGAGTATCGAGTAGCAAGTAGCGAGTCGAATTCCCCATTCCCCATTCCCCATTGCCCGTGACACAAATAGGCGTCATCCTCGTTGGTGCCGGCAATATTGCCCAGAGCATCCACCTTCCGATCCTTGCGTCCATGCCGGATGTGAAGATCATGGCCATCGTCGACCGTCAGGTGTCAAAGGCCAAGATCCTTGCAGAGAAGTATAAGATCCCGCAGGCCATGCGGTCGTTGGAGGAAGCACTGAAGATTCCGGGAGTGCAAGCCGTGATCGTCACCACCAGTACAGACGCTCACGCGGAAAATGCGCTGACGGCCATTGGTGCGGGCAAACACGTCTTCATCGAACGTCCGGCGGCGCGGACGCTGCAAGAAACGATCGATATCAAGGCGGCGGCTCAGGAGAAGGGCGTCCACGTCATGATCGGCATGAACCATCGCTTCCGTCCGGATGTGGCACAGATGAAGAATGCCGTCGACCGTGGCGAGATCGGTCCGGTCTTCTACATCAAGGCCGGCTGGGTGAAGCAACGTTCCACAGATGCCCGTTGGTTGGCCAATGCCGACAAGTCCGGTGGCGGCGTGTTGATCGACCTTGGTGTGAGTGTGCTCGACATGATCCTCTACGTCTTCAACTTCGGACGGGTGAAGAGTGTCGTCGCGAACGCCTTCCATCATGAGACCAAGACCGTCGAAGACGTCGTCGTGGCCATGTTGACTTTTGAAAGTGGTTCAGTCGCAACGATCGAGACCAGTTGGTCCCTGATGCGTGCCGAAGACCTCTACTACTGCAACGTCTTCGGGAAAAAGGGTAGTGCCTTCATCAATCCGTTCAAGCTCGTCAAGCGGGTCGACAACGCCTTCCAGACCGTACAAGCGCAACCGTCAAAGAACCAGCTCACCGTTTACCGCAAATCTTACGAAGCAGAGCTGAAACACTTCGTCAGCGGCGTCCGCGGCATCATCCCGATGATCTCCACGATCGACGAAGCGGTCGAGCGCATGCGCGTCATCGAGGCCCTCTATGCCAGCGCCGAGATGAACCGCGAGATCGTGATCCCGTAACTGCTCGCCCCCTGTGAACAACTATGACGTCAGCGTGGAAAGCGTTGGCATAAGTCGCCGTTTCTGAAATTCGGCGTTTGCGTAGGTTGCTGTTCTATGACGACCGGAAAAGTCCCCCCGCACTCCACTGATGCCGAAGAGGCCGTCCTTGGCGCTATGTTGCTTGACCGCGATGCTGTCGGCAAGGTGCTGGAGGTCCTCGATGAAAAGTGTTTCTATCACGAGCGCCACGAGACCATCTTCAAGACGATGTTGGAGATGTTCGATCGCGGCACCACCATCGATCTGATCACCCTCAGCAACGAACTCCAACGTAAAGGGGTGATGGAACGGGTAGGGGGCATGGCAGCACTCACTGACCTGACGATCCGCACCGTCTCAGCGGCGAACGTGGAGCATCATGCTCGCATCGTGTTGGAGCGATTCCTCAAGCGCAAGCTGATCCATGTTGCTACGGAGATCATCGAAGATTCGTACGACGATACGACGGATGCCTTGGACGAAGTGGATCGTGCCGAGCAGAAGATCTTCGAGGTAGCTGAGCGTCGGACACGGCGGTCTTATCAAGACATGAAGAAGCTCACCAAGGAAGCCATCGAGCGCATCATGCAGATGGCCGAAGGGTCGGGCGACGGCATCACGGGTGTGCCGACGGGCTTTACGAAGCTCGACGAACTGTTGAGCGGCTTGCAGCCGTCAGACTTGATCATCATGGCGGCACGTCCGTCGATGGGCAAGACGGCCTTTGCGTTGTCGATCGCGCGTCAGGCAGCGCGTGAAGGTCGTGCTGTTGGCATCTTCTCCTTAGAAATGGCTGCCCACCAGTTGGTGCTGCGTTTGATCAGTGCCGATGCCGAGGTGGGCTTGCAGAACCTGCGTAGTGGACGCTTGGACTCACGTCAGGTGCAGAATGTGATCCGCGGCGTGGACGACCTGATGAATGCCAAGATCTACATTGACGATTCGGCAGGTCTTACGCCGGTCGAGTTCCGCGCCAAGGCGCGCCGCATGAAGGTCGAGCACAAGATCGACCTCATCATGGTCGACTATTTGCAGTTGATGCATGCACCGAAGGCCGAGAGCCGCGAGCGTGAGATCAGTTTGATCTCGCACACACTCAAGGCCGTCGCTAAAGAATTGAACATCCCCGTTGTCGCCTTGTCGCAGCTCAACCGTACACTCGAAGCCCGCGCCGACAAACGTCCGATGTTGTCGGACCTTCGTGAGTCGGGCTCTATCGAGCAAGACGCCGACGTCGTGATGTTCATCCACCGTCCGGAATATTATAAGATCGCCAACTTCGAAGACGGTCGTTCCACCGAGAACATCGCCGAGATCATCGTCGGCAAACAACGTAACGGTCCCACCGGCGACATCCGCCTCTTCTACCAAAAAGAACGCGCCAGCTTCCACGACATGACGTATCACTACGAAGCGTTCGATGCACCGGAAGAACAGGGGATGATCGAGGGGGCACCCTTTTGACACTGCGTGCGACCTGAAGGCGACCTAAAGGCGACCTAAAGGCGACCTGAAGGCGACCTAAAGGCGACCTAAAGGCGACCTAAAGGCGACCTAAAGGCGACCTGAAGGCGACCTAAAGGCGACCTGAAGGCGACCTA
>CAYXQJ010000128.1:0-4603 GCA_964467455.1 uncultured Hyphomicrobiales bacterium | reverse complement strand
TTTCACTTTTCACTTTTCACTTTTCACTTTTCACTTTTCACTTTTCACTTTATTCCGTAATAGCGAGTTTTTGCACGCCGCGCGCTCCGTCTTGCTGCCAATGCAGGCTGTAGATGCCGCTGGGTAGGGTAGGGAGCGAAATAAATGCCCCTGCTGCCAAATCGAAGGCGGCGATTTCCGTGCTGTAGGCGAGCCTACCGCTAAGGTCGAAGAGGCGGATAGTGGTGGGTTGGCTGCTTTCGTTGGCATTTAGCCACTGGAGGCGCAAGGAGCTGCTACTACCGACGGGGTTGGGCATGATTTGCAAGATGGGGGCACTTGCTGCGCCGATTTCCTCCACGCCGATAGCGTTGATGTTGATGTTTACGTTGTATACGCGCTGTAAACTGACGGCTTCAGCTACGTCAATAGCGCTCACGCGCACAGAGCCCAGACCCTGCTGCGCAGACCAAAGGACTTGTATGCTGTTGGCGGTAGCGGGCGGATTGCCAACTACAGTGCCATTGACGGCTTCCCAGCAATAGCGCATATTGGGCTGTGGATTTACGATGCTATAGGTTTGTATGCTCTGCGGTTGGGCTGCGCTTGCACCGCTGATTTGTGGGGTGGCGGGGCGCATGATTTTGTTGAAAAACAGGCTGGTTTTTTCTATCATATCATACCAATAGGCATTTGGCCCTGATGGCAACCAATCGCCGTTGAGTACGCCCCAGTATTCGTGCCCTTCGCCTTGCTCTATATAGGTCTCGTGCTGCAAGCCGATAGCTGTCATCGCGGAGTCCATAACGATAGAGCCGCAGGTAACAGGGGCGACAAGTATCAAACTCGAAAAGGGCTGTGCGCATTCGGCATCTACGACTATGTCGTCTGTACCGTGAAACATGATGGTAGGCGCTTGATTATTGCCTGTAAGCATAGCAGGGTCGGCGATAGCGCCCCAATAGCCAACTACGCCTTGCGCGATAGAGTCTACATCATTGCCCAAGACGTTTGTGCCCGTAAAGGGATTGAAGCCTGTGAGTTCGACAACGGGGCGGCTATGCAGAGCGCCTAAGTCGGGCATAACTATAGGGGTTTGTTCGAGGCTTTCGGGTATGCGCTCGTTGCCGTCTACGAAGGTAGCGTGTAGGCTGGCAAAAGCGCCCGCGCTGCTACCGCCGACGAATACGCGATTGGGGTCGATGCCGAACCATTGGCGGTTTTTGCGAAAGAAGCGGATAGCGGCGCTTACATCTTGGGAGCCCCGCCATACGGCGCGTTTGATGCTTGTACCGCTCAATACGTCGAAGCCCGTGCGGTATTCGATGCTGGCGGCAACATAGCCCCAGTGAGCGAGCGTATCGGCGAGTGCCTGCACGTCTTCGTTATCTTTGGTTCCGACTAAGACCGTACCCCCCATAAAGGCGACATTCACAAAGCCGCCGCCATGCGCCAAGACCACGACAGGGCGCTGGGTAACAGTGTCGGTGGGCGGAGGCATATAAATATCCATCACTAAATCTGTATTCCAAGTCGTTTCGATGCCTAAAGAAGCTGTTAGTAGCTTGGGTGCATCTTTCGAGAAGACCACATCGCGGTACACTTGCACGGAGTTGAAAACGCGCTGGCGGTAGCGGCGTGGGCAGTTTGCGCCTTGAGCGGCAAGTTCGGCGCTTGCCCAGATAAAAAGAGCGGAAAAGAGTAAAATTGAGCGCATAGATTATTGGTGTTTTTATCGCTTCGACAAGAATTTTTTATAAAATTTTATCTTATCGTTCTTTTCTTGGTTACTTTTTTTTCCGAAGCTAATTTTTAGTGTAATGCCTTAATGACATTGCGCGTGAGCGGGTGTAGGGGCGCAGCGCTCTGCGCTGCGGTATAGGGGCAGCGCCCCTATACTATAACCCCGCAACACGCGACCGCAGCCGCGCCTCTTTGGCGCAGGGCTGCGGGCACGCCCAAAAAAAACAAAAAAAGCGCAGCCCTTTTGATAGAGACTGCGCTTTTTCTGCGTCTGCGGGGCGGACAAATATACGGATTATTTTTTGTCCTGCACCAAAATTATATCGACTTTGCGGTCATTGGCGGCATCGACGCTATAGATAGAAAGGGGGTCTTTCATATCGGATTTAGCTTTCGTTTCGGTGTTTTTGCCGATGGGCAATTCTTCGATAGTGAGCATTTTATTTTTGAGATAGGGCTGGAATGCACCATCGCGGTAGTTATTGACATAGGCGCGAATGCAGGCGACGCGGCGTTTTACCAAAGCGGCGTTGTGGCGGTCGCTACCGCGTGGGCTAACGAAGCCACGAATTTGGATTTTCAGCGGTATATCCATATCCAAGCCCTCTAAGATGCCGTCTAAGCATTGGTTGAGGCGCAGGTATTCGCCCGTAACTTGCTTTTGGAAAAAAGTCGTCATTTCGGCTACGGCGGCGGCTTGCTCTTCGGGAGTCTTGAAGGTCTGGCTATATTCCTTTTCGTAATCGGCTTGTCGTTTGGCGTATTCGGCGTAAGTATCGCCGTAGTCGCTGAACTGATTGCCTGGTTTGGTCGCTTTGGAGGTATCTGTACCTGTGGAAGAGCGGCTGGGGGGCGGACCTGGTACGTTGTTATCAAAGTACAGGCTTAGGGGAAGGAGATTGTTGATTTCCTTCAATTTGCGCTCGCGTTTGATGGTCGGATTGCCCATACCATCGGGGTCTTCGGAGTTGCCGTTTCCGCCTTTTTTGGGGTCGAGTTGAGCCAAGCGCAGAGAGTCGGCAGTGCGGGCGGCTTGCAACAAAGAGTCCTGTTTTTGGGCGGCAACGAGGGAGTCGATATTAAAAATATCGTTCGGGTTTTCGGGCACGTACCATTTGGGCGGCTGCTTGGTGGTGGTGCTGGGGATAGCCACCGCGAAAACGTCGTGGCAGCAAGAAGAGCCTACGAGCGTGCGTGCGCCTTCTCTATTGGAGGAAAGGTAGCCCGTGGTATCGTTGGGGTGTATCCAAAAATGTATATCGTTGGCGGCGGAATTGAAGGGCAAGCCCATATTGATAGGCTGATGCCAGCCTGTATCTGTCATCTCCGTGATGAAAATATCAAAGCCGCCCAAGCCCTCGATATAATCGGAGGAGTAAAAAAGGTGCTGGGTGATGCCGTGATAAAAGGGCGAAACCTCTCTACCTGGAGTATTGATGGTAGCACCCAAGTTTTCGGGGCTGCCAAATTGGAGTTGGTCGATATTGCCTACTGTTACCCGATAAATATCGGTTTCGCCAAATCCGCCCTGTATATTGGAGGCGTAGTACAAAAACAGCTTACCTGCGCTGCTATCGAAGGCTACATGCGGTTGGGTGGAGGTGTATTCGGGCTGATTGATGGGCGCGGGCAATTTTTGAGGTTTTTCCCAAGCCTCGCCCTTGCGTTTGGATACGAGTATCTGGCAGCGGGTCTCGCCTGTCGTCATCTCGCGGCAGGTCGTGTAAAACATATAATTGCCGTCGGGGGTAACGATGGCATTGCCTACGCTTTGATTGCGCTCGTTGATAGAGGAAATCGGCACCAGCGGCTCTTGTCCCTTATTGGCGGAGGTATAGAGCTTGCCAACGAGGACTTTCGTTCCTTTGGGGGTGAGGCTATCGCGGCGCGAGGTCGGGCGAGCACGTTCAAAACGGGGGGAAGAAAGCAAAAGCGCTTCTTTATGCTCGGAAGTCGCAAAGTCCGAAAATTCGCTGTTGATATTGTCGCCCATGCGGCGGATAGCTACAGCCGAGTCGGGGCAAGAAAGCCACTGCGAAGAGATACGGCAGGCGCTAATCTGGCGCTTGGTCTGTGCGCGGATCTTGTCTGCGACTGCACCCGACTGCCCTTGCATCTCTTTTTCGGCTTCTATAAATACCAATTCTGCCTCTCGATACTTTCCGTTCGTCTTCAAGGTCAAGCCATACTTGTACTTTGCATCGGGGAAAGCCGCTCTGTCGGGGTGTTCGCTGACCTTTTTATAGTATTGCTCTGCCTGCGGCATCAAGTATACAAGATAAGAAACCTCTGCGATGTTGTAGTATAAAGCCGCTTGTTGCGCGCCCTTTACAATCGTATCTTCCTTTTTTGAGAGAGCCAGCTCGTATAAGCGTGCGGCTTCGTAATAGTCTGCCACTTTCAACGCCTTATCCGCGTCTTTAGTGTATTTGCCCTGCGCGCTGGCGCGCTGCGCCATTGGTAAAAACGCAGCAAATAGGAGCAAGTAAAAATAATATCGGCACATTTTAAAGTATTTGAAAAAATAGAAATAACAATTACGAATTACGAATTACGAATTACGAATTTTGCACATAAGCCATTGATAATCAAGTATATAGACAAATCATCATCATTCGTCATTCACTTGGGCGGGTCGGCGCTCCCCGCCGCTAATGCGGCTTAAAGGTCGCGCCGTCGGGCTATGCGTTTAGCTTCGGTGTTCCTCCCGCAATTTAAGTGAAAAGTGAAAACGTAGTTAAGGCGTAGTGAAAATGGTACTTTATGTATAAATAATTGATTGTCAATTACTTAAATCTAAAAATAAGTATTTAAAAGTTTGAAAAATTGAAGAAAAAAATGCACTTTTCACTTTTCACTTTTCACTTTTCACTTTTCACTT
>CAYXQJ010000127.1:0-4616 GCA_964467455.1 uncultured Hyphomicrobiales bacterium | reverse complement strand
CACGATGCCCAGCGTCTGGCCGCGCCGCACGCGGAAGCTTACGCCGTCGACGGCCGTGAGCCGGCCGGCGTCGGTGTCGAACGTCGTGACGAGATCCCGGACTTCGAGAATCGTGTCCGTCGGGCTGGAGGCGGCGGGGGCGGACACGGGGAGTTACTTCGCCTTGAACTGGTCGTACACCTTCACGCCGCCGTCGGGGTAGGTGCGCCCGGATTTGCGGGCGGCCTCGACCTCCTTCTTTTCGTCGACGTCGATCCAGTGGACGAAGAACTCCTCGAAGTCGCGGCTCTGGGCGACGTTGAAGCCGGCGGGCCATTTCACGTAGCGCCAGTGGCCGCCACGGTAGAACGGCCGTTGCCAGCCGTTCACCCACGCGGCGTCGTCGTGGATGATCTGCTCGATCTGCGCGGCGAGCGCCTTGATGTCCTCGAGGGTCTCCGCCTTGTCGTAGGCCTCGATCAGCCGGTCGAGTTCCGGGATGAAGGTCATCGTCATGTTGTTCGTCTGCACGGCGACCTGCTTCGGCTGCGGATTGGGCGTGGAGCCGGTGGCGATGGGCGTGGGCTGGCCGTCCTTCGTGTAGGCGTCGGTGTACGCGTTGCTGCCGTGGTACATCTCCCAGTAGCGCGGGTAGAGCTCGGCGGAGCGCGAGAGGGCGGCGAGGGCGATCTCGTGGTTCTTTTCCTGCATCTTTTTCCACCCGGTGGTGGCATCGAGCACCTCGAGTTTGAACTCGAGGCCGGCCTTGAGCGCTTCCTGTTTCAGGATCGGCAGCAGATCCCGCAGGGCCTGGCTATACGCGGTGATGGTGAACGAGAGCCGCTGGCCGCGGGCGTTGGTGAGCACACCGTCGGGGCCCTGGGTGGTGAAGCCGGCCTTGGCGAAATACTCGCGGGCCTTCACCGGGTCGAACGGCCGGGCCGTGATCGTCGGGTGCATCCGCCAGCCGTAGCCATCGGAGCGTGTCTGCATCTGCTCGGCGTCGCCGCGGAAGAACTGTTCGCACACCAGCGCGATGTTGCTCGCATGCTGGATGCCGGTGCGAACGTCGTTGTTGTCGAGCAGCGGCTTCGCCCGGTTGATCCAGAGCCCGTAGTCGGGCCGCGGAGTCTGGTTGTAGAACTTGAACTTGATCAGCCGGCCCGCGACGACCTCCGGGTGGTTGTCCGGCAGCGTTTCGTACCAGTACTTCGAGAGGCCGAGCCCGAAGAAATCGAGGTCGCCGCGCATGAAGGACTCGGCCGCCTTGTCCGGATCGCGGATGACCTCGAGCCGGTAGCGATCCGGATTGAAGCGCCCGCGGTAGAAGCGCTTGTCGGCCGCCCACCAGTCCTTCACCCGCGTGAGGGTGACGGCGCGGCCCTTCTCGATATCCCGGTCGTGGAGCACGTACGGGCCGAGCTTCGGCAGCTCGCGCCACTGGAAGCGCTCGAGCCAGCCGGGACCGAAGTCCTGGTAGGCGTGGCGTGGATACGGCACCCAGCTGCCGAAACGGATCGCCAGGTCGGGCTTCTTTTCCGGATGCACGGTGGCGAAGGTCAGTTTGTCGAAGACGATCACCTGCTTGTAGTTCTTCGTATAAAAATCGTTGTACCACGGCTCGTTCAGATGCGGGCTGCGCATGAAATAGAGCGTGAACACGACGTCGTCGGTGGTGAGCGGCCTGCCGTCCGACCAGCGCGCCTTGGGATCGATCTTGAAATAGAGGGTGCGGCCATCAGGTCCGACCGCCCATTCCGTCAAGAGGCCGGGGTACCCGCGATTGACGAGGTTGGGGTGCGGGTTGATGAACCCGGGTTCGACGTAATCGAGCAGGTACGGGCGGATGCCGCCCGTGGCGTCGGGGCCGATGGTGCGGATCGTGCGCGGAAAATCCGAGATGAAGAAGTTGAACGTGCCGCCCTTCTTCGCGTTGGGGTCGGCGAACTCGGGCAGGTCGGCGCCGTTCTCCCACTGGAGCCCGGCGGGCAGGTCGGCCGGGGTCTTGAAGACGTAGAACTCGGGTTGTTCCTTCAGCGTCTTCGCGAGGTCTGCCTCCATGTTCGGGGCCCCGGCGGGAACGGCGGCGGACTTGTCCGCAGTTTCGCCCGACCGGCCGCAGCCGGCGGCGAAGAACGCGAGGCAGGAGAGCAGGACCGGGAGTCGGAAGGGCATGAGTGAGGACATGGCGGCTTACTGATAAGTCGTGAATTTCTTGGGATCAAACGCCTCGCGAATGGCTTCGCCGACGAAGGTGACAAGTACGAGCACGATGACGAGGGCGGAGAAGGCGGAGGCGACAATCCACGGCGACTGGAGATTGGACGTGCCCTGCCGGAGCAATTCACCCCAGCTCGGCGTCGGCGGCGGCAGCCCGAAGCCGAGGAAGTCGAGCGCGGTGAGGGCGCTGATCGAGCTGGCGATCGTGAACGGGATGAACGTCACGATGGTCGAGAGCACGTTGGGCAGGATGTGCCGGAAGATGATGCGCGGCGTGCCCGCCCCGAGCACCTGCGCGGCGTGCACGTAGTCGCGGGCCTTTTCGCGGTAGGTGGCCGAGCGCATGTAGTAGGTCATGCCGGTCCAGGAGAACAGGACGACGATGAAGAGCAGCACGCCCAGGTTGACGCCGATCCCGGCGGGCACGATCGACGCGATGATGATCACGACGAACAGGAATGGGATGTTCGACCAGATCTCGATCAGTCGCTGCACCAGGAGATCGAACCAGCCGCCGAAGTAGCCCATGAGGCAGCCGATCGAGATGCCGATCACGTAGGTCAGCAGGAGGAACGCGCCGGCGAAGATGAGCGCGTTGCGGAAACCGTAGATCAGGCGGGCGAGGATGTCGCGGTTGATCTGGTCGGTGCCGAGGAAGTGGCGTTTCTGCGCGTCGGGCGGCCGCGGTCGGAAAGTCTCCCCCGGGTAGCAGTTCTCCAGCGGGTCGTACGGCACGGGCGGCAGCAGCACCCAGTTGCGCCCGGACGGGTCGGCGGCGAAACGTTCGCGCAGGTCGCGGTACTTCACCTCGTAGTCGTAATCGAACCCGAACTCGCGGCCCGTATGGATCGCGCCATAGGTCGGAAAGTACCAGCGCCCTTCGTAGCGCACGACGAGCGCGCGGCTGTTGACCAGCAACTCCGCGGCGAAGGAGAGCACGATCGCGACCGCGAGGATGAGGAATGACGCGTAACCGCGGCGGATGGAGCGGAAGCGCTGCAGCTTCCGGCGCGTGAGCGGGTCGAGGCGGATGAAGGGGAAGCGCCCGGTCATGATGCGATCATGAGCACGCTCGCTCCTGCTGGGAGAAAAGCTCGGGCACTCATTTGAATCGGATGCGCGGGTCGATCATGGCCACGAGGATGTCGGAGAGGATGTTGCCGATCAGGATCAGCACCGAGGAGATGATCAGGACCCCCATCACGGTCGGATAATCACGGTCGACGACCGAGGTGTAGCCGAGGAGCCCCATGCCATCGATGTCGAAAATGAACTCGATCAGGAACGAGCCCGTGACGAGCACACTGAGGTGCCCGCCGAAGTGGGTCGCGATCGGGATGAGCGAGTTGCGCAGCGCATGGCCGAGCACCGCGCGGCGGAAAGTCACTCCCTTGGCCATCGCCGTGCGCACGAAGTCGGCGGCGAGGTTGTCCATCAGGTGATTCTTCATCAGCAGGGTGACGAAGGCGAAGCTGCCCACCGTATAGCAGATCAGCGGCAGCACGGCGTGGTGGGCGAGGTCGCCGACCTGGCCGAGGAACGAGAGGTCTTCGAAGCCGCGGCTGTGGAATCCGCCCATGGGAAACCAGCCGAGTCGCGCCGCGAGGTAGACCACCAGCAGCGCGCCGAGCGCGTAGCCGGGAATGGCGTAGCCGGTGAAAACGAGGGCCGAGGACAGGTTGTCGATCCAGGTCCGGTGTTTGATCGCCTTGATGATCCCAAGCGGGATGCAGACGCCGTAGACGAGAATCGTGGTCACGAGTCCATAAAGCAGTGAAACCGGCAGGCGTTCGGCGATGATGGTGAGCACGGGCTCGTTGTAGCGGTACGAGTTGCCGAGGTCGCCGCGCACGACCTTGCCGAGCCAGACCAGGTAGGCTTCGAAGGGCGGCTTGTCGAAACCGTAGTAGGCCTTGAGCTGGGCCATCTGCTCCTCGGAGATCGCTCCGCTGCCGATCTGGGTGTTGAGCTGCGCTCCCCCCTGGTCGCCCATCCGGGCCTCCATCAGCGCCCGCTCGATGGGTCCGCCGGGCACCACCCGCGTGATCAGGAAGACGATCAGGGTGATGCCGAGCAGGGTCGGCACGATCAGAAGCAAACGGCGTAGGAAGTAATCCCGCACGGCTGGTGTGAAGCGCCCAATCTCCGCCCAAGGTCCGGTCGGGCGCAAGCGTTTGCGGACGATTGTGATCCGGGCGACTCTCGGGGCTGCGGAAGCGCGCCAGGCGCGCGATGCGACGGGGCGGGAATTCCCTCGCCGGGTGGCGCGCGGAAGCCGGATTCAGCGGCGCCGGTTCAGAAGCTGCCCTTGATGCCGAACGTCCAAAGCGACCCGAACTCGATCCGTTGGCGGAACCGGGCGTGCTCGGGCGTGCTGGGGCCGTAGACCTTCACGTCATCCGGGGCGTCGCCGACGT
>CAYXQJ010000126.1:0-4626 GCA_964467455.1 uncultured Hyphomicrobiales bacterium | reverse complement strand
CCCGGGGGGCCGCCCCCCCCCCCCCCGGGGGGGGTCGTTTGCGGCCGGGGGCCCCCCCCCGCTCCCAGGGGCAGGGCTTGCCTTAACGCGGTGGTGGCGGCTTGGTGACAGGGCCTCACCCCATGACTCGTCTCCCCCTTCGCCTCCTCCCGGGCCTCGCCCTCGCACTGCTCGCGGCCGCTGTCGTTCGCGCCAGCGACGCGCCCCGGCCGAATCTGATCATCATCAACATCGACGATCTCGGTTTCGGCGAGATCGGGCCGTTCGGCGGCGCCAATCGCACGCCGCACCTCGACCGGATGGCGCGCGAGGGACGCAAGCTCACGAGCCACTACGCGGCGCCCGTTTGCTCGCCGTCCCGCGCCTCGCTCATGACGGGCAGCTACGCGAAGCGCGCGCTGCCGGTTCCGCACGTGCTCTTTCCCGCGGCCGAAGTCGGTCTGAATCCCGCCGAGCGCACGATCGCCGAGGTGCTGAAAGACGCGGGCTACGCGACGGCGTGCGTCGGCAAGTGGCATCTGGGTGACCAGCGCGAGTTCCTGCCGACGCAGCAGGGCTTCGACTCGTTCTTCGGCATTCCGTATTCAAACGACATGGGGCTCGCCGCCGAGGGCGCGCGCAGCAACCGGGGCGCTCCGCTGCCGACGGGCAGGAAAGCGGCCAAGGCGGCCAAGGCTCCGGGCCCGATGGAACGCGAGACCGGCCTGCGGGGGAACGCGCAGCCACCGCTGCCGCTGCTGGAAAACGAGACCGTGGTCGGCCGCGTGCGCGCGGCGGAGCAGATCGACCTCACGCGCCGCTACACGGAGCGCGCCGTGCAGTTCATCCGCGAGCGTCGCGACCGGCCGTTCTTCCTCTACCTCGCGCACAGCGCGGTGCACTTCCCCGTGTATCCACGCGATGAATTCATGGGCAGGTCCGGCCGCGGGCTGCTGGGCGACTGGGTGCAGGAGGTCGACTGGAGCGTCGGCCAGGTGCTCGCTGCGCTGCGCGAGCTGCAACTCGACCGGAAGACGCTCGTGATCTTCACCTCGGACAACGGCGGCCCGGTCAACCAGGGCGCGACGAACACCCCGCTGCGGGGCAGCAAGGGCTCGACCTTCGAAGGCGGCATGCGCGTCTGCACGCTCGCGTGGTGGCCGGGCCGGATTCCCGCCGGCACGTCGACCGAAGCGATCACGGCGATGATGGATTTCCTGCCGACGTTTGCGCGGCTGGCAGGTGGACGGACACCGACCGACCGGAAGCTCGATGGCGTGGATATCTGGCCGGTGCTCGCCGGCGACCCGGCGCATCCGCCGCGTGACCAGATGCTATATTTTCGCGGCCTGACCCTGGAGGCCGTGCGGTCCGGCCCTTGGAAACTCCACCTCGCGAGCGGCGAGCTGTACGATGTGATGAAGGACCTGGGTGAGGCGAACAACGTGGCCGCACAGCAGCCGGAGGTCGTCCGGCGCCTGCGGTCAATCGCCGTCGCCACGCAAGGCGACCTCGACCCCGACGGCGTGGGGCCGGGTTGCCGGCCGGTGGGCCGGGTGAAGAATCCGCAGCCACTGATTGCTCACGACGGCACGGTGCGGTCGGATGCGGTGGGGAAGGTGAACGTTTTTCCCTGAAGGTTGGGTTTCCTCCGAAGGGCGGCCTCAAACCTACGCCAGGATGTCCCGTACCACCTTCCCGAATACATCCGTGAGACGGTAATCGCGACCGCCGTGCCGGAAGGTGAGGCGCTCGTGGTCGATGCCGAGCAGGTGCAGGATGGTGGCATGGAAGTCGTGCACGTGGACCTTGTTTTCCACCACGGTGGAGGCGAGTTCGTCGGTCGCGCCGTGGACGGTGCCGCCCCTCACGCCCGCACCCGCCAGCCACGACGAGAAGCACGCACTGTGGTGGCCGCGGCCCTTGGTGCCGTCGACGCCCGGCGTGCGGCCGAACTCGGTGGTCCACACAACCAGCGTGTCTTCGAGCAGGCCGCGCTGCTTCAGGTCGCGGAGCAGGCCGGCGATGGGCTGGTCGATGTTCTTCGCGTGCTGGGCGTGCTCGGCCATGTCGCCGTGCTGGTCCCAGTTCTTGCTGCTGCTGCCGTCCACGAGCTCGACGAAGCGCACCCCGCGCTCGGCGAGCCGCCGCCCGACCAGGCACTGCCAGCCAAAACCTTCGGACTCGCCGCGCTTAAGGCCATAGAGGGCGAGCGTGGCATCAGACTCCTGGTCCAGGTCGAAAACCTCGCGCGCCTCGGTCTGCAGGTGGAACGCCGTCTCGAAGGTCCGGATACGTGCCGCGAGGTCGGTGTCGCCAAGGCGGGCGTTGAGGTGGCGGTTGTTGAGCACGTCGGCGAGGCCTAGCTCGAGTTCCTGCAGGCCGCGCTGGGTGGTGCGGCGGTCGAGGTTGGCGATCGGCTCCTTCCCGCCCACGATGCGCACACCCTGGTGGTAGGCGGGGAGGAAGTCGTTGTTGAAGATCTGCGTGCCGGCGTACGGCATCTGCGGCGCCAGCGCGACGAAGGACGGCAGGTTGCGGTTCGTGGTGCCGAGCCCGTAGCTGACCCAGGAGCCGATGCTCGGGCGCGAGAAGAAGAACGAGCCGGTGTGCATGCCGAGCGTCGCGTTGTAGTGCTCGTTGTCGTCGCCTTTCATCGACCGGATCAGGCAGATGTCGTCCATGCACTCGCGCAGGTGCGGAAAGAGATCGCTGACCATCGTGCCGCACTTGCCGCCGGGGCGAAACTCCCAGCCGGGCTTGAGCAGGACGCGCTGCTGGTTGGAAAGCCCGCCGCCCACGCCGGTGGTCTTGCCGTCGGCGGCGAAGAGCGCGGGCTTCGGGTCGAACGTGTCCATGTGCGACACCCCGCCGTTGGAGAAGATGAAGATGACGCGTTGGGCCCGGGCGGAGAAATGCGGCGGCTTGGGTGCCAGCGGATCGGTCGCGGTCGCCGCGCCGGCGGAGTTGGCCAGCAGGCTGGAAAGGATGCCGGGCATGAGCAGCGAGCCGCCGACGAGCGAGCGGAGGATTTCGCGGCGGGGAATCGGACGGGGTGAACTCATGGCGGGGCCTCAGTCGAGATAGACGAATTCGTTCAGCCGGAACAGCACCCGCACGTACGCACGCCAGGTTTCGGTGTCCACGTCGGCGTCCGCTGCACCTTCGGCGCGGAGGACGCGGCGGACGTTGGCGCGAAAGGAGTCCGCAGCGGTGCGTTCGTCCGCCTCCGGCGAGCGGGCAAACAGCAACGCGTAGGCGCGGGCGGTGCGCGCGTCGTCGTCGGCGCCGTCGGCCAGGAGGCGATCGGCGACCCGGCGGGACTGTTCGTGGACGAGTGGATCGTTGAGCAGGTAGAGCGCTTGCAGCGGGGTCGTGCTGGTCGGACGCGCGGGAGTGCTCGTGGACGGATCGGCGCCGTCGAAGAGGGCGAGGTAGGGGTGCCGCTGGATGCGCTGGGTCATCAGGTACACGCTGCGACGGTTGGACTCGTAGACGGCCTTGAACGGATTGTGCTGGGTGAACTTCCAGGTGTGGGTGGCGGGAAACGGGTGGGCGCCGGCCGGGGTGAGGTCGAGGTTGCCCCCAAGGGCGAGCAGGGTGTCGCGGATCGCCTCCGCGTCGAGGCGGCGGCGCGGAAAGCTCGCCAGCAGTTCGTTGCCCGGGTCGCGCTCGCGCGCCGCGGGATCGCGGGTCGAGGCGAGTTGGTAGGTGCGCGACAGCATGATGAGCCGGTGCATCGCCTTGATCGACCAGCCGCGGGCGCGAAACTCCTGCGCGAGGTGATCGAGCAGTTCGGGATGGGTCGGCGCTTTGCCCTGTTTGCCGAAATCATTCGGCGTCGGCACGAGGCCGCGGCCGAAATGATGCTGCCAGATGCGATTCACCATCACGCGGGCGGGGAGTGGATTCTCCGGCGCGAGAATCCAGTCGGCGAGCTGCAGCCGGCCGCTGCCCTTCGCTTCCGGTGGCAGCGCGGCGCCGCCCAGCACGGAAAGGAAACGCCGCGGCACGATGTCGCCGCGGCGTGCGGGGTCGCCTTTCTGTTGCACCGCCACATCGGACGGCTGGGTGGACTCGCCGACCGCGTAGGCCAGCTCGAAGGGCAGGGGCTGCTTCGTCTCCTCCGCCGCGGCCTTTTCAGCCTCCTTGATCCGCGCCTGCAGCGTCTTCCTCTCCTCGGCGGACGCGTCCTTCAGCGCATCCCGCAGGCGCTTCACTTCGCGGTCCAGCCGGGCCTGCTCTTGCTGACGCGCCTTGATCACAGTCGTCGCCTCGGCCTCGGCGCCGGCGGGGACGAGAGGCACGAAGTCGCGCTGCTTCTTGTCCAGCTCGATGCCGGGCCACGGGTAACGCGTGCTGTGGAAGATGCCGTAGAGGGCGTAGTAGTCCTGCGCCGTAATGGGATCGAACTTGTGATCGTGGCAGCGCGCGCAGCTCACGGTGAGCCCGAGGAAACTGCGGCCGACGTTGTCGATCGTGTCCTCGATCGTGAGGTGCTGCGGGTAGTCGTCCACGCGTGAGCCGAAGCGGCGGGCGTTGGCGAGGTAGCCGGTCGCGATGATGCGCTCGTGACGCTCGGCGTCGGTCGCGCCGCCCTGCAGGTCGCCCGCGAGTTGGGCGCGCACGAACTGGTCGTAGGGCAGG
>CAYXQJ010000125.1:0-4717 GCA_964467455.1 uncultured Hyphomicrobiales bacterium | reverse complement strand
GCAGTGACCTCAGTAACCTCCCATCAAGTGCGGCAACAGCTATGAACAACAGCCCACCTGTCGTTGAGACCACTTCAAGTGTAGATCCCAATATCCGTACTACTGAATCGATTGGATTACCCTCTTCGGCTTGCATAGAGGTATTTACAGAGTCCAAGCTTAGCACAAGCATAACACCATTCCCACCCACAAACACTAGATCGGGACTGCCATCACCAGTTTGGTCATTGACAGTTGTGAGTCCAGAGACTGGTTGTGCGCCAGTACCGCTCGGATTGAACAGTGCAAATGGATGCTGTAGATCGTCAATAAAACTGAACAGTCCACCTTTGTCACTCGAGATCAGAATGACAGACCTCTGTGTGCCCAGACCGTATTGTAGATCCCAGTACGTCTCATGGAAAAAATTGAATCCCTTCACGACCTCACCACTACTCACAATTTGACCAGTCGTGACGTCGAACCTCTCCAACGCCCACTGAGATCCGGGAGGCCCGATGCGGTGATCCATGAGCATGTGGTCCGTACCGTTGATGGAATCGACAACCACGCAGATCTCTCCATACGGTTCATCGATCTGCGATACGTCTTCACCTTGATACCGTCCAAGTGGAGTGAACGTGATGTCGGGCTTGCCTTCCGTGCGTGTGAAGGTGACGCGATACATCTGCAGCCGTGGTGCTCGGTCGAGGGAATCGCGCTCTTGTTGGATGAGCCTCCATTCGCCTACGGCACTCTTGTAGAACGCCTTTGTGATGTTGTACTTGTTTCCAGATTTCACCACTGGAACGAGGAGCATGCGTTCACATCCCTTGCCGGCAGTAGGGCCGCCAAGGATCACGCGTGTTGTGACTCCGTCACGGCCAATCTCGGTGATCACATCGAGATAGCCATCGCCATCTACGTCTGCGGACGAAACCGGTGCATTCGAACATACTCCATTGGCAACGGTATCGATTGGCATGAGCGGGAAGGGACTCTGACCACGTGAACATCGCCAAATGATACCGTTAGCATTGACGTATTCGAGAGGTGCTATGCCATCGTAATCAAGTGGAACTAGGATATATGGAGATCGAATCCCGTTCCAGTCAAACAGGTTCGTGGTATCGATGTTGGGAGTGGTCCTCCATGTAACTCTACCGCGACCAGAAACGCCCGTCGTGATCACATTGAGATCACTGTTCCCACAGAATGCCTCATTGTAGGCAATCGAACTGATCTGTCCGCCAAGATCGAACCTCTGCGTCAGACGGAACTCTTTGGCCCGCGAGAGGTCAATGGGCACTTGAGCAAATGCCCAGGCCTGTGCGAGTAGTATCATCGAATGTGCCGCGACGGCTCGCATGCGCATAACAAACCCCTATGTCGGTGACCAAACATAGGTCTAATGACCTGATAAAGGTCATAGGTGCCTACCGATCACGTAGTGATCTTTGACCGTTACCTTCGAGGGTCATTATTAAAAAGCCACCGCCTGTTGTTGAGCAGTTTCTCGCACAACAGCGCATCGCAATTGCAGGTATGTCGCGTAAGCCGGAGAGTGTCTCGCGCCTTATCGCACAAAAACTGAGGTCGTCGGGATACGATGTGGTTGGGTTGCACCCGACAGAACAGAATGTGGAAGGTGTTGCCTGCTATCCGAACATCGCGGCAATTCCGGACGGCGTTGATGCGGTGATGATCACGACGTCACCAAAGAATTCAGTCGATGTTGTTCGTGATGCCGTTGCCAACAACGTCCGCCACATCTGGTTCCATCGTTCCTTCGGCGACGGTAGCTACTCGAAAGAAGCCGAAATGATCTGTCGAGATCATGGCGTGGTGCCGATCACGAAGGGCTGCCCTATGATGTGGGTCGCCCCAGTCGACCTTGCTCATCGATGTATGCGGATGCTTGTTGGTGGGAGTTGACCAGCGTCGACAACGCCTGCAACGCCCCCTTCGATCTGTCGGTGTCGACTTCCAACACGAGGTGACACGATGGACATGCCACGGCACCCACCGAGAGGAGGTCAGCGATCGTGACCTTCATCCGTGTGCCACATTCGGGACAAGTGAGTCCCGGGTCGCGGCTTACTTCGACGACGGGGATCGCCTCCTCAGGCGTGCGCCCGAGAAGACGATCCCACCACACGCTGATCGAAGAAAGAACTCTTCGCAAGAATGTCATCATTGCGGTCGATCCTTCTGTTTCTCTGCGATGCCTTCCTGCAACATGTTCATCAGACTGATCATGCCGTGCGTCAGATCTGCTTGCTGCAGCGTAATGCTAATGTCCATCGTCAGCTTGTTTGTTTGTGCCACCTGCCCCTTGACAAGTGGCGTTGCCATAATGGCTTTGATCTGCGGACGTGAACCCGAAGAAGAACCGGTAGCGTCGGTGACGATCAGCGACAGATCGATCTTGGCTTCACTGATCTGCAGCGACGGGATCGGTACGATGGTGAGCAACGGCACGCTGATCGTTGCATCAACATCTTTGCCATCTGCTGTTGCACGCTGATATCGAAACGTCACAAGTCGTGGTGAACCGATATCATCAACACCGTTCTTCGTCGGCGCTGTTGACGTTGGCGGTACAAATCCCACATCCTTGATGAAGTCTGCCGTCGTGCGTGCTGCGATCGCCTCCGCTTCGATCAGAGCGCGCAATGGAGCACCAAGCAGATCGCCAAGTGCTCGCGGTGTTAGGGCACTCATCTTACGACTCCTCTCGATCGGGTGGTACAAAACCGTTCACATCAAGCGTGATGTTGATCGTCGAGATCATGTGCGACGGAATGTCTTTCAGTTCCGTTGTGATCACCTCGATACCGATCGTTTTTTGGGAGGGGGCAGACAGTACCTCCTTCACACGCATGGTGAAGAGATCGCTGAAGCTCTTCAACGCATCCGACCATTCGCTGATCAGCTTTTTAGTCAGCTCCGGTTGTTCGTTGCGCGGCTTTGTACTCGCTTCCTTCATCGCCGTTTGTTTGATCACCGGATCCAACAGCTTGATGATGGCTTCGCGTGTGATGATCGGTGTTGCCAACGCACGCAGTGACCGGAAGGACTGTTCGTCGATCTGGAACGGTAGCGACTTTGCCAGCTTCTTAACGACTTCGTCCATCCGCGTCTCTCGAGCAGCGTTGTCATCCGATGTCTCGGCAAGGCCACCGACGGCGATCTTGAGATCAAGCTTGAGATCGCGGATCTCCGTGCGTGGGACGGTGAACGTACGTAGGATGGGATCCTTCGCATACATCACGGCCATGTCGCGTGATGCAGCATCGGCCTGCGCACGTGCCTCCGTGATGTCGCGCAAGATCGCGCCTACCACTTCTCGAAGGTCAGCCATGGCGACCTCCTGTTATGCGTTGCGTTGGAGAATGGCCTCTTCGAGGATACCAAGAACGCGACCCAGTCCGGCGGGGATCTCATCTTGTACGGCACGGACGTGAATGTCCATCGTGTATTCAACGCGATTCCGACTCGAACTTGTTTGGTTGCTGTTATGTCGCGTCGAGACCTTGGCATTGAAGCCCACCTTCACCGGCGAGAAGAACGCACTATAGCCGATGTCCAACGATGTATCGGTGGCTACCGAGCTCGAGCTCGATGCCGTGTTCTCGTGTTGTTCGGTGATGTTGGCCGTGAAGTCGATCGTCATCTCATCCAAACGGATGTACGGGATCGGCACGATCGTTAAGATCGGCACCTGCAGCTCGATCTTTTCAGTGTCGGAGCCGGGCGTGGGAGCGCTTCCTCCCGACGTCGACCCCGTCCCTGTCTTCAGCCGCGAATACTTGAACACCACATACCTGGTATCGCCAAAATCTGCCGGCGTGTTTGGGTCAGGGGGCGTGAACCCCACATTCTTGATAAAGTCCACCGTGGCCTGTGCCGCTAAGGCCTGGGCGCGGATGGCAGCGATCATCGGCGAACCGATGACCTGACCGAAGGGAAGGGAGCGAAGTGTACTGTTCGCGAAGCCCATAACAACCTCCAAACGATAGGTGAAAACAAAACGAGAGTGACTATCGAAAAGAACTACGGCGAACGTACGTAGTTTTACGGAGGGTTGTCAAGTTAAATCGTAAACCAAACGGTCGTTTGCTAGTCAGCTAGTCAGCTAGAGAGCTAGATAGCTAGAGGGCTAGAGGGCTAGAGGGCTAGTAAGCTAGATATCGAGCTGAAGCCATGCAGGCTACACAACATGCAAGCAGAACACCGATAACGCGGGTGTTGCGTCGCATTGCATTACGAATCTCAGCGAGCTGCGCTGGTTGATCGGCGAGGCGTACCATCTTCATCGCAAGCGGACGGATAAAAAACATTCCACCGAAGAATGCCGCGATACCAAGCATACTGCCGGTGAAGAGGACGGCACCGTGAGTTGTTGAAAGCCAATCGGGATCGAGTCCGTTAGAGACAAGCCATAACAGCCAGATGCCAGAGACGATCACGAGGATCGGCGCTAGTGACATGACCTTGACCAAGGATGTTTTGCCGGTGAGCGCCTGCATGAAGGCACCACCAGCCGGTCCGGCTGCGCGCGTCGCCGGCTCAATGAAGAGTGGAAGAGCAAAGGCCCATCCTGCCCAAAGGACACCGGGGAGGATGTGGAGGAGTCGTAAAACGGTAAGCAGTTCCATGCTAGTCAGCTAGACAGCTAGACAGCTAGTCAGCTAGTCAGCTAGTCAGCTAGTCAGCTAGTCAGCTAGTCAGCTAG
>CAYXQJ010000124.1:0-4857 GCA_964467455.1 uncultured Hyphomicrobiales bacterium | reverse complement strand
ACGAGGACGTAGCTTTGGAAAAGGAACTTCTCGCCGACCCGAAGGAACGCGCCGAACACGTCATGCTCGTGGATCTCGCGCGCAACGACATTGGCCGCGTGTGCGATTTCGGCAGCGTGCAGGTGAAGGACCTGATGATCATCGAGCGTTACAGCCACGTGATGCACATCGTGTCGAGTGTGGAGGGCAAGCTAGGGTCGGACAAAACCAACTACGACCTGATGCGCGCGACGTTTCCGGCGGGCACGGTCAGCGGCGCGCCGAAGATTCGCGCCATGCAGATCATCTCCGAACTCGAAGGCACGACCCGCGGGCCGTATGCCGGTTGCGTGGGCTACTTCAGCTTCAACGGCAATCTGGACACGTGCATCACCATCCGCACGGCGCTGCTCAAGGACGGCAAAGCCTACGTGCAAGCCGGCGGCGGCTGGGTCAACGACTCCGAACCCGAAGCCGAATTTCAGGAAACAGTGAACAAGAGCAAGGCGATGCTAAAGGCGGTGGCGCTGGCAGAGACGTTTGTGAAAACATAAATGTCACCTGGCCATCCCGTTTTACGGTTTGCTTAACCGGTAAAATCGAGTCGCGCCACCAACGGCATTGGTGACGGCGTAGTTTGTATTGAGGATGCCGTAATTGGACGTGAGCACGCCCCAGCCAGCGGGAAGCGCGAGTGAACTGTTCGTTTCGAGCAGGTAGCCGGTGGCGTTGGTCGGCCACGTCAAGCGCACGGCCCCGGGCAGCGCGGCGATGTTCAGGATCGGTCGCGTGTCACAGCGGCCGAAACTGCCCGCCATGTAAACAGCCTGAATCTCGGCAGCAGATAGCGCGCGATTGTAGATGACCATCTCATCCAGAACGCCGTTGAAAGGGACACCCGTGGTGTTGGGCACATCCAAGGACTGATGACCGATGAAGAAGCGTCCGCTGTTGGCAAAGTTGGCCAGCGATCCAATCGAATTGTTTTGCTGGAGCACCCCGTCCAAGTAAATGCCCACCGATGAGTTTGCGCGATTGAGAACAACCGCGACATGGTGAAAACCGCCGTCCAGCACCGGCGCCGTGAGCGCCTGCACGCTGTTGACTCCATCCTGAGCAAAGACATAAAACCGCCGCGTGTCCGCGCCGGAATTGCTACCCAACAAACCAAGGCCGTAGCCCAGTCCGCCCCCGGGTTGGCGCTTGTCCACGAACAAACTGTCATTGGCAAAAACTCCATCAATGCGGATCCAGCTCTCGATGGTGAATGAAACGGCAGCGCCAAAGTCCAGACTATCGTTGTCGGCGACCGCGAAACCGCTGTTACCGTCCAGCTTGATCCCCTGACCAACCTCGGCATTGACGAATTGTGGTACGCCGATCGTTTGATTGGGAGAGTTGTTACCCAAGGCATCAGTGGCGTCGCCCTCGCCGCGCCACCAACTGACCATTCCTGAATACATCGGCACGCACCCCGCATCGGCTTCATCCGCCGCCTGCCAGAAACCGCCCACGAGTGAGATCGAGTTGTTCGTGAGCGGTCCACCAGCATCGTGCTGGCCAACGGTGCCGCGCAAGCGGTGGGTGGTGTTGGTACTTTCGCCGCCACCGCCGGCAATCTTGAACCAGTTGATCCGGCGCAAGCACTTGCCGGAACTGCCAGCGGCGTAGATTCCGGCGATTTCACTGGCCGTTAGCGCACGGTTGTAAATGGAAAGTTCATCGATCAATCCGATGAAGTACCCCGGAATGGAGGCGAATTCCCGCCGCCCAATCCACAGGGGATCTCCAGGCTGATAAACGATGGGTTCATTGAAAGCCAGTTGCCCATCGAGCACGCCATCCAGATAGACGCGCATCATCGTGCCGTCATACGTCGCGGCCACATGATGAATGGAGTCATCCGTAACACTATTCGTGCTGAACAAATCCGCGCCGCCGATGCCGCCATTGATCGTGAAACGCAACCGTCCCGCTTGCGATGCAGTGCCAACGAGGAGTTCATAACCGGTAAAGGCATTCCCCGACCGCGCAACGATGAAGCCAGCCATCGAACCTTCCAAAATTCCCGGAGTTTTGATCCACCCTTCGATGGTGAACTGGGTGGCGGGCCGCAGTCCGGCGGAATCCGAAACCAGAATGCCAGCACCCCCGTTGAAACTGAATGCCTGGCCCACTTTTCCGGCAGTGTACGTCGCACCGGAAATTGTGCCGTGGTTGGGGCCGACCAGGTCGGTGGCATCGCCTTGCGCCAGCCACCAGGCCACCAGACCCGGCGGGGCGAGCACACAATCCGCACCCGCGACAGGCCGCGGCGAGAGGATCAGCCCGACCACTGACAGGAGCACGGGCAACAAGTGGCGCGCCGCTGAACTCATCCCGCGCCGCTTCGCGAGAAACATTCTCGATGAGATGCTGGCTTTCATGGCAAGCCTCACTTCTGCCGGGCCAGCAAGGTTTCCAGTTTCTCCAGGCGCACTCTCAATTCCGCGTTCTCCGCTTCGAGCTTCTGGATTCTGACTTCTGACTTCTGAGCTTTGTCTTCCACCTTGTGATTGAGTCCCTGAATCGCCGCCAGTGCCACACCGTCGGCGTCCACGGTGGTAATGGCCGTCTCGTGCGCGCCCAGACCGAACGCGGCATGGAAGTCCTGCGCCATCGGGCCGACGTGCTGCACGCCCGGCGCCTCACTCTTGAAACGCCAATGCTGGATAGGCAGTGCCACCACGCGTTGCAGAATCGCCGCGCAGTCTGTCGGCGCAAGGTCCGTCTTGGCGTTGCGGTCAGAGTTGGGCGTGATGGTGCCCGTCGCCAGGATATTGCCCACCACGTGAAGCCGCTCGACCGGGTTGGTCGTGCCGATGCCGATGTCCCCACCGGATTCGATCACCATTTTAACGTTGTTGCCGCCGGTGCGGAACTCGAGTCCGCGCGGCGTGTTGCCGTTGAAAAGGACGCCACCGTCCGAATCGTCGGTGGGACTGCCGAACAGGATGCCAGATTCGCGGTTGGTGGGCGTCACTACCATCACGTAGGCGTGTGAGGAGCGCTCGAACACCGCGATGGCGTTTGCGGTTACCGCGGTCGTGCTGGAACTGCCTTCGGTGACATGCAAAGGAGCCTTCGGCGCCGTCTCGCCAATCCCCACGCCGCCCGAGGCGCGGATGAGGAATTGGTTGCTGCTGGTCGAAGCGAAATCGGCGTTTTGGGAATCACTCCATACAAAGGCGCCGGAGTGATTCGCTTTGGCGGAGGAGCCGGCGGCAAATGAGTAATCCCCTTGAGCCACGTTCAATAATCCGCCCGGCACTGTCGCGTATATGCCGCTGCTAATGTTACCTCCGCCGCCACCCACCGTTGCGGACTCGCCGCTGCCGGTATTACTTATACCGCCGCTCACCGTTGCCAAACCGCCACTGCCGGTATTACTTACACCGCCGCTCACCGTTGCTCGACTGCCGCTGCTGGTATTACGAAAACCGCCACCCACCGTCGAGTAGGAGCCACTGCTGACGTTTCCTGCACCGCCACCCACCACCCCGAAGTCTGCCAACACCGAATTGGTGTACGGGAGACCAAAAGAGTTTGTCGCCCCGCCGCCGCCGATGAACGCTCCCACCACTCCCGCCGCCACAAAGTTGTGTGGTGACCCGCCAATCACATTGGGCGCTCCGTCTGGAGTCGTGCCGGGATCGGAAGCTGAGTCGCCGTTGTCTTCCAACCGCAGCGCGCGTAGTCCGCCAACTTTGAATTCCAGCGGCTGGCTATTCGTGCTGCCCAGGAATTGACCGGCAGACACATTGTTCCCGCCCAGTTGCCAGAAGGCCGACGCCTGCAAGCCATCCAACAAATCCGCGTCCAGCCCGCTGCCCGCGCCATCGTCGTCCAGCAATTCCGCCAGCGCGGCGCCATCCGCCAGTTTGGCGCTTGTAACCGACGCGTTGGCCAGTTGGTTCGCGCCAATGCTGCCGTTGGCGATGCTGGCGGAGTTGATTGTCCCGCTGATGCCCGCGCCACTGACGTTGCCCGAGTAAATGGCGTAAGGCGCGGGCGTCAGCGCCTGACGAGGAGTCAGCATGCCAAACGCGCTGCCGCCGTTGGTGCGCACGGCAATCTCCACCCAGCGCGCCGCGCCGCTGCTGAATGGATTCAACCCGAAATCGAGCGTCACGGTGAAATAACCATCGCTGACAGTCACCGCGCTGTTGGTCAGCGGCCCGCCCTGACTGCTGCCGCCGCTGACGGCGTCGTAGAGCCGGAACGTGAAATCATACGTGCCGTTGGCCGGGCCGGAGGGTTCGTCCAGCCGCCCTTGGTAGGTGAAGGCCGTGCCTTGAGCCAACGCTGTTGGAAGCAACAAGCACCAACCGCCGAGCACCAGCAAAGCCCGCAGCTTCACGGTCCAAGGCGGTTCGGAACCTCGGCTTTGTTGGGAGTATTTTGTTTGGCTTTGGTTTTTCATGTTTACCTCCGTTCGGTTGATGGTTAATCGTTTGGACAAGCACGGTACGTTAGATCCTGTATTGTCGCTGTTCTGTGCTCCTCGACTGCTCCGTTTCGAGTCGTTGTTCGAATTTATGGTTGAGTTCTTGTATCGCCTCCAACGGCAACTTTGTAAGGGCCGATGCTGTTTCGGAGGTGGCGGTTGTTGGTCTTCGTGAATACTCCTGTCTGAGGAATCAAGGTTCGCGCTGCAGAACATAAAACGATCCCTCGGGATAAGGACCAATGTCCACAAACATGAAGTTTCCATCCACGTCTGCAGTTTCCTGGCCGACCCACTCCCAAGCGACCAGCGGATTGGCCAGGTCAGGAGTACGCCAAATCCAATAGTTCGTTCCAGCAGAGCCAACGCAGTTCAAACTAGCCGTCTCCGTT
>CAYXQJ010000123.1:0-4900 GCA_964467455.1 uncultured Hyphomicrobiales bacterium | reverse complement strand
CAATCGTCGTGAGCGTCTGTTCCGTGGCCGGATTGACCGACTCAAAATATTTTCCCGACGCGGGCTTCACGAACTTGCCGCCGATGAACAACTCATGCTGCGGCGCGATGACGTAATTCTTGGAATCCTCCGGCGCAGGCGCGTAATCCCATTTGTTGCCGAAGTTCAAGCGCCGTTCCTTAAGCGGCACGACGGCATGCGACGGCGCGGCAACGGCGCGCTTGACAGAGAGTTTCACAGGTTTCAATTTTGTTTTCATAACAAAGCAATCAGTTCGGTTTCGTGCTCACATCATCGCATCCAGCCTTCGATGCGGAAGATCCTATCAATAAGTTTTCGCTCCGGGCCACCTGAATCAGGGATAAACCAAAGTTCAAACCTGCCTGGATAAAATGTTCCCCAATCGCCTTCGTAAACAGTAATTTCGCTTTGATAGCGAAATTTCTCGTTTGAGTTTGTTGACCAACCAATTCGTGAAACTGATCGTGAGGCTATGCGTTCAGCAGAAAGCGGAGTGTTTTGTGTGGCTTCGAAAACCTTAAGATAGACACGACCAACTTCGCCAGGATTGGCAAATGCGCGAACGTGGTAAATGCCGCCTTGCATGCCCTTCGCCAATTGGAGCGCTGGCTCACTGCTTCCGGGCTCAGGCTGCGAAACCAATGCCACTATGTTGGTGGAACTTAGTGCTTCCTCCAGTTCGTGTTTTATTTCAGCTAAAGCGAGTTGCGTTGCTGGTCTTCCATCAATCCGTGACTGTTCAAACACTTCGATGGAAGCTCGCGTAGCCTGAAGGACAAAGTAAGACTCTTTGCCTTGGTTTGATTCTCTATCATCTACGACGCGAATTGTCACATCTCCGCCACCAACCTGTGAGGTTGTGATAATTTTCCGAAACGGATCAGCGAACACCGGCCCATCAAAACCAATGACGATGCGTGTTTGAAAATGCGGCTCGGACGACGGTGCAACATCGAAGCTGCCATAAAAGCCATTCAAGGTGTTTTGCCAGCGACCTCCAATCGTAAGTCGGCGGTAAGCATAGGGCTTTCCTCTTTCTTCGGTAACAAACCAGCGAGGGCTGGCAGATAAATGTTGGATCAGCTTTTGCCGATTGGTGGTCGCGAACTCGTTCAAAATCGTGAGATCGTTCGAAACGCTTGAACCTTTGCTGGAGGCGCTATTCGTTGTGAACGCAGCAACTATGTTTTCTGTAAGTTCATCAACCACAGGTTCACCTGGTTCATCGAAGCTTTCGACGGGGTCACCAACTTTCATATCAGCCGGAATAACGATGTTCTTTCCAAAATTATCCGGCTCCTCGTTGAACATTTCTGCGACTATGAGATAGCTAAAGCCCCAAAAAACGACTAATCCAACCAACGGGAGTGCCATCAAGTTAATTGCTCCCCATAGCTTCCGCCCCTTGATCAGCTGAATGATTCCAGACGCAAGAATGCCGAGCAGGCTGGCCGCCAACACGAGCAGAAGTGCCCAACCAAGGAACGGAATGTGTAGCTTTAACTCATTAACGAAAAGCAGGCCAAAAACTACCAAGGCAATCAGGGCTGGCAGCCAAGCGCTGAAAAAATACCGTCGTGCTAGTTGGCTGAATGCGGCTTTCAAAGGTTAACTGTTTTTAAGCAGATCAAGGCAGCGAGAAATAGTCTGAGCTTTGATAATTGCCGTCCGCCTGCTTGGCGATCTGCATGAGCAGGTCGTTGACGAGCGTGCTCGCGCCGAAGCGGAACAGGTCGGGATTCAGCCAGTCGTCGCCAAGCGTTTCCTTCACCATCACGAGATAGGCGAGCGCCTGCTTGGAATTGCGGATGCCGCCCGCGGGCTTCATGCCGATGCGGATACCGGTGGCGAAGAAATAATCGCGGATGGCTTCGAGCATCACGAGCGTCACGGGAATCGTCGCGGCGGGATTCACCTTGCCGGTGCTGGTCTTGATGAAATCGCCGCCGGCCTGCATCGCGATTTCGCTGGCGAGGCGGACGTTGTCGTAAGTAACGAGTTCGCCGGTTTCGAGAATGACCTTCAGATGCGCCGGGCCGCAGGCTTCCTTCGTGGCGGCGATTTCGTCGAACACTTTCGCGTGGTCGCCGGCGAGGAAGGCGCAGCGGTCAATGACCATGTCAATTTCATCCGCGCCATCGGCCACGGCGCGGCGAACTTCGTTGAGTTTGGTGGGCAGGGGAAATTGACCGCTGGGAAAACCGGTTGCCACGGCAGCGATGTTCACGGGCGAAACATCACCGAGAAACTTGCGCGCGTATTTCACCATGTTCGGATAAACGCAGACGGCGGCACAGCTTGGCACGTCGTATTTCGCCTCAATGGGCTGGAGCGCTTTGCGACAAAGATAGGCGACCTTGCCGGGCGTGTCCTTGCCTTCGAGCGTAGTGAGGTCGCACATGCTCACGGCCATCTTGAGTCCGGCGAGTTTGGCGCTGGTCTTGATGCTGCGTTTGCCGAAGGATGCGGCGCGTTCCTCGACCATGACTTGATCAACGGTAGGCGCGGAAAAGCGGGAGGTTGGCGCGGGGCGAAATCCGGCGGGCGCGGCGAGGACTTTCATAATTGAGCGAAAATCTGCGGGCGCAGCGGAGTGGAGTCAACTCCGACTTCGTAGCAGGGAACTCATGACGAAAGACTCCCGGTCCAAAGGGGGGCCGTCTCCAACAACTCAAGGATTGGCTTGGGAATTCGTTGGCAAGAAGAGCGGCCCATTGTTGCGGCCGTCCAATCCGATTCGCCAAAGAACGCGGTCGCGATAGTAAATCACCTCATCGCGGTAAAAACGCGGGATGGAGTATTGCCCCTTGTTGTCTGGCGGCACCAAGGTTCGGACCGAGTTGTCGGACAAATCGCGCAGATAGACCGCGCCATTTCCGCCGTTCCCCGGTGCACCGGACTCGCCCTGATACAGAAAATGAGTGGCCGAAGCGTCCAGATGTCCGCCCCATTCAAATTTGAATTCCGCGGCAACGAGTTTCAGTGTCGGTGCGGGTAAGGCGCGTTCGGCTTTCAGGAGAAAACTACGCTTCGCGCGAAACTCGTATTCCTTTTCAGCAAAGTAGAAATCGTACGCCGTCCCATTCCAGTTGGCGAACGCCTCCACCTCAGCCGGATCACTCGGCAGATTCAATTGCTTCAATGTCTGGCGAATGATCTCGGCACCAAACAGGACGGTGGTTTGCTGGTTCACGACATCATGGAGCACAAAGTCGTGATTGCGGGCTTGCAGCAAAACATTCTGGTCATCCCACCATCCGATAATCCGCCCGCGCACCGATACCCGGGTGAAACTTTCGTTAGCAAAGTCAAAGAGGACGAACGCGGCACCATCCTCCGTAGTGGGCGATGTGCCGCCATAACGCAAATTCGGCGAGGTGTACCATCGGCTGCCCGTCCCGGGGTATTGCGACACTGCGCCGACGCGCTTGGTTGAATTGTCCTTGAGGTTCAACACCCAGTAGGACTCGGTTTGATTGACGTTCGGTTTGAATTTCCCGCCGGAAATTCGTTGGAGCAGCAGGAGAACCCTTTCTTTCAGATTGGCCGTTGGCGAGCCGTCCCCAACCACCAACATTTTCGTGCCGTCTCCATTTACCAATTGCATCCCGCCGTGGTGCAACTCCCCCACTATCATTCGCTCCTGCAGATCATAGAGACAGTGGTAGTGGTTGGTGCCGTTCCGCATTCCAAAAATCCAGACCTTGTTATCCACGAATGGCCTGCGATCAATCCAATCGTAGTGAGTGGCGGTGTAGTTCCCAACGGGCTGGATTCTGCCCGGCACGAACCTTGGGGCGTTGCGCGGACGGGTTGATGCCGGCCAAAAGAGCAACAGCCCGAATGCAATCACCAGGATCAATCCAACGAGAATGCCAAGCCGTTTCATCGCAGTGATCCGGGGATTGCCATCCCATGCGGGGTTAGGTCGGAGAGCACAAGTAAATGAATGGTAGTTCGCGCGTAACGCGGAGGCAATACCGCAGCCAAGGTTCTGCGAATGGAAAAGCCCTTTCATCCCCAGCCCGTTAGGCCAATAATCACCCGACCTCGGATGCGGTCGCTGAAGCGAGGCCGCAGAATGACGCACACGAATGAAAAACCGAATCTTTCCTGTTCTTGCCGCGCTGGTGTGGCTCGCCGGAATTTCCGCATTCCCCGTGCGAGCGCAAATTCCGCTGAGCGCGGGAACTTACGCGCAAAATTTTGACTCGTTGGCAACGAGCGGGACGAGCAATCCATGGGCGGACAATTCGACCTTGCCGGGATGGTACGCCTCCAAGACGCTCGGCGGACCGGTGACCGCTTACAGCGCGGGCCCTGGCAGCGCCAACACCGGAGCGCTCTACAGCTACGGCGTGACCGGTATCAGCAATTTGACCGATCGCACGCTCGGTTCGCTGGCTTCCGGCACGCCAGGTAACTTTGCCTATGGGGTTCGTTTCACCAACGACACGACCGCCACGTTCACCAATGTCACCATCGCTTACACCGGCGAACAGTGGCGAAATAGCGGCAACCCCGCAGCGCATACGCTGGCTTTCTCGTATCGGATCAGCACCGGCTCAATCACGGATTCGGATGCGGCAAACACGGCTGCCTGGACCAGTGTCCCGGCGCTGAACTTTGTCACTCCTACCGTTGGGGCCGCCGGCGCGCTGGATGGCAATGCCCCGACCAACCGCCAATCCTTCAACGTCGTCCTGAGCGGCGTTTCCGTCGGCCCGGCACAGGAAATCTTCTTTCGCTGGCGCGATGTGGATGATTCCGGCAGCGACCACGGTTTTGGTGTTGATGATTTCACACTTGGTTTCGACTTGGGAACGCCATGTCAGTTCAGCGCTATATAAATCGGTACGGCAGGGCTTTCCTGCCTCAC
>CAYXQJ010000122.1:0-5006 GCA_964467455.1 uncultured Hyphomicrobiales bacterium | reverse complement strand
CCGGCAGCGGGACCACGTGGCGCTGCAGAGCGCGCTCGTAGCGAACCGCGGCCGTGCCAGGGGCCGGGAGGGGAGGTGCCGTGCGCGATTTGCCATACACGGCGCCGGCCAGAGTCAGGATCAGGCGCGCCGCCGACGAGTGGGCCGGGAACGTGCAACGGTCCGCCGCCAGCTCGTCCACGTACACCATGGACAGCGGGCCCAGCCAGTCGGGAAACGGCACAGCGGCACCCGTCTTGTTGCGCTGCGCGTGGCACTTGGCGTACATGACGCGCAGCTTGAGGTCGACCACCACGTACACCTGGTTGTTGTGCGTGTCGTGGCAAATCTCACAATCGTGCTTGACCATGCTAAACGTCAGCAGGCCCAGCGGCGCCGCCTGGAACCCGCGCATCCGCTCGGGGCGGTAGTGCTGCTCCACAGCGCGCGCCAAGTCGGCCAGCGGCCCTGGAAGCTCGCTCATCGGATTCAGGCAGGTGGAGCGCTGCTGCTCGTGCTCCTGCTCCTGCTGCTGCTGCTGCGGCGGCGACTGCGGCTGCTGCGCGACGTAGTGGGCCAGCGAGGGCGTCATGACGAGAAGCGAGCGGAGAAAGGGCTCGCGCTCCACCGCGTTGGCGTCTCCCAGCAGCGGGCGGAACGGGCGCTGTCCGCCAAACTTGGTCGAGTAGCACAGGCGGAAGCAGCGGTTGGCTGTGTACACGGCCATGTCGGCGAAGAAGCGGCGCTTCAGCACGCGCTCCTTCGTCGTGTCCCACACTTCGCGCCACACGCGCAGCTCGTCGGGCGCGCGCTCGTCCAGGCGATGCATAAAAGCACCCAGCGCGTCCGTGTTGGCAAACGCCATGCCGTGGTGGTGCACGTGGTACGAGACGCGCTCGCTGTTGCCCGAGTCGTACACGTCAAACTCCCCCCCGCCCACCAGCTCCAGGAACGCGTCGAGCATGGCGCGTCCGTCGCGGCCGGGGTTGTGCTCCACGTCAAACTCGAGGTCCACGTACAGGTCCACGGGTCGACCAGTGCGGGCAATGTCGTAGTGCACCCGGCGTGCTGGCTCCAGGCGCGAGTAGTAGTGATAAAAGTCCTCCAAACCCGCCACCTGGTACTCCTTGAACCCCTTGTCGCTGACGTCGCGTGCCCACACGTGGTAAAAGCCGGGCGGCAAGCGATCGGCCGCTGCAAACGCCGCGTCCTGCTTGCCATACGTCGTGGGCGCGCGGTACTGCGTGCGGCGCTGCACCATGCACAGCGAGTACTGCATCGTGGGATCGGGGAAGCGCTCGCGCAGGTGGTCCAGCAGTGCGGCGCGCGACTCGAACTGCACCAGCGTCGCACCCGGCTCTCGCTCGTGGCTGTCAAAGAGCTCCGTCGCGCTCAGCAGCGCCACCGAGTACGCGCCACACGTCAGCACGGCCACTTGCGCGTTGGCCTCGGAGTCGAGCGCTTGATCCAGCGAGGGCGTCGGTTGCTCCTCCTCCTCACACGGCGTCCACAGCGCGCCGCCGTACTCGCGCCCCACGCAAATGGGCCACGCGGGACTCACCAGCTCCACCACCTCCTTGGCGTGCGCGTACGAGTGTTGCTGCTGCTTTTGCCACACGCCATACAGCGCGGCGCCCTGGTGCACCCACAGCGTGAGGCGCTCGGCAGACGCTGCGTGGCCAGCGAGGCGGTCGGCGCACGCGACCACGGCAATGGCGGTGCACGCTTGCTCGGCGCCGCCCACATCAAACTGCGACACAGCGGCGGCCGCGACCACAGTGGGCGGGGCGGTGAGAGCGCGCTTCATGAGAGGACCCTGCTAGAGCGAGCCAAATGCCCCAGGCGCGACCCATTTTCTCCGGGCCAGACTTGGCGAGAAATTCGCAAAGCACGAAAAGCTGGCCGAGCGCGGAGCGATGGAAACGCGAATGGAGGGGCTGCGTTTGCGTTGGCGCGACGCCTTTGAGACCGAGTTCACGGCCGCCGGGAGGAGCGGCTGTCGGGGCGCCTGACCACCTGCTACCGCTGCCAAGGCGCTGCCGCACGCGCTCCGCTGGGTGCAGTTGGCCCACCGAGTGCAGCCGCCATCGAAAGAGAGCAGCAGCGCCACGACCAGGAGCTTGAGTGGCTGTTTGCGCGCCGAGCTGGTGCTGCGCTGGCCAGCGGCTGCAGCGCCCCCCGAGGAGGCCCGCGCGCTGGGGCTCGTGTCCCACTTGCAGAGCGCGCCATTCGCATGCCCGCGCCGCGTGTGGTCAACATTGACGCACCTACTGCCTGTGCGCGGGTGCGCGGCAAGGCGGTGCGCTATTGCGATGGAGAGTGCCAAGGCGTGCGTAAGAAAGTAGCGTTCATTCACTTGGCCCGCTTGCGCGCCTCGGCCTCCAAGCGCCCCACCTCGGCCTGCGCGGCAGGCGACACCTCGGCGTCGTACTGCATGCTTGATGCACGCGCCAGACCATGCTTGGCCAGCTTCTGGCACAACTCGTCCCGATCGCACTCGGTGAACTTCTCCTGGTGGGGGAACTTGAAGTTGTTCTTGCTTGCCTTGCGGCGCAAGTCAATGCCGTACTGCTTGCACAGTGCGGGCAGCGCGGCGCTATGCATCAGGAGCGTGCGCTTGCACGCCACCTCCTCGAGCTGCAGCCACACTTCCAGCAGGGGGACACTAGGCGCCGCCCGCTTCCGAGACGTGCCGAGCGGCTCGTGCAAGATCGCAGCCAGCGTGGCGTGAAATGTGGCCACGGGCGGCTCGCGGTGGACCAGGTCGTGCGCAAACTCGAGCTGCGAGGCGTCTTCCACCTCCAGCAGCCAGCTAACCCGCGCGCGCACCTGAGCGGTGTTCACTTGCTCGCCGGCCAGCTTGCGCAGCGCGTCGGGGCTCTTCATGAGGAGGGCGAACTGCGACACCTCAACGCGCTGCATGACGACGACGAGGACCTGCTACAGCAAGCGAAATTGCCCGCCGCGTGACCCCCATCTCGCCGGGTTTTTGACAGGAGAGAATTTCGTAAAGCACCAAAATGGGCCGCGTCTGCACCCGGTCGCGCGGCGATTGCAACCCCTCCAAACTGATATCTCAACAGAGGGCTTCATCATGGACTATGCGTCGCTCTTCACCACCTGGGCCGCGCCCGCCGCCGCCGCCGACGGTGCGGTGACTTCAATTCAAGGCCTCCTCGTGGCCGGACACGTACAGGGCGACCGCGCGCGGTTGCAGCTGCGCGTGCCCGAGGGCCACGTCGTGAGCGCCCTGGTCAGTCACGGCGTCGTCTCCCTCTCGGTCCCCTCCACTGCTCTCGCTGTGGTGGACGTGCTGGACGAGGTGCGCGTGGTGGACTGCGTCGAGCGCACCGCTGCCGATGGGCGCGTGTTTCTCAACGCCACCACGGTCGTGCGCGCCACGCCCTGGACGCACCTGGATACCAACGAGCCCGTGCCCATGCCGCTGCCCGTCGACGGCAAGGGCCCCGTGTTCCTGATCCGCTGGGCCACGGGAGGCACGGCCACGGCGCCGGGTGTGCATCGCGTGCTCGCCACGTGGGAGCTCGTGCCCAACGTCACCGACCGCCGTCTGCGCACCACGCTGGTGCACCGCCAGTGGGTTACGCTCAAGGAGGCGCCCGATGCGCAGCCGCTGACGCTGTCCCTCACCCTGTGGGACAACTTCTGCCGCCAGCTGCCGGGCGACGGACTCACGCCCGATCTGGCGCTGTGGAAGCGCGTCATGCCGCACCACGTCGTGCCCTTTACGGCGGCCTGCTGCGTCGATGCGCGCTTCTGCAAGCCCGGCGTCAGTGCGCTCTCCATCCTCGGCATCCAATGGGAGCTCCAGGCGTATCTGGAGGAGAAGTGCACCACAGTGGCGCTCAAGGACATGCAAGACCTGTTCCCGTCTCGCAAAGCTGCTGCTGCCGCTGCTCCTACTACTACTACTCTCCTCGTCATCACTGGTCAGTTGCCTGCGGACCCCACGCAGTGGCGCTACTACGCCATGGCTGTTCCGAGCGTGGTGCTCAATCGCGACAATGCCATCTTTGTCGCCGTGCGCCGTCCCGCTGCTCCTGCTGCTCCTGCTCCTATCAAGCGCCGCAAGAAGCCGCAAGTTGAAGAAGAACAAGAAGAACAAGAAGAAATCAACTAGTCAAAGTTTTTTGACTAGGGGCTGGACCCCCTGTGCTTGCTGAGTCAACTGGGCTGTCCCTATTTTTAGAACACGGTCCGTATGAGCTGGAGCCCCTGTGCTTGCTGAGTCACCTGTGACTCCGGATCCCACCCCCATAGTACTATAGGGCTGGACCCCCTGTGCTTGCTGAGTTTCCTGTGCTCCCTCTATCTTCCTGATCTTTGTTAATTCACAACTTTTTATTTCTTGACAAAAAGAGAGAGAGAGAGAGAGAGAGAGAGAGAGAGAGAAGTACAGTAAGCTCAGCAAGCACAGAGGGTCCAGCTACCCTCCCCCTACGTACGGGGGAGGGGAGACTAGGGAAAGCTCCTGGAACTTTCTACGAAGAAACAGTAAGCTCAGCGAGCACAGGGGGTCCAGCTCTATCTCTCCCCCCCCCCCCCGACGGACTTTTCGCTGAATGGGGGTCCAGCTACGACAAGTCCTCGAGCGGCAAGCACCACGACAGCAGTAGTCCTTGAGGACTCGCAGGAGGGGCGTCGACCCACTGGTAGCAGTACAAATGAGGGACGGGCTGCGTTCCCAAGCGCGCCGTTGGATAGTGCGCTTCGCCAGCAACCCGTTTGCGCTGTGGAGAGCTTGCCGCCATCATCAGGCGCGCATTGTCGTAGTAGTGCAAGACGCGGCCGTAGAGAGTGGGCGGTGCAATAGTAGTAGCAGTCGCAGGAGCGTCCCAGCGATGCGCGCACCAGATTGTGCTCAGCGGGGGTGTGCAGAACTGATGCGTGGTCCGCTCGCGCAGCGGGAATTCGTCGCCCGCTGACGCATCCGTGGATCCCACGAAGCAGTCGCCGTCGTGCGTGCGAACGACCCACAGCGACGCGGCGCTGGCTGCGCCCAGAGC
>CAYXQJ010000121.1:0-5020 GCA_964467455.1 uncultured Hyphomicrobiales bacterium | reverse complement strand
TCCCAAGTGCCAAATGCATCTTCCGCAGAAAAAACGCGCCCGCCCCAACGGTCGAATATTTCAAAAGAAATAAAATCGCGGACAGCAAAAGGGTTACTGATTCCAAATATATCGTTGCGGCCAGGCGAACCACCCGGCGTAAAGGCATTGGGAATGAATATATTAGAGCAGTCCAAGGTGTCGGGGTCAATGACATTGACGCGGATAGTGTCGGTGGCGAGGCAGTCCGCATATTCGATGGTAATTGTGTAAAGAGTCGGAGCCTCGGGGGTAAGCATGGGATTTTGGGCGGAAGGGTCCGAAACACCTGTGCTGGGCGACCAGTTGTACTCAGCCGCACATGGTGCCGATGTCGTGATTTGGAAAGAGTTGCCGAGGTAAATCAGGGTATCGCCATTTAGGATTTGGTCGGCGCGAAGGTTGTGGCGGCTGATTTCTTCCACATTGAGCGCCTTGCTATGAAAACGCAATTCGTCAAAATTTCCTAAGAACGGCTGGTCGAGCGGACACACTGGCTCGCCAATTTTCAGGACAGCAGTGGAGGTAAGGTTGAGCCGCGCCGGCGAAGATTTTTGGTCGCGCAGCACACCGTTGATGTAAAGTGAATACACCGTATTGCTGCGGGTCAGGGTGATATATTGCCAACACGGGGCTTTGTCCACTTCACCTGCGACCGTCACAGACAATGTGTCATTTTCACTAATGCCAGAAGAGATGATACCTGTTTTGGCAGCATAGCGTATCCAAAATGCCTGTGTCGTGCTGCAATTTGCTTGCTTTGCCATGAGCAGTTGCGAACCACCCTGCGGCTGCCCGTCGGGGGTGCGCATATAAAAACTGACCGTGAAATCGCTCGTGGTGAATACATCGGCAAAAGGGCCAACCACATAGATGGCATCGTCGTTGCCGTCGAAACGATACGACGAATCGCGCATACCGCAATCGCACTCAATGTTGCCTATGAATGCGGCGCTGGAGCCATTGCCGCTATCGTCCAAGCCCTTGCAATCATCGAAAGAAAAGTAGGCTTCGAGTTTTTCAGAAGTGGTTTGTGCACTTATTGCATTGTAAATCAAGGCAAAAGACAAGAGAAAAAGAAGTCGCATTCGAATCGTATTTTTAAGATGCAGGAGTATTTCAAATCGTATCGCCGACGGCCAGTCGGTGCTGTTTCAGGTATCCTACCGACCGACGGCCAGTTTTTTACATCGGGCAAATAAACGTCGGCCAACCTCCAAAAGTATAGGACGGCAAGTCAAGAAAAGGTGCGAAACCGACACTTCGGGTTGTCCTACGGTTTTAGGAAATCGCCCATGCCGCCCGGCAGCATACCGCCCAAAAGTTTGTGGGTTTCTGCGGCGGCTCTTTGCTGCGCCAGTTCCAGTGCACGGTTGACGGCCACCACGAGCAGGTCTTCCACTTGCTCCGGGTCGCTCACATCCATTTTGGAAACATCAATTTTGATGTTCTCGATGTGCATATCAGCCCCGGCTTTCACCGTCACCGCACCATCGCCAGCTTCAGCTTCCACGATGATGTCGGCCAATTTTTGTTTAAGTTCTTCCTGCTGCTTTTGCAGGTTGCCAAAAAGGTCGTCTAACATAGCGGATTGAGTTATGATGAATGGATTGCTGTTTTGCGGAACAAGAGGGGGTTAAAAACGAACGAGGTCGGCGAATTGCTGCACCCTTTTCTGAATCATGGCTGGCGTGAGTCCTTTGAGCCGTTCGATGCCGAATTTTTCTACACAAAACGAGGCCATCGCCGAACCATAAATAATAGCGCGTTTCATATTGCCGAACGACAAATCGCCCGTCTTCGCCATCCAGCCAATAAAGCCGCCGGCAAAGGTGTCGCCGGCACCAGTGGGGTCCACCACTTCGGCCAAGGGCAAGGCGGGTGCAAAGAAAATTTCCCCCCGGTGAAACAACAATGCACCATGTTCTCCTTTTTTGATAATGAGGTACTTAGGCCCCATTTTGTGGATGATTTTGGCGGCATTGACCAACGAATGTTCGCCCGAAAGTTGGCGGGCTTCTTCATCATTGATGGTCAGCACGTCCACCTTTTTGAGCACCTTCAAGAGGTCGCTCATGGCCGTGTTCATCCAGAAATTCATCGTATCGAGCGCCACGAGTTTGGGGCGGTGCTTGAGTTGTTGGAGCACGCGCATTTGCACCTGCGGGGTCAGGTTGCCAAGCATAAGATATTCGGCGTTGCGGTAGGTGGGCGGCAGCACCGGGTCGAAGTCTGCCAGCACATTCAGTTGGGTGTCCAGGGTGTCGCGGGTGTTGAGGTCGCGGTAATATTTGCCCGCCCAAAAGAAGGATTTTTCACCCTTTTTTATTTGCAAACCTTCGAGGTCAACGCCGCGTTTTTTCAGATAATCCAATGTTTCTTCTGGGAAATCGTCGCCCACGACAGACACGATGCGCACGGGTTTCACAAAATGGGAAGCTGCCAGAGAAATATACGTGCAGGCACCGCCGACTACTTTTTCGGCTCGCCCGGAGGGGGTTTCGATATCGTCGAACGCTACGGTTCCGACTGCGACTAAACTCATGTTTCGATGTAGATTGATGAATCCCAACGTTCGGGAGAAGGGCGGCAAAGGTAGGAGAGATTTGGCGAACGCAGCAAAGCTTGCGGCGACAACATTGAGCGCCGTGAAAAGGACGGCCAACAAAAAACCCTTCCAACGGAAAAATCCATTGGAAGGGTTGCTTCTTCATGCTGTGGTTTGGTGAATTATTGCAACACAATTTTTTTGAAATGCACCTGTCCATCGGGCATTTCCAAACGGACGTTGTAAGACCCCTTCGGGAAAGTAGCCAGCGAAATGGGATACACCATGGTGCCTTCGTACAAGTACACCTGTTCCTTATAGACTTTGTAGCCCAACCAATCATAAACTTCCAACAGCGCGTTGCCCTCCCCTTGGCTGACGGCGCGGATAGAGATTTCGCCATCTACGGAGGGGTTGGGGAAAATATCAAGTTGAAGCCCATTGGAGCGCACATCGGCCACCACCATCGGCGAGTACTCGAAGTCGTCGTCCATATCCATCTGCTTCAGGCGGTAGTAATTGATGCCCGGCAGTGGATTGGCATCGGTGAAATTGTAGTCGTTTTGGCGGAAAGAATCACCATTGCCGGGTACAAAGCCGAGCGTCGTCCAGGTACGGTTGTCGGAGCTGCGCTCCAAATCGTAGCCTTTATTGTTTTTTTCCGTGGCAGTGCTCCAGAGCAGTTTGACCCCGCTATTTTGGATGTGAGCCTTGAAGTTGATGAGTTCTACGGGCAGTGCGCCGAGACATTCGATGACTACTGAGCCGAAGAGAGGGCCTGTATCTGGTAAGCCATCACTGTTGTCTTGGTCAGTTCCTGAGTTGAAGGATTGGGCTGCGGTACCGCCATCACCCGCATCGCCACCGGCATAGCCGCCACCACCGCCTGGACCATCGCTTCCGCCGCCGCCACCGCCGCCCATGCCATTACCGCCGTTGTTGCCAGAACCAACAGGGCCACCTGTGCCACCGGCAGATATGCCATTCAAGAATACCGCGCCACCACCACCGCCACTGCCAGTACCAGATCCACTTCCTCCATTTCCATTGGGAGCGCCGCCGCCGCCGCCGCAATCAGAACCGCAACCTAAACCGGGTGAACCGTCGCCCGTCGAAGATAAAGCCGGTGTGCCGTTCTCAAAACCTTCCCCATTTCCACCTGCAGCGAGTATGAGAATAAAGCCATTGAGGCAATCTTGAGGGTTGCCGCAGTTAACTGCACCCGAACCGCCGCCGCCGCCGCCAGCCACGTTGGCTGCTGAGCCGCCGCCGCCGCCAGCCACAGCGCGGATTCTCACGTTATTGTTTATTACAAAATTACCAATCATAGTGGCACCGCCGCCGCCGCCGGTAGCAGGCGGAAATGCATCTATGTTCCCGCCACCGCCGCCTTTAGCTGTAATCTTCACATTCCAAGGGCCGCCTGTAGCCGGGGCTGTCCATACCTGCGAACCTGGGCCATTGACAGTGAGGGGGGGCGGGCATTGCCCATTCGTTTCCCCAATAAAACCGCAGGAGAATAGCAGCGCGATAAAGGCAGTTTTCAAGGAAAACTGAAAAAAAGGCAAGTAACTTTCACGAGTAAAAAAGCGTGGTTTATTCATACGGTGTAATCAGTTTTGGTTAAAAAACTACTTGTGCGACCCACAAAAGTAATGCCTAAATGGTAGGAATTTTTTACTGCAACAAAATCTTTTTGTACCGCATCTGCCCTCCGGGCAGTTCGAGTCGGGCGGTGTAAGCACCTTTGGGATAGGTAGTCATCGAAACCGGCCAAACAAGGGTGCCTTCCACCAAATGGATTTTTTCTTTCCAAACTTTGTAGCCCGCCCAGTCGAAGATTTCGAGCAGGGCATCGCCTTCGGTTTTGCTCACCATGCGGACGGACAATTCGCCCGTGGTAGAAGGATTCGGGAACACCTCGAATTGCTGCTCGGTGGCACGCACATCGGCCACCACCATTGGCGAGTATTCGAATTTGCCATCGGTGTCCATTTGTTTGAGGCGGTAATAATTGATGCCGGCGTAGGGAGTTTCATCCGAAAATGAATAATCGCGGCGGGTGGCCGTGTTGCCGCTGCCCGGCACAAAACCGAGCGCCGACCAATGGCGACCGTCGGCACTGCGCTCCACCTCGTAGCCCCGGTTGTTTTTTTCCACCGCCGTGCTCCAATGCAAATGGACATTGGTGTTTTGGATGATTGCTTTAAAATTAATCAGCGTCACGGGCAATGCACCGAGGCAGACAAAAGAAACGGTGCCGGGATTGGCCGGAGAGCTGGGAACACCGCTGATAGCCCCACCGTCGGTGCCGTCGGAATCTGCTGGGTCGTCGCCCGAATTGAAAGATGATGCCGCGGTCTCATTGCCGCCATTGCCACCAGTGTGCCCGCCGCCGCCGCCCGCTGCATTGTCAACGCCCGGAGTGCCGCCGTCGCCGCCGCCGCCGCCGCC
>CAYXQJ010000120.1:0-5092 GCA_964467455.1 uncultured Hyphomicrobiales bacterium | reverse complement strand
GCCCGCGCCCTCTACCGCGAGTGGTTCGTCCACTTCCGCTTCCCCGGCCACGAAACCCACCCCCGCGTCGCCTCCCCCTTCGGCCACATCCCCAAAGGCTGGGAGGTGAAGCTCGTGCCTGACTGCGTTCACATCAACCCGCGCGTTACCGTTCCGCGCGACGGCGAGAAGCCCTTCGTTCCGATGGGCTGCCTCTCCAATGACTCAATGCTCATCTCCGACATCGAATCCCGCGAAGGCAACAGCGGCGCGAAATTCCAGAACGGCGACACGCTCTTCGCCCGCATCACGCCCTGCCTGGAGAACGGCAAGACCGGATTCGTCCAATTCCTGCCTGACGACAAAGCCGTCGCCTTCGGCTCGACCGAGTTCATCGTCCTTCGCTCGCGCACGCTAACGCCAGAGTTCGTCTATTGCCTCGCCCGCAGCGACGAGTTTCGCGGCGTCGCCATCAAAAGCATGTCCGGCGCAACCGGTCGCCAGCGCGTGCAAGAGCAGTGCTTCGACGATTTCCAGATTGCCCAGCCGCCGCGCGCGTTGCTCGACCAATTCTCCGCCATCGTCGCGCCGAGCTTCCGCCTCATCTACAAGCTGCATCTGCAAATCCAAAACCTCCGCCGGACGCGCGACCTGCTGCTGCCGCGTCTGCTGTCCGGGCAGGTGGAACTCGAAACGGAGGCCGCATGTCCCCTTCCTCACGTCAGGGGCTACGGAGCAAATGCCCGTGTTATGCGACCGGCCCGACGTGATTGTGCTGACCGACGAAGCGCATCGCAGCCAATACGACACGCTGGCGTTGAACATGCGCGCGGCGTTGCCCAAGGCGTTGTTCCTGGCTTTCACCGGCACGCCGCTGATCGCGGGCGAGGAGCGGACCAAGGAAGTGTTCGGCGATTACGTTTCCATCTACGACTTTCAGCAATCCGTCGAGGACGGCGCGACCGTGCCGCTGTTCTATGAGAACCGCACGCCGGAGTTGCAGCTCGTGAACCCGGACCTGAACGAGGACATCTACAACCTCATCGAAGCGGCGGAACTCGACCCCGAGCAGGAAGCGAAGCTCGAACGGGAGTTGAGCCGGCAATACCACATTCTCACCCGCGACGACCGGCTGGACACGGTTGCCCAGGACATCGTGCGGCATTTCCTCGGACGCGGCTTCGTCGGCAAGGCGATGGTGGTGTCCATTGACAAGGCCACGGCGCTCAAGATGCACGACAAGGTGCGGAAGCACTGGGAAGCGGAGAAACGGCGCGTGCGGCTGGAATTGGGCAAACACGGTTTGACGGTCGAACAGAAAGACGAATTGCAGGAGCGGCTGCGGGTGCTGGAGAGCACCGACATGGCGCTGATTGTCTCGCCTGGTCAGAATGAGATTGAGCAGATGCGGAAGCACGGGTTGGACATTGTGCCACATCGAAAGCGGATGGTGGAATCACAGCCGCCGCTGGATGAGAAGTTCAAGGACACCGACGACCCGCTGCGGTTGGTATTTGTCTGCGCCATGTGGCTGACCGGGTTCGACGCGCCGAGCTGTTCCACAGTGTATCTCGACAAGCCGATGCGCAATCACACGCTGATGCAGACAATTGCGCGGGCCAACCGAGTTTTCCCCGGCAAGCACAGCGGCATGATCGTGGATTACGCGAACGTCTTTGCTTCGCTGGAAAAGGCGCTGGCCATCTACGGGGCAGGGAAGGGCGGTAAGAATCCGGTGAAAGACAAGGCCAAGTTAGTCGCCGATTTGCGTCGAGCCATTGATGAGGCGACTGCTTTCTGCGCCATGCATCAAGTGGTGCTCCCTGCCATCGAGCAACTCGCCGCTGGAAGTTTCGAGCGCTTACAGCGGATTGAGGATGCCCGCAACGCCCTGATTTCGCCCGACCCGGTGCGCCGGGATTTTTTCGGGCACGAGCGAATCGTCAACACACTTTACCGCGCTGTGAAGCCCGACCCAGCGGCACTGGAGTTTGCCGGTCGCGTCGCCACGCTCGCTGCCATCGCCGACGCCATTCGGACCAAGCTCAACCCGAACCCGGCAGACATCACGGAAGTCATGGGCGAAATTGCCAAGCTGCTCGACGCTTCAATCACGGGCGTGGACATGCCGGCCAAGCCCGCGCCAGTGATGGATTTGTCGAAGATTGATTTCAACGCGCTGGCGTCGAAGTTCAAAGAGTCCAAGCACCAGAACACGGACTTGGAGGTGCTCAAGGCGGCAATTCGCGCTCAGTTGGAAAAGTTGATTCGCCTGAACAAGACTCGCGCCGACTTTGCCGAGAAATTCGAGGAACTGATCGAGAGCTACAACACCGGCAGCCGCAACATCGAGGAATTGTTCGCGGAACTGCTCAAGTTGAGCCGCAGCCTGAGTGAGGAGCAGCAACGCCACGTGCGCGAGAATATGACCGAGGAAGAATTGGTGATCTTCGATATTCTCACGCGGCCTGCGCCTGAGCTTAGCACTGAGGAACGTGCCGAGGTGAAGAAAGTTGCCCGCGCATTGCTCGACCGCTTGAAACAACTGCTCGTCCTGAATTGGCGTCAGAAGTCCGGGGCGCGGGCACAACTGAAACTCACCATTGAGGACGTGTTGGACGCCGGGCTGCCGCGTGTTTACACGCCCGAGGTGTATCAACAAAAGTGTTCCGCCCTGTTCGAGCACGTTTACGAGAGCTATCCCGAACGGGATGCCGGGGTGTATGCGATTTCAGCCTAGCCGAATCAATTGATGCTACTGCCGGTCTATATTCTGTTCGCCTATCTTCTCTTTCGCGTGCTGCTTTGCGATCCAAGAGACGCAACCAAGCGGGTGTCGCCTGTTCTGGTTTGGGGGCATGTGGCCTTGGTTGTATTGCCGCTGCTTGTTCCGCCACGGAGCCCCTACGCACGATTCTTTCTCGCGCTCGCCATTTCCGTATCGATTACACCGCTGGTTTTTTCTGCGATGAATACGTTCGGCATCGGTGGTTGGATTGGCGACAAAATTACCATTGCTGCGCTCCGATTCGCTGTCGCGCTGTTGCTCATTTTACCGCTCTCATGTTTTCCCAGCGGGTGGTGGGTAGTGGTGCTGTTCAGCCTGGGGGCTGGCTTTTTTTACATGCGGCTGTGGTTCTGGAAAACTTCGGGCGGGCGGGTGCGTGATTATTTATTGGCGCTGCTGGGTGCTTGTGTCGTCGGCGTTGGATTGTCGGTTCAGGCGGACAACGGCGGCGTGACACCTTTGAACTGGTTCAAGCTATTTGATCATCTACCGCGCGCTGGAGAATCAACTCCTGAATAGGTTTCGGTTTTGATACGCACGCGGCGAATCACGGGCCGAGAGTCAGACTTGAATCGATCTGATCTCCTTTCCTGCGTCCGACGGTTCGCGCATTGGGCATCTCACTTCTTAATTGCCAACACGAGCCCGATTGGGACGGCTGTTACTCAATGGTTCGCCAGGTCTATCAGAACCGCACGCGACTGCGCGCTTTGTTGGCTTCAGCGCAACAACTTCAGTGATGGTTCTGTTACGGGTTCAAGTTTTGGGGGGTGATGAGACGGCACTGGTCAATGAGCACGCTGAGGTCTGCTTAGTTTGCCTTGATGTTTATGTGAGGTTGGACGGGGGCGATATTGGTGCTCCCGTCGGTCCGAATGTTCACGTTCACAACCTTGTCGTCGGAGCGCACGATCACGGGCTGAATCGCAGCGATGTCTGCTGGCCGGCCATAAGCTTCGACGCGACCATTCACCAGTCTCACTTGATATTCCTCCTCAATCGCCGCAGGTGACGATGAGAGCGTGTTCTTCAATGAGTATTTGAGCAGTTCCACACCGTTTCCGGGACTAATGGTGCTGTGGGGCTCACCCAAAGCTGCAATCGCTTCCGCTTTAGTCATTCCGAGACTCACGCGGTTCAAAAGCCGCGCCGTGCCAACTCCATTGTCAACTTTGGGCGGGATTTCACTGGGTCGTCCGAATGCGTCAACGCGGCCTTTAACCAGCCGCACGTAGAATTCCTCAGTGACCGGGACTTTGAGTGGTGGTCGCGTTCGGCGCAGTTTGAATTTTAGAATTTCCACACCGTTACCCGGACTGGTTGTAGTATCTGGATTGCCGAGTGCCGCAATCGTTTCTGCTTTCGTCATGCCGACAGAAACATCGTTGATTCGCTTTACAGTATTACAGGCTGTGAGCCCAAGCATCAGGAGAGCGGCGGGTAGGAGCGCTTTAATCATGGCTGTGTCGTAGTCATACACGCGGCCCGTAACCAGCGTCAATTAGTATGATGCGGGATATGTCGAGATGGCTGATCCACGCCACCCGCCCGGTCGTTATTTGCAAAATTTTTTGCGCCCTGGAATCCATGTTTAAATCATCACCTCGGGTGCGAAACGGTACCCCCCCCCCGCCCCCTCTGTTTGACGGGACTGGACGGGACAAAATTTCTTCGCGGCAGTGCATCTTCGTGCATGGAGCAGAAATTAGAACATGCAAATTTCCCAATAGATTCGCACTGTTGCGCACAGAGGCGAAGTGCTGAGCCATTTCAATTCCCCCCGCCTCCACCATCCTGCGCTCGGAACTGACGGCACGAAGTTCCGAGCGCAGGATGGTGTCCTCCGTAGCTTCAGCGAAGGAGGACGATTTCTGGCACGCAGTTCCGAGCTACGGATGGCAGGCCATTCAGAAGCGGAAAACTTCCCGTATGTTCTACGCCTACATTTTGCAGAGCATTCAGAACCCATCGCAATACTATCGCGGCCACACCGCGGACTTGAAGTTGCGTGTGGCCGAACACAATGCCGGTAAAAGTTCTCACACGGCCAAATACGCTCCGTGGAAGCTGGTATTCTACGCCGCGTTCGAATCCCTGGAGTTGGCTCAAGATTTTGAGCGATATCTCAAAAGTGGCTCCGGTCACGCCTTTTCGAAGCAACATCTGGGCATCAACTGACGTCAGGAAGTTCCGAGCGCAGGATGGTGTCCTCCGGAGCCGCAGCGAAGCACGGTCTTCATATCCTGCATCTTTTCGGCAATTTCGTTTTTTGCGGCATCGTTTCACGGAAGGCTGGCGCAGAGATTAGTTCAACCCATGAGGAGT
>CAYXQJ010000119.1:0-5109 GCA_964467455.1 uncultured Hyphomicrobiales bacterium | reverse complement strand
GCGGAAGGTTTGATGACCACCGTTCACAGCTACACCGCCACGCAGAAAACCGTGGATGGCCCGAGCAAGAAGGACTGGAAAGGTGGCCGGACCGCCGCGCAGAATTTGATTCCGTCCACCACCGGCGCGGCTAAAGCCGTCGGCCTCGTGTTGCCCGAAGTCAAAGGCAAGCTCACCGGCATGGCGTTCCGCGTGCCGACCCCGACCGTTTCCGTGGTGGACCTTACGGTCAAGACCGTGAAAGAAACCAGCTACGCCGAAATCAGCGCCGCGATGAAGAAAGCCAGCGAAACCTACCTCAAGGGCATCCTCGGCTACACCACCGACGAAGTCGTCAGCTCGGATTTCATCCACTGCGAACTGTCCTCCATCTACGACGCCGGTTCCGGCATCGAGTTGAACAAGAATTTTTTCAAACTCGTAAGTTGGTATGACAACGAATGGGGTTACAGTTGCCGCGTCGGCGACCTCATCAAGCTGATGCTCAAGAAGGGCATCTAAGCGAAGAAACAGAATTCACAAACGGCGATCCGCGCAACGGGTCGCCGTTTTTGTTTTTCCACTAGGCGAATTCTCCGGGGTGTGATTCACTCGGCGCAAATCAATCGGTAAAACCCTCGGGCTCACATGAAAAACCTTCCGTTGCTTTGTTGCGCTTTCATCCTGAGTTTAATCGTCATCGCGAGTGTTAATCCGTCCACGGCTGCGGTCATCACGACCGATACCAGCATTGGCGCACTCGACACCACTTTTGATGGCCAGGATATCGTCGTCAGCAATTGCACGGTGACGATTGACGGCACACACGCGTTTAATTCGTTTCAATTGGCCCAAGGTGGAATCCTGACTCATACCTCAACTAACGATGGCTTGAGCCTGACGATAAGCAACGATTTCCAAATCGAACCTGGCGGGGCGATCCAATTGAGCGGTCGCGGGTTTGCCGGCAACACCGGCACAGGCAACGGCGGCGCTGCGGGCGGTCCACAAAGCGGCGCCGGCGCGGGACATGCCGGTTACGGCGGCATGAGCAGCAGCAATGCGCCCGGGGGAAATTGTTACGGCGTTTTTGACGAACCTGTCACGCTCGGCAGCGGTGGCGGTCCAGGTGTGGGTGGAGTTGGCGGCGCCGGCGGCGGCGCCATCAAGTTGGTCATTGGCGGAACCGCATTGATTGACGGCGGCGTTTTTGCAAACGGCGCGAATGCCACGAACAGCCGCTCCGGTGGCGGCAGCGGCGGCAGCATCTGGATCACCGCGCAAACCATCAGCGGTAGCGGCGCAATCACCACGGATGGCGGTAACGGCGAATCGATCCACGGCGGGGGCGGTGGTGGTGGACGCATTGCCATCGTTTGGGAAACGAATCTATTTACGGGCGTGATGACGGCGTTTGGCGGGTTTGGGTGGAAAACTGGCGGCGCGGGAACAGTGTTTACGAAATCGGGCGAGGACAACGGGCTGGTGGTTTTGGATAACGCGGGTCGCACCGGAACGAATTCGATGGTGGCGATTACTAATCAGGTGAACGTGGTAGTACGTGGAGCGGCTTCCATCATTCCGGAAGCATTGAATGCCGGGAACTTGGTGCTGGCTTCCAATTCTTTCGTTTTTCCGAGTTCGTCCACGATTTTCATGCGGGTCGCAGGTATTTGCGTTGTGGAAGCTGGGGCTGGCTTGGTCGTCACTGGAAAAGGATCAGCACCCGGGCAAGGTCAGGGCGCTGGAGGTTCGGTGGGGACAACCGGTGGCGGAGGTGGTCATGGCGGTCGAGGCGGAATGCCAACCAATGTTTTCTCCGGTGGCGGCGAGCATGGCGCGGAGTCCGGCCCTAACCGTCTCGGGAGTGGCGGCGGCGGGGCGAATTCCATCGGTGGTTTTGGCGGTGGCTGGGTCAACCTCACAGTAAATGGAAATCTGCAGCTAGACGGAACGATTGCCGCCGATGGCACTGCCGCCACTTCTGGCAGTGGCGGTGGAGGTTCGGGCGGCAGTGTCAGTTTGAGTGTAGGAACATTATCCGGCACGGGAGCAATTACTGCCAATGGCGGAAACGGTTTGGCGGCTGGTGGCGGCGGGGCCGGAGGGCGCATAGCAATTTACTACTCGACGAATTCATTTGCGGGAAACATCGCCGCCTTTGGCGGCAGTGGCTCCCAGGCTGGTGGTGCGGGCACCATTTTCATGAGACAGAGCAACAACGCTCCTGCTTTGATTTTGGATAATAACGGGCAAGCGGGCGCGACTACTACGTTCGGTGGAACATTCAACACTGGCTATGACTCGTTGACTATCGCCAACGGAAGCAGGGCTCAAATCGCCGACACGCTTTCCCTTTTGTCCGTTCGCGATCTGCTGATCGCTTCCAATGCGTGGCTGTTCCCCCGCAACAAGCCTCTGAAAGTAACACGCAATTTGACCGTTGAGGCTACGTCCGGCATTGACGTTGATCGGGCATCGACGAGTAGTGGGGGCAATGGCTTCCTTTTTGGCGGCGGGGCGGGGCATGGAGGCTTCGGCGGTGTTGCGTTAGGATTTCCAAACTCTGGGGGTAGTCCCTATGGAGCGGCAGATCATCCGACTCAAGGCGGCAGTCATGGCGGCCCGGCGGCCCCTGGCAGCATGGATTCCCGAGGACTAGGCGGAGGTGTTGTATTTATTAACGGCGGCTCCGTAATGAAGGTGGATGGAGTGATTACTGCAAATGGTGGTGATGGACTCGCCTCAACGTACGGACCGAACTACACCGGCGGCGGAGGTGGGTCCGGCGGCTCGATACTCATCCTGGCAGGATCCCTATCCGGGTCGGGACGCATTAGCGCCAATGGTGGGGCGGGAGTAAATGGCGGAGGCGGTGGAGCGGGCGGGCGAGTCGCCCTCCGTTGCAACACCAATACATTTGCTGGAACGCTCTCGGCGTACGGTGGGGCTGGCTACGTCGCCGGCGGAGCGGGCACGATTTACTTTAGTTTGTATTCTGGAAGTCTCACTTTGAGGCATGTGTTGGTGGACAATAACAACCAATCCGGCATGAATACCTTTTTTGGCGGCCAAGTGAGTAGCATGACAGTGCAAAACGGAGGCCGCGCCGCGTTGGCATACACTGGGCAAACCTACACCTACTCCGACATTGTGATCCACTCGAACGGTTGGCTGGCCGTTGCCAATCAAGCGATCATGGCGACCAACATCACAGTGGATGCTGGCGGCGGGATCGTTGCCGATGGGCAGGGCACTGCGAACAACGGTGGCTTTGGAAGCGGCAATAGAGGTGCGGGCCATGGGGGCTACGGTGCACGAGGCACCAACATTGCAATTGCCGGCGGCGCGGCTTATGGCTCCATAACCCAGCCCACCAACTCCGGCAGCTATGTTTCCGCAATGGTCCCAAGTCCTGGCGGCGGCGGAATCAAACTCAATGTTAGCGGCACATTGAGTTTGAACGGGCGCGTCTCGGCAGATGCAGGATCGGTTTCCACCCTTGGCAATGGCGGAGGTTCGGGCGGCAGCGTGTGGTTGAATGTCGGCACGCTTACGGGTTCTGGTTTGATTTCTGCCAGCGGCGGGGATTGCGTCAACGGAGGCGGTGGGGGCGGTGGCCGCATTGCGGTTTATTACAATACCAATTCGTTCACGGGAACGATGAGCGTGCGCGGCGGCACTGGTTTCAACCACGGCGGCGCTGGAACGATTTATAGAAGAAAGAACAGTGCTCCCGTCGGTGAACTCTTGGTGGACGGCGGCGGGGTCATGGGCGAGTTAACACCACTGGCGACGAATTATTCGCTGCCAAATCTGCCGTTCGATCTCACAGTGATTGGTGGTGCGTCGGTGCTACCGATTGCTCCCGTTCCCACGTTGAGCAATCTGTGGATTGGCGCGAACAGCACCCTGACGATGCGAACCAACGAAACGAATTTGTTTCTGCACGTCTTGCGGGATGTGACGATCACTACTGGGAGCACAATCCAAGTGGATGGCAAAGGCTTCACTCAAGGTATTGGTCCGGCACCGGGTGCATCGCTGGCCAATACCGGCGCGGGTGGCGGATATGGCGGCGCGGGCGGAAATTCCGCGGCGGGCGCGGGCGGAGGAACTTCGTATGGATCGGCCGCACAACCTGCAGAGCGCGGCAGCGGCGGTGGCGCGGGTGCGAATGGCTACTTTGGTGGCAGTGAAGGCGGCGGCTCGATTCAGATGATCGTCGGTGGAACGCTGACTTTAGACGGCGCGCTGACCGCCAACGGCAATGCCGGTTTACAGGACGATTCTGGTGGTGGAGCGGGCGGGAGTATTTGGGTTTCCGCCGGAATTTTGACCGGCACCGGAAATATTTCGGCAGTGGGTGGGAACGGTGATTTATTCGGCGGCGGAGGTGGCGGCGGTGGGCGCATTGCCATCTATTCGCCCTCGAATAGTTTCACCGGAGCCATCACTGTCAGCGGCGGTAGCGGCGCAAATCCCGGTGAAGCTGGAAGCCTTTTCATCGCGACCAATCTGTTCACCTATCTGATTTCCGGGACAGTCACGAATCTGCAAGGTGTTCCACAGTCCGACGTGTCAGTTCAAGCTTCGGGTTTAGCGAGTGTCCTGACTGACGGCAATGGTCATTATGAATTATCTGCCCCGATGGGCTGGTCCGGCACAGTTACGCCAAGCGCCGATCCAAATGTGGTCGTGCCCGGCAAGCGATCCTACGGCAGCCTTTATTCCGACCAGACGAACGTGCATTTCCTTGTCGTCCAGAGCGTGACTCCGACCCTCACGTCGGGTCTGTCAGAGACAAATATGGTTCTGAATTGGACTGGTATTCCGGGTGTTTCATACCGGGCTTATTGGTCCACCAATCTCACGCATTGGACGCAAATGGGTAGTTCTATTCCGGGTGAGAATGGCGCGATGCAGTTGTTGATTCCGGCAAATGATCTGCCGCAAAAATTTGTGCGCCTGCAAGCTTCATACTAAATCGCGTTGCCAAAAAAATTGCGCTGTGCTGGGGTGTTGCTTGGCGCACTCGTGCCGATTCTTCCCCCAGTTGCTCCTGACGTGCTCGCCGTTTTTGATTGTCTCCTCGTTCTCCGTCGTTAACGTGACGGTTACATTATGAGC
>CAYXQJ010000118.1:0-5196 GCA_964467455.1 uncultured Hyphomicrobiales bacterium | reverse complement strand
GACACTCCGGCTGGCGCCGAGGCGGTGGTCTTTGCGATCGGCGACCAGCATTCGGCCTACGATCGGACGGCGCAGATGGTGGCCCTGATTGCGGGCATTCGTGCCCAGAATCCAGAACTGCCGGCGGCGATCTTGCTCAATGGCGACACCCTCGAACACGGCAATCCCGTGGCCCGCCGCAGCCAGGGTGCGGTGGACTTTGCGATGTTCACGGCGCTCGCGCGGATCGCCCCGACGGTGCTGAATCTCGGCAATCACGAGCCGGAATTCTACGACCTCGCCGAAACCGTGAAGCGCATCGATGCCACGGGCGTGAAGGTGGTGGGCAACATCACCGACCGGGCTTCCGGCCAGCTGTTCGCCCCCGCATCCCTCCGGATCCCGCTGGGCGGGGCCGAGGCGGTGATCGTCGGGGTCACGACCGACCGCCTTAACACCTTTCGCGCCGCGGTGCGTCCATCGCTCGACCTTGCCGATCCGGTGGTGTGGGCGCAGGCGAATTTTCCCCAGCTGCTCGACACGTCCCCCTGGGAGCGCGGGCCGCCGGCCCGCATTCCCCCCGATGCGGGCCAGCGGCCCGCGCTCCCCATTATCCTGAGCCACGCCGGCCTGAAGGCCGATCGCGCTTTGTTCCCGCTCGTGCCGGACGGCACGCTGTTCGTGGGCGGCCACAATCATCTGCGGCTGATGCACCGGATGGGCCGCACGGTCTATTTTCATGCCGGCTGGTGGAACGAATGCCTGACCGTCGCCTGGCTCTGTCGCGACGAGTCGGGCGCCGTGCAATGGGAGGTTGAGCAACTCGAGGTCGATCCCACCGGTCCGGCGGATGCGGAACTGGCCACGCTCATCGCCGCCACCGAAGCGCAACACCTTGAGGCGCCCGACCGGGAGGTGGTCGGCCATTTGCCGCGGGCGCTCACGCCGGGGGAGGCGGCGCGACTGGCCGTGGAAGCCCTGCGCGTGGCGGCGGGGGTGGACGCGGCGGTCATCGGCAACACCACGTTTGGCGGCGGGCTCCCGGCCGGCGAGGTGACGCGTTATGCGTTCGACGCCTGCGTGCGCTTTGACGGCGCGGTGGCGGTGGCCGAAGTGGATGGACGCCGGCTCGCGCAGATTCTCGCCCGGGCGAATCCCGGACCCGACACGCCGTTGGCGGAGCGCCAGGGCGAATATCTGGTCGCCGCCGCGCCGGCGGAGATCGATCCCGCCCGCACCTATCGACTCGCCACCAACGACTGGGGCGTGCGCAACCAGAAGAATTATTTCGACGGGGTTGAACTGAACTTTACCGTAGTCCCCGGGCTCCGCTTCAAAGCCACGGTGCGGCAGTCCCTCGCGGCCGTGAGCGCCACCCTGCGGCCGCCGCAGGACGCGGTCGAACTCGCGGCGGTCGTTGGCGATCTGGACCAAGAGCAGGTGTACGAGTTGGGGAGATCATTGTTCGAGGCCTTCGCCCCGGAGGAGATCAAGGAGCAGTTTGAATTTCCGACCAAGGAACAGTGGGACGGCTTCGCCACCCGCTTCCAGCAGGCGCTGGAAGGAGACCGGCTGGAGGATCTTGCGGAATTCGAGCCCGAGGCCCGGGCCGCCCTCGTCGCACTGCGGGCGCTGCCGGGTTACGGGGACTACGCCGACTGGCTGGAGGAGCGCATCGATTACATCGAGGCCGCGAAGCAGGCCGTCGCGCAACCGGAGCCCGCGCCGGTTCCCCCCTCCCCGGTTCCGGCCCCGACACCCGCGCCGGCTCCCGCCCCGGGCAAGCCTGCCCCCGCGGTCAGGCCGGCGCCGAACATTCCGCATTATGCCCTCTGGCTTGAGCGGATGCAGAACCGGCCGGTGCCGCCGCGGGCCGCGCAATACTTGCCGTTGCTGCGCCGCACCTTTGCCGCCGGCGGGATTCCGGCGGACCTCGCCTGGCTGGCCGAGGCGGAATCCACCTTCAATCCCAACGCCCGCAGTCCCTCGGGTGCCAAGGGGCTGTTTCAGCTGATGCCCGCGACGGCGCAGGAACTCGGCCTCAGCACGTTTTTGCCCGATGAGCGCACCCATCCGGAAAAATCCGCCCGGGCGGCGGCGCAGCTGCTCCGCAAGCTGCACGCGAAATTTGGCGACTGGCCCCTGGCGCTGGCGGCCTACAACGCCGGCGCCGGCCGGGTGCAGCGCACCTTGGATAAGAAAGGCGCGAAGACCTTCGCCGAGATAGCGTCTTCCCTCCCCGCCGAAACCCGCATGTACGTGCCCAAGGTGCTGGCCACGCTGGCCGTGCGGGCCGGCGTCACGCCGGACAGGCTGTAAGGAATTGGCCTCACTGTAGGAGCGGCTTTATGCCGCGATGGGACGCGCAGCATCGCGGCATAAAGCCGCTCCTACAGTCAGCATGCCCACCCAATCAAGAAACGGTTCGCCACCCGCGGGCCGGATGTTTTGCTGGCGGAACCGGGCCGTCATTGATTGCCATCGTCATGCACCATATGCTCCGTCTTTTCTGTTTTGTTGGAATACTGCTGGCGGGGTTTCCGGTCCGGGCGGAAATATTTCACGGGGGCTTGCTTGATTACACCACGGGTAAAAAGGCGCTGTGCAAATTGACGCTAACGATGCAGGGCGATCATGCGGAAGGGATGATCGTTTTCGAGAATCCGCCCGGGGGTGGAGGCGTGCTTAAGGGCAAGCTCAAGGGAGAGTTTCTACAGCTTGGCAGTGAGGGAACCGATGGCCTGCGTTTGGTCATGGCGGGTTCATTTGTAAATGCGCGTTATGTGGGTGCCTATCACTGCAAGTATGCCGACGGCAGTGCGGAGCAGTTGGGGATGTTTACACTGGTTGCGCAAAACATGGCGGCACCAGCGCAGGCCGACCGGGGGGTCAAGACTCCTGAGCAAAAGGGCGAGGCCGTGTTATTCAGAGTCGTTGTGCCCGACAACCGGGTGGCACCGGTCTATTTTGACAATGCCCATAACTCACCCGAGATAGGTTTGGCCAAGGCGGGCACGCGCCTGAAGGTCAATCATCAAAGGACTCGCAATGGGATCCGCTGGTATGGCCTCGCCGAAGCCGAGGCCCCCGGGGTGTATTACCTCGGTAATTTCAAGCGCGCAGTTGGATCAAGGCTGCCGACGTGATAATGGTTCGGGATTAGGTGGCCTTCCATCTTTCAGTTCGCCACCCGCGGGCCGGGTGCTTTGCTGGGCAAATGGGATTTTTTGATCGCTTCACCGGCAAGTCTACCTCGCCCGCAGGGTCGCCCCAGTCTCCCGCCGCCACTCCGGTCACGGCGCCCGCTGCGACCGCGCCGGACCAGACACCGGTCCAGGCGCTGGCCGCCGGCAATGTCCGGCCACGGCTGGTGGAGGCGCGGGAGAAACTCGAGGCCAAGGAGGTCCCGGCGGCGCTCGCGATCTATGAGGAGGTGCTCGCCACGGCCGGCGACCGGGCCGATGTGCTCGTGACCATCTCGGGCGACCTCGGGGTGAACGGCCACCTGCGCGAGATCGTGGAGCTGATCGCGCCGCGCTACGATGCGACCCGGCACGGACCCGCCACCGGGCTCAATTTGCTGCAGGCCTATCTCGCGCTGCGCAACGCCGACGCCGCCCAGCATGTGCTCGACATCCTCTTCGGGCTCAAGCGGCCCGAACTGGAGAACCGCCTTCACGGCTTTTCCAACGCCATTGCCGAGCTCATGCATGCGGAAAAACTTTCCGCCGAGTCCGGCCCCGGCGAGGCCGCCCCGGCCGATGCCCCGGCGGAACCGCCCAAAATCAACCTGGTCAGCATCAGCAAGCCGATCTGGTATTACGGCCTGGAGCCGTTGCCCAACGTGCTGCCGGCCAAGGGCGAACGCCTGCGCCGCGTGGCTTTTGCGCAACTGGCGCTGCCCGGCGTCCCCGATCTCATGGACCTGGCCAGGCAGCCCGAGGAGGAACTCGGCCGGTTCTGTCGCGCGCTGCCGCTGTGGTTCGCGGAGACGTTCAGCTTTTCGCCGCACTACCACGCCATCGCGGTCGTCGGCACCTGGGGTCAACCCGGGACCCCGGCGCACTACGCGTTGTTTCCGACGGAGTGGTCGACCGACAACCTGCGCCAGCTGGTGGATTCGACCGAGGGCGGATTGGACTACGTCTTCACCGGCGCGGTGCAGCGCCGGGCCGGCGACTGGGAACTCGTGCTGCGCGTCTGGGAGGTGAAGAAATTCCGCGAACGCAAGCAGTTCACCGCCCGCTGGACACCCGCCACGGCGGATGCGGAGCTGGCCAAACTACACGAGTCCCTGCGCGCCTTCATGGAGTGGAGCCCCTGTCCGGCGGACGCCGGAATCAAGTACACCGCGCCCTCGCACCCGGCCGCCTGGCTGGAAGTGCTGGCGCCTTCGCTCACGTTCTTCCTCGGCGACAAGCACATCCTCGCGGCCGATCAGCTCGCCGTGTCGCCCGACCGTTTCGAGTCCGTGGCCCAGCATGCCGCAAGCAACGAGGCCGCTTCACTGGCCTGGCTCACGCTGCGGGCGCGCGCGGAGCGGCTGAATCTCTTCCCGGCCCAGATCGGCGAGGCGCTGGTGTTTCCCACCCCGCTGGTCCAGCAGGCAAAGGCCGCGCTGGGGCATTGAGTAGAGGCGGGTCTGTGACCCGCCCTGGGCACGTTACATCCGCAGCGGGACGTTATCGGGGCAGGTCGGAGACCTGCCCTACTTGGGGACCTCCCGCCTCCGCCATTGCCATGCCCCGTTCCTCCCCTACGCTCACCCGTCCGCATGCATCCCACCACCGCCGACCTGCGCATTCGCGCGACCAAGCCGTTGCTGGCGCCCGCCGTCCTCGAGGAGGAGATTCCCCTCGATGATGCGCGCGCCCTGCTGGTGGCGCGCACCCGGCGCGAGGTCGCGGCCGTGATCACCGGGGCGGACGACCGGCTGCTGGTCGTGGTGGGCCCCTGTTCGATCCACGATCCGGCGGCGGCGCTGGAATACGCGGAACGCCTGCGCGCGGTCGTCCCGCTTTACCAATCCGAGCTGTTGCTCGTGATGCGCGTCTATTTTGAAAAGCCGCGCACCGTCGTCGGCTGGAAGGGATTGATCAATGATCCCGACCTCAACGAGAGCTATCAGATCAACAAGGGCCTGCGGCTGGCGCGCAAACTCATGGCCGACATCACCGGCCTCGGCCTGCCGGTGGCCACGGAGTTCCTCGATACCAC
>CAYXQJ010000117.1:0-5297 GCA_964467455.1 uncultured Hyphomicrobiales bacterium | reverse complement strand
CCGGCGTCGATGCGGGCGAAGTCCAGCACGTCGTTGAGCAGGAGAAGGAGCGTCTCCGCGGAGTCGGAGGCGGTCTTCAGGTAGTCGCGCTGCTCGGGCGTGAGCGGCGTCTCCCGGACGATGCGAAGCATGCCGAGCACGCCGTTCATCGGGGTGCGGATTTCGTGACTGACGGCGGCGAGGAAGTCTCCCTTGGCGCGGCTGGCGAGTTCGGCGTTTTCCCGCGCCTCGCGCAGTTCCGCTTCGCGCGTCCCGCGCTGGGCCTGCTGGGCCTCCATGGTGGCGGAGAGCGCCGCGCGCTCGAGCCGCGCGACGATCGCCTCGGACAGGACGCGATGATGTCGTCGCGCGGTGCCGGCCAGGTACAGCGCGAAAGCCGTCGTGCACACGCCGCCGGTAATGCCGGCGATATCCGCCTCGGCAAACAGCCGCGCCGCCAGCGGCAGCATGACCGTCACCAGACAACCCAGGCTGCCCCCGCGCACCGGGTGCAGAACCCGGGTGGCACCGGCGGTGAGTCCGACGAGGACAAGCACATGGACCACGGCGAGCGGGCTGCCTGATTCGAGCGTCGGGAACAGCCAGACCGAGGCTCCCCAGCCGATGCCGGAGCTCAGGGTGGCCGCCACATGATGACGTGACCAGCGCTCATGATCGGAGGCCGTCGTGACGGCGCGAGGGAAGGCGCGCGCGATCTGCAGCCGGTATCCGGCCGCAGCCAGCATGACACCCAGCCAGATCCACACGAGCGGAGACGGTAGCAGCGCGCCGAGGGCGGCGGCGAAGGCGACGACGATCGCGCTGGAGGCGAGCGTGGCGTCCTTGAGTTCCCGATACGCCAGTCGGAGCAGCTCGCATTGGACCTGCACGTCCAGCTCCGGTTGGTCTGAACCGGTGGGGTCGGCCGGAGGAGCAGGGAGTCCGGTGGCTGGCATCGCGCTCGACGGACCCGGCGAAAGGGTTCGCGCGACGCGGCGCTGAGCATCGCGTCGTTGGGCGATCATTACTGCGGCCGCAGGTCGTTCCGCGGCAGGTCCTGGGCGAAACGCTTCGCGTCGAAAGCCTGCGGATGCAGGCGGAGCGGCGGCGCCTTGAAGACCGGCCGGTTCCACAGCACATCCTCCCGCGTCGCCGTGCGCACCATCGCGGGCGGCTCTGGGTCGGGTTTGGGATGATAGTGAGGCACGGGGAACGGCATGGGAGACGGTTCGGTACCGCTTGACCTCGTAACGGCCGGAATGTGCCGGTCCTTTAGGCTAAAATCCGGTTTATGTGATTTAGCTTCGATCGCGCAGCCGCGGCCGCGAATTCACGGTGAACGGAAGCTCGCGGTTCAGCTGATGCGAGGTGGGCAGGGCTGGGGCGCGAAAGAGCGGCCGTCCGCCCGTGTGGCGCTCCTGACTTGTCACGACCCGCACACTTTCGTGGGCGCGAGCGGACGGCGCCGGTTGGAGTTTGAGGAGATGCAGGGGCAGCTTCATCGCGGGAAGAGACACGGGGTGAGGAGGATATCGGCGCATGGAAGTTGCGGTTGAGGGGAAAAAGCGCCCTTGCCCAGCGCCCGGCCGCCGCTCAACTTGGCCGGGCTTGCTTCAACCCCTCGCCCAGAGTCGTCCGCCGGAGGCCGCCGCTGGCCGCTGATCCGGTCCAGCTCCTTTCCCTGTTCAGCTGTTTGTAACCACGTTAATCCCCTCCTATGAGCAGTACTGTTCCAGTCAGCAACGAAGCCATCGCCTCCAACGCCAAGCGGCTGTTGTGGGCGGGCTTCATGGCCATCTTTGCCGCCGGCATGGGCTTCGGCATTCGCGGCGGCATCTTCGACAATTGGGCCAGCGAATTCGGCTTCACGGCCACGCAGCTCGGAGCCATCGGCGGCGCTGGTTTCACCGGCTTCTGCTTCGGCATCATCATCGGTGGCGTCGTGTGCGACAAGATCGGCTACGGCAAGCTGGTGATCGCCGCGTTCGCCTGCCACGTGCTCTCCGCCTTCGTGACCTTTGGTGCGAGCACGCCCCAGAACGCCTACCAGATGCTCACCATCGGCATGTTCATCTTCGCCTTTGCGAACGGCACGCTCGAGGCAGTGGCGAACCCACTCGTGGCAACTCTCTTCCCGAACAATCGCACGCACTTCCTCAACATCCTGCATGCCAGCTGGCCCGTCGGCATCCTCGCCGGGGCGGTGGTGAGCTGGGTGCTCGATGACAAGATGCAGGTCGGCTGGAAGATCCAGCTCGCGCTCTACCTCGTGCCGACGGTGGTCTACGGGCTGATGTTCATGGGCCAGAAGATGCCGAAATCCGAAGCGGCGCAGAAGGGCGCCATCTTCGGGGAAATGCTCAAGCCGGTCGGTCTGCTCGGCGCCGCCGTCGCGTGCTACCTGCTGTCGCTCTTTGTATCCGGTCCTCTCGCCGGCCTGCTCGGCCTGCAGAGCTTCCCGCCGGCGGTGGGATACGTCGTGGCGGGAGCGTTGCTCGTCATCGTTGGCGTGATGACCAAGTTTTCCCTGGGGTCGATTCTCCTTTTCGTTTTGTTCATCACCCATGCACTCGTCGGTGCCGTGGAACTCGGCACGGACGGCTGGATCGCCAACATCACGGGTAATCTTTTCACCTCCGAACAGGGCAAGTGGCTGCTGATCTGGACGTCGGCCGTGATGTTCGGCTTGCGGTTCTGCGCGCATTTCATCGAGACGAAGCTGGGCCTTTCGCCCGTGGCGCTGTTGCTGGTCTGCGCGATCCTCGCCTGTGTCGGTCTGCAACTCACGAGCGCAGCGCAAACGGTCGGCCTCGCCTTCCTGGCCCTCACGGTCTACGCAATCGGCAAGACGTTCTTCTGGCCAACGATGCTGGCGGTCGTCTCGGATCGCTTTCCCCAGACGGGTGCGGTCGCCATCTCGATCATGGGTGGCATCGGCATGTTGTCAGCCGGCCTGATCGGTGGCCCTGGCCTTGGCTATGGCAAGGACCGCTTCGCGGCGGAAACCCTCCAGCAGACGAACGCCGCGGCGTACGCCGAGGCCAAGGCGGAAACCCCGTCGAAGTTCCTCTTTTTCTCCGCCGTCAACGCCATCGACGGCAAGAAACTCTCGGACGCCAAGGAGGCGGTGAAGGCCAACAAGGCCACGCCCGCACAAAAGGACATCGTTGCCGCCGACCAGGCGGGTGATCGCAAGACGCTGAAGGCCGACTCCTTCATCCCGGCAGCGATGGCGGCCATTTATCTCGTGATCTTGCTCTACTTCAAATCGATCGGCGGCTATCGCGCGGTGCATCTCGAGGGCACCAACGCCGCGGCCGCCAAATAGGCGCCGTTCAGACGCCGATCGCACGAGGTCGATTCGAATCAACGCAAAGGCCGCGTCCATCAAGGACGCGGCCTTTTCGTTTCCTGGTCACGGAATCGTCGTTCGACCGGCGCAGGACGACGCGCGGTGAAGTCGCGGGCCTACGCCGCCTTCCTCCGCAGGCGGGCGAGCGCGGCCCGCTTGGGCAGGGTGACGGTCAGGACGCCGTCGGTGATCTCAGCCTCCATGGCTGCGAAGTCGAATCCGGTGCCCAGCCGCAGCCGCAGTTGGTAGTCGAGTTGGGCGGATTCGAGGTTGAGGGCCTGAAAATTGACCCGCACGAAACGCGCCTTCCGGGCTGTCACCGTGAGATCGGAACCGCGTCCCTCGATTTCCACGCCTGCAGCCGCCACCCCCGGAATATAGACGGTGAGTGTCATCGCCTCGGGATGATCCTGGCAGTCGTAGGCCGGCTGGCGAAACCGTTCGTCGGACAGGTCTGCCGGGGCCTTCGAGCGACTGGAAGTCGGGAGGGAGTTGATGGTCGTGTGCATGGGAGGAAAACGAAAACGGATACGTTCCCTCGGTGGTTTGGTGACCGCCGGGCTAGCAGAGGGCTAAACGTATCCGTAAGGACGGAGGTTTAGTTCTGGTTGCCCGCGCCGGCTTTTTTATTCCAAACGGAAAACATGACCGGCGTCGTCACGGCACAACGCTGCTGCACCTGCGCGTGGCAGGAGCGGGCGGCGTGAGCGTGATGACGGGAAACGGTCATGAATCGAAGTTGTCGGCGGTCACCTTGCCCATTGCAGCCCGCATGCCAAGCAAGATCGTTTTTGTATCGGTGAAGATTGCGTGACGCTGCATGGGTCCCAAGTCTGCCGCCATGGCTGCGCTGGCTGATTCCACGACCACGATTTCCGAACTCAAGGCGCGGGTGCTGGCCTTCGCGCGCGAACGCGACTGGGAGCAGTTCCACTCGCCCAAGAACCTCAGCATGGCGCTCGCCGCGGAGTCCGGCGAGCTGATGGAGCACTTTCTCTGGGCGACGGCGGAACAATCGCAGGCGATCGCCCGGAGCCCGGACAGACGCGCGCGCATCGCGGACGAACTGGCCGACGTCGTGATCTACGCGATCGAGTTTGCCAACATCACCGGGCTCGATCTCTCCGCCGCGATCGAGGCGAAGATGGCCGCCAATGCGGCGAAGTACCCGGTCGAAAAGGCACGGGGGCGGTCTGACAAGTATACGGAGCTCTGACGATTTCGCGGCTGCCGCCCGGCGCTAGGCTTTCGGTCGGAATGCCTTCATCACCGACTCGTTCGTCTCAAGCCGCGGGCCGCCAATCAGGTCGATGCAGTAGGGAATCGCGGGAAAGACCGCCTCGAGATTTTCCCGGATCGCCTTCGGCCGGCCGGGCAGGTTCACGATCAGCGTGCGGCCGCGCACGCCGGCGGTCTGCCGCGAAAGGATCGCCGTCGGCACGTACTTGAGCGACGTGGCGCGCATGAGTTCGCCGAAGCCCGGCAGCATCTTCGTGCACACGGCCGCCGTTGCCTCGGGTGTGACATCGCGTGGCGCCGGTCCCGTCCCGCCCGTGGTCACGACGAGGCAGCACCCGGCGCCGTCGGCCATCCGTCGCAACTCGGCCTCGATCTCGGCCTGCTCATCTGGAATCACGCGGTAATCGACGACGAACGACGTCACGAGCCACTCCTTCAGCAGCGCGACACACGCTTTCCCCGGAGTGTCCTCGTAGATGCCGGCACTGGCACGGTCGGAGATGTTCAGGACGCCGATTTTCGGGAGCATTTTCCAGTGAATCACGGATGGCACCGATGACACGGCAAAAACCCACGCATAGGAGCGGCTGCACGCCGCGACGGGATTTGAGTTCGATCGGAGGGTCGCGGCGTGCAGCCGCTCCTACCGCGTCAGCCGGGCGCGAACCTCCTCCGGCGTTTTCCCCTGTGCTCGCAACGTGCGCAACGCGAGCGCGTCGTGGCGTTT
>CAYXQJ010000116.1:0-5333 GCA_964467455.1 uncultured Hyphomicrobiales bacterium | reverse complement strand
AAGCAGTGTCAGTGCCACGCGCGAAAACCCGGCATTTTAAGGGGTTTTTGCCAAACCCCTTCCGGCCCCGGGGAAAAATCTGCCGCGTTGGATGGCGTCCCCTTGAAAAACTTGCCCGCAGATCAAAGTCGGTGAAAAGACAATATCACTTGAGTTTGAAGTCGCCACGCCTAACTGCCTCATCCAAGTTTTCAATATTTGGTGACAACCAGTTTTTCGGTATCAAGTTGAGGTCTTTCCCAAGTTCAACAGGTATGAACCCTAGGTTGATGACTTCGACAAATTTATCCCAATATGTTTCGCCATGTCCGGTTCGGTGCGAGCCTGATTTGCCACCAACCACTCTTGCTCCATAGCCGACCCGCTCGAATTGAAGGGGCAACGGTGGTTCATAACCTAAATGCACGAACCAAATTGTTTGTCCGTCAGCAATCACAATTTCCTTCCGTAAATAACACGTTCTAGCTGCTTACAGAGCGAACCGGAAGCACTCGAGGCTAGGCCAAGAACAGTTGATGAACTATCTTAGCTGCTGGCTCGGCGCAAGGCGTGACTTAGTACGCGCACTCCAACTCAATCACTTCGCTTTAGGTCGGCTGAGAATGTCGATGGCTGTCAGGGCCGCCGCATTTCGATTCTCAATACCCACCTTCTCGAAGACCCGGGCGAGATGGACCTTCACCGTGTTCTCTGCGCACCCGAGAATGGCGGCAATCTCGGCGTTCGATTTACCCTGGGCCACCCACAGCAACACTTCCGCCTCGCGCGGCGTCAGCCCCAGGGCTTCGAGTGGCTTGGCTGATTCAAAGTTTGGCTGGAGTTCCACCTTCGCCATGGCGGCCTGTTCCTTCTCGCCATGTCGTTCGAGCCGGGCCCGGATCGCGCCGAGCACCTCCTCCGCGCTGGCGGGTTTGGTCAAATAATCATCCGCGCCCAGATTCATGCCGGTGCGCAGATCCTTTTTATCCCCTTTGGCCGTGAGAAAAATAAAGGGGATGGAAACCGTCTTTGCGTCGGCGCGCAACGCCTCCAGCACACCGTAGCCATCCAGTTTCGGCATTGAGACATCGCAAAGAATGACGTCGGGAATCTCCTTCTTGGCCAACTCGATCCCGGCCTGCCCGTGCGCCGCCGCCAGCGGTTGGAAGCCTTCCATTTCGAGCATCAACACGAGGTTCTCGCGCGTTTCGGTTTCATCTTCAATGACCAGGATTTTCCTCATATTGTGGGATTGGGTGCTACGGCTTGGATGAATAATGGGAGTCTAACCGTGAACGTCGTTCCCTGCCCTTCGACACTTGTAAAACTGATTTCGCCACCGTGCAGTTCCACACAACGTTGCACGATGAGCAATCCCAGGCCAGTGCCGGGGATCTGCTCCACGTTGCTGCCGCGGTGAAATGCTTGAAACAATCGTTTCTGGTCGGCTTCTGGAATCCCGCAACCACGGTCGATGACGCGGCAAATCGCTGTGTCGTTCTCACGACTGACTACAAATTCAACGGTGGCTTCGGAAGCGGAGTATTTCACCGCGTTGGAAAGCAGGTTGGTGAAAATATACCGCAACAAGCTCTCGTCGCCGTTGGCCAGCGCGGTTGCTCCGCTAATCTGTAACTGGATCGGGCAACGTCCGTTCGTGGCCGATTCCATTTCGTCGCAGATTCGCTGCAACAAGCTGGTCAAATCCAAAGGCGCTGGCGTGAAACTGACTCGGTCGGCTTCCAGTCGGCCGAGCACCAGGACTTCTTCCATCATGCCCGCCATGCGGCGAACGGCTTTGTTAATGGATTGGAGCAGTTGTTGGCGTTTCTCTGCCGGCAACCGCTCGTGGTAGCGATCGAGGTTGTCCGTGGACGACATGATGATCTCCAATGGGGTACGAAACTCATGCGAGACCAGCGAAACGAAATTGCTTTTCAGTTCATTCAATTCCCGCTCGCGTTCGAGGTTTTTCAGCAATTCCGCCTCGGCTTCCTTGCGGGCCGTGATATCTACGGCAGCACTGAGCAGGTGCGGCACGCCCGCGATGTCCACTGGCTGCGACGAAAGCAAGACTGTTAGCACCTCACCATTCCGCGATCGCAGCCGCACTTCCCGCCCCTGCACAAATCCCTGGGATTCAATTTCGGCCACGAAGTGGGCCAACTCCGCGGGCTCGACCCAGAAATCGAGTTCTGGAGCTGCCTTGCCAATGACCCGTTCCCGTGCAAAACCGAGTTTGCTAAGAAAAGTATCATTCACTTCCACAATCACGCGGTCGGAGGCGCGAATCAGACTTTGCATCGCGGGACTGTGGCGGAAAGCAGTGACAAATCTCTTTTCACTTTCCTGAAGTTCAGTCGTTCGCTCGGTGACTCGCTGTTCCAACGAAGCTTTCTCGGCGTGCAGTTCCGCATCGCGTTGTGCCACGCGCTCCGCCATGTCGTTGAATGCATTCGCGAGCGCACCGAACTCGTCGTCGCGGTGGACGGTCGCGCGCGCCGAGGTGTCGAGTGTGGCCATCTGCTTCGTGGCGCGGGACAGCTCGGCCAGCGGGCGCGCTATCTGCCGCCGGAGCACCGCAGCGAGGACCACAAGCCCCACGGAGAGCGCGATCAGCCCCGTCCACAGGACCCAGCGTACCGCCTGAGACGCCTGACTTGCCAGGACGTCGCGCGGCATAGTGGTGAGGAAAATCCATTCCGGCCCCGACAGCCGGGCCGCCGTATAGTAGAGTTTGCTCTCCTCGTCGAAGCCGGAGACGATCCGTTCGGGCTGGGCACTGACCAACCGGTAGATACTCGCGAGTTCCGGCGCGCCGCAGTCTTGCATGCGTAGCGTGCCTTTGCTGGCCAGTATCTCGCGGCGCAGGTCCGGGTGCGCAATGAGCCGCCCGTCCGCGCGAAAGATCACGTGCTTCGCGCCCGTTAGTCCGCTTTGGGTCGTCTCTTCCATGAGTCGGTTGACGAAAAGATCGTGACCGACCGAGCCGAGGAAATTCCCGTCCTTCCAGATCGGCAGGTAGGTCGAGACGATCGGCACTTTCGTCGTCGGCTCCTCGATCACGCCAGTCCAGACAAAGTCGTCCTCTTGCGGATCCTTCGGCATTGCGAGTTGGAACCATTCGAGATCGCCAGGATCGTAATCCGCCGGCGTTTCCCACACCCACGATGCGAGCCTCGGATCGAAGCCGATGTTCAGCCAGCCGGGCATCACGAAATACACGCTGGGGAACACGTCGGCCCAGCCGGTCAGCAGCTCGTCGCACAAATCCTGGGCGCAGATGACCTCGTGCTTCAGCTCGGGTGTGAACTCGGTGTCGCGGTGTGCCCACAACGTGGAGTTGATCCGCCCGTCTCTGAACTCCTCTCGGCTGCGCCAAGAACCGTCGGCAAAGCGACGAAACCGCCGGTTCCATTGCGCCTCGAGATCGTCCGGTACCGGCGCCTCGAGACGCTTGAGGAGCTGGCCACGGACCAGTTTGAGATTGGCTTCGACCTGCTCAAACCCGATCTCCTCCCGGCGCGCACGTTCGGTCACGTAGGTATCAAGGTGTTTCAGGTCGCGTTGCAGCACGTCGTCGTAGACCTTGTTGTAGGTCAGAATCCGCGCCAAGCCGACCGCGAGCGTCGCCACCACCGCCACCTGCAAGAGAATGCGATTCGGGATGGTCACGCTCTTTCACCTTGAGGTTGCACTCCCACTCCCTCCGCACTTCGATCACCGGATCTCGTTTCGAGGGACGAGTGAGAGTAAGAGGTGGGCGCGCTGCTGTTGGCCGCGATAGCGTGGCCGGGGCGAGTGAGTCCGCGCGAATGGATGCGTTTCTGCGGTTCACTCATGCCTTGAATAATACTAATCATCGTCATTGGGTGAAGTGGATTCGGGCCGAATAATACCAAAGCATTATCGCAACAATCGCTGCCCAGCCTTACTGAAAGAGCGCGGGGCGGCATGTGGCTCAAGCCGCATACCTGCCGCGGAAATGACATGCGTACCGGATCGAACCAAAATGACAACGCTCAGGCGCCAAACCTCCCTCGGTGGGCGGACTGCGATTATTTCTGCATCCACGGCTACGCCGGCACGGGCGCTTCGCCCTGCGGCTGGCGCGGGCGGATGCAGGATGCGCGCCCTGATGAGACCGGCACGACGTTGATCTGTCCGCGTTGTGGTGGCGCAACACTTTTCCGTATCCCGCTAAATACGTCCGATTCGCAACGATAAGGGCCACACCACGAGACGCGGTGCGTGAGCCTGTCCCCAAACAGGCGACAATTCCGCTGAGAGTTGTTCCAGCGGATTGCGACCGGTCGCCTTGATGAAGCGAGTCGTCGCCGACCAGGTGCTGAAGTAGCCGAGCAGTTGTTCCATGGTCCAACGCACTTCCATCCGAAACTCCGGCGGCATGATCTCCACAAACGGAAATGGAATCGTTCGATAGCCTTCCTCGATCAGTTTCCGCGACGGTGGCCAGTACGGTCCAACGACGTGCGCGTAAAAGTTCTGCACGATATGATTGACCGCGTCACCCGCCACCGTGTTGATCCCGTACGCCCACGCTGCCAGCACCCCATTGGGTTTCAGCACCCGCTTCGCTTCCGCATAAAAACGCGCGAAATCAAACCAATGCAGCGCTTGGGCAATCGTGATCAGTTCAACTGAGCGGTCCGGCAAACCGCTTTGTTCAGCAGTCGCCACTCGAAACTCCACCTTGGGATTCGGTTTGGCGGACGCGACTTGTTCCTTGCTGGCATCCGTGGCGATGACTTTAGCAAAGCGCAAGGCAAGATCCTGAGACGCTTGACCATTTCCACAGGCGCAATCCCATACGGTCGTGCTGCTTGCCGCCAAGGTCGCCAGATAATCAAACAGCGCCTCCGGATAATGCGGTCGAAAATCTGCGTAGTGATTCGCTACGCCGGAGAAGTGATCCTGAAAGTTCTGGCTCATGCGCAACGTGAATGGCGTCTCGCTACCCGCACTCTCTCAGGTCTGCCCCGCCAAGTAAAGCGAAGGGAGCGTCGCGTAATCCCGAAGTGCTATTTCGCGTATCTGCACGGCGGCGTAAAACACAACCGACCGATACGAACCGACAAAACAGTTTATGAAAACGATTCCTCTCGATGACTATTATGCGCCGACCTTCCGCGTGCGGGTGATCGATGCGACCCAGTGCGTCGCAACTCCCCAACGGCCACGTGTCGGCTACTCGCCGCTCTTCCGCACCACGCATCCCGAGCCATGGCGCCCCGGCGCTGGCCGTCTCTCCGAGCGCCGCAAACGGTTCACCGCGCTAAGCCGGGCCTAATACCGAAGCGCTATTTTGCGAAAACCAAACCCGAGTTAAAACC
>CAYXQJ010000115.1:0-5399 GCA_964467455.1 uncultured Hyphomicrobiales bacterium | reverse complement strand
GACGTCCCGGACTTCGTCGTCCCTGACTTAGACGTCCCGGACTTCGTCGTCCCTGACTTTGTCGTCCCTGACTTCGTCGTCCCTGACTTCGACGTCCCGGACTTAGATGTCCCGGACTGTGACGTCCCGGACTTAGATGTCGCAGACTTAGCCGTCGCAGACTTAGCTGTCGCAGACTTCGTCGTCCCTGACTTAGACGTCCCGGACTTCGTCGTCCCTGACTTTGTCGTCCCTGACTTCGTCGTCCCTGACTTCGACGTCCCGGACTTAGATGTCCCGGACTGTGACGTCCCGGACTTAGATGTCGCAGACTTAGCCGTCGCAGACTTAGCTGTCGCAGACTTCGACGTCCCTGACTTCGTCGTCCCTGACTTCGACGTCCCTGACTTAGATGTCCCGGACTGTGACGTCCCGGACTTAGCCGTCGCAGACTTAGCTGTCGCAGACTTCGTCGTCCCTGACTTCGTCGTCCCTGACTTAGACGTCCCTGACCTAGATGTCGCGGACTATGGTGTCGCGGTCTTCGATGTCGCAGATCCTGACGTCGCGGACCTAGACGTCCCCGACTTTGATGCTATGCCGGCCTTGAGTTTGGGGATGATGACGGCGTTGTTGGTGGCGGCGTGACGGGAGAAGACAGCTTGGAAGCCTTCGGCGCGGCAGGCGTCGAGGACGTGGGGGAGGAGGGCGGAATACAGACCCTTTCTACGGTGTTCCGCGGCAATGGCAGTGTTGCACATGTAGTAGACGTCGGGCTCGGTCTCATAGCCCCATGACCAGCCGACCACCGAGCCTTGATGTTCGATGAGCCATCGAAGACGGAAATCGTCGTGATGACGGGCGGCACGTTTGGAACGCTGCTCCTTTTGGGCGTCGGATAACGTAGCGTTCAGGTCGAAGACGATCGAATCGGGGAACATTTCGGTCCGTCGACGGGGCGGACGGAATAGCCGGGCAGAAGATCGAACGTGGACATGCCAATTCCTTGGTATTTTTGCCGACTGGAATCACTCTGTCAAAGGTAGCATATGAAGCCGATGTTCGTGTCCAATAAGGACGAGACGATACGGCTGTTCAAGAACCCGGTTCTTGAGTACTTCTCCCATATCCATCCGGCAACGCCGGTCGTGGTCTTCACGCCGGTCATCCTGTATATGCTGTGGTTGGCATTTGAGGTGAATTCCGTGCTGGAGATGGTGAGCGTGTTTGTGGGCGGGGTGCTGTTCTGGACCTTGACGGAGTACACGATCCACCGATGGGCCTTCCACGTCCATCCGACCAGCGACCTTGGAAAGAAGATGCACTTTTTGGTGCACGGGATCCATCACGACTATCCTCGTGACTCGACCCGTCTGGTGATGCCGCTGTTGGTGAGCGTGCCGTTGGCGATCGCCTTCTATTTCTTGTTCAACGCTGTGATCGCCCCCTACCACTTTGCATTCTTTGCGGGGTTCCTGGCGGGCTACGTGGCGTACGACTCGATCCATTACGCAACGCACCACTTCAACATGAAGAGCCGGGCAGCACGCTTCCTGAAAGAGTATCACATGAAGCACCACTTTGTGGATGATCACACGGCCTATGGTGTGAGCAATCCGCTGTGGGACTATGTGTTCAACACCGTGCCGGAATGGGCCCGCAACCGTAAGAAACGAACCACTGCATCGCAATCCTGAGAATACGAGCATGGCACTGACCAACGAACAGATCGTCGCGGCGGCAAAGGCCGTCAACCCTAACGTTAGCAGTTTCGAGCATCATGGCGACCTTACGGTCGTGGTGCCGCGTGAGTCGTTGATCGACGTGCTCACGGAGTTGCGCGACAATCCGACAACGTCGTTCAGCATGTTGGTCGACGTCACGGCCATCGATCGTGCCGAAGGACCGGAACGTTTTGAAGTGTACTACTTCCTGTCGTCGCTGGAGACCAAGGCCCGCGTACGCGTGATGACGAAACTCCGCGAAGACAACCTTCACATCCCAACGTCGACCGAGATCTGGGAAAGCGCCAATTGGTACGAGCGCGAGACCTATGACATGTACGGCATCATCTTCACCGGCCACCCCGACATGCGTCGGTTCTACATGCCGGAAGACTTCATGGATGCCGACGGCACACCGCTGTACCCACTCCGCAAGGATTTCCCACTGATGGGGATCCCGGGGTCGTTGCCGCTGCCACCCAAAGAATAGTCCTCAAGGGTTTAGGGGAGAGGGTAGAGGGGAGAGTTGAAAGGGTTGAGGGTTGAGTGCAGCCGTTGCTTTTGCAGGGTTACTGTTGATCAACAGTTGGTCCGTTGTTGATCGTCGCGTACTCGACGTGATCGATCGGCTTGACGGTATGTCTGCCGTCATTGCAAACGATGAGGTCATCGTCGCCGTGTCTGAACATCGGCCTCGCGTTCCTGGAGACACGATCTACCTTTCTGCTGATCTTTACGATTCCGCTCCTGCCGTCATTACCCGCATGGATACGGTCGCTGACGGTTTCGTCTATCACCTCGTTGATGCACCGATCGACGAGTTCTGCGTCGGTAAAGGTCCTTCGTGTTTTGTGGAGATAGCCGGCAGGAACGCCAACGACCTAGAAGACGCGCTCCTCGAACGTCTGCTCACTACGCATGAACGGTGCCTGGCGCTCGCATCAACGTATGTGCAGATCAAAGGACTGCGTATCGGATCGTTGATGAACTCCCAAGTCATCGTCCAGTTGCGCGATGGACGTTACGCCCACGTGTATGAGCGTGACGGCAAGATGAGGTTTGACAGTGTTATCGTTGAAATGGGCAGCGTTGAAACCACTGGGGTCGAACTGTTTACGGTCTATAAAACCGACGCTGTGTGGCCGAAGGACGTTCATATCCTGAACGAACGCGTCAAGCTGACAACAAAGTATGATCGGTCACGAAACCTGCGCATCCAAACGTCAGTGTACCGTTCGAACGACTCCACGTTTGTTCAGCACACCTTTCTCCGTCAGACAGACTGGGACACCGACGACATCATTCTTCAGGCCATCTCAGAACAACGTGCCCTCATCGTTAAGGGGCGGGTGGTAGCCGGCAGCTATGAACGCAACGACGACAAGGATGCGCCGAAGTATCCGATGGCGGAATCCGCCCTGCTAAGGTTAGTCAACTAGGGTAGAGGGGAGAGGGGAGAGGGGAGAGGGGAGAGGGGAGAGGGGAGAGGGTAGAGTGGAGAGTGGAGAGGGTAGAGTCAACGGACGCCGGACGCTGGACGTCGGACGCCGCTTAACTCTGCAACCACGTGATCGCATCGTTCACGCTCGGTTGGAACTCGAAGAGATATTCGATCTGCGAGATGCGGAAGAGGTTGCGCACGTTCTCGTGAACGCCGGTGAGGACCACGAAGCCTTCGTGCTCCTTCATCTGGCGATGTGCCAAGAGCAAAGAGCTTAGGCCCTGCGAGTCGCAGAGCTGGACCATGGCGAGGTCGATGATCAAGGCCTTGACCGATGGCTGGCAAATGATGAGTAGCTCGCTCTTCACGTCGGGGGCGTTGGTGGAGTCGAGTACCGGTTCCTTGATGGTGAAGACCACCAGCTCGTCGTCTTGTTCTACGGAGAAGCGCATCGGAAAAAACCTGTCGATTTGTGTGTCTTGCGTCTGCAAAGATCGCAATGGCCTTGTTGACAAATCAGCGTCGTAAGGCGGTCAAGAATTCTCCAGCGCTGACGATATTCACCGGCGTTGTGGCGGGATGCCCTGCCTGGGGTAAGCGATTGGTGTTCGGTTAGATGCGAGAGCAGAGTTGCGACTATTCGGCGTACACCGTTCACCGCGTCTACCGCCATAGCGGCCATGTAGCACAGTGGCGAAAGCGTTCGCACATGATCTTTTCGGGGTTGGATGGTCTGCCCATTGTTGGCACCTCTTTCACAATGATGATGTAATTTCATCACTAAGAAATCAACCTCCAATTGTCTGCTATGCTCTGACTTATAACGATGGGTGCTGATCCACAGGAAATCACTATTCCACATAACCGATACCTTGAGTTTGTCACGAACCTGTTATGATTCGTCATTCACTTACTGGCACTCTGACTGTCCTGATACTGTCCTTCTGGTTGCAACATTCTGTGCGAGCGACTGATGACTGGCGGTATTTCGCCAGTACGCGGTTTCACGCGAACTGCTCAATACAAAGGATCGCAGCAACCGACTCAGGAGTTCATGTGTTGGTCAATATCAAAGGCACTGATGAATACAGGGTATATTCCCTTGCCACGGTTAACGCTGAACCGAGCAAACGATGGACTTCGGCCGATTGGCCTCGCCTTAGGCGTACGGCTGGATTAGATCTCCGCGCAGGAGGCGATCACCTCTGGGTCTCATCGCCGTATGGCTTACAGGAATTGGATCGTACAGCCATCACCGACTATACTCCTTGCCTAGATACATCCAACCCCAGTGTCGTGCTCACGACAAGCAGCGATGGTTCATGCTTTGTTGGCATGCATCGCCGTCATGACTCGATCATCAACAATTTGTGGGTTTACAGTCAGGCGTCAAATTTCCATGATGGTGTATGCGACTCTTTGTTTGCTGTTGCCACGATCGCCGAATGGGGACTGATCAGAAGATTGGCACGCCATCCCTCCGGTAAGTACATGGCAACGTATGCAGGCGGACAGCAAGGCTCAAACTCATTTGCAAGATTGCGATGGAGCACCGGTGAGCCAGTATCGATCCCTGAGGTCAGGAGTTTCAACGACTATAACATCTCGGCTTTGCAGTATGCAAATGGTGAATGGTGTATGATTCTTGCAAAAGACGCACCGGGTCTAGTAAAACATCTAGTCGTTCAGGCGGATGATGACTTTCACGCAATCAGAATCGATTCGATACCCACACGGTACTCTGGCCTGCAGTATGCTGACATTGGTCAGCGTGGTCTTGTTGCAACCCTCGACTCAGGTGTATTCTATCGGCATGACATTCGTTCCAAGTCACAATGGATCGGCACTGATAGCTTGCAAACCATCCCGGGTGTCGGCATACTTGATCGACCCTTTGGAGCAGTCCTGTATAGAGGCCAATTGTGGATCAACCTTGTTTCTGCGATAGTAGTCCTTTCCAATCCAACCGTTGTGCATGAGGACTATGTTAAACCGAGAAGTCGTCACCATGTTGTTGCTATAGCCGCTGGGCAACTTTGTCGCATAGAGAATAGCACGGGATCCGCTCGTACTAGTATCACTGCCATTGACATTCTCAGCAAATCGTTTGTGCTTCCCGTCACGACCGAGGGAAACGCTTTGATAGTGGACACTAGCGCTTTGATGGCCGGATTGTATTGCCTCAATCTAGGGGATGACCGACTATGTCCGCTTCCTAGTTGAAAATCTAGAGACTTTGGCTTTGGGCTGATTGG
>CAYXQJ010000114.1:3790-5406 GCA_964467455.1 uncultured Hyphomicrobiales bacterium | reverse complement strand
TAACGCTTACAGCTCAAGATAGCAAGGTGCATTCGTTGCACATCATTCCGTCGGGTGAAGCGTTCGGGGTCATCATCAATAGCCCACTAGGTCTTGGTAGCGATGCCACACTTACGCTTCCGAGCACAAACGGGACGTTGGTTACAACCACGGCCGGCAACCTGTCGCTTGATAATGGTGGCGCGCTTCGACTGTATGAGCCGGGCGGACCGAACTACACAGCTCTCGTGGCTGGCAACCTGACTGCAGATATTACCTATACCCTGCCGATCACGGCTCCAACAACCGGTCAGGTTCTTCAGGCCGGAGCTACACCTACGAACCTCGAATGGGCAACAATTGTCTCTCCGGTGCCTGCCTACAACATCACAAATGCGAACGTGACAAGTAATTCTGCGGCATGGTCAAATGGAGTTTCGGTGGCCGTTGCAGCAAATAAGACGTATCTCGTTGAGGTTCGGGCGACGTTTGTCCCCATTTCCGGTCAAGGGGATCCAGATGCTCAGTTTCGTTTTGCTGTTCCTGGCGGTGCGACGATATCCGGTGGCTATTCAACTACTACAGCCGCAGGGGGTGATGCAATAGCTGGATATCTTGCTAATGCGACCGTCGCTACGACGTTGCCTGCAAACGCGACTTTTTTGGGGGCTGACTTATCCGTCAACGAAGAACACACACTCTTCTTTTCAGGTACGCTCACCGTTTCGGGTACCGCGGGGGATGTCACTCTTGAATTCACGAATAGCGATGCAACAAATAGTACCGTCCTTCGAGCAGGTGCGATCATCAAGGTGACCCCGCTCTAAGGTTCTGCGACATCCTTCGACCTCTAAATCGTTAGTTCTACGTAACCCCTGCCACGGCAGGGGTTTTTAGTTTTGGGACGTCGTCCGGGTGGGGTGACATTCTACAAACACGTGGTGGGGTAACGATGCGGCAACGGTTCTTGCTGCTGGCGGCGATCTGTGCGTGCACACAGTTCGCGGCCGGACAGGATAGTAAGGTACAACGGATGTTGATCATCCCTTCCGGGCAAGCGCACGGAAGTTTTTTGGAGAGCCCCACGGGGCTTTCTGCCGATCAGAGTTTTACGTTTCCGTCCACAGGCGGCATGTTGCTCGTCTCGCCATCCAGCGGTGTCTCCAATGCATGGTTGTTAGGGGGCAATGACGTGACGTCGACGCCCACACTGAACAAGATCGGGACCACATCAGCTCACGATCTTCAGCTCGTGGCCGGAGGAGCCGGTAACGTGCGTCTGACGCTTGACGATGCCCTTGCCGCCGTCACCGTCAACAACGGCGGTCAACTCCGCCTGGAAGAAGCCGGCGGTCCAAACTTTACGGCCTTTGTTGTCGGCGCGCAAACCACAGATATCACGTACCGCCTGCCCCTTACCGCACCAACGGCAAATCAAGTGCTGCGGGCGAATGCAACAACGCCGACGGATCTGGAGTGGGCAACGCTGCTGATCAACCTGGGTACGGATGTGACGGGAACGCTGCCGATTCTTAACGGCGGCACCGGTGCCACCGATGCAGCAACGGCGCGCACCAACCTCGGTCTGGCGATCGGTACGGATGTGCAGGCCTACGATGCCGACCTTACCGGACTGG
>CAYXQJ010000114.1:0-3690 GCA_964467455.1 uncultured Hyphomicrobiales bacterium | reverse complement strand
GATGTGCAGGCCTACGATGCCGACCTTGCTGCCGTAGCCGGACTTGCCACGACGGGCCTGATGGTCCGCACCGGTGCCGGCACAGCCACCACACGAACCCTGAGCGTGAGTTCGCCCCTTTCCATCACCAATGCAAATGGGGTAGGGGGCGATCCGGCACTGACATTCACCGGCGAGTTGTTGCCGACGTCGGCTACAACGAACAGCACCCTGCGCTGGGATGGCACCGACTGGGTAGCCACCGTCTACCAACTGCCGCCGGCAGCGCCGACGGCAGGACAGGTGCTGCGGGCCAATAGCGTGACGCCGACAACACTGGAGTGGGCAACCCTGGCGGTTCCGGCTGCAGGAACGCTCACGAATAGCACACTGCGATGGAGCGGCTCGGCATGGGTGGAGAATACAACGGTGAGGACAACAACGGCCGGTGATCTGCAGGCCGATGGCGACATTAGTCTGACGGATGCCACAACGTCGAGCGTGACATCGAACCGTGAGCTGGTCCTGCGGCAGAACGGCGACACGTTCGGCTGGTCACAGCTGAAGATCCAACACCGCAACGGCGCCAACGGCGCCATCTTCGAAACACAGGCGGGTGGGGGCGCTCCGGACCTTGTGGACTTTGGCTTCAAACCCGGTTCCGGACCTCAGTCCAACATGCGGTTGGAGTTCCGTTCGGGCACGCTGCGTAACTCGGCCAATACTGCGTATGGTGAGTTTCAGTTCTTCTTTGGCACTACGACCACACCGCAGTATGCTGCGAGCTTTGGTACGGCGGCTACGTCCTTCGAGGTCGGCAATGTGTCCATCGGACACCGCAACCCGTCGGCTCGGTTCACCGTCGGCACGTCGGCCCAAGAGTTCCGCGTCAGCAACTCGGGCGACCTGATCCGCATCAACAACGTACCCTATACCTGGCCCGCGGCCAACGCCGTCGCAAACGGCTATGCCCTGACGTCAACCACGGCCGGCGCGCTCTCGTGGTCACCGGTACAAGCCGGCGACGCCGACCTTACGGCACTTGCCGCCCTTGCCACCAACGGCATCCTTGTCCGCACCGGCGCCGGCACTGCCGCAACACGAACCATCAGCGTGAGTTCGCCCCTTTCCATCACCAATGCAAATGGGGTAGGGGGCGATCCTGCCATTACATTTACCGGCGAGTTGTTACCCACGTCGGCCACCTCGAACAGCACCCTGCGCTGGGACGGCAATGACTGGATCGCCAATGCCACGTTGTTGGCAGATGGTACGAACGTCCGCACGACCGGTGCGTTGGATGTGGACGGGAATCTGAATGTTGATGGTGCAAGCGTTACGCTCACGGCGTTGCCAACCACGACGACGGCCGGTGATCTGCTTACGATCGACGGTTCGAACGTTGTGCGACGGATCACGGCTGCCAATGCGATCGGAACTGCCGTGTGGGCTGTTGGCGGGAATTCCACTCCATCAAGTGGCATCATCGGCATCACCAACAATGCAAGCACGACGGATCTGGAACTGTATGTGAGCGGTTCGGCCGCCGTGACGATCGACGATGCATCCAAACAAGTCAGTATCGCCAATGACCTCTTCGTCTATGAGAATACAACGCTTGGTGAAGAGGATGCAGACCAGACATCGATCCGTGGTTCGGTGAACATCAACACGACGAACACCAGTGGACTCAACGTCAACATCAACACATCCACACAATCCAACACCACCACGATCGGCAACAACACCGTTGGCAATCGTGTCGACCTCAATGCGCCGGTGATCACAGCAAGCAATCTTCCTCAGACGGGCGTGCACACCGACGAGCTGGTACTGCAAGACGGCTCCGGCAATCTGCGTACCGCAACCATCAATGGTACAGCTGACCAGATCAGCGTAAGCAGCAGTGCGGGTGCGATCACCATCGGTACACCACAAAACATCGCCACCACCAGCACGCCAACCTTTGCGTCGATGACGCTGAGTGCGACCTCGAACCAACTCACGCTAGGCACCACAAACACCACAACGATCTCGGCCACGGCACCGGCGGCATCACGCACCTACACACTTGCCGACGTTGGGGCGGATGCTGACTTCGTCCTCTCGCAGGGTGCACAGACCATCAATGGCGCTAAGAGCTTCCGTGACAATATGGTGTTAGGGGGCGGATCATCGGCCGCAGAACTCCGCATCACAGAACAAACGGGTTCGGGTGATCACTACTCGGCCTTTAAGGTTGGTGCTCAGGCCAACAACATCACGTATACCCTGCCGGATGCAACACCTGCCGAAGGACAGGTCATGAGGGCAACGACGGTGAGTGGCACGAACGTCACAATGTCGTGGACGCCGACGGTCACTGTCGTCCGTAATGGCACCACTGACGCAACGAACAACGACGTCACGCTTCAAAATGCCACGGAACTGGCTGTCAGCGTTAGTGCAAACACCAACTACACCATCGACGCTTTGATCAGAACGCAGAACTCCTCCGGCAACCACAACATGGATGTGGGCTTCACGCTCCCGAGCGGCACTGCCACATTTTCGATCGAACGTGCCGATGCCAACGGTGGTGAGTCGGCCATTTTTGACCAGGCAGCACCCGTCATCACGAACGTTGATACCGACGCTGGTGTACGCATCTTCCGCATCCAGGGCGTGGCCTACATTGGTGGAACCGGCGGAACACTCCAGTTGGTGTTCAAACGCCGCACTGCGGGTGCCGATAATGTCCAGATCCTTGACGGTTCGTACCTGAGTGTAACGCGGTAACCCGCCTCAACCCTCTACCCTGAACCCTCAACCCTTGCAACTATCAAACTAATCTGCCTATCTTTGTGGCCCTCCCAAACCGGAGGGCCGTTTTTTTACCAACAATTGCCCCGTCCTGAACGGGAGCTAGGGACCCAGATGAAGTATAATGGCCCCAAGGTAAAACTCAGCCGTAAGGTTGGTTTTGCTATTACGCCGAAGGCACGTAAGGTGCTTGATCGGAAGCCGGGAACACCCGGACAACACGGTAATGCACGCCGCCGTCCGAAGCAGTCGGACTACGCAAAGCAGCTCATCGAGAAGCAGCGTCTGCGTCTGCAATACAACATCCACGAACGTCAGATGACGAATACCATCAAGCGTGCAGCCCGTCTGCAAGGCAACAAGGTAGACGTTCTTGTGCAGCTGCTTGAGCAGCGTCTTGACGCTCTGGTGATGCGTGCCGGCTTTGCCCGCTCGATCTACGCTGCCCGCCAGTATGTCCGCCACGGACACGTCCTGGTCAACGGCAAGAAGGTCGACATGCCGGCCTATGCCGTCCAGCCGAACGACGTGATCGAAGTCAAGGAAAAGAGCCGCAAGCTGGAAGGTTTCCAAGAAGCCATCCGCTCGTCCGCTCCGCCGCCCTACCTCGACGTCAGCAAGGCCGATTTCTCGGCCAAGTTCCTGTACCTGCCGCCACGCGAAGAAGTGCCAGTGGTCTGTGAAGTACCGCTGGTGATCGAGTACTACTCGAGGTAATCCTCACCCCGAGTTTACTCACCCCCGCTCGTTATCACTCGCACCCCCTCTCACCTTCGTGAGAGGGGGTTTGTTTTTTTCTTTGCTCACCCCCGCTCGTTCTTGAGAAGGGGCCAGGGGGTGAGGAAGTGATCGGTTACCTCACCCCGCTCGCTTCGCTCGCTGCCCCTCTCGAGTTCGAGAGGGGCTTTG
>CAYXQJ010000113.1:0-5471 GCA_964467455.1 uncultured Hyphomicrobiales bacterium | reverse complement strand
TCAGATTGTATTGCTGGAAAATGAAACCGATGTTCGCCGCGCGAAACTGCGTGACGGCCTTCTTGTCCAGTTGATGCAACGGCGCATCGAATACCGTGACCTCGCCGCGATCCGTGCCGAGCGTGCCGGCGATGACGCTGAGCAACGTCGTCTTGCCGCACCCGGACGGGCCGACGAGCATGAGCAACTCGCCCATGCGCGCCTCGAAATCCACGTTCTTGAGCACCTCGGTGCGGGCCTCGCCCGTGCCAAATCCCTTGTTCACTCCACTCGTTCTGACTGCGATATTTTTCATAATTCAAATTCAGTTAATCGTTACGCGTAGAGTTTTAATTCAGGTGGCGAGAACCGAAAATAGCGCTTCGGTATTACGTGGGCGGAAGTGTTGTGAGATTGCCCATTTTACAGGAGCAAAATGGGCTCGCTTCTACTCAAAGCGACGGCCAAGCTTTCTTGAGGCTGACTTTCTTGCTGCCGGCGAAGCGCGTCAGGTGTAATTTGTTGCCGGTAACAATTTTTGACCATGCCCAAGACCAGAGAATTGATTGAGTTGTTTCGCGCTATCGGGTCACACGACCTTGCGCAAGCGGCTACTCTTTCTCGGAAGCTAGCTGCACAGCGTGGCGCACGTGGCCAATACCGCGCTGAGCGCGACCTGCTAGGAGCGCTGAACGGCATGGCCAAACCGCCGCCCGCTGGTCAGCTTGCAATGCTAAACGCAGCATGGAGCGTCAACGGGACGCTCATGCCGCTTCCGGCATCAAAGCGTTTGGACCAACTGGAACTTTCCCCAGCTGTTCGGAAAAACTTCGGCGATGTCATCAAGGAATGGAAATCCCGCGACAAACTCGTCAAGCATGGTCTTCCTCGCCGATGGCGTTTACTTTTTCACGGGCCGTCGGGCTGTGGAAAGAGCGCGGCAGCAGCAGCGCTTGCCAGTGAAATGAGGCTGCCAGGATTTCTGGTCCGATTTGATTCATTGATTGGAGCGTATCTCGGTCAAACTGCATTGAGACTTCGCGAGTTGTTCAGCTTCGTGGCGCAGACTCCCTGCGTGTTGTTGTTTGATGAAGTTGACGCGCTGGCGAAACGCCGTGGTAGCCCGATGGAAGTTGGTGAACTTGACCGCATCGTCATCGCGTTCATGCAAGAGTTAGAGCACGCGCACGGGGACGGTTTTATCATTGCGACCTCCAACTTGCCCAAAGCTCTCGACGACGCACTCTGGCGACGCTTTGACTTGCGCGTCGCTTTTCCAAAACCCACTGGAAAAGACCTCGTTCGATTTGCCGGACACCGTTCGCAGGATTTTGGGATTCGTGCTACTCCCGAAATGCTGGCGCAATGTCGAAAAGCTGCCTCCTACGCTGAAGCAGAACAGTTGGTCATTTCTGAGGCTCGCCGACGGGTCTTGATGATGTGACCAACTATGCCTTCCACAGCCACCAAGCCGAAGAATTACTTCCTCAACGAGAACCACGAGCTCTCGACTGTCGAGAAAACTGGTTTCGCACCGCAGGTGAAGTATCGGGTTAATTGGTCTGCAAGAGGAAAGCAATTACACGATTCGCTTGAACGAGTGCGTGGACGCGCTGAACGGTCGCATGACCCATTGAGCAAGCGGAAATACTATTTGCTTGCAGGTTCTTCTCGTGAGTTTGAGAAGGTAACAAAATCCAAGAAAGGTGTTGAGACGGCCAAATTGGAAGTCGTCAGCTTCGGCGGGGAACAATCAAAGTTCTTTGAGCGAATTGGATTGCACTTAATTGACGTGCATCCCAACGGTGCTGCGACCGTTCACGCTACACCAGAGGTCATGTCACAATTGGTGACTAAAACTTCGCAGTTGGCCCAACTTGGCGCACGCGAGCAGGCTCGGTTTGTCGCATTTGAGTCGTTTGACTGGATTGCCGGAAGTCTGAAGTTTGACCAAGAGTGGCTCGATGAAATTGGGCAAAAGCCAGCCGAAGGCTATATCAAGCTACAGCCTCTAATTACCGAGCTTGAAGCTGACATGGTAATTCGCGCGCTCGATGAGTTCTTTCACGCGCATACCGGCGTTGCGCTATTAGGAAAGGGGCGGAGCTATATGGGGCGCTATTTTCTCCGGGCAAAGGTCAATGCGCAGTTGGTCAGGAAACTTGCGAACGAGTTTGTGTCCGTCCAGGCAATTCACCCTCCGCTTATTGCATTGGCAAGTGCGTTGCCTCCTGACATTTCATCGCAACCAAGTTCAGCAAGGCCTCCTACTCCTGCGCAGATATATACGTTGCCATGTGTTGGCGTTGTAGATACTGCAGTTCCGCCAGAACACGATTGGCTTAAGGCGTTTCGCCGCGCGATTGTTCTCGGTGCTAATTGCGCCAACACAGAGAACGACAACCACGGTTCTATGGTGGCGTCCCGCGTTGTATATGGCGACGTAGATTTAACCAACTCGGCTGCACCGCCACCCGCGTCTTGTAGATTTCTCGAAGTGCGCGTTGGCACTGGCCAATCCAACAAGATTCTCTCTGAAAGTGTTTCTGGCGCGCTGGCCAACGCAATTGCACAGGCTCCAGATGTGCGAGTGTTTAACCTGAGCTTTGACAAGAGGCTCGATGGCGTTCCGCCAACGCAAAGAGCGACAACACTCAGGCATATCGAAGAGATCGACAATTTCGCCTTTGACCAAGACGCTCTGCTCGTGGTCGCTGCTGGAAATGCGGAAAGAGGTGTGATCCCCAATCCTGATTACCCTTTGCACTTCGATGATCCGGGCTGGCAGTTGCAGAGTTACCCTCGCGCTTTTAACGCGCTTACATGTGGCAGCATGATTCCTCGACTTAGTGCTGGAGGCCTAGCTTCAGTGCTTGAAGCTCCCAGTCCCATTTGTCGAGTTGGGCCTGGATTTGCGGGTAGCCGCAAGCCGGACTTTTGTGCGACCGCTGGAAATACAGACAAAAATCACAATCCACTTCCCGGTAGCGGTGTGTGGGGATTCTCAGCTTTGGGACAGGCAAGAGAGGGCTTTGGGACATCATTGGCTGCGCCACTCTTGGCGCGAGAGGCTGCGTTTGTTTTGGAGTCGCTACGCTCAAAATGCCCTGGTGATTCACGACCGTTCGCATGCACGGTGAAAGCAATCTTAGCGCTCACTGCTGACGATGTGGGAAGCAGAGTTGTCAATCGCGATAGCACTCTAAAACCATTGGTAGAGCGAACTCTTGGTTATGGTCGAGCGGTTGCGGCGAGATTTCAAACGCCGCCGCAATCACGAGCTAGATTTATTTGGCAAGGAGTTCTCAAACACGAGGGCAATGTCGCTCGGGTGCAAATTCCAATTCCTGCCGCTTGGGTTGCCGAAGCCGACTCGCCTCACTTGCAAGTCGCTGTTGCATGGGATACGCCAGTCAATTCCGCGGCAGAGAAACAGTGGTCATGCCGGGATATTGAAATCAAGGTGCGCCCAGGACCTGACGCCAAAGCGCCCCATCCGTTGAGGGACGGAAGCCGAATCGGCGGGTATCCCTTGTTCAAACGAACTTGGAATCTTGAAAAGGTAAAGAAGAAGCAAGTTGTCGAGGGCGACGCGTGGACTTTGGAATTTAGTTATTCGAAAATCGCCGCGTATGCGGCTGGCCACTTTCCTTCGCCGGCGCAGCGTGTCGCATTTGCCGCAGAAATATGGGATGAAGCGGAAGATCCGGTTGAGCCGCACAGCTTCGTTCAGGGCCTGCCAATTGCACCAACGCTTGTTCAATTGAGCAATTCTTCTGCGTGGTTGCCACAGGTAGTCGCGATTACCTCGGACATTTGAGCTGAAAAGCCGTTGTCTCCCAAACAACGAGGCGGATTGCTGGCCGCGTTGCAGGCCCTGTTGAACAGTGTGATTAATCCTTCGCGTCTCCGCAGTTCAACTTACTTTGCCCTCACTCCTTCGGCGGCCATTGCACGCCGGCGAGTTCCTTGGGCAATTGCGTCGGGTCGGTCGGGTAGATGAGTGACAGGTCGGGTTTGGCTTTCGCAGTTGGCAAGAGTTCCAATTCTTCCGGTGCGCCGATGATGAGCCAGAGCACTTCCGCATCCGCGTCGTTGAACACCTGCCGAATCTGGTCCGGGCCGCGCTTGATACGGTGATTTGTTTAATGATTTGTTTGACGTGGCATCGGCAGCGGCCTCTCGTTAGAATCCGGCGCGAATCTGCCATGCCCAAGAAACTCTCAGTCGCCAAAGTTGCCGCCAAGCCCGCTCGTTCCGGCGCGGCGGGATTGCTGACCGAGGTGCGCGGACTCATTCTCGCGGCCCGCGAGGGCGCGGCCCGAACGCTCAACGCCGGGCTGACGCTACTCTACTGGGAAATCGGCACGCGCATCCGCAAAGACGTGCTGAAAGAGAAGCGCGCTGACTACGGAAAGGAGATTTTGCAATCACTGTCTGCAAAATTGACCACCGAGTTTGGCCGGGGCTTCAGCCAGCGAAATCTTGCCAACATGATCCGTTTCGCCGAGGTCTTTCCTGAACGCGACATTTTGCAATCACTGATTGCAAAATTGGGATGGACGCATTTTCAGCACATCATCTACCTCGACGACGAGTTGAAGCGCGACTTTTACGCCGAGATGTGCCGGATTGAAAAGTGGAGCACGCGCACGCTGGCGAAGAAAATCGGCGGAATGCTTTACGAGCGGACGGCGCTGTCAAAGAAGCCGGACAAGCTCATCCGGCAGGAACTGGCGGCGTTGCGCGAGGAGGACAAGCTCACGCCGGACCTCGTGTTTCGCGATCCCTACGTGCTGGATTTTCTCCGGCTGCGCGACACGTATGCGGAGAAGGACCTGGAGGCGGCGATTCTGCGCGAGATCGAGGCGTTTATTCTCGAACTCGGCGTGGGCTTCGCGTTTCTCGAACGGCAGAAGCGCATCATGGTGGACAGCGAAGATCACTATCTCGACCTGTTGTTTTATCATCGTCACTTGCGGCGGCTCGTGGCGATTGACCTGAAGCTGCGTGAGTTCAAACCCGGCGACAAGGGGCAGATGGAACTTTACCTGCGCTGGCTGGATCGGCACGAACGCAAGCCGGGCGAGGAAGCACCAATCGGCCTGATTCTGTGCGCGGGTCAGCGGCACGAGACGGTGGAAATGCTCGACTTGGAGAAGTCTGGCATCCGCGTGTCGTCTTACTGGACCGACATCCTGCCCAAACAACAACTGCAAAAGAAACTGCACGAGGCGGTGCGGCTTGCGCGGGCGCGGCTGGCAGAGAAAGATGAACCAGAAGCGCTAATCAAGAAGAAGCGACTTTGGTAAGCCGTCACTCCTCACTCCTTCGGTGGCCATGGCACGCCGGCGAGTTCCTTGGGCAATTGCGTCGGGTCGGTCGGGTAGATGAGTGACAGGTCGGGTTTGGCTTTCGCCGTCGGCAACAATTCCAGTTCTTCCGGCGCGCCGACGATGAGCCAGAGCACTTCCGCGTCGGTGTCGTTGAAC
>CAYXQJ010000112.1:0-5554 GCA_964467455.1 uncultured Hyphomicrobiales bacterium | reverse complement strand
AAGAGCACCACCACCACCGGCACCAGAAAGTACGAATATTGCAACAGACAAAACTTGATGTCGGGCAACAGCGCCAGCACCGCCAGGCGATGGGCCGTGGGGGCGTCCGCATCCTTGAGCACCATCAGCAAGCGCGGGAACACCAGCGGCATGTAGCGCGCAAACTCGTCGCCAAACGCGCGAGCAATCTGCTGAATCAAGCCAATTGCCATGGCAAAGTTGGCCGATCCCCACATGGGAAAGAGCAGCGCAAATATGTCCTCCACATACGGACCCATGTGCAGCCCGGTCTGTAGCACAAATGCACCCAGCTCTTGCAGAACAAAGTCGTGCACGCTGGTGTCTGACGCGCGCAGCAAAGCCAGCAGCAGCGGCATCACGTCGCGCAAGTAAGTGATGGTTTTGCGCGGTCCCAGCGAGCGAAAGATGGTCACCAGCGCCTGCACAACGGTCTTCTGCAGAATGGGCGACTGCGCGCTGGCAAGAATTTCCTTGAGCGCCATGATGGCCACGCGCGAGTACACGTCGGGCGACACCTTGTTCGACGTGAACGATACTTCGGAGAAGTCAGCTTTGGCCTCTTTCTTCGAAGACTCCTGGCGCTTGTCGTGGTACAGCTGTGGGTCCAGCGCACCCACAATGCCGAACAGCCTCAGCACCTCCTCGCGCACCGCGGGGTCGGGGTCAGTGCGAATCTCATGCAGTAGCGTGGTCAGCATGCTGGGGTACTGCACAAACGGATCCGAGACGAACCCGCCCCCTTGGCACAGCTGGCCCAGTGTGCGGTACACCACTTCGCGACGGGCAGCGGTGGGAACTTGGCGCTGCGCCATCTGCACCAGCAGCGGCAGCGTGGCCTCCATGTGCGACGCCACACTGGGGCCCGAGGACACGGCCAGCTCACCGACCACTGTCAGCATGGCGGTGGCGATGCGCGAGTCCGAGTGAGTCAGCTTCTGGCTCACGCTGCGGAATAACACGGGCACATAAGGCCGCACCAATTCCGCAGGTGCCGCGTGCACAAACGCCGCCATGAGACGTGCCGCGTTGGCCAACTCGCCAGCAGATGCCATCTCCAGCTGGAAGTCTTGCAGCAGTTGCACCAGCATCTTGCGCAGCGCGGGGCGCACAAAGCCGGGGCTCCAGGTCTCCAGACGACCCAGGAGCTGGATGGCAGTGATGCGGATGTCCAGCGAGTCATCGTAGGCCAAGAGCAGCAGCAACTTCATGTTGTCTGGGTGGTTGACATAGGTATCAAACAGGGGCGATTCGGCCAAGCGGCGCACACACACGGCGCGGATACTAGCGTCCGGGTCCGTGGTGCCCAAGAGCAACACGCGGCTCACCACGCGCAGCGAGATGGAGGTGGCCAGCTTGGGGATGAGCGCGCGGTCCGAATTGAGTAAGTGCAGTGACGCTGAGATGGCCTCCAGCTTGAGCGCTGGCAGCTTGCTGTCCAGATAGCGGATCAGCTTCTCGGCCATGTGTACCAGCGGGCACGAGAAGGGGAACGAGCGCAACGTGGATAACGCCACAATCTTCAGAGCGGGCCCGCGCTCCGCCGTCTGCTGGCGCGCGCGTTTGGCAAACGACGGCTCCTCCGAACCCTGCACCAGCGCCGGCACACCAATGGGGCGGAACGGGGCGTCCGTCAGCACCAGGCTCAACAAGTCCAAGAGGAGCGATTCCACCAACGCCGCCAATTGCGGGCAGCTGCGGTGGATGCTAGTGGCAGCCTCCACGACCTCTGCAAAGAGGCCCACATCGAACAGGCGCTGCAGCAGCCCGTTCTCGAGCAACGGGGACAGCTCGTCGCCCGCCGCCTCGGCCAGCTTGCCCACACACAGCAGCGCGGCCGGATACGGCAGCGAAGAGCGACCACTCTTGGCCTCCACACGCACCAGCGGCGTGATGACGGGAAGCAGCTGCACCAGATAGGGCTGAATCTCGCGCGAACCCACTGCCACGGCAATTTGGCCCAGCGTGTCGAGGCTGAGGTCGGTTTGCGGGCCGGGCTTGCCGATGAGTCCCAGCAGGTGCTTCACGACAGGCTTGAGGTGCGTGGAAAACACGGCGGGCTGGAAGCGTGCCAACCGCGGCAGCAAGCGCATCACTGTGCGAACGATGATCTTCTCTTTGTCCTTGGCGCTGCGCAGCTTGAGCACCGCATCGCAGAAGAACGGGAATTTCTCCACCAAGAACGACAGCAGTTCGCCCGTCGGCGGCGGCTCCACGCCAAACACTTCGCCCACTGCCAGCAGTGAGCCGTGCGTCATGGGGCCCACGCGCGCCAGTCCCACGAGAGAGTCGGCTAAGATGGAGCTGAACAGCGTGGGCGCACGCAGGGGGCCACGCTTGAGCACGATGCCAAGCATCCTACGCAACGTCAGCGCGGCGGCGCTGTGGATCAACGGGTGCGGATCGCGCAGCGTGGGCCACATGGCTGTTGCGCGACAAGTGAGATGGGGAGGAAGAAAGACGAAGAGGCCGCAGCTGAGCGGGCTCACCGTCAAAGTAGCGATCCATCTGCTGGAACACCGCAGCCGGAATGGCTGCAGAAAGTTCCTGCAACACGAGCACCGACGAGAGGCGCCGAAACTCATAATCATCTGTGAGCCACTCGAGCGCGCGCTTGAGCTCAAACGAAACCGTCTCGGAGATGATGAGGAATCCGCGCTTGGCCGCCAGCTGGCCCAGCAAAGCGGCAGCCGCCTGCAGCACGGGCGGTTCATCGCCCGCGAGGGCCGAGCGCAACACGTTGGCAATGACGGGCACCACCACGGGCGAGTTCTCGTTCTCCAGTTGGGGCACAAGAAGCGCTGTCAACTCAATGGCCTTCACTTTGGCTGCCGTGTCGCCCGCGTTGAGGCGCGAGTACAAGCGAGTGCGCAACTGCGCGATGGATTGTCCAGCACTTGAGTCGCGGGCCTGCGTGCGCACAGGTGAGCAGGGGCAGGACAAAAGCAAAAAAAGGCGCGTGTGCGAGCCCGGGCGGATCCCACAATGACACAGCGCAACCACAACCACACACACACGCTACCATCTGATGCATAGTTTCCTCGAGGTCGTCATCCTCTGCGGTGGGTATGGTCACCGAGGGTGCATCGCCCTCGCGCGAGCGCATGCGGTCCATCGGACGCCTGTCAAAGACAAGGGCACGAAACGCCCCTCTTTCCCTGGCCAGGATGATTGCAGCCTGTTTACTATGGCGGTCACGGTTCGTCGTTGTTGATGGAGGGTTCGATGAAGAAGAGCACGTGGGACTTCATCTGCATCGGTGGTGGCAGCGGTGGCATCGCATCGGCACGCCGCGCGGCTCAGTATGGCAAGCGTTGTCTAGTGGTGGAGGCTGGTCCCGTGGGCGGCACCTGTGTCAACGTGGGCTGCGTGCCCAAGAAGATCATGTGGTCGGCTGCCGAGATGCACGCGTCGCTTGGCGACGCTCGTGGCTACGGCTTCGACGTGGAGGTGAAAGGCTTTGATTGGGCTGCCCTCAAGGCGTCGCGCGACGCGTACGTCAAGCGCTTGAACGGCATCTATGAGGGCAACCTCGAGCGGTCGGACGTGGCACTCGTGCGAGGCTTTGCCAAGTTCGCCGAGGGCCGCCCCAACACTGTGACCGTGAATGGCGAGGAGCACTCAGCTCCGCACGTGCTCATTGCCACTGGGGGTCGCCCTGTGATACCTGCACTTCCTGGAGCCGAGCACGGCATCACCAGGTGCGCGACAAAGTCCCTTTTTTTTTGCTGTCCTTCTCAACGACCTTGTGTCCTTCTCAGCGACGGCTTCTTCCAGCTCGAGCGGCTGCCCAAGCGCGCTGTTGTTGTCGGAGGCGGCTATATTGGCGTGGAGATTGCGGGCATTCTACAGTCGCTGGGCAGCCAGACAACGCTGGTGATTCGTTACTCGTCCTTCCTGCGCGGTGTCGCCGATTCGATGATGGCCGATCACTTGGCTGTGGCCATGCAGCAGCAAGGTACGCTGTTCGCTTGTTTGGTGATGGGCGCTAACTCAAGTTGTCAGGCCTCGCGCTCAAGGCCAACGCCAAGGGCGTGAAGCAGGTCATCAAGGACCCCACGACGGGCCTCCTCACCGTCGAGCTTCTCGATGGCGATGTGGTGCGCGACTGCGATTGCCTCATTTGGGCCGTGGGGCGCAAGCCCAACGTGGAAGGCATCGGCCTCGAATCAATTGGCGTCCGTGTCGACTCCATGGGCTACATCGCCACCGACGAGTATCAGAACTGCGTCGGCGTGCCCGGGGTCTACAGCGTTGGTGACGTGCAAGGTCGCGTGCTGCTCACTCCTGTGGCCATTGCGGCCGGTCGGCGTTTGTCGAACCGCCTCTTTGGCGGGCCCGAGTACGCGCACGACAAGCTAGACTACTCCAACATTGCCACAGTAGTGTTCAGCCATCCCCCCATTGGCACCGTGGGTCTCTCCGAGTCAGAGGCGGTCGACAAGCATGGCCGGGTTCGGGGGAAGGTGGTTGGGTGAATGGTATTGGCTCACCACGGAACTCTAGGAACATGTCAAAGCGTACACGTCTGTCTTCACTCCCATGTACTTCTCGATGACGCAGCGCAAAGAGCGCATGGCCATGAAGCTTGTGTGCCTGGGCAAGGAGGAGAAGGTGGTCGGTGTTCACATCATTGGTCTGGCAGCCGACGAGATCATCCAGGGCTTTGCGGTGGCCGTGAAGATGGGTGCTCGCAAGAAGGACCTCGACGACACCGTCGCCATCCACCCCACCGCGGCGGAAGAGCTCGTGACGATGAAGTGAGTCGAATGTCTCTTGTTTGCGATGCAGAGGGTCTCGTCAGACGAGGCGCTCGTTCACCGCTGGCGTGTGCGCGCGCATCTGGAGCGCCAACTCGATGCCGTGTCGAGCTCCACCCGCTTTGATCCCGCAAACTCGTCCCTTGCGCCCGCGAACCGCCCACGAAAGTTCGCGCGTGTTGACGACCCCATGGACGTGCTCCCAGACGGCGCGGAGGCGCTTGCCGACGAAGCGCTGGCGCCGGAGTCTGACGTCGAGGACGTGGCCGCCGCTGGGCTTGTTGTGCAGGTGCCTCGTGCGCTGCTGGAGGCGCCGCCGGCTGCCGTGCGCACTGCGCTGCTGCACGCGTGGAAGCATGTGCTCAGTGACGCCGACCGGACCGCGCTGGCCCCTCTCCTGCCCAACGGCGACCACGAGGCCGCCACCGCGCTGTTGGGCGGCGAGCGCCTGTTCTTCGGCAACCCTGTCGACGCCTTCCTCCTGCGCACGGAGCTGGGCCTGTACCACCCACGTGTAGTGGGCCTTCGTGCCGACCTTGTGCACCTCGGCTGTGAGATCGCCCGGACGCAGCTGGCCGCGCACCGCAGCGCCGCGCTTCAGCTCAGCGGGGCACTGGAAACGCTCAATGCTGCTGACGCAGGTCCCCATGTGGTGCGCTCGCGCGGCTGGCTCGAAGCACAACTGGAGGACCTGTGGGACCACAACGACTCGCAGCTCACCACGATACTTCGGAGAAGTCAGCTTTGGCCTCTTTCTTCGAAGACTCCTGGCGCTT
>CAYXQJ010000111.1:0-5607 GCA_964467455.1 uncultured Hyphomicrobiales bacterium | reverse complement strand
AAGAGTTCCATGAGCAAGGAAGTGGCAACACCACCGATCATTGGCACGGCAATCCTTTTCATCACGTCGGCGCCGGTACCCGTGCTCCACATGATGGGCACGAGAGCAATGAATGTGGTCGCGACGGTCATTACTTTCGGCCGGAGCCGCTTGACCGCACCGTGATAAATTGCTTCCCGGAGATCCTCCCCGTTACGCATCCGGCCTTCCTTTTGCCATTTTTCATAAGCGATATCGAGGTAGAGCAGCATCACCATGCCGGTTTCGGCATCCAGACCGGCCAGCGCGATGAGTCCGATCCAGACCGCGACGCTCATATTGTAGTCGAGCAGGTAGATGAGCCAGAAGGCGCCCACCACCGAAAAGGGCACGGCCAGAAGCACGATCCCTGTTTTCACGAAGGACCGGGTGCTGAGATAGATGAGCAACGCCACGATCAATAACGTCAGCGGAACGACGAGCAGCAGCCGCTCTTTGGCCCGGAGCATGTATTCATATTGGCCGCTCCAGAAGATGCTGTAGCCCTCCGGCAGCGTGATGGTGCCGTCGGCAATGGCCTGGTTGACGGTGCGCATTGCTGCCTGAACGTAGGTGCCAATATCAATGCCCTTTACATCCACGTAAATCCAGGCGTTGGGCACGGCGGCTTCGCTCTTGATGGCCATGGCCGCGTTGACCACTTTGATCGTCGCCAACTGGCCCATCGGCACCTGGGCGCCGGTGGGCGCGGGCACGATCAGATCGCGCAGGGCTTGGAGGTCCTGGCGATAATCACGCTCATAGCGAAGGTTGATCGTGTAGCGTTCCAATCCTTCGACCGTGGTGGTGATCGGCATGCCCCCGAGCGCCACGGCCAGCACCTCCTGCACTTCACCCAAAGTCAAACCGTAGCGGGCGATTTCGTCGCGGTTGATGTCGAATTCAAGATAACGGCCACCAATCACCCGTTCGGAATAGGCGCTGGTCGTGCCCGGCACCTGTTTCACCACGGCCTCGACCTCGGAACCGATCCGCTCCAATTCCGCCAGGCTGGGGCCGGCGATCTTGATCCCCACCGGCGTCTTGATGCCGGTGGAGAGCATGTCAATGCGCGTCTTGATGGGCATGGTCCAGGCGTTGGCGAGACCCGGGAATTGGATGGCGCTGTTGAGCGCGTCCACCAGTTCTTCCACCGTCCGGCGCCGATGCGCGATGACCTTGCCGCTGTCATCCTTGATGTCCGCTTTGGGCCAGTCCTTTTCGTCCCTGAGCATGATCGTGGTTTCGATCATGTCGAAGGGCGCGGGGTCCGTGGCGGTTTCGGCGCGGCCGACTTTTCCAAAAACGTGATGCACTTCGGGAAAGGTCTTGATGATCTTGTCCGTTTGCTGAAGGAGTTCGCGCGCTTTGGTCGAGGAAATGCCGGGGAAGGTGGTGGGCATGTAGAGCAGGTCGCCTTCGTAGAGCGGCGGCATGAATTCTGAGCCGATGTTCTGGTATGGGAACAGTTTGCCGACCTTTTGTGAGAATTCTCTCGTCTGGCCCTCCGGCAGGCGGTTTGTCACCAGCCAGTTCCACGGAAAAAACACCCAGATGACGACCACGACAGCGGCTGTGATCACGGACCAGCGCCATTTGATGACGAAGTCAATCACCGGATGGTAAATCCAGGTTAAAAACCGGCTGATGGGGTTTTTCTCCTCCGCCGGCGCTCGGCCCCGGATGAACAAACCCGCCAGCACGGGGGCGAGTGTGATTGCAAGGATGGCCGCCGCAGCCATGGAATAGGTCTTGGTGAACGCCAGCGGCTTGAACATTCGGCCGGACTGTTCCTGCAATGTGAACACCGGCAGGAACGAAACGGTCACCACAACCAGCGCGAAAAAAATGGTCGGACCCACCTCGACCGAAGCGTCGCGGACGATTTCCCAGCGCGGCTTCCTGCCTTCATCCTGCTCGGAATGTTTGTGGACGTTTTCGACGAGGATGATGACCCCGTCCACCAGCACGCCAATAGCGATGGCGATGCCGCCCAACGACATGATGTTCATGCTGATGCCTTGGACATGCATGATGAGAATCGAAACCAGCACCGCAATGGGCAGGATGACAATGGGCACCAGCGCGGTTCGGAAGTGGAGCAGGAAAACGATGATGACGAGCGCCACCACTACGCTTTCCTCCAGTAGAGTGTGCTGGAGCGTCTTGACGGCGCGATCAATCAGCGCGCTGCGGTCGTAAGCGATGGTGTAGGTGACATCGGACGGCAGGGCCTTCATCGCCACGTCGAGCTTCTGCTTGACCTCTTGGATCACTTTGCGTGCGTTCGCCCCGTAGCGGACCACGACGATGCCGCCGACCGTTTCGCCTTCGCCGTTCAATTCAGCTATGCCCCGACGCATCTCTGGGCCGAGTTGCACCGTCGCCACGTCGCGCAGCAAGATCGGCACGCCATTGGGGCCGACGCCAACGGCGACTTTGCGGAGCGATTCCACGTCTTGGATGTAGCCTTTGACCCGGACGATGAATTCCTTCTCAGCCATTTCGATGGCGCGACCGCCGACTTCCCCGTTGCTCATCTCAATGGCCATCCGGACTTTGGATAGCGGCAGGTCGTAGGCCCGCAGCTTCACCGGATCCACCGTCACCTGATACTGCTTTTCAAAGCCTCCGATGGAGGCGACTTCGGAAACCCCGTCCACGGCCGTGAGTTGATAGCGCAGATGCCAGTCCTGCATGGAGCGCAGTTCCTGAAGGCTGTGATTGGTGGAGTTGATGGCATACATGAAGGCCCAACCCACACCGGTGGCGTCGGGGCCGAGGGAGGGCGTCACCCCTTTGGGCATCTGAGTGCTAAGTTGGCTGAGATACTCCAGCACCCGGCTGCGCGCCCAATAGGGATCGGTGCCGTCCTCGAAGATGACGTAGACAAACGAATAGCCGTAAAACGAATAGCCGCGCACCACCTTCTTGAAGGGCACCGAGAGCATCTTGGTAGTGATGGGATAGGTCACCTGATCCTGGACAATCTGCGGTGCCTGGCCGGGATACTCCGTGTAAATGATGACCTGCACGTCGGACAGGTCGGGAATGGCGTCAACCGGGATGTTTTTGACGGAATAAACGCCGCCCACCACCAGCGCCAGGGCGCCCAGCAGGACGATGAACTTGTTCTTGAGTGAGAAATCTATGATGCCTTTGAGCATGGTAATCCTTCGGATCGCAGGTCAGTGCTGGTGTTGTGGCTCGGTGGTTGCGGGAGTCGGAGTCGGATGCTGTTTGCGCCAATGTTCCTCAGCTTGTTTGGCGTGTTTCACCTGACTGGTTTCCACCAACTTCATCTCGCACTCCGGACACTTGCCGGGTTTGTCAGAAACGATGTGGGCGTGGGACGCCATTGGACAGGTGTAAAGTGGAGATGGCACGGCAGCTTGCGGCGGTGAGTCTGCGGGAGGGGACGGATGCTGTTTGCGCCAGTTGTCCTCGGCCAGTTTGGCGTGCTTTACCTGACTGGTTTCCACCAGCTTCATTTCACACTTTGGGCATTGACCCGGTTTGTCAGAAACCACGTCGGCGTGTTCTCCCATCGGGCAGGTGTAGAGCGGCGAAGGCACCGGCGCGGCTGCGCTGTGTCCGGCGTGCGGGTCTGCCGGCGGAACGGGTTTGGGCATCACGGGAATGAGCGTCATGTCGCACTTGGGGCATTTGCCCGGCTTGTCGAGTTTCACATCGCTGTGCTCCGGCATGGGGCAGGTGTAATGCTCGACCTTTCCGCCGGGTTGCATTTTCGCCAGTGCCGCCGCCGAGACCGGCACCAAAGTCATCGCGCACAACGGGCACTTGCCCGGATGTTGATACTCGATGGAAACGTGCTCCGGCATCGGACAGACGTAGCTGTGCGGTTCTGCGGCTGATGGCGACTCGGCTTTTTTCCCGCTTGCGGGTCCTTCGGCCACGACCTGCTGGGCCGCGCCGGCCTTTTTGGGATGAAGCATTTTCTGGATGGCCTCGCGCAACTGGCTCTCCGAATCGAGCATGAACTGTCCAGAGGTCACGACGCGCTCGCCGTCATTCAGGCCGCTCAAAACCTGATACATGTCATCCTCCGCGCGCGGACCGAGCGTGACCGTGCGCGGATCGAACTTGCCGCCATCGAGCGCCACGAAGACTGTGTTTTTTTCGCCGCTGCGCAGGATGGCCATATCCGGCACCAGCAGCGCCGACGGTTCAAGTTCGGCTCGCAGTTGCACGCTGGCAAACATGCCTGGTTTCAGCAGATAACCCGGATTGTGAAACTCCATGCGCACGCGGGCCGTGCGAGTCTTTTCGTCCACCGTAGGGTAAATGTAAGTGACGCGACCGCGAAACTGCCGGTCCGACAGGTAAGAAAGGGTGACGAGTGCCTCCTGCCCCAGTTGAATGAACGGCAGGTCCTGCTCATAGACTTCCGCGTAAACCCAAACCAAACCGAGATCCGCCAGCCGGTAGAGTTTCATCCCAGCCTCCGTCATCATCCCTTCCACCACCATCTTCTCGGTCACGAACCCGTCAATCGGCGCGGCCACGCGCAGTGTCTTGGTCGGTTGGCGGGTCTTCTCCAGTTCGGCGATTTGCTCGTCCGAGATGTCGAAGAACTTCAATTTGAGCCGGGCGCTTTCCAGCAGTGCGTTCTGCCCCGCCGGGCCCGTCGCTGGCGCGCCGCGGAGGGCCAGCAGGTATTCCGTCTGGGCGCTGTAGAGTTCCGGCGAATAGATTTCAAAGAGTGGCTCGCCTTTGTGAACCTGCTTGCCGGTGGCGTCCACGTAAAGCTTCTCGATCCACCCTTTGAATTTGGTCGTGACATCCGCCAGCGCGGGTTCGTTGTAACCAATCGTGCCCACCGTTCGGATCACGCGGCGCAGCGGGCCGCGTGTGACCGTTGCTGAACGAATGCCCATGTTTTGAATCGTGACCGGGTCAATTGAGATGGTGGCTGCATCCGCCGCTGCCGCTTCGTCTTCATAAACCGGCACCATGTCCATGCCCATGCTGTCTTTGCCCGGAGTGTCACGAACTTCGCCGGGGATCATCGTGGACTTGTAGTATTTGAGCTTCCGCTCGCCGGAGCCGACCGTGGGAGTGCCGCCAGTCGAGCGCTTGATGGGAGTGAGCTTCATCCCGCAGATCGGGCAGTTGCCGGGCTCGTCCTGGATCACGTTCGGGTGCATGCCGCAGGTGTAGAGTTGCTTGGCTTCTTGTGCGGCCCCACCGCCGGCAGCAGCGTGCTTGGGGCCGGTCGAGCGGCCGATGAAGAACGCGCCGGCAATAGCGGCAATGGCGATGATAGCGATGACAAGTTTCGATTTCATACTCAGGTCAATGGGAAGAATGTGGTGAAGTGTTAGTAGAGGCTGGCTCATTTTCCAACGGCGCGTCGCTCGTCCAACCGGGAACAGGCGGATGTCCGGGCGGCAATCGTCGTTCGGTCACGGGTGCGGTTGCGCTTTTGTCGGCGCAGCAGCCGGCGTGGCCGGCCTTTGCCTCGCTTGCTGAAACCAGCGCCATGCCGCACTTGGGGCAATTTTCTGGCTTGGCGCTCACCACGTCAGGATGCATGGGACAGGTGTATTGTTCGCTGGCGACACTTTT
>CAYXQJ010000110.1:0-5666 GCA_964467455.1 uncultured Hyphomicrobiales bacterium | reverse complement strand
TCGACGTGAATCGCACGGTGCTCGAAGAAGCGCTCGACACGCCGAACGCGGTGACCGAGCAGTTTGTCCGCACGTTGCTGGGCAGTTTTTTATTTCGCGGTGATGACGTGTTCAAAAAGGTCAGCGTGCTGAGCGGTGGGGAGAAGAGCCGACTCGCGCTGGTGAAACTGCTGCTTGATCCGCCGAATCTATTGCTCATGGACGAGCCGACGACGCATCTCGACATGAACAGCATTGACGCGTTGCTTTATGCGTTGGATCAGTTTGAAGGCACGCTGATTTTCATCAGTCACGATGTGTATTTCATCCGCGCGTTGGCGAACAAGGTGGTGCATGTGAACGCGGGCGTGCTGACGCACTACGCGGGTGATTACCAATACTATCTCGATAAGACCAAATCTGCCTCCGCTCGCGCCGCCTTGACGGCGGGTGGTAGGGACGCGCTGCCGCGCGTCCAGGCTGACCAGCAGGTCAGCCCTACCGTATCACGCAAAGAACAGAAACGGCTCGAAGCCGAGGCCCGGCAGGCGCGGTCCAACAAGTTGAAAGGCCAGCGTCAGGTGGTTCACGATCTGGAGAAAAAGATTCAGGCCTTGGAAAAGCGCCAGGCCGAAATCACCGCCGAGTTGGAAAAACCGGAAACCTACCAGAACGGCGGCCAAGCGATGCAGTTGAATCGCGAGTTCAGTCACAATGCGGACGAGCTGGCAGAGATCACACCCAAATGGGAAGCCGCCGCGACGAAGTTGGCAGAGCTGGAGGCGGAGCAATGATTCTCTGGCAGCTTAACAAATACTGCTGGTTGCCTGGCTTCCACTTAGTTCTTTAATTTCCTCCGCTAGCTTGTCCGCTTGTTGCTGTAAGTTGGCGCTCTCCTTTTCCAACAGTTGCTTTCGCTCCGCCGCCAGTTCGTCCAGCAAGCCGGGCTTTCTCTCGCTCAACTGGCACAGTTCATAGTCGGCGCTTTCTCGCAACTGATTCAGCGCTTCGAGCACCGCGACAATTTCCAACTGCAACGTTTCATGTAGCCGTCGCAATTGCGCCAGCTCCGCAGCGTCACTGAAGTCCAGGCTCGCCCAGCCCTGGCGCAAAATGTAGCCGTGCGGGTCTTCCGCGATCTCCCGCAACGCCTCGATGTCGCCTGCGTCCTTGGCCCGGTTGATGGCAGCGGTCAACTTGTGATACGTCTCCAGCTTATCTGGCTCGTGCGCGAACCGGTCAGGATGATACAACTTTACCAGCTTTTTCCATAGTCGCGACAACTCCGCTTCCTCGGCAGCGGTGAGTTGCCTCTTATCCGCCACCGCTTTCGCCGTCTCCTCGTAATCCCGGTCTGTCTGCGCTTTCGCCTGCTCAAACTGCTCCTCCGTCTGTTTCGCCTCCGCCTCGCCGCCGCGCACCAGTGAATCCAAAAATCGCTGCCGATACTCCACGATAAGCCGCAATCGGTCGCGCCGCTGATAATGTTCACGCAACAGGCGAAACAAGCTGGCCTGCATGACATCCACGCGCGACTTCTCTTTCGTGAATCCCGCTTCTAACTCTGCCAGCCGGGTGCGGGCCGCCGCGACCAATTGCCGCAACAATTCCAGTTCCGGATTCGTATAAATCACCAGCCCAATGCTGCCAACCGACGTGAATTCGGCGCGAATGGCTTCACCATCCAATCCCGGCGTGGCGAAGACCGGCGCGTCCGGCGCGGCGGTCGTTTCCAGTTGTCGCAAATACCAGCGCCCCATTCGAGCGTTGCGGACGTTGGAAGATTTAGCCAGCCACTCCAGCCAGCCGCGCAATTCTGCATCCTGCCGCGCCTCCTGAATTAATCGCCCTTTGTGCTTCCCGAACGCGATGCGCGACGGATACCATTCCTCCGCCGCAAAGTTGACCAGCTTTTCCCACGTATCCAACCCGCGATGTTCGGCAATGGGGCGCAGCACTTGCGCAATCAGGTCCGCTACGGTTTGCACGTCGCCCAGCGCCGTATGCGCACCGCGTTCTGGCAGGCGATAATACTGCCGCAATGTTTGCAGCTTGCAGTTGCCGGCGGGCACGGGATCAAGCAGCCGTTGCGCCAGCCGCAACGCACAGAACCCGCGACTGCCAATCGCGCCGATGCCCAGCCGCTTCCACTCCGGCTGCAACACGTCGTCCAGATCATATTCCAGATTGAACGAGACAAGCGGCAGGCTGCCCGCGTATTCGGCAAACTCCCGATAAACCTGATGCGCTGAATCGCCGTCGCGCTCTAGGATTTCGCGCGTGTAACCGTGAACGCGTGATGTCTCGGCGGAAATGTCCGCGTTTTGATTCAGCAACTTGCGGAATGGGTCGCCGTCCGGCTCCCACCCGCGCATCCGTTGGGCGGCTAACTCAACGACAAAAATTGGGGAGGATAAACCCGTTGTTTCAGAGTCGAGGAGAATCCAAGCTGAATGATTCATGATCTATTGGCACGCGCGCTTTTTTCCTCCCGATAACGCTGTTCCCCTTCTGCGATTTCCGCAGTGGTCATTTGCAGCATGAGGTTATGCAATTGTTTAAGTGCTGGTTCATAATTCTGGTCGAGCGCTAGCTTCAACAGCTTGTATGCTTCAATGCTGTCTCCCTCAACTCCGTCACCGTTTGCATACAGCAGGCCAAGGAAAAATTGTGCATATGCGTTCCCTTGATTCGCAGCTTTGCGATACCATTTTGCGGCTTCAGTATGATTCTGACGCGCTCCTTGGCCGTTTTCATACATCATGCCAAGAAGGATTTGAGCCTGTGTATGCCCTTGCTCTGCTGCTTTGATCGACCAGCTTAATGCTTCGTCAAAATCTTGCGGCATGCCATTCCCGCCATAATACATCGCACCAATTCCCGCCTGCGCTTCGACGTGCCCTTGGTTAGCCGCTTTGAGGTACCAGTGAGCCGCTGTGCCATGATCTTTTGGCACACCACGCCCGGCATGATGTGATTCTCCCAATCTATATTGGGCCTCAGCGTAACCTTGCTCAGCGGCCTTTGACCACCACTCGACTGCGTTGGCATGACTCTGTGGCACGCCATCCCCGCTGGCGTACAGCTCGCCAAGATTATACTGGCCAGCACTATTTCCTCGATCGGCAGCTTTTTGATACCAATACGCAGCCTCCGCAAGGTTTTTAGGCATACCCAGCCCGCATTCATAGCACGATCCCAAATTGTTCTGTGCAGATGCCAATCCTTGTTCGGCAGCTTTTCGATACCATCTTGCTGCCTCATTGAAATCTCGACTAACGCCACTCCCATGTTCATACGCCGCCCCGAGGAAGAACTGTGCTCTAGTATGCCCAAGTTCTGATGCTTCCTTAAAACAATTTGTAGCTTGGACGAGGTCCTGAGGAACACCACGTCCTGAATAGAAGGCAACGCCGCGCTGAAAAATCGCTTCGGCATCCTTGTCACCACGCCGCACCAAGGACAATGTCTCTGTAACCATTGAGGAAAGAATTCGCCGCCCACCCGCACTTGTCTTTTCGAGTGCACTTGCCGGCTTTGGTACTAGCGCAGAGTTTTCGTTTTGGTTCATAAGTCTTGCACGCAACTACAATACTCGCTGCTCTGGAAAGGGCTTAGATGTCCAAATCCACAGCCATCGTAACTGCGGCGTCGTGGATGAGGCCCTCAAAATCCGACATTTCCTCATCAAGTTTGTAAAATGCCGTTAGCGCTTTAGTCGTGTGGCTTTCTGTAGTTAATGCCATGGCTTGTCTTTTCCACCTAGTCAGTTGGCTTTTCGAGATGGGCGCTTTCCAATTCTGCTTTACCTTGTACATAAGCGAATCCAAATCGCTTGGATTTTTGCATTTTTCCACTTGATCCAAGTAAACCGACTCATCGCCATAAATGTGATTATAAAGTTGGACGTGTTCAATGATCTCGGCCTCAGTCATCCCGTTTGGATTATCAGCAGCGAGAAACTCGAGACTGCCCTCAAGCTCGCTAACTCTATGTGTTAAGTACGCCGAAAGCTCTTGGGCAAAAACCTTCGTGGAGGCCGGTTTTGCTGATGCGAGCATATTTGCGATTTTTGGCAATTGCCCGTGAACCGTTGCGTAAGCTTCGTCTCCCCCCTCTACGTAACGGGTGACTAAGCTGGATACCTTCGCTTGAGCTGACCAACCGAACGAAACAAGCCTGAGACGGCCGAATAATTTGCAGGCGAGTTGGTGGTATTGCCACGCAAGCTCATGCATAATTTGGTCGTGACGGATGCCCGCGTGGTAAAGCACGTTGCGATAGTGGTGTGCTTTCAGGATAAAATTGACCTCATCAGAATCGAGCTTTCCGAGCTGTAGGCAAAAGTTGACTTTGGGGGCAAAATAGCGACCCAAAACTTCTTTCCTCTTATGGGAACAATACTTCGGTCTGCTGTTGAAAATGCGTTGGCTATGTCGAACCTCCTCCTGACATTGCAAATGAATCATCAGCTCGACTATGTTGTCTGTCAGAATCAAAGCAAACCTATCGGACGAGGTTGTTGCTGTTCGCAATTGCTCCGCCGCCAGATCAAGTTGTTCGATGCAGACTGCGATGTAGTTCATTCGTTATCCATTTAACAAAATCTCACTTCAAATGCCGCAAGATTTTTGCCTTCAAACTGTCGCCCGTGCGCCCGCTGGTTTCAAAGGCCGCAGGCAGAATGCGGTAGATGGTGGTGGTCACGGAGAATCACAAGCTGGTGATTGACCTTAGCAGCTAACTGCGCTTAGTTTTCGCCATGAGCACGGTTGCCGAAATCAAGGCAGCGGTGGACAAGCTTTCTCCGCGGGAACGAGCGGAGTTGGAGGTGTTGCTCTGGCCCGACTCGGATCGCGCTGTCGTGATGACGCCGGAACTGGAACGCCTGCTGGATGAAGGACTGGAAAACCTGGAGCAATCCAAGACCACCGACGAATTGCGCCGCCGATCATGAACCGGGCGCGGTTCAGTCCTCGGGCCGCTCGCGACTTGGAGGAGCATTGTAATTGTATCGCTGGCGACAACCCCGAAGCCGCAGCGCGTGTCCGGCAGGCCATTCTTCACGTTGCTGATTTCCTGGCCCAACATTGGGAATTGGGGCGGCGTATTCGCAAGGCGTCTCTCCGTCATGCGCAAATCCGGTGGTTCGTCGTGCCGCATTTCCGCAATGACCTGATCTTTTATCCGCCGCACGAAGAAACCATCATGGTCATCCGCGTGCTGCACGCCGCCCAAGACTGGACGCGTTTCTTTGGGACACAAACAGGAACGGAAACCTGATGGACGAAACAGTTACGGTTTGAAAAACGGACTGCTTCCCCGCAGCCTGCCGACGCATGGCTCTGCCGATTGATCACATCAAAACCGAATTGCGGAATCAAATGCGGATCCGCCTGAAGGAGTTGTCTCCGGCGGTTCGGTTGGAATCATCTCAAGCGCTCTGCACCCGCCTGGCGGCCCAACCAATTTGGGCGAAAGCGCGGGCAGTTTTGTTCTTCGCGCCGCGTCCGGATGAACCGGACATCTGGCCGCTGTTGGCGGAGGCGCTGGCGGTGGGCAAAATGGTGGCGTTGCCCGCGTATGTTCCCGGAACAAACACCTACACGGCTCGTCGTATTCTTGATCCCGTACGCGATGTGGTGACCGGCCAGTTTGGCGTCCGTGAAGGTGCGGACCATGGCGCG
>CAYXQJ010000109.1:0-5701 GCA_964467455.1 uncultured Hyphomicrobiales bacterium | reverse complement strand
ATATTTGTAGATCGCGCGATGAAAAGAAATTCAAGCTCCGTCAGGAGCGGAATATATCGCCCCGACGGGGCTGGGGAATTTGGAGGCATGGGTGGCTACAAAGATTTCGCTCCTACGGAGCTGGTAGGGCGCGTCACTCCGTGCGCGCCGTCATGGTGAAGCAGAACGCGTTGGTTGCATGGTGGCCGTCTACAAAGACCGGCGGGCAGAGGACTGCCCGCCCTGCCAACTCCAACGGAGTCGCATCATTCAGCCCAGCGTTGGACGACGCAGGCGGCCTACGCTGGGTACCGAACCAAAAAGAAAAAAACTCTGAAGGAGTTGTAGCAGCGCGGCGGCGGAATGGATGCAGCCCCTTCAGGGTTGATGAATGGGTGGGGACGATTTCCCACAGTAGTCCGCCGCCCGTCCGGCACGGACCGCGGTCAACCTTGGGCTGAGGGCTGGAAATTCAGGAACGCACGGGCGTGGCTTGCGAAGAAACCAGATTCTACGCACCATATCGCCAGTGCGCTACGTCCCACTCAGAGGTGAGTTGAGAAACATTCGCCGCGTCGATTATGTAAAGAAGGTCGGCAAGGGGAAAACTGCGCTCTGGCAAGTTCACTTCACGTTCAAGAACCGCGCCCCTATTAGCCAATCCTTCAGCGACAAGACGCACGGCGGCAAGGAAGCGGCGCTGGCGCTCGCCAAGCGATTCAGAAACGCGCTCGAACAAGAGTTTGCCGCTGCGGATTCGGTTTTTGGACACACCGGCAAGGAACGTCCCGAGGAAGAAATTGGCATCAGCCGTTCCAAGACCGTTCGCGGAACGAAGGTCTATTGGTATTGGCAGGCCACCTGGCCGAATCTTGATGGCACGGCGACAAACCGGAAATTCCACGATTTGAAATGCGGCGGCGAAGCGGGTTCAAAACAGAACGCCATCGCAGCACGACGCGCTGGCGTTGAGGCTTACCAAGCGGGCCGACAAAACCATGTGCTCCTCAGAGCGAATTCGCTGGATGGCCCGGCGAATCAACCCGACGACCGCGCCCCCTACGCCCTGTTCATGCCGCCGGTGAATCTCGACACCCGCGTCTGGCGCTACATGGATTTCACCAAGTTCGTTTCACTCCTCCAAAACGGCGGCATTTTCTTTCCGAGCGTTGCCAGTCTGCACGATCCGTTTGAAGGCTCATTCGCTCGCGGAAATCAGATTCTTCGCCCGCTGGTTTACAAACACATGCCGAATGAGTTTGGAATCTCCGCCTCGGAAATCATTCAACGCCTGCGCCACTGCGTCGCGGCGAGTTGCTGGCACATGAACGAGCACGAATCGGCGGGCATGTGGAAACTCTACGCGAAAACCAACGAGGCCGTCTGCGTTCAGTCCACCTTCCGCAAGCTGCGGGATTGCTTTGGCGAAGATGTCCGCGTCGGCACAGTCCGGTATGTGGACTACGAAACCGACTGGATTCCCGAGAGCAACCCGCTTGCGCCGTTTCTCTACAAGCGAAAATCCTTTGAGCACGAACGCGAGGTCAGAGCGATCATTCCGTTGGCAGACTTGAAACAGATTCTGCGCGGGAAGGAAGCCGGGAAAAGTCCCGGCGTGTGGCGCAAGGTTGATCTGAACAGTCTGATCGAGCACGTCCATGTCGCGCCGGACGCCCCGGATTGGTTCGCCGCACTGGTCGAGAACGTCACGCAGAAATACGGCTATCAGCAAAGCACCGTTGTGAAATCGTCGCTCGCCAGTTCACCGCTTTATTGATTGTCGTTTTTGATTTCGACGAGCGGGTAGCCTTTGGTGGCCAATCCGGCACGAATTGCCCGTCCGGCTCGGACCGCGGTCAACCTTGGGCTGAGGGATGGCATCCCGTTGGTGATTCGAGAATGGAGGCAGGACGGCCCGGGCAGTGAAGATGGGATTGCCAATCTTTCAGCCAACCAAACTAAACTTAGCCAAAGAAAAGTCGCCAACCTCTATTTTGATCAAGTTGACGTTTTCTAACGTAACGCCGCCAAACAATTTTGGGAACAGCCTGCGTTTCAGGTTCTGAACTACAAACTTGTCCACTTCAAAACTAGATTTGTTGTAGCGTGCAATCGCCATGTTCACTTCTGAAATATCTCTCATGCCAATGAACATATCGCCTTCCCGGTTATCGAGCTTGTAACACAAAGGCAACTCTTGAGAATCGCATTCAAGAACGAAAGTAAGAAACAAATAGCGTTTGCCTTTTTTCTTATCGTGAAAAAAGATCGTTGGAATCTGCTTCTGGCGACGCTCGTGAAATAGACCGGAGATTTCCCGGAGGTAATTGTGCAAACGGTCTTTCACATCATAGATGATCGTCCCGTCTTGAGTGATTGTGCATTCGCCGCGATCAAAATTGCTGCTCAACAATGTTGAACATTGGCCGATTTTCGTCCCATGGTCATTCTCCGACCGGGTAAACACACCAAGCTTTGAATTCCGTTTGTCATACAAGACGAACGTTTCCTTCAAAACTATTACATCCTGTTTGTCGGCTTCAGATATCGCTCCGTATTTTGTCACGCCAAGAACTGATGACAACGAAACCGGCGCTTGAAGCGAGTTCAAAGGAAAATCTTTAAACTCAAGATATGAGCGTTCTTTTGCCATAAGGTTTAAGTCGTGAGTTGCAGAATCTCAGCAATCGCTACAACAATCGCGGAGAGAATTCATATTCACCTTTCGCCAAAAGTTCTCGAACAATGTCAACCGACCAATTTTCTGAAAGCTTTCCTGATTCAACATCGTCGGCCACCGTTTTCAGGGGCACAAATTTCCCACTCAAGGAAGTCCCTCGTCGTTCAAAAAACTCTGCGGTGCTCAATGCGACGGCGACATCGTCTGTTTTGGCGCGCCACTCATAAACAATCGCCACATGCTTCGATGTTCGCTCACCTTCGTCGCGATAAACAGCGCCAAGGAGCTTTAATTCTTCAGGCTCTACGAAAAGCCGAAGCTCTTCCTGCAATTCACGCACTGCACCATGAATAACAGACGCACCGTTTGCTTCGTCTTCCTTTCGGACATGTCCGCCGGCCCAAATCACAATCTTCTCATTTAGCGGGTTGTCTTCAGATTGTTCCCGACGTTTCAACCGCAGCACTTCGCCTGACTTGTTGCGGACAACAACCACCGGCAACGCTTGGATACGTCCTTTATCGCTTTCAACCTTATCGCGCGGACGAAAGTCGCCCCCGGCTGAAAAGGCTTTTAGTATTTGCTTGGCCACCTCTTCACCAACGCAAGGCTTTCCTTCAAACAGCCGAACGACTTCGGCTTTATCCGTGGACAAAATGTCCTCCTGCAAATGTTCTTCGATCACATTGAGTATCATATCTACAACATGCTCCGCTGTTTTTTTGGGGTTGTCTTTGATGCTTCCGGAGGAAGTATCTACATGAAAAATCCGAAATGCTTGTTTCATCCGTTCTGCCGCCGCCAGTGTAGTGTCGAGCATCTGTTGCAGCACATCTGGATTCATGATTGACCCTTTGCCGTTCTCAACGGGCAACAGACCGCGCTCGCGTTTCATCGCATCCGCAGGCGAAACCGTCATCATGATTACGCCGGAGATACGTTTTCTCCAGTCATCAATTTGCAGCAGCTTTTCGATGACCAGTCGGTCCTCAGTGCGCACTCTTTCAAGTCTCTCCATTAGGGTGAGCCAACACACAGAATCGAACAGACCACGGTCGAGAATCAGAATATGTGGATCGTCTGGGCGCGGAGGGTTTTGCGTCTTTTCAAGAATTTGAGCCAGTGTTGTGCAGGCTGTCCAGACATTGAAATTGAAATGCTTCTTGTCTCGAATCGGGCAAACCGATGCCCGTTCAATAACAACCTCTACCCGAAAACCACATCGCTTGAGAAACGATTGAACAGCCCCAATTGTGCTGGTCTTGCCAGCCTTCGGAACACCGGCAAACTCAATGACAATTGGTCTGCGAGCGGAGCTAAATCGTTCCACGGCTTTTTCAGCACGATCCTGCAATGTTGTTTTCATGAGGTTTCTGCGTTTTCTATTTCAGTTTTTAACCCCCGCGAGTTCTTCTTCAAAATCCACAATTTCTTTGATCTGCACCAGAAACCAGCGGTCAATCTTCGTGAGGTTGAAAATCTCTTCGATGGTGAAGCCGGCGCGGAGGGCGTGGCGGATGAAGAAGATGCGTTCGGCGTTGGGCACGCTCAGTTTGCGGCTGATGACGTCGCGCGGCAGGATGTCGCGGTCGCCATAGACTTCCGTGCCGATGCGCCAGGGTTTGCCGTCGCCGCCCAAGCCGCTGCGGCCGATCTCCAGCGAGCGCAGGCATTTTTGCAGGCTTTCCTTGAACGTGCGCCCGATGGCCATGGCTTCGCCGACGCTTTTCATCTGCGTGGTGAGCGTGGGGTCGGCCTGCGGGAATTTCTCGAAGGCAAACCGCGGAATCTTGGTGACGACGTAATCAATGCTCGGCTCAAAGCTGGCCGGCGTGTTCTTGGTGATGTCGTTCTTGAGTTCGTCGAGCAGGTAGCCGACGGCGAGTTTGGCGGCGATCTTGGCGATGGGAAAGCCGGTGGCCTTGGACGCGAGCGCGGAACTGCGGCTGACGCGCGGGTTCATCTCGATGATGACCATACGGCCATTGTCCGGGCTGACGCCGAACTGGATGTTCGAGCCGCCGGTTTCGACGCCGACGGCGCGGATCACGGCGAAGCTCTGGTCGCGCATGATCTGATATTCCTTGTCGGTGAGCGTCTGGATGGGTGCGACCGTGATGCTGTCGCCGGTGTGAACGCCCATGGGATCGAAGTTTTCGATGGAGCAGATGATGACGCAGTTGTCCACTTTGTCGCGGACGACTTCCATCTCGTATTCCTTCCAACCGAGCAACGATTCTTCGATGAGAATTTCGTTCACGGGCGAGAGGTCAATGCCGCGTTTCGCAATCTCTTCAAACTCGTCCACGTTGTACGCAATACCGCCGCCGGTGCCGCCGAGCGTGAACGCAGGGCGAATGATGACCGGATAGCGACCGATCTTTTCGGCCACGGCGCGCGCTTCGTTCATGTTGTGCGCCACGCCGGAAATCGGCACGTCGAGGCCGATGCTCAACATCAATTCTTTGAACGCAAGTCGGTCTTCGCCTTTGTGAATGGCTTCGGGTTTCGCGCCGATCATCTCGACATCGTGACGTTCGAGCGCGCCGTTCTTGTTGAGGGCCATCGCGGTGTTGAGCGCGGTTTGACCGCCGAGCGTGGGAAGCAAAACGAGTTTGCCCTTCGCGCCCAGCTTTTTCATCGCTTCTTTCTCGCGAGCAATGATCTTCTCGACGCATTCGGGCGTGATGGGTTCGATGTAGGTGCGATCGGCGAACTCCGGGTCGGTCATGATGGTGGCCGGATTGGAGTTCACGAGCACGACGCGGTAGCCTTCTTCTTTGAGAGCTTTGCAGGCTTGCGTGCCGGAATAATCGAATTCGCACGCTTGGCCGATGATGATCGGGCCGGCGCCGATGATGAGAACGCTGTGGATGTCAGTGCGTTTTGGCATTGGTAAAATGGTTTTAATCGAGCGAACGCAAGGTAGGGACGCCGCGCTGCGGCGTCCGGACAGCGCAGCGCGCTGTCCCTACCAATCAAGTCCGCAAACGGCCCAGATGAAACACGGATTTCGCGCTGAAAGCGAGCGGGAATTTGTTC
>CAYXQJ010000108.1:0-5740 GCA_964467455.1 uncultured Hyphomicrobiales bacterium | reverse complement strand
CGAATGACGAATGACGAATGACGAATGACGAATGACGAATGACGAATGACGAATTATTTCGCAGCAGTTTTGATGCTGCTTGTAAGCAAACGCATAAGCTCGTCGGCATCACTGTAGATGCTTTGATATTCGGCGTTAGTTAAAAATTGGGTAGCATACAGCAACTCCAACCAATACAGGGTTTCGTTTCCTTCTTTTCGCGCTATAGCCAGTTTATGCTTAAAATCCGCCTTACTTTCGGCGTATTCGGCTTCCCTAATAAGCGCCCCCACAGCAGTACCGCTTCTCAACAACTGTTTAGCCACAACAAATTCTTGCTTTTTATGCAAGTAAGCGTTGAGTTTTACAATTCGCACTGCGAATGCAAAACTTTTATGTTTCATTATATTATCTGGCATACAAGTACAAGGTTTTAGTTTTTTATTTAGGGGAAATTAACCAATCATTCGTCATTCGTCATTCGTCATTCGTCATTCGTCATTCGTCATTCGTCATTCGTCATTAAAACTGTATAAAATAGGTCAAATCGGGTATAAAACCGCGCTGATAAATGGGCTCTATCGTGCCGCGCGAGGTCTGCCCAGAGATGGGGTCGAAAACAGCGCTATATCTATAAGTGAGCACATTTTTTAGATTGAAGGCGTTGAAGAGGTCGAGGCGTATGCCATGCGTCATGCGGCGGCTGAGGTCGTTGAGCCGCAGACCGAGTTTGAGGTCGACTTGATAAAAGGCGGGCGTGCGCACCGTGTTGGCGAGCGAGTCGATAAAAACTTCCTCCAAGCCATTGTTTTGGAAACCCTGCGTAAAGGTCGCCTCCGCATCAATCGGCGTATAAGGTCTGCCGCCCCGCGTGCAAAAGCGGATATCCGCAAAAAAAGTATGCTCCGAGAGCTTGCCGAAAGACCATTCTTTGCCAAAAAGCAGATTGACGATATAGCGATTGTTGAAAACCGTATTGCGCCAAATCCCATCACTGCCCAAAGCGCGACTATCGTAGAGCGTAGCCGTAAAAAGAGCATAGTAGTTTTTGGCGAAGAATTTTTCTATCGTCAACTCTACGCCCATATTTCTACCCTTGCCCTTGGCGGCTTGGGGCGCATAGTAGTAGTCGAAAAAGCTTTCGCCCGTGTTGAGCATCGAAAAAGCGCTGCTATCGTCGCGCTCTACCGCCACGCGGTCTATAAATTGGGCATAAGCCTGAAAGCGCAAACGCCAATCATCGTTGATCAGCAAGCGATATTCGGCATCGGCGTGTATGCTTCTATTGGAAGGCAGATGCAGTAGATTTTCGTATAAAGGCTGCCCCTGCTGGTCGAAGCCCACAAGCGGGCGAAAAAATTGGGTCTGAAAATGCTGGGTCTGATGATGCAAACCGCTGCCAATAGCAAAAGTGTGATGCGGATGCGGCTCCCATTGCAGACCGAAACGCGGTTCTACTACCGTTTCCTTTGTGAGCGTATAATGCTGCGCACTGACTCCCGTAAAAAGATACAAGCGCCGCACAGGCTGCCATTTTATCTGCGCATACCCGCGTAAAAGGGCAAAAGCGCCCTTGTAGTCGGTATCCGTGATGTCTTCAAGGTTGTAGTATTGATAAAGGTCTACATCTTGTACAGTCGTCTGCACCCCCGCACGCAGCATAAAACTGGGCTTGGGCTTGTATTGGGCGTAAGTATGCAGCAGATAGGCGCGGCGTATGTTTTCCGACTCGTAGGAAGTCTGACTTTCTAAGCTTTCTCGGTCTTCGGAAGGATAACGCAGCGTCCAAATATGGGTGGAATTATGCAGGGTCGTGCCCGCAATCGTACGCAGCAGAAATTTATTGTTGGGACGAAAGCTATGCTTCAAGCCTATGAGCGCGCTAATAGAGGAGCTATAAAAATCTTCGCCCTCAAAGGTCTGGTAGCGCACCTTATCGCGCAGCGAGCCCGCCCAAAAGGGAATGTCTATATAGCTGCTGCCAAGTATACCAAATAGCTCCACTTCGTGCTTGCCCCATTTGCCAAAATTTAGCTTAAAATTTAAATCCCGATGCGAGGGGTCTGCCCAGTCGCGTATGGTCTGATAGGCTTCCTCGCTGCGAGGTATCGGATACGTCAAAGCGCCATACAAATAGGTGCCGATGCTAAAACGCCCGCTGACCAAAAACGAAGCGCCTCGCTCCTTGCCCTTCTTGCCCAAAGGCGCTTCTACCAAAAGCTCCGCCCGCTGCGTGCCTATCAGCCCCATCATGCTAAAACGCTGCGTATTGCCCGCGCGCAACTGCAAGTCAAAAATACCCGCCGCGCTATTGCCATACTGCGCCGCAAAAGAACCCTGCAAAAAATCCGCCTTGCCCAAAGCAAATATATTGAGCGTCGTCGTCGTACCGCCTGCTGTGCCGAGCGAACTTAGATGATTGGGATTTTCTATGGGCAATTCCTCAATCTGCCAAGTCAGATAGGCAGGCGAATTGCCGCGTATAACAATGTCGTTGCGCGCATCATAATTGTTGCTCACCCCCGCAAAATTGTTCGTCAAACGCGCCAAATCGAAGCGCGAACCCGCATAGCGCGTTACTTCCTCCACCGTGAAAGGGCGCACGCCGACGGGCAACATCTGCTGATGCGGAACATCTTTAGCTGTTTTTAGGTACAAAATAGGCTCCTTTTTTATCTCCTCTACAGGCGCTTCCTTCGCCCGCTCTACCGCCTCGATTTCTATTTCCGTCAAGCTCGAAAGCTCCAAACGCGCCGCCTCCGCCTGCGCACCGCTCACCAACAAATCCGCAAAAATCTGCGGCTGATAACGCTCCTTCGTTACCGCAATGCGGTAGCGCCCCGCTGGCAATGCCGTCAACTCAAAATGCCCCTTTTCGTCCGTTTGCACGAGCTTTTTGGGCGAAAAATTCAACAATTCCACATTCGCCGCCTGCAAAGGCTCCTCCGTGTCCTTGTCCAAAATCTGCCCCGATAGTTTCCCTTTTGCTTCCTCTTGCGCTCTTAGCAGCGCGCTGGGCAGGCACAAAAAGCCCAAAATCCATAAAATGGCGTAGCCTGTTTTCATAGTCGTTGCCTCCGATTTTTTCGTTGGTGATAGCATAGGGGGGTTAATTTTTTGGGCGAGCCGCTTCGCAGGCGTTCCGCCTGCGAAGCGTCGGGCTATTCGCTGCATCAGCTTCGGCGCATTTCATGCGCCTGCGCTGGTTCCGCTGCTATCCCTCTCGCATTGCAAGCGAAAATAATAAAATTCTACATTTCCCCCACTACCCAAGTAGACAAAAACTGGACAAATGCAAAAAATATTCGCAAAAAATAGAAAGCCCTACAAAAGCTACAGCGCGAATGCGTATATTTGCCGCTTGAAATTCCCCCTTCGGTAAAAAGAAGCAGGCAGCAAGTCAAAAAAAAGTAACTTTTGAAACAGCATATAGCCCAAAAATGCTTTGCTGCATAACTCCTACTACTTACTACCTACTATCTATTACTCACGACCATGCACCCAACTCGCCTCTTTCTATCTTGGCTGCTCTTGTTGCTCTGTCTGCCCCTCGCCGCACAGAAAAACATCAAAATAGGCGATAAAGCCTTAAAACAGCAGGACTATTATTCCGCCAAAATACACTACGACGCAGGTCTAAAAGCCAAAGAAGACCAAAAGCTAAAGGGCGCTAAAGAAGCCTCCTTTTTCTATAACTATGCTACCTGCTGCCGTATCATGTACCTGCACACCAAAGCAGAAGTATACTACGCCAAAGTAGCCCAACACCCCAATAAAGCCAATTTCGACGACGTAGACTTCTACTACGCCTACTCCCTCAAACACAACGGCAAATATGTAGAAGCCGCCGCCGCCCTAGAAGATTTCCTCGCCCGCGCCGAAGCAGACCAAACGGATAGAAAAAGCCGCATACAGCACCTCGTCCCCAAAGCCCGCCAAGAAATAAAAGCCTGCAAACTCGCCCAAGAATGGGTAAAATACCCCGACGACTCCGTACAAGTCCGCGTCATGGGCAAAAATATCAATACCCAGTATTCAGACTTCGCCCCCGTAGAACTCGAAGGCGAGCTTTTTTTCTCCTCCCTGCGCTTTGAGCGCGCTTTTCAAGGGCGCAGAGATGCCAGCGCCCCAAAAGAGAAATTTTTGGTCGGCAAGGTCTTCGTATCCAAAAACAAAGGAACCCTCTCCGCTACCCCCGTCTCCTCCGTCAACGTGCGCTACGAAAGCACAGGCAATGCTACCTTCACCGCCGACGGACAATATATGTTCTTTACCCACTGCGTCGAAGACAAAGAAGGCGTAGTGCGCTGCCGCATACAAGCCGCCAAGCGAAAAGGGCGCGTTTGGGACAAACCCAAATACCTGCCCGAACCCATCAACCTCCCCAACTTCACCTCTACCCACCCCAATATCGGCTACGATAGCACCGCCAAACAGTGGACGCTCTTTTTCGTATCCAATCGCACAGGCGGCAAAGGCGATATGGACTTGTGGCGCGCACCCATCATCGATGTCGCCAATCTGCAATTCGGGACACCCGAAAACTTAGGCGACATCATCAATACCCCCGAAGCCGATGCTACCCCCTTCTTCCACACGCCCACACAAACCCTATTTTTTGCCTCCAAATGGCATGAAGGCTTAGGCGGTTTCGATTTGTTTAAGTGCGAGCGCACAAGCACAGGTTTTAGCGCTCCCGTCAATCTCGGCGTACCCTTCAACTCCGCCGCCAACGATATCTATCTGTGGATACACCCCAGCGATACCACAGGCTATTTTTCCTCCAATCGCACAGGCTCGCAAGCACTCACGGGCGAATCTTGCTGCAACGATATATACGCGCTCTCCCTGCCCAAAAGGCTCACGACTGCGCCCCCACTCTGGATTGCCCCACCCACACCGACCCGCGTAGATACGCCACTCGTCGTGAAGGTCGACCCACCAAAAGTAGATACTCAAGCCATCGTAAAGATAGACCCGCCCAAAGTAGATACCCCCAAAATCGACCCCGTTAAAGTCGACACTCAAGTCGTCGTGAAGGTCGACCCGCCCAAAGTAGACACCCCCAAAGTAGAGCCGCCCATCGTCGTAGAACACAATCCAACCGTAGACAAAAATCAAAAGCTCACAGAAATAAATTATCTGTTGCCCCTCAATCTCTACTTCCACAACGATAGCCCCGACTCCAATACCACCAAAACGACAACCAAACTCACCTACGAGCAAACGTACATAGAGTACATGAAACTCGAACCCGACTACGTGCGCGTCTATGGCACAGGCTTCAAAGCGCCTGGAGAGCAGGAAGCAGCGCGCAAACGTATGGCTGCCTTTTTTGAAGAAGAGGTTACGGGCGAATACGAGCGACTCAATCAGTGCTTAGACGGTATTTTGGAGGCGCTCGATATGGGCTTCCCCCTACAAATACAAGTGCGCGGCATGGCAAGCCCTCGCGGCGCAAGCGCCTACAATAAAAGCCTGTCTAAACGACGCATCAGCTCCATACGCAACTACATAGAAGCCTATCGCGGCGGCGCTATCAAAGAATATATCACCAGCAAACAGCTCGTCATCACCGAATTGCCGATGGGCGCACTACCCGAAAGCGTAGCCACAGGCGAATTGGGCGATAAACAATCCATCTACGGGCTGGAAGCCGTCAAAGACCGCCGTATCGAGATAGTCCTCGTTTCGGAGAGCAAATAAGGCTTGAAAAGTGAAAAGTGAAAAGTGAAAAGTGAAAAGTGAAAAGTGAAAAGTG
>CAYXQJ010000107.1:0-5808 GCA_964467455.1 uncultured Hyphomicrobiales bacterium | reverse complement strand
TCGATCGAGGGAGCCGAAGAGCTCGGGGGTTGCTCGTCGGGGACAAGTTGGGGGGGTGTGAGCGGGCGCCACCGTTGGTGTGTCGCAGGTATAGCCGACCGTTAGTGGCGACGCACCGATGCGGCAATGAAGGTTACATTATTCCCTAGTAGAGAGGGCTCTAGTGTCACAAATGGAGGAGGTGGACAGCATGACGATCCCCCCACTGGTTCTTCCGACTCACGTCGGTCAAGAAGCCAGGGAGGAGTGCAACCGTCTGTGTGGAAAGGCTGAGCAAGCTCACGCCGAGTACACCAAACTTGCTTATCGGCTCGCATCGGCCACTATCGGCAACAAGGGCACCAAGGCAATTCTCGCCGCCTTGAAGGAAAAAAAAAAAGCCCTTGCCGAGGCATACCGCGAGTACGAGGAGGCCGTGCGCGTGGCCAGCGCCGAGGCCGCGCCGGGGGCCGACGACGAGGCCCCGGGAAGCGAGAGCGACCACCGTGAGGACGCCGGGGGCGACCCGGAGGTCGACTTGGAAACCCCGCCGAGCGCGCGCACCGCCAAGGGAGGCACCGTCGTCCTGAAGGACTTGGTACTGGTGCCGGACCTGCCCGGACAGGCAAAGATCCTGTTGGGCAAGGAGGAGAAGAAACCCTACCTGGAGCTCATCGGCGTAGCGGCGGAGACCGCGCGCGAAGGCCGGGACCTGGCCACGGCACTGGCCCTGATGCAGACCATCGAGGTGGCAGTCAAGGCTGGCGTGCCGACCGCGGACGTGGCGCTGCGCCTGGTGCACAGCCGCCTCGCCGTGGTGCCGGTGCCTTCCCAGGCCGACCTTGAGGATGTGGTCCTCCGCTGGTGGCAGCAGCATGTACAGGCCGTCGCCAACAAGTCAGACCTGGCGCGACTGGTCATCGAGACGCAGCGCCGGGAAGGCGAATCTCTGGGCGCCCTCATGGTCCGGATGGACCCGATTGCGCGGGTGGCTCTCGACCTGGGGGTCGTCTCGGAGGATGGGCTGGTCGCGTCGGTTCTGTCGCGCCACACGCTGGGAGCGACCTACATGTCGGCCAACGCCTACTTTCTCTCGGAGGCCCACAAGTGCAAGTCGTGGAAGAAGCTCGACGCATTTGCCCGCGAGCGCAGCGCCCAAGAGAGCGTCCAGCCCGCGCCCACGCAACCGGCCGCGGCGGCACCGGCAACCCCCATCCAGGCCATCCAGGCCGAGGCGCCGGCGGCCCCCGCGGCCCCGCAGGCCACGCAACATGGCGGCGGGCGCCGGCGACGCGGGCGATCGCATCGAGGAGGCGAACAGCAGGAAGGCGAGGGACGCCAAGGAGGCGGAGAACAGCAAGAGAAGGCGCTGGCGAAGTACCCGTGCACGATTTGCAAGAGCCGAGAGCACAAGACGCACAAATGCCCGCACGTGGAGAAGGCACAGAAGATTTTCGCCAACAATGAAGCCGCGTCCAAGTACCCGGTGGCGGCGACGCGGGGCCTCTTGGCGGGTCAGCAGGTCGCAATTGGCCTCGACTCGCTGGCCGGGCAAAGTCTGGTGCGAGAAGACGCGGTGCCGGCGGGAACGGTGCGGCGTGGGGGCGGACCCTCGCTGCACGGCCTCAGCATCACGGGCCCTACGGACCTGGTCATGTTGCAAGTCAAGCTGGGTGGCGAGGAGTGGTTGGAAGAGTTCGCAGTTGTGACGGAGCTCCCATTCGAGACGGTTCTGGGCTGGTCCACGTTGGGTCGCCTGGGCTGCCGACTGGACCCGAGCGCGCGGACCGCCACCATTCGAGGCAAGGCCATCGCCCTGGCGGCAGCGGCGCGGGCAGAGCGCCCCAAATCCCCGAAGGCAATCGGATACTGGCTCGCGCTGGCACGCCGCATGTCCAAGGCGCCGAGCTCACTTCAAGGGCGCGTGCAGAACGTGTTTGAGCGCGCCGACGACGACCAATTGGCTCGATTTCTGGACGGCTACGAAGAGTGGGCGCGGGACCAGCTCGAGGCCAAGGGCGAGTACGACCCGACTGTTCATCCGGCGCCGATCGAGGAGCGCCTTCGCTGGGACCAGGGACTGGACGCGGCGGCGACGGGCGTCGCGGCGGCATGCCCGGCGGTGGAGGCAAGCGTGCACGTGACGGAGATCCTGGGCAAGCCGGTGGACGGCGAGAAGTGGTTCACGGAGGACGGGCGCGCGTTCGCGCCGCCATTCATGTCAGAGAAGGAGGACAACGCGGACGTCGCACGCAACCTCAAACGCATCGTGGACGAGGCAGAGCTCCTGCCGCAAAACAAGGAGCGCTTGAGACTGATGTTGGAAAAGTATCGTGGGATCTTCGGCAACTATGTTCGCAAGGTGAATCCCAAGCACGAACCCGTGGTCATCGAGCGCACGGGTCAGCCGGCCCACCGACCGCGGCGGATCATCAAGGACCAGCGGGTGGCGGAGGCAGTCATGACGTGGATCGAGAAGGCCATCGAGCGAGGCATCGTGCAGGTATCCACCAAGAAGTACGCGGGCAACCTGGTGCCAGTGATCCAGAACGGCAAGTTGCGCATGGCATTCGACGCGCAGGCGGAGAACGAGGTGACGGTCAAGGACCACTTTCCGGTCCCGCCGCCGATGGAGATTCTCAACCTCATGCGCGAGGCCGAGCTATTCAGCAAGCACGACGAGGCAGAGAGCTTCTTTCAGTACGCGTTGGCAGAGGGCTGTGAATCGCCATTCTATGGACCCGATGGGCGCATCTACGAGTTCAAGGTGCTCACGCAAGGCGGGACCAACTCGCCGGCAAGCCTGCATCGCATGAAGCAGCAGCAGTACGCGGAGTTCAAACCCAACGAGTTCCAGTTCATGTACGACGATTCACTCATTGGAGTGGCCACCCCACCGGGCGGGGACCGCAACGCGCTGGAGACGCGCCTGCTCGACGTGGAGGAAAAGTTCTTCGAGGTGTGCAAGGCCAATGGCACGATTCTCAAGCCCCGCAAGGTGCACATCGCGACTAGCAAGCCGGTGTACCAGGGCTTCCTCGTCTCCCACGGCTCATACCAAAAGGACCCAGAGGCGATCCGGCCGCTGGTGGACATGGTGCCCCCGAAGACGGCGAAGGAACTGCAGAGCCAACTGGCGATGTTCGGGTTCTACCGCCACTTTATCCCGGGGTTTGGGCAGCTGGCCGCGCCGCTCGAGGAGATCACGCACGAGCGGTGGAAGCCCGACACGTGGCAGCCGCGTCACGCGGCGGCATTGGAAGAGATCCGCCGCCGCCTGGCCCAGCAGACCATGCTGGTGATGCCGCGGTATGGCGAGACGTTCTACTGGCGCATTGACAGCGGGTCGACGTCGGGAGTGTCAGCGGTGCTGGGCCAACGAGACAAGGAGGGCAACTTTTACCCGATTAGATTCTTTTCGCGCAAGGCCACGCCGCAGGATCGCAGCCGCTGGTCGCTGGAGATGGAGGCGCTGGGCTGGTACTGGACGCTGGTGGTGAAGGGCGGTGACTATTCCCGCTACTCGAAGAATGTCATCATCGGCGACCCGTTGCCATTGCACCGCCTCAGCGATGTGCTCAACCACCCCAAGCCTAATCGGCTATTGGAGCGAGTGGCGTTGGAGCTACAGCATTTGGACCTGACATTCGAGTACCGGCCGCGCAAGGAGATGCAGGACGTGGACTTCCTGGGGCGCTTCCAGGCTGACAACAAGTCGGACGTGGCGCGGCTCCAGGCGTTCCTGAATGAGGGACGAACCGTTCAGATTCCGCCCATCCCAGTGGCGGTCGCCGCAGCGCTAGAGGAGCGCCGCTACCCGGGCCGCTTGATGCAGCTCGTGCCGGCAGCAGCAGCCGGGGCTCTCCAGCTCGGGGAGCCGGTCGACGTGGCGACGGCGCAACGCGAGGACCCACTGTGGGGGGCCATCATCAACCACAAGGAGAGCGGGGACGGGCCGGCGGGCCTGCGCAGCCGGGCACAGCAGCTCGGGCACCGAGACCGCCAGCACCTCTTGCAGCTCGTCGCCAAGTCGGGAGGCCACGACCTCAATCAGTTCGCGATCAAGGACGGGCTCTTGTTCAAGGTGGTCAAGAGTGGGGCGCTGGAGCGCCACGCTCTGGCCGTACCTCAGGAGCTTCGACTGCGCGTGTTGGCGGGAGCACATGACGCTCCGGCAGCGGGCCACCCGGGAGTGGAGGCCATGTACGAGACGCTCAAGACCAGCTTCTACTGGCCGGGCATGCATGCAGATGTGGCCAAGTGGATTCAGTCGTGCGACACGTGCAACAAGGTCAAGCAGCGGAGCATCGTGGGTCACGGATCGAACAAGTGGGGGGACCTCAAACCGATCAAGCGCCGCCCATTCGAGAAAGTGGTGGTGGACCTCATCGGGCCGTTGGAGACGTCGGCGGAGGGCTTCAAGTACGTCCTCACTGTAGTGGATCCGTACACGGGCGAGACCAAGCTCGTTCCGCTCCGCACGAAGGCATCGGAGGAGATTGCCGAGGCGCTGCTCAAGGAGGTGGTACTCAAGGAGGGAGTGCCAGACCGCGTGCAGTCTGACTGCGCGCCCGAGCTCATCGGCGGTGCGGTGGCTCATTTGTTCAAGCGCGCTGGAATCGCGCAGGTGCACGGCACGCCCTTCGAGGCTCACGTCAACGGCGTCAGCGAGCGCCACAATGGTGTAGTGGGCATGCGGCTGCGGCTGTTCCTGATGGACGGCCACGCCTGGGACTGGCCGGATGCGCTGCCATTCGTGGCGAACTCCATCAACACGACGGTTTACGCAGCAACTGGCTTCACGCCCTACTTCCTGAAGACTGGCCACGATCCAGTCAAACTCGGAGAGACATGGTGGCGCGGTGCCAAAGCGGACGAGCCAGAGTCGGTTCGCACTTGGGCGCAACGGATGGCACGCAGCCGCGAGCTGGCGAGCCTGTCGCACAAGAAGAAGGCGGACGCGATGAAGAAGCGCTACGACGAGAACCATGGTGAACACGACTTTCAACCGGGCGACCGCGTCGCGCTGTGGGTTCCGCAGGGCCACAAACTCGAGGCACCGACGATGGGCCCATTCGTGATTTCATCATTCCGTGGCAAAGGCACAAAGCGGACGGCGTGGATCCACATGGAGGGTCACCCCAACGAACCGCTACTCGTTCACGTGGACCGCTTGAGCCACATGCCAGCGGCCCCGCCAGACGCTTGGCGGACACGGATGGAGGAGCTGGAGCGGGGGACGCGGCTGGTCACGGACCCAGTGTTGGGCGCCGAGGCAGTGCAAGGCGAGGTTCACGCAGCCCAAGCGTCGCCGGAGGAACGTGATGAGGAGAACGCGGAGGTGGAAAAGCCTATGCAACCCGAGGAGGTGGAGATTCCAGACGTCATTGTGGACGACAATGCAGACGACGAAGCGTTCGACGACCGCGAGTGGGACGTGGAGGGCATTGACGGATTTGAAGACCGCCCCGACGGTTCTCGCTGGTACCTGGTTCGATACAAGGGCTTTGGAGATGAGAAGCGCCGCTGGTACCCCGACCACGAGCTGATACGTACGATGCCGAAAGAATTGGAAGCGTACAACAGCGCGGTGGAAGCGGAGGAGCTGGCGAAGCAGCTGGGCCGGGTGCGAGAGGGGACGAAAAGTCGGAGATTGCAGGGTCTTCCCCCCCTTTGAGGTATTTGTCGCAGGTATAGTCGACCGTTAGTGGCGACGCACCGATGCGGCAATGAAGGTTACATTATTCCCTAGTAGAGAGGGCTCTAGTGTCACAGGTGGCGATCCACCGGAATCTGCTGCAGGCACACCGTAACAGCGGTCCCGCCCGG
>CAYXQJ010000106.1:0-5810 GCA_964467455.1 uncultured Hyphomicrobiales bacterium | reverse complement strand
GCGAACATCCACCATTGGATATCAATGCGATAGGCAAAATCAGAGAGCCATTTTTCCATAAAATAATACGCCAAAGGAAAGGCAATGACGAACGACGCAATGACGAGTTTCAAAAAATCTTTTGCCAACAAACCCGTGATGCCCGCCACGCTCGCGCCCAACACTTTGCGGATGCCGATTTCTTTGGTGCGGTTCAGCGCAGCCAGCGCGACCAAACCAAACAATCCCAAGCAAGCAAGCATAATCGCCAATGCCCCGGCGTAACCCATGATTTTGCTCCACCGCACTTCGGCTTCGTAAAAACGCGCCAAGTTTTCATCCAAAAACTTATAGCGAAATGGCAAATCTGGGACAAGGCTCGTCCAAGTTTCCTTCGCTGCCGCCACACTTTCTGTGGTCTTCCCCGCGCGTGCCCGCACAAAAATCTGATGAGGCTTGTATCCGTTGAACCTGTGGAACATCATGGGCTGCACCTCATTGTGCAAAGACAAAAAGTTGAAATCGCGCACCACACCGACAACAACCGGATCCCGCGAAGGATTATTTTCGTGATAACCTTTTAGCACTTGACCGAGCGAATTATCCAGCGACCACCCAAAATCGCGCATCATCGCCTCGTTGATGATGACCGATGTGACGGTGTCCGCAGTGATATTATCGGCAAAATTGCGTCCAGTGAGGAGTTGTACGCCCAGCACCTGCATATAGTCCGGGTCAATGAAGTATTCAAATACTTCTTTCGATTGGCCATTGTAATCAAAACCGCTGCGGCTCCAACCGCTCGCTGCGCCCAGCGCAAGTTCGGAAGATGCAATGCCAGCAATTTCAGGCCGTTCGGCAAGCACCGATTTGAACAAAGGATAAATTTTCTCCGTATCAGTATCCGAAGCATTGACAATCAACACGTTTTCCTTGTTGAAACCCGGGTTTTTTGTTTGCAAAAAATTCAACTGCCGCACCATGATGAGGGTGCAGGCCATCAGCCCGACGGAGAGCACAAACTGAAAAGTGACCAAACTTTTCGTGAAAAAATTGGAGCCAGCCACGCGGAATTTGCTTTTCAATGCCTCCACCGGCTTGAACCCCGACAACACCAATGCCGGATAAGCGCCCGCCAATAGCCCGGTCAGCACGGTCATGCCCGCCAGCATCCAGCCGAGTTCGGGGTACAGCCCCAAATCGAAGCGCAACTTCTTGTCCGTCAGGTCATTCAGCGCAGGCAGCAAAGCATACACCAACCCAATAGCCAGCACCATCGAAAACACGCTCAGCAGCAGCGACTCTGCCAAAAACTGCCCGACCAACTGCCGCCGATAGGCACCGATGACTTTGCGCACCCCGATTTCGCGCGCCCGCCCCGCCGAGCGCCCGATGGCCAGCGTAGTAAAATTGATACAGGCAATCAGCAGCACCAGACCGCCGAGACCCAGCAAAATCCAGCCGTATTTCGGGTTCATCACCGAAGCACCGCCGCTCACAGTAATATCGGTGTGCATTTCCGGCAATGGTTGCAGGCGATAAGAAATAGGCGCACCCGCGCCAGTCCAATAACCTTTGTTGCGCAACTCAGTGGCCTGGTCTGGGTAGTATTTGTCTCTAAATTGTTGTAAACGAACACTATCGGTCGCCAGACCGGAGCCGGGTTTCAGTTCTAAATAGGTGAAATACGCGGAACGCCGCCAGTTGTCCACGCTGCGTTTGCCCCATTTGGAGGCCAAATGTTTTCCATAATTGCCAAGTACGCTGAATTGGAGGCTCGAATTGGGCGGAATATTTTCGGCCACGCCGGTCACGGTGAAAGGCTCGAAATCGTCCTCCACTTTGATTTCCAATATTTTGCCCGTCGGGTTTTCCTCACCGAACAATTGCAGGGCAGTCTCCACCGTCAGCACGACGCTGTTGAGTTCATTCAATGCCGTGCGTGGGTCGCCGTAGCGCAATGGGAACGAAAACATCTCGAAAACTTGCGGGTCGGCATAAATGACCGACATAGAAACCAACTGTTTCGGGGAGCGCACAAAACTCTCGCCCCAATCGCAAAACCGAGTATAGTTGGCCACCTCTGTCAAATCACTTTTCATGGCCGGGCCGAGCGGTGCGGGCAAATATGGGTCGCCCTCGGCAGGCTCACCGTTCATGGGTTGCGAATAGCGATAGACCCGAAAAAGATTGTCCTTTTTGGCGTGAAAACGGTCGAACGAAAACTCGTCGTTGACGTGCAGCAGCAGCAGCGCGAAACAAGCCAGCCCCAGCGACAGGCCGATAACATTGATGGCAGCGATGCCTTTGTTTTTCCAGAGCGAGCGAAAGGCGATAGTCAGGTAATTGCGTAACATAGGCACAAAAAAGTGTTGAGCCTTATATGCTCCACAGCTTGTGCCGAATTGGTTTTATCCTGATTTTCAACAATTTAGCCCTCATTCAAAAAAAGAAAAATGTGCGAAAACGGACAAGGGTGTGCGGGAATGGACGGGGTGTCAAGCGGCGAAAAATTGAGTAATATTGTGCGAGGCCGTAAGACCCGCACGGCAAATTGACAGTTTAAACGGTGCGGCTGAAATTGATTTCCCCTTCAATATGACCCCTCACTCCGAGCGCAGCGATTTGACAGGATTCGCCAGTGCCGCCTTCACACTTTGTACGCCCACTGTGAGCATCGCCACAGCAAAAGTCGCGAGCAGAGAAACCACGAAAATGCCCGTGCCGAGCGGAATCCGGTAGGCATAGTCTTCCAGCCAAGCGTTCATGGCCCACCAAGCAATGGGCGCGGCCAGCGCAAAAGCAATGACAATCAAGCGCGTATATTCTTTGCCGAAGAGCCAGAGGATGCCGGGGACGCTGGCGCCGAGCGTTTTGCGGATGCCTACTTCTTTGCGTTTACGCGTCACCATAAAGGCCGCCAGACCGTACAAACCGAGGCAGCCGATAAAAATGGCGATGCCCGCGAAGGTGCGCACGAGCCGCAAAATCATGGATTCCGTTTCCATAAAATCGCCCATACGTTCGTCCATAAAACGGTGTTCGTAGAAGTGGTCGGGGTAGTTACGCTCCCAAACTTCTTGGATTTTGGCCAACACCGGCGCGGGGTTGCCGGGGTCAAATTGCACGGCGCAAGTCTCATAACTTTCTGCCCGCGAACCGATGACAATTGCCGAAATAGGCTCCGACAACGACCAGTTGTGAAAATCTCGGAGCACACCCACCACCGGCGCTTTTACACGTTCCATCGCCACCATTTTGTTCAAAATCTCATCCGGCGAGGCGAGGTTGAGTTTTTTTACAAACGTTTCATTTACAAGAAACTCGCGGACGGTATCACTCGGCTGGATGTTGCGGCCAGCCACCAATTGCAGCCCAAAAGTTTCGACAAATTGGGCATCGGCGGGTTTGTCGTTCACCAACCAGGGTTCGCCGTCGGGGCGGTTGTCGTAGCGGATACCTGTTTGGTTGTTGCTGTTTGCAGCGGGCGGTTGGTAGCACAAAGACACACTTTTGACCCCGGCGATTTGCGACAATTGCTGTTGCAGGCTGTTCATGTTGGCCGATTCGGGCACTTCGAGGGTCAGCACCGCGCCGGGCCGAAAACCCCAGTCGGCATCTTGCGCATAGCGCATTTGCGCCGTTATGACCGCCGCGCCGATTATCATCACTTGTGAAATGACAAATTGTGTGGTGACGAGTACCCTGCGCAAGGAGAACCCGCCCGCTTTGGGTATGTCTGTTGCGGCTTTGAGGGCTACCACCGGGTTGAAACCGGACTGCATCAGCCCGGGATAAAAACCCGCCAAAAAAGTCAGCACAATGCCCAGCACGACCAAAAAGGCCATCAATGCGGTGAGCAGTGGCGCGTCGAAATACAGGTTTTCGTTCAGCCAACTGTTCATATAAGGCAAGGCGAGGCGGGCCAATAAAAGCCCGACTATCAAAGAAACTGCCACAATCAGCCCCGTTTCGAACATAAATTGCCAGAACAACTGGCCGCGGGTGCTGCCCAACGATTTGCGCACGCCCACTTCGCGGATGCGGTTGAGTGCCTGGGCGGTAGCCATGTTGACAAAATTGACACAGGCCGTGATGAGTAAAAAGAGGCCGACGAAGCCGAGCGCCCAGAGATATTTTTTGTTTACGCCAAAACCGTATTCGGTGTCGAAATGCAGCGCCGGCAAAGATTTGGCTTTGTACTGAAACAACGCCGGCGACTCGGGATGTGGGTATTTTTTGGTGATTTGCGGCATAAAAGCCTCCAGTTCGCGGAGGTCGTGTCCGTCTCTCAGGAGCGCGAAACAATAATTGTCGCCCCGTGCACCGCCCCAAAAATCCAGGTTTTGGGACTCGCCTTCAATCGTTTTCAAGGTCTCCCAAGAGCCGAGGATTTCCTGCTTGTAGTCCGTGTTGTTGGGAAAATCGCGCAGAATGCCGACCAATCGCAGGTCGGTTTTGTTGTTGAGGCGCAGTGTATTGCCAATCGGGTCGGCATCTTCGAAATATTTGCGCGCCAATCTTTCGGTCATCACGACGGTGTTCGGCTCGGCCAAAGCACTCGCATCGCCGCTCACTACCGGGAAATCGAGGATGTCCAGATATGCCGGTTCCACCCACGCGAATTTTCCTTCTTCCTTGTATTTTTCCTTCTCGCCCAAATCGTTGACGACACTGATGAGCACCTCATCGTGACCGGAGCGCATGGCCGTTTTTTCCAAAAAAGCACACTCCCCGCGCAAGGTTTTCCCCATGGGTGTTGGTGTACCGGGAAATGGCATCAGGGTCTCCGTTTGCACATCCATCACGACGCGCACCGTGCGCCCGGCGTTTTTGTGCCAAGTATCAAAACTGAGGTGATGCCGCAGCAGCACAAAAATCAGGGTACAGCAGGCGATGCTCAACCCCAGGCCGAGCACATTGAGCAGGGCATAGTCGCGTTGTTTGGCAAGTTTTCGGAGAGCGACGGTGAGGTAGTTGGAAAGCATATCAAAGTTGATTTTTTGTAACCCACAAAGTAAGCGGCTCATTTTGAGGGTTTGCCAACTTTTTTGCTTGTTATTTGGCTATGGAACAGTGCTGGAATAAAATACCCAATTGACGCTCATCTTTTCTGCCATATTCCCTCATTTTTTCGCTCCAATAGCGGTGTTGTGTTCGCTCAAAAACAGAAAACTCGGCACCTGAATCCGAAGCCTGAACGTGGTGCTTTATTCCCGCACCGTTTCTTATCGTTTTGAGTGAAGCGAAGGGCCTACAATACCATGCTGCTATACATTTTTGGAACACGGAGGCACAGAGTCATTTTTCAAGCAATTGGTTTTCAAAGATTTATTTCCTCTGTGTCTATGTGATGAAAACCTACAATACGCTCGTTTTTCGGATGCTCCATCGAAGGCCTGATGCGCCTCACTTCGCCACCACATAGTACATCTCCATTTCTACCTTGTTTTTTGCGGCGATTTTTCCCCGGTATTCCCATTGGAATTCGTCCTGCGCGACAGATTGCACCGCGCCACTCACATTGACGCGCCCGGGTTCACTGGCTTCTTCCATGCGGGCTGCTGTGTTCACCGTGTCGCCCCAGATGTCGTAGGCAAATTTTTTGGTGCCAACGATACCAGCCACCACCGGCCCGAAGTGGATGCCGATGCGGGCTTCGAAATAGGGCCGTCCTTCGGCTATACGCGTGGTTTTGAATTTTTGCAAAAAATCTTGGATTTCCAGCGCTGCTCGAATCATGTCGGCGGGGTGTTCGTTGCGGTCGGAAAGTCCACTGGCGCAGATGTAAGCATCGCCGACCGTTTTGATTTTTTCGATGCGAGCGCGCC
>CAYXQJ010000105.1:0-5880 GCA_964467455.1 uncultured Hyphomicrobiales bacterium | reverse complement strand
AAAGTGAAAAGTGAAAAGTGAAAAGTGAAAAGTGAAAAGTGCATTTTTTTTGCTAGACTTGCAAATTTTTGAGCACTTAATTTTGTAGTAGTTTTCAATTGTAAATAATTGACAATCAACTATTTATACACTAAGCATAATTTTCGCTACGCGTTCACTTTGTGTTCATTTTTCATTTTTCACTTTTCACTTAAAAAGCGTGAGGGATAGCAGTGGAAGCCGCGTAGTGGCTGCAACGGATAGCCCGACCCTGCGACCTTTAAGCGCCCGTTTAGGGCGCGGGGAGCAGGGGCACGCCCAAAAAAGAAAAAAAGCATGAAAAAACCGACTTAGCCCCAAAGCCAGATGGCGACCCCCGACAAGGGAATGAGCAGTAAACGCGCGATTTCTAAGCCCCAAGCCCAGCGGCGGCAGTCGAGCAAGGCGGCGAGCGAGCCCACAGAAAGGAGGACAGAAAGCGCCATCCACAACATCAAAGGTTGCAAATACTGGTCTTTTACCGTCGCCAAAAAAACTGTAGCGCCCAAAAGCGCCACTACAAACTGCAAAAGCACGTAAATATGCACCCAAGCGGGTAGGGGCTGCTCGTATTTTTGTATACCCTCGCGCTGCACCTGCTCAAAAGGGGGCGTACCGCCCATCGAAGCGGGCAACCAACCAGGATTGCGAACCAACATTTGCAGCCTGTCGCCCCAAGAGGGGACGCGCTGCATTGAAGCCCCCAAATCCTTGTAATAGTCGAAGTTCGCCCAAATCGGACTCCAGGTATTTAGGGGCTTGGTTACCCCGTAAACAACAGGCTCTTCCTCCGCCTGAAAACTGCCAAAAAGTCGGTCAAAAATTATCAAGGTGCCGCCATGATTTTTGTCGATATATTGGGGGTTGCGCCCATGATGCACGCGGTGATGCGAGGGCGTGTTAAAAATATACTCAAACCATGAGGGCATTCTGTCGATGACCTCCGTATGTATCCAAAATTGGTAAAGCGTTTGGAGGGTATTGATAAGCACGAAGGTCAGGGGCTCGAAGCCGAAAATCGCCAAAGGCAGATAAAAGGCGTTGGAAATCAGGGACTGAAACGCCGATTGTCGCAGGGCTACAGACAAATTGTAGTCCTCGCTCTGATGATGTACGACGTGCGTGCCCCAAAATACGCTTATCTCATGCGAAAGCCTATGAAACCAATAGTAGAAAAAATCCACCGCCACAAACAGCAATATATAGACCCACCACGAGTTTTCAAAAGAAAAAAGGCTGAAATTTTGGTATAAGTAGGTGTACAAACCCAAGGTTGCCACCTTCAAAAATACCCCAATAACCTGCTGCGTAATGCCGCAACTGATATTGGAAACCGCATCGCTTAGCCTATACAACTGCGTGCGCTGCAATTTGGCTATAATCAATTCGACCCCGATAAGCAGAAAAAACACGGGGATAGCAAAAATCATAATGTCCATATGGCTGTAGTATTGTGTAGTTAGCTTCGCATACAAAGATACAAAAATAAAATCCATGAAAGAGGAGCGAAAAAATAAGCGAACCGCCCGCAGTCTAAAAAAATCGGAGCTACCGAAAAAGCCCTGTGCGGCTTGTGGGCGCGATTTCGTTTGGCGCAAAAAATGGGAGCATATTTGGGAGCAGGTGATTTATTGTAGCGATGCCTGTAGGGAAGGCAAGAAAAAATGCTAACTTTGCGCAAACAAAAATATACTCAAAAGACATGAAAAATATCGTCGTCATCGGTGCGGGTACTATGGGCAATGGCATTGCGCACGTATTTGCGCAGACGGATTTTGCCGTTACGCTGGTGGATATTTCTGCCGATGCGCTACAACGCGCCTTAGACACTATCGCCGCCAACTGCGAGCGCCAAATAAAAAAAGGCAGCCTCACGGAGGCGCAAAAAGCGGCAACTTTGGGCAATATCGCTACTTCTACGGACTTGGCTGCAGCGGCAAAGTCGGCGGATTTGATAGTAGAGGCAGCGAGCGAAAACATAGATATAAAACTGTCGCTATTCCGCACGATGGATGCTAATGCGCCCGCGCATTGCATCTTGGCAACCAATACCTCCTCTATATCCATCACCCGCATTGCCGCCGCTACCAGCCGCCCCGCGCAGGTTATCGGTATGCACTTTATGAACCCCGTGCCCGTGATGAAATTGGTCGAGGTGATACGCGGTTATGCGACCTCGCAAGATACCTGCAATACGGTCATGGATTTGTCGCGCCAACTGGGCAAAAGTCCCGTAGAAGTCAATGATTATGCGGGTTTTGTAGCCAATCGCATCTTGATGCCGATGATAAACGAGGCGATATACACCCTATTTGAAGGCGTAGCAGGCAAGGACGAAATTGATACCGTAATGAAATTGGGTATGGCGCACCCGATGGGGCCTTTGCAGCTTGCCGACTTCATCGGTTTGGATGTTTGTTTGGCTATCTTGCGCGTGCTGCACGAGGGTTTTGGCAATCCGAAATACGCCCCCTGCCCCTTGCTCGTAAACATGGTAACCGCAGGCAAATTGGGCAAAAAAAGCGGCGAAGGGTTTTATAAGTATTAGGCTCGCCTACGCTCGCGGTACTGCTCCGCTCACTTTGTTCGCGTCGCTGGTACTGCGTTGCTATCGCAACGCTGGTACAATGCCGCCTTGCGGCGGTAGTGGTAGCAAGTATTCGTAACTCGTCATTCGTCATTCGTCATTCGTCATTCCCTGCCGTGTTTCTATTATTTCAAGTTTTCGTAGATAGTTTGCGGCAAGCGATGCAGCAGCTTTGGGGCAATAAGCTCCGAACGCTGCTATCCTTATTGGGGGTAACTATAGGCATCTGGTGTGTGATAATGGTCTTTTCGGCGGTCGATTCCTTAGAAGCGAGCATCAAAAAGAGCTTTGAGGAGTTGGGCGACGATGTGGTCTATGTCAATACCATGCCTTGGGGCGAAGACCCACGCGAAAACTTGTGGAAGTACGAGCGTCGCCCAGAGCCCAATTATGCCGACTACAAAGCCATTCGTCAGCGCGTGCGCGGGGTGTCGAAAGCAGCTTTTACGGTCTTTTTGGGACCCTCTACCGTAGAGCATACGCGGGGCGAAGCGAGCGGGGTGTTTACGCTGGGGGTTACGGAGGATTATCGGGATTTGTTTGGCTTGGATTTCGAAAAGGGGCGCTACTTCTCGCCCGTAGAATTTTATCGCGGCACCAATCAGGTCATCATCGGCTATAATGTCTATACCAATCTATTCGTCGAAGGGGAAGACCCGATTGGCAAACTGATAAAAGTGCGCAATCAGCCGATGCAGGTGGTCGGCGTACTCAAAAAAGAGGGCAAAGACCTCCTAAATCCTATCAATTTCGACCAAGCCGCCATCATCCCCTACGTTACCGCCTCCAAATTCGTCAATCTCAACGCCAGCGGGCAGGTAAAAGGACGCACCTCCATCGCCGTAAAAGCGCAGGCAGGCACCACGCTCGACGCGCTGAAAAACGAACTCACGGGCGTACTCCGCGCTCGACGCAAGCTAAAACCCAGCGAGGAAAACAATTTCGAGCTCAATACGCTCTCCATTCTCTCGGGCATCTTGGAAAATATCTTCATCGTCATACGGCTGGCGGGCTTCCTTATCGGCATTTTTTCTATCATCGTCGGGGCTTTTAGCGTCGCAAACATCATGTTCGTATCCGTCAAAGAGCGCACCTCCATCATCGGCGTAAAAAAGGCGCTCGGCGCTAAACAGTACGTTATTTTGATGGAATTTTTGATAGAATCCGTCATTCTCTGCCTCATCGGCGGCGCGCTGGGCTTAGGGCTGGTCTATCTGGCTGCGGCTGCGGCTACGGCTATCTTCGACTTTCCCATTTTCCTCTCGCAGGGCAACATTATTTTGGGGCTCGCCATCTCCAGCATCACAGGCGTAGCCTCTGGACTCCTGCCCGCCTATATGGCTTCCCGACTCGACCCCGTAGAAGCAATGCGCGCTTAATGAATGACGAATGACGAATGACGAATGACGAATGTTGCGCAGCGTATTTTGTACATAATCTATTGATAATCAAGAATATATATAAATCATTTAAGCATAATTCGTCATTCGTCATTCGTCATTCGTCATTCGTAACTATGGCGTGCCCCTGCTCCCCGCGCCCAAAGGGCGCTTAAAGGTCGCAGGGTCGGGCTATCCGTTGCAGCGCCTGTGGCGCTTCCACTGCTATCCCTCACGCAAAAAACATTAAAGCAGCACCTGAATTTTGACATGAATACTTGTGCTACCAGCGCCGCGATAGCGGCGCAGTACCTACGACACTAAGCACAAGCTACGACACCAAGCACAATGTGGGATACCGCCCGAGAAGACTTTGAGGCTTATTTGAGTTTAGAAAAAGGCTTGTCGGAAAACACCTGCATAGCCTATAAGCAGGATTTGCGCCGATTTTCGGAATTTATCAAAGATAAGTACGGCGAAAAAAGTACCCTGCGCCAGCTTGAAGCCAAGCATTTGCGGGCTTTTTTGCAGCATTTGCACGAAGATTTGGAGCTGTCGGAGCGCACTCAAGCCCGATTCGTAGCCAGCTTGAAGGGCTTTTTTGAGTTTTTGTGGATGGAGGAACTCCTGACGGAGCAGCTTAGCCTCCAACTCGAAAGCCCCAAACTCCCCCAAAAGCTGCCCGCCGTCCTCTCATGGGAAGAAATCGAACAACTGCTGGGGGGCATAGACCTCTCGCGTGCTGATGGGCATCGCAACCGCGCTATGATAGAAATCCTATACGCCTGCGGTCTGCGCGTTTCGGAGCTTATCAACCTGCGCCTATCCAATTTGTACCTGCAAGCCGACATCATAAAAGTCATCGGAAAAGGCGACAAAGAGCGATTGGTGCCTATCAGCGCCCGCGCTGCCCGCTACCTAAATTTTTATATAGAGCAGCGTCAGCAGCAAAAGAACATAAAGCCCAGCGCCCGCGACACCGTATTTCTCAATCGACACGGCGCAGGGCTTACGCGGCAATACGTCTTTTTGCTGGTGCAGTCCCTCGCCCAAGCCGCTCAATTGCCTGCGCATATTTCGCCCCATACTTTCCGCCATTCTTTTGCGACGCATCTGGTAGAGGCAGGCGCAGACTTGCGTGTCGTGCAAGATATGCTGGGGCACGCCTCCATTACCACGACGGAGCTCTACACGCATCTCAATGTCGATTATCTCAAAAAAACCATTGCCGATTTTCATCCGCTTTTCAACAAATAGCGGCCTTTTATTGTTTACTCACCCAAAAATAGCAGAACGCAAGGCTCAACCGTATGCAGTTAGACGCAGAAGTTTTGGAGGCAATTTTTACCGATGATGGCAGCGACTTGCGCGCTTTGTGCGAGGCGCAGCCGCTAATGCTTGTTTTTCTTCGGCATTTTGGCTGTACTTTCTGCCGCGAAGCTCTGTCGGATATAGCCGCAGGGCGCGAAAAAATCGAACAAAAAGGGCGCACGCAAATCGTGCTCGTGCATCAGGCAGAACCCAGCATAGCCATAGAGCATTTGCAGCGCTACGGCTTGGGCGATTTGCGGCATATTTCCGATCCCGATATGTCCCTATACGAGTACTTCGGACTCATGAAAGGCAGTTTTTGGCAGCTCTACGGCTTAAAAACTTGGCTGCGGGGTTTCAAAGTCGGCTTAATCGACGGTCATGGTCGCCCACAATTAGACAAAAAATTGGGCGACTACGCCCAAATGCCTGGCGTATTCGTCCTCTACCAAAATCGCATACAAGCCCGCTTCCTACACCAATCCGCCGCCGATAGACCCGACTATATCGCTCTCGCCGAACAATGCGACCTTGAAAAGTGAAAAGTGAAAAGTGAAAAGTGAAAAGTGAAAAGTGAAAAGTGAA
>CAYXQJ010000104.1:0-5975 GCA_964467455.1 uncultured Hyphomicrobiales bacterium | reverse complement strand
GCTTCCAGATGTTGAGCCAACGGCGTTAAATCGAAATTCACGCTTGGTGGCGCGGCGACCGGTTGCGGCTTAGCCGCCTGCTTTTCCAACGCCGCTTGCAACGCTTCCAAGCCTTTTCCGACCGGCGACATATCCACGACGACTTGTGGCGCGGGTGGAGGAGGTGGTGGAGGCTTCGATAACTGATCAACGATGACCTTTTGAATGCCTTCCAAGCCTGACTGAAAACCACTTAACTGCGCGACGATGCGGCCCGCTGGATCGTCCTGACCGCCGGCCCCGCGTGCCGCGTTGTTGCGCTTGAACGTCTGCTTGATGTCCTCCCAGCGAGTCTTCTCCTCCGGCGTCAGCGCGCCGATGAGTTCCTTGAACTTGAGCAAGTTTGCCTCCGCGCCGGTCGTGAGGGTCTGCGATTCGCCGCGGTAGTGATCGAGAATCAGCGTGCGCACTTCGTCGTCGTTCATGATCGCAACGACCTTCTCCGCCAGCCGGTTCATGTTGCGATACGAACCTTGCAACCGGAACGGCGGCTCGACGCGGAACTCGTCCGCCTGCGCGGCGGAATAAATGTACTCCTGATTCACGCGCAGCACGACCTCGCGAATCATCACGAGCTTCTTCATCACGGAGAGGATTTCCTCCACCTCCTGCGATGAATAACTGCCCTCAAAACCTTCCGCCTCGCGCTCGCCGGATTGCGCCATGCGGATGAACGAGCGGATGTCCTTCTGGCTCTTGTTCGCCAGCGGCGCGAGCACGGCGTTCGACGTGACGGCGTTTTCGAGATAGCTCGCTTTGAAGTAATCCGCGCTGCCGCCGATGATGTCGCCGAGGTTGTAGGTGTCGGCACGGTTCGCGAGCATGTCCGGGATCTTGAACTTCTGTCCGCTCTCGGTGTAAGGATTGCCCGCCATCACCACGACGACTTTACGTCCGCGCAAATCGTAAGTGCGCGGTTTCCCGCGCCAGACGCCCTCGATCTTGCGCTGGCCGTCGCAGAGCGAGATGAACTTCTGCAAAAACTCCGGGTTGCAATGCTGGATGTCGTCCACACAGATGAGCGCGTTGTCGCCCATCTCCAGCGCGAGGTTCAGCTTGTTGATCTCCTCGCGCGCGGCGGCGTTCGGCGCTTCCTCGGGATCGAGCGACACGACGTTGTGCCCGAGCGCCGGGCCGTTGATCTTGATGAACACGATGCCCAGCCGGCTCGCGACGTATTCCATCAACGTCGTCTTGCCATAGCCGGGCGGTGAAATCACGAGCAACAGGCCCATCAAGTCGGTGCGCTTGGCCGCGCCCGCCGCGCCGATCTGTTTGGCGAGATTGTCGCCGACGAGCGGGAGATATACCTGGTCAATGAGCTGGTTGCGCACGAACGACGTGAGCACCTTGGGCTTGAATTCGTTCAAACGCAGCTTGCCGCGCTCGCGTTCGATCAACTCCTGCTTGAGCGCGTGGAACTGTTCAAAGCGCGGCACGACATCGCGCTCGAAGCGTTGCAGCCGCTCTTGGAAGTTCAGGTAATCGAAGTGATACTCGCTGCCCTGAATCAGCCCGTGGCTGCCCTTCATGCCTTCGATTGCCCGTGAGGTGGCGGCCTTGACGACGGAGCGCTTGAGCGCATCCCCGCAGAACAGAATTGCAGCGACTTCTTCGAGGTAACGGCTCGCATCGGGTTGCGTCAGTAAAAAACCTCTGACCCAATCCCGCACCAAATCTAGTTCGCTGGGGGGGTGCTCATTGAGTGCCTGGCGGCGTTCTGCAAAAGTCTTTTCGCTGCCTTTGCTGGCCAGATGACGATTGAAGGCCGTGACCAACTTGTCTGCCTCCTGGCTGACCGAAATCGCCTCGCCCGTGATGAGTTCACTGAAGAGGTATTCGCCTGCTTCGCTGGCGACTTCGGGCGGGTAAAGTTTTGTTTCCTCGATGAAAGCACGCACCAAGCCTTGCAGCGCGGCGATGTAGTTTTGCTGGGTGGGGTCGCCGGGAAACAGTTTGTTGCGTTCGGCAAAGGCGGTGAGTTTCGCCGACCAGAGCGTGCGGATTTCCGGCGGGCAGAAGCGATTCCAATAAACCACCGCGCAGGCGCGCGCCGTCGGACTGAATCGCGCCAGTTGCAGCGCGTGATGCGTGGCGAGCAGCGCATGGAAAATCTTCGCGCCATCGAGATCGTGGATGCCCTTGGTGTAACCTTCCTGGTAACGCGCCCCCATGAATTCCTGCACCAAAGCGAGCCGCTTGTCGTCCGAGAACGCTAGGGCTTCCGCCAAGTTCGGAGCGCCGGTCTCCGACCCGGCGCGCTTCTGTGTATCGCCGGAACTCGCCGGGCCGGAGGCCGGCGCTCCAATCACCTTCAACATCTGCCACGCCAGATATTCCGCGCGATAAACATCACGGTTCTCAGAGACGACTTCCTGATCCCACACATCGCGCGTGGCGAGGAACGCTTCGTCCTTGATGGCCTCGAAATACTTCGTGCTCGTCAGGTGAACATGCTGCACGCCGTCGCGATTCACGATGGTCAGGTCGAGCGGCTGCGTGTTGACGTTGAACTGATGCTTGCCGAGCTTGATGACATTCTCGCCGCCGACAAACAGCTCCTGCCGATCCTTCAACTGCCGCACCGCCTCCTGTTGCGTGGCCTTGAGCCGGCCCTGCAAATCGTCGGCCTTCACCGAATCACCGAGCGCGAGCAGTTGATCAATCGTCTCGCGGACCTTGGCAATCATCAGGTCCGACGCCATGTAACTGTTGATGTCCTCGATGGTCTTGAACCCGGCGAGGCGGTTCTGGATGACCTTCAGGATGCGCTCGGCGGCGGTCATTAACGCGGCGGCCTTGCGATTGCGCTGCTCGACGAGCGCAACCTTGCGTTGCTCGAACGCTTCGTAAAGCTCCGTGCGCCGCTCGGCGAGTTGCACTGTGTATTCCTCGAAATCGGCGAATGTGCCCTCCAGTTCCTCCAGTTGAACCGAGAGGCGATTCAAATACTCCTCGCACTTGGCGGGCGAATCGCAGAGGTCGAGATAGCTCGAAGCCGCCTGGCTGAGGAGCTTCATTTGGGCCGCGAACTGAGCCGCGCCCTCGCTGGCGACGAGGTCTTTCAGGCGTTTCTTAAGCGCGGCCTTGACCTGGTTGAGCGTGGAGTAAACCGCCGTGATCGAATCAATGATGCGCGTCGTTTCGGTGGCGTCCTCGATCTTCAGGCTGTTGACGATCTCGATGAGCATTTCGAGTTCGCCCCCCGACTGGGTGACGGCTTTCTCGATTTCCTTGCCCTCGGCCACCTTCGTCACACGATCCACGGCAGCGAGATGATCCGCGGCCTGCTTGCGATACGGCTCAAGCGCCTCGGGCTTGAGCAGAAACTTCACGCACGAGCTGGATAGCTCCTCGGTCTGCGTGGCGACCTGTTTCTCCAAGTCCTCGACCTGCGCCACGTCCACGTAGCGAACTTCCTTGAGCGTGATGAGTTCGCCGCGCAACTTGCGCAACGTGGCGAGGTTCACCACGAAATCGTTCAACACGCGGAAGCTGGCGCGCTTGATGTTCTGGAATTGCTCGACGCAACGCTTGCGCACGTCGGTGACGCGTTCGACGGCTTCGCGTTGCAGCCGGCGCACCTTGTCGAATTCGTCCACGGCCTTGTCTGCCGCTTCGCGCACGGCGCGCAACGCCGCGTCCACGCCGAAACCATCCGCGCTGCTCAACCACGGATACGAATCCAGAATCGCGCCGCAGCGTTTGACGAGGTCGGTGTAAAGTTCCGCGTAAGGATTCTCCTTCCGCACGAGCGTCATCACCTCGTTGCACTCGGCAAGCCCGCGCACGACTTCCTTGTTGCCGACCTGATACAGGAACGCATCCTTCTTGCCGGCAGGCTCGAAGCCGGGTTGATGGAACGGTGTCTGCCGCAGTTGAATCATGTGATGCTTCTGCGGCTCGGCCTCGGCGCGGAACAGCACAAGATGCCCGTTCGGGAAGAGCGAGAAGCCGTTGCAACTGATGCGTTCCTCGATCTTCTGCGCGATAAGGCGATACGGCATGAGCGCGTAATCGCCCGTCAGACGATTGTAAAACACGTAGAGCACGTCCTCGCCATTGGGCGCTTGCACGACGCGTTCAATGACCATGCCCGTCGCGTCGCAGTCGAACTGCTTGAGTTCGCCGGTCGCAAGATAGTAGCCGTCCGGGAAAATCAGGCCGTGTTCCTCGGGCAACAACACGCAGGACGAGCCGATGGAATCCACGCGCACCGCCGACTGCGATTTTTCGTTGAAGATGAAGTAACGGGCGTTGTTCTCTTTGTAGGGCCGGATTTTCAGCAGGATCAAGTGCCCCACGATGCCGTAGGCGATCTCGGCGTCGTCCACCTTTTGATATTTGTCATCCACCGGCTCGGAATAAATGCCCTCGCCCGTGGCGGTGTTGTCCTCGACCTTGATGGTGAGGTCGCCGCCGATGCACTCGACGAACACGCGGTCCTCGATGGAGACGTGCGGATGGTCGCCGTAGCGATAGGACTCGCGATCGGGCGTCTGCCAGCGGAATTGGTGCGGCGACGGATAACCGATGCGCCGATACTCGGCCTCCGCGCGACCATCCACGAATTTCAATTTGCCGTCGTTGAAGGCCCACTTGAACACGGCAAAGTCGTTCAGCCCTGCGCCCGTGCCGAACTTCATGTAAAGCTTGCCGTCAATGACCGCGAACTTCCGGAACGCGGTTTTCTCATACACGTTGTAGAGGCGCTTGAAATCGAGGAGGAATTGTTTGTCGTTGAGAACGTCGAGCGTGTCTTCCTTGAACGTGCCGGTCGCCTCGTCGCGCTGATAAACCGCAAACACGTCGCCGAGTTCCATCTCTTTCTTGAGACCGAACTGGACGTTGAAGCCGAACAGGAAGCGCCCATGGCCGAGTTGCACCATGTCGCGTGGAACACAGTTATGCGCCGTAACGATGCGGTCGGCCTGGAGGAGCTTGTATTCAATCGTGCCAAACACCTCCGCGCGGCGCGCATCGAGCTTGGCCATGCGCTCGCGGAGCGTCGCGCCCTGCGTGTTCAACCGCTGCCGGATGATCTCATACGTCGCGCTGCCGAGCGTTTGCGCCGTGGACGATGCGGCGGCCTCAGGCGCGGGTGCGGGCGCGCCTTCGGGCGGCGGGGCGGGTTTTAGATCGGGGGCGTCGGGCATGGGTTAAGACAGAGAACGCAGGCAATTGAGGGCATCACCTGAACAATCCCAACGGGATTGTGGCCTCCAGCCCAAGGTTGGCGCGCAGCGGCTACCTTGGGTATCGAGTTGCGATTTGCAAACAACCCCAACGGGGTTGTGGCTGACGTGCGCGTAAGATTCGCCGCAACCCCGTTGGGGTTGTCGGACATCGCCCAATGCGAACCCAGGGTAGCTCGTTCCTCGCAACCCTGGGCTGATGGCCAGTGCCCCGTTGGGGCACAAACGTGGCACGTTCATTAATACCTCCGTGCTTTCCGTTACACCTTCGCCGTTGATTTCTCTGCCAATACGGCCGACGCCATCACATCGCTCAATCCACTTTCCTTCGCCATGGCTTGGGCGGATTTGAGGACGGATTGCAAGGCGCTGTCCTTGGACGACGCAATCATTTTGCCCAGCAACGCGGCGACGGTCAGGTTCTTCAGGTCCTCGGTCTTGAAGCCGAAGTCTTTCACCCATTGCGCGAGCTGGGATTTGAAATAATCCGGGTCGCCATTGAAGAACGTGTTCTTGATGTCAGACAACGTGTCGCTGTTGGCGACGAGGCGATCCACAGATTTCCCGTTGCCCACCGCGCGGACGATCTTCTCGAAGAAGTCGTTCTCGCCGCCGACGATATCAATCTTCGAGTTCTTGAGCGCTTCACCGACAACTTCGGAATGCGCGCGGGCAATATCCCGTTCGACGTTGATGGCTGCGAGTTCAATGTCGCGCTCCTTGTTGAGGCGCAGGCGGAAT
>CAYXQJ010000103.1:0-6149 GCA_964467455.1 uncultured Hyphomicrobiales bacterium | reverse complement strand
GAAAAGTGAAAAGTGAAAAGTGAAAAGTGAAAAGTGAAAAGTGAAAAGTGAAAATATGCGGCGCAAGAACATTCGTAATTCGTAATTCGTCATTACTTACTATCTTTGCGGCGCAAAAAATAAACTTCCTTTTTTGGTAAAAATCAGATGAAACAGATACTTTTTTATTCCTTGCTTGCGGCTGCGTCGTTGTTTGTTTTTCAGGCTTGCGGCAACTCGCCAAAGGACGGCGATCTGCGGGCTCAAATTTACAATCTCGAAGCCGCTGTAAAGCACAAAGCGGACGAAGATGGGCGCGTGCGCAGCCTTATGACCATGTATGTGGATTATATTCAGCATTTTCCGCAGGACTCCATGTCGCCTGTGTATATGTATCGAATGGCAGAGGTTTATTATCGGGCTGCGAACTGGGGGGAGAGCGCCAAACACCTGCGTATGCTTTTGGAAAAATACCCCGCCAGCCCTGTGGCAGAGGAAGCGTATATTTTTTCGGGCATGGTGTACGACGAAAAATTGTTGGATTCCACGCTGGCGCGGAAGGCTTATCAGAGCTATTTGGAAAAGTATCCGAGCGGAAAGTATCGCCCACAGGCGGAATTGTTTTTTAAGTCGCCCCAAGAAAAATTGCTCTTTAGGATAAAAACGCTGGAAGAAAACCTAAACAAAGGCAGCAAAAAGAACGAGCAAAAACAAGCTACTTTGTTGATGGCGGTGTATAGAAATTATGCGCAACAATTCCCCGAAGATAGCATCAGCGCTGATTTTTGCATGAAAGGGGCAAAATTGGCTTCGGGAGTAGGAGAGTCTTTTGTAGCTTTGGAATTATACAGCATCTTGCGCGAAAAGCACCCACAGCACCCCGATGCGCCTTATGCCGTATTTTTGTCGGCAACTGAACTCGACGGCAATGCGCCGAAGCGCCACCAACGACATTTGCAGCAGCGCGACCCTTTCGCGGGCTACGCTGCGCAGTTCCGCGACTATACGAAAGCCGATTTTTTGAAGGCTGCCGAAAAAACCTATAAAGAATTTTTGAGCCAATACCCCACGCATCCACTGGCGAAAGATGTACAACTGCTCATCAAAAATTTGGGCAAGTCGGATAACGATGTCGTGAAAGCGATGGTGGAAAAGAATAAGAGCGGAGGGCAGTAGGTATGATGCGCTTATGCTGTAGGTACGATGTGCTCAAGCTGTAGGTACGATGCGCTTATGCTGTAGGTACGATGCGCTTATGCTGTAGGTACAATGCGCTTATGCTGTAGGTACTGCGCCGCTCACTCCGTTCGCGTCGCTGGTATCAAGTACAAAAAAAAACCGCACATAATACTTGATACTTGCTACCTACGGCATAATCGCATATATACCTACGGCATAAGCGCATTCTTACAGCGTCCCGCGTAGTTCTTGTTCTCGCTCTATGCTCTCAAACAGGGCTTTGAAATTGCCTTTGCCGAAGGAGCGAGCGCCTGCGCGTTGGATTATCTCGTAAAAAACCGTTGGGCGGTCTTGTACGGGTTTGGTAAAAATTTGGAGCAGGTAGCCGTCGTCGTCGCGGTCTATCAGAATGTTGAGTTTGCGCAGTTCGTTGAGGTCTTCTTTGATTTCACCCACGCGCTGCAGTACATCGTCGTAGTAATTGTCGGGCACGTAGAGGAAGTCTACGCCTCGGCGGCGCAGTTCGCCGACGGTGTGAATGATATTGTCGGTAGCGACGGCGATATGCTGCACACCAGAACCCTGATAATAGTCGATGTATTCTTCTATTTGGGAGCGTTTTTTCCCCTTTGCAGGCTCATTGATAGGGAATTTGACATAGCCGTTGCCGTTGCTAACGACCTTGCTCATAAGAGCGGTGTACTCGGTGGATATGTCGTTATCATCGAAGGTAATCAGCAGGCTAAAGCCCATTACTTTTTGGTAGTATTCTACCCATTTGTTCATTTCTCCCCAGCCTACATTGCCGACGCAGTGGTCGACGTATTTTAGTCCGACGGGGCTGGTTTCTATCATATTTTTGCGGGGTACGAAGCCCGGCATAAAAGCGCCTGTATAGTTTTTTCGTTCTACGAAGGTGTGCAGGGTTTCGCCATAGGTGTAGATGGAGGCGATTTTTACTTCCCCTTGTTCGTCTTTGAGGGTTTGGGGGGCTATGGCGGATTGAGCGCCGCGTTCTATGGAGGTATAGTAGGATTTTTCGGCATCATCGACCCAGAGGGCGAGGACTTTCACACCGTCGCCATGCTTGCGCACGTGCTCCGCTATGGGGGAGTCGGGGAAGAGGGCAGTAGTGAGTACGAGCCGAACTTTATCCTGCTGCAACACGTAGGAGGCGGACTCTTTGCAGCCTGTTTCGGGTCCGCGATAGGCTACCAACTGAAAGCCGAAGGCGGATTGGTAGTAAAGGGCGGATTGTTTGGCGTTGCCGACATAAAATTCGATGTAGTCCGTACCGAGTAGGGGCAATTGGTCTACGCTCGCGGTGGGGGCGTTGGCGCTAACAGTGGTTTGCATGGCTAAGTGTATGATGATGGAGGATAGAAATAGCTACTGTTCGTCTTCTTGTTCTTGTTGGCGGCGCTCCATGCGGGTGCGTGGTTTGCGCGGTTTTTCTTCTACGGGGGCTGCGGGAGCGAGTTCGGCGCTTTCCGTTTCGGCGTTGGCGGCTTCGCTGCTGCCTTCTTCGGCTTTTAGTCGCTCGCGGCGTTGGCGTTTTTCTTCGGCGTTGCTATCGAAGATGCAGTAATTATCGTAGTGGGTACGATTTTTTTCTGCCCAGATGTCTTTGCCGATATTGCAGATGATGACGAGTTCGCTGTATATGACGTTGCTGATGTCGACGCGGTTTTCTACGGCTATATCGCGCTCGGCGACGCGGTCGAGTTGTATATGTACGGCGTTTTCAAAGGCGGCAGTAGCTGTGCGCACCTCGTCTAAAAGTGCCTGTGTTAGTCCTGTTTCTGCCAAAAACGACATACTTGCATCGGCTACGCGCACGACCCGATGCGCGCAAAGGAGCAGCGCCGCATCGTTCATTTCGTGTATTTTGGTGGTACCAAATTTTCTGTAGCGCCCCGTGCGTACATCGTAGCGGGTTTCTACGCGGGTCATCACGCTGCGAATGGCGCTTTTTAGCTTGTCGCGCAGCTCGTATTTTTTCTGCGTCGTGAGCATTTGCTCGCCTACCAATTCGTCATCGGTGGGCAAATCGGCGACCTTCTGGCAAAGCGCCTCAAAATTAGCAATTTTTGCCGCGCCGTAGCCATACTGCGCAAATTCTTTTGCATCGCGTTTGACAAATTTTAGACGCTCCAGACACTCAATATACAATTGCGAATCGGTAAAATTATACTCTCTCCGCGTGGCTTGTTTTTTCATATTTTTGCTCCTAATAGGTTAATAATCAATACTTTGGCAAATATACAATTTTTTCTTTAGCCTGTATTTTTTACGATATTTTTTGTTACTGCGACCGCGTTTTTCTTTACTTTGTGTTTAGGCATTTGTACTTTGTGTTTAGGTACTATGCCGCCTTGCGGCGGCAGTGGTAGCAAGTATTAGTATGCTATATATTCACTTTTCGCTACGCGTTTACTTCGCTACGCGGAGGGCTTCGCCGTTCGTATTCACTTTTCATTTTTTGGCGTGCCCCTGCTCCCCGCGCCTAAACGGCGCTTAAAGGTCGCAGGGTCGGGCTGTTCAGGGCAGCCACAAGAGCTGCCCCTACCATCCCTCACGCAATAAATAAAGCAGTTGGAAAATTATATACAATCAACTGTTTATCAATCATTTATATCACAAAAATAAGGCTGGAATAGGCAGAAAATGGCTTTTTTCGGGTGCATTTTTTTGTACTTTAGCGCGATTATTGCCAAACTACGGATGAAAGGGCTACGGCTGCGCCGCGCTCCTTTGGCGCGGCGATAAATGCGTGAGGGATAGCAATGGAAGCGCCGCGAGGCGCTGCAATGGATAGCCCGACCGCCCGACCTTTAAGCCCGCGTTAGCGGGCGGGGAGGGGGGGCACGCCCCAAAAAAATAACGGATTATCAACCTTTTATATATCATAAACAACCCACAGACTATGAAAACTATTCTTTTTTCGCTTTGCCTGCTTTGGGCTTCTGTTTCTATTTCTGCGCAGCATAAAAGCGCGAAAGTGCCTAACAACAACAGCACAAACAGCGGCGGCAGCATCAATAAGCCGAACATCAACCCGCAGGGCGGCAACCAAAGCAGCGACCACGACGGCGGCAGCAGCGACCAAAACAACAACAATAGCGGCAACAATACGAATACGGACGAGCCCAAGCCCAATTTCGGCAGCGATTTTGGCAATACCAATGCAGACGTAGAGCGTATGCGCCAAGAGGCTGAGCGTATGCGCCAAGAGGCTGAACGTATGCGTTCTGCACATGACAAAGCCATGAAAATGAACGATGGCGTACCGAAAGAAGTACGCGAAGCCCGCGAAGAAATGGAACGTATGCGCCAAGAAATGGAGCGCAATCGCCCGAAATAGTTAGGATTTTACATTTTTAAACAAACACAACTGTATATTATGAGCAAATTTCTATGGGTAATGCTTGCCCTTTTTTCGACGGCTTATGCGGCGCTGGCGCAGCAGGTTACGGTACAAGTAACCGAGAAAGGCGGTCAACCTGTTGCCTATCACAACATCACGCTTTCGCAAGGTAGCACCGAAATCGGCTACGGGCAGACGGGCAGCGATGGTTATGCCTACATTCAAGTCAATGGCTTGTATGGTAGCGGTATCGATGTGGCGGGCTTTTATCAGAATGGCGGCACCAAACGCACATGGAGTTTCAAAGGCAAACACCGCTTAGACGGCAATAATACCGTGTATATCGACTTGGGAGATCCCAAAAAGGACGCAGAACGCCGCAGAAGCGAGATGGATGAGCGCATGAAAAGCAAGGGTTTCGGTAGCGATTTTGGCAAGGGCTTTGGCAATGAGGACAAAGGCAACTCAAATTTGGATACAGACAACAGCAGCAGCAGCAGCGGCAACAACGCAGCAGCAGGGAGCGGAAATTTTAGCAGCGACTTGGCAGCCGTAAAAAGCGGCAGAATGTCGAGCGATAAAAAAGAGAAAGCCCTCCAAATCGCCAAAAACAGCGCCATGAGCAGCAGCCAAATCAAGGAAATGATGAACGAATTGTTTACAAGCAGCGATAAAAAAGAATTTGCCATCGCCGCTTATCAAAACTGCACAGACAAGGGAAATTATGAAACTGTTATCAAGGAACTCAGCTTTAGCTCCGACCAAAACGCCGTGCGAAAGGCGACCACAGGGAAATAGTTAGGATTGTGCTTTGTGTCGTAGGTACTGCGCTGCTCGCTTCGCTTGCAGCGCTGGTACTCTGCCGCCTTGCGGCGGCAATGGTAGCAAGTACTATTTGTCGTTCGTAACTCGTAACTCGTCATTCAAAAAATTATGCAGAAATTTATTTTAGCGGCTTTGCTGTTGCTTTTATTTTTACCGAGTTGTATGGTGGTGCATCATAGCGTAGGCAATGCGCCGCCGAAAAAAGCACCCAATACCCAAACCTACTCTACGACGCATCATTGGTTTTTGTTTTGGGGTCTGATACCGCTGAATAGAAAGCAGGAAATCCCGATACCCTCCAACAACTATAGAATGCGCAGCGCCAGCGGCGGGGTAGATATATTGCTGACGATATTGACGGCGGGTATCGTAAGCGGGCGCACGACGAAAATCATCGCCTATCGCAATAATAATAACAATAACGGCGGTGGTGGCGGCGGCAATAATACGGTTTGCGGTTTAGATGAGCAGCGCTTTCAGTCGAGCATGGGCAGCCTGCGCAGCGCGAATATGATGCAAGACAAACGCGATGCGGCTATGCGATTGGTGCAGGCAAATGACCTTTCTTGCAACCAAATACGCACAGTCGTCAAAGAATTGGAGATGGACTTGTTTAAGAAAGAGGTATTGATAGCCGCCTATTCGCGTTGCTGCGATAAGCAGAATTTTGAGCCGCTTATCAGCATGGTCAGTATGTCGATGCATCAGCAGGATATACGCAAGGCGACGATTGATAGATAGCCGTTGAAAAGTGAAAAGTGAAAAGTGAAAAGTGAAAAGTGAAAAGTGAAAAGTGAAA
>CAYXQJ010000102.1:0-6178 GCA_964467455.1 uncultured Hyphomicrobiales bacterium | reverse complement strand
CCGCGCCCGCCAAGGACGTGATCATCCTGTCGCCCTTCCAGGTGAACACCACGAGCGATGTCGGGTACGAGGCGAGCCGCTCCCTGGCCGGCATCGGGTTGAACTCCAAACTGACCGACCTTGGCGCCTCGGTGTCGGTCGTGAACGCCAGGTTCCTCGAGGACACCGGCTCGACCAACCTGAGTGACGTCCTGCTCTACCAGACCAACATGGAAGTGAAGGGCTACGGAGGCTCGCTCTCCGGCGTCACGCCCGCGCTCGGCGGGGTCACGGCCGAACCCTACCTCGGCAACCGCGAGGTCGGCACTCGCGTCCGCGGCCTCGCCGAGGCCACCATGGCGCGGAACTTCTACCGCTCGATCATCCCGTCGGAGGGCTACAACATCGAGCGCGTCGAAATCAACCGCGGCGCCAACGCCCTGCTCTTCGGCGTCGGCAGTCCCGCCGGCATCGTCAACACGTCGACCACCACGGCCGAGCTGGGCAGGACCGCCGGCGAGATTGAAACGTCGATCGGCAGCCACGGCACCTGGCGCGCCGCGCTCGACTACAACCACGTCCTGCGGCGCGGCGAACTCGCCCTGCGCGTCGCCGCCGTGAAGAAGGACGAGCAGTACCAGCAGAAGTTCGCGTTCACCGACACCGACCGGAAGTACGTCACCGGCACCTGGGACATCACGGCGCTGCGCAACCGCGGCCTGCTGGCGGGCACGACGCTCCAGGTCGCCTACGAACGCGGGAAGATCAAGTCCAACAACCCGCGCGTGCTCACGCCCTCCGACCGCCTTTCTTCCTGGTTCGACGAGACGCTACCCGAAGCCCTCCGCCAGCTCGGCGCGCGCGGCAAGGTGTCCTACGATCCGACCGTCGGACCGTTCAACGTCTTCAACGCGACCTTGCGCAATGCCACCCTCGGCGTGATCGACAGCGTGAACCGCTCGCCGACGTTCTTCTTCCAGGACGTCAACGCCACTGCGCCCCGCGATAACATCCCGACCAACGCCGCCGGTCAGACCGTCCTCGGCCGCCCGCTCGTGTCCGACTTCGTCTACTTTCCCTCCACGCGGCTCACCGGCACCGCCGTCGGCTCGTACTCGCGCGAAATGAGCCGCGTGCGGCTCGACTACGGTTTCCCCGACCAGGCGTTCTACTCGGCCGAGAATCTCTCCGACCCATCCATCTTCAATTTTTTTGATCAGCTGCTCATGGGCCCGAACTCGGAGGGCCTCGCGCGGCTCGAGTCGTTCGATGTCTCGCTGCAGCAGCTCTTCCTGAGGAACCGCAACGCGGGTGTGGAGCTGGCGTTCAATCGCCAGCGTTGGGACGAAAGCCTGCAGAATCTGTTTCGGGAAAGCACGCCGTACATCTCGATCGACACCAACTCCCGCATGTGGACCGGCGAGCCCAACCCGAACTTCGGCCGGCCGTTCACCTCCGCCGCCGGTTCCGCCCGCTACGACGAGCAGCGCATCGACACGTCGCGGGCCAAGCTTTTCTACGAGCTGAACCTGCAGGAGAAACTGAAGGGCCGGCTCGGCGGCATCCTCGGCCGCCATGTCGCCTCGGCTGTGGCCCAGCGCGAGGTGTTGCGCATCCGGGCGCACACGGGCGGCTCGGTCTTCTACACGCCGGACACCTGGACCAACGGCACGAACCAGAGCCGCACCACCCAGGGCAGCAAACAGATCGTCGCCTGGGTCTACCTTGGCCCCTCGCTCGCCAACGCCACCTCGCCCCGCGGCATCCAGCTGCCGGGCCTCCAGCAGAATCTGCTCAATTTCAACCAGGAGGTGAACGGCCGCGGCGTCGTGCTTTCCCGCGTGCGCGCGCCCAACGCCTCCGTGGCCACACAGGCCACGTACAATCCCTACTACGCGCCCCTCGAGGTCCGGCGCGAGGACCGGCGGGTTTCCAACACCGCGACCGGCGCGCGGCTCGACGAACGCACGCTCGATTCGCAGGCCGTCGCGTTGCAGAGCCACTGGCTGCGCGACCACCTCGTCTCGACCGTCGGCTGGCGCAAGGAACGCTCCTCCATCATCGGCCTCAACGCGCCGACCGATCCGCGCGGCGAGGGCTACCGGCTCGTCGATGATCCGACCTTCAGCCTCTCCAACCCGGCCCTCGTGCCGCAGGAATACAGCAAGTCGCTCTTCGCCTGGAGCGCCGTGGCGAAGGCGCCGGAAGCGTGGGTCCGGCGCGTCCCGCTGCTGTCGGCGCTGAACGCCTATTACGGCAATTCGGAAAACTTCAGTCCGCCGGACGAGCGCACGGTCGATCCGTTCGGCCAGGAGATCCCGCCGCCGCGCGGCATCACCGAGGAGTCGGGCTTTTACCTCGAGGCCTTCAATGGCCGCGTGACGCTGCGGGTGAATTTCTTCGAAACCACCCAGACCGGCACCTTCAACAGCACCGTCGGCGGCATCGCCTCCGTGCTCGTGAGCCGGCACAGCACCGTCTACACGATGGTTCGCTCGGGCAACATCCGCGATGCCGGCAACGGCTTCCCCGCCGGCTACGTCGCGCCCCCGCAGGCGCTGCTCGATCTCTTCAACTGGCGGCTCCAGAACGGCACCCCGGCTTCGACCGATCCCGGCGTGCGCGACACGAGCGACTTCGTTGCCAAGGGCCGCGAGTTCGAGGTGCTGCTGCGGCCGTCGCGCGGGCTCACGTTCGTCTTCAACGCTTCCCGCCAGGAATCCGTGCGCAGCAACACCGGCGCGGCCACGCGCAAGCTGCTCTTCGACACCCCGACCGCCAGCGGCAGGCCGATCGCGCAGGAGTGGCTCCAGGACTGGGCCTATCAGATTCCGCTCAACGTCGGCGCGGTCGGCAAGGAAGGCGACCGCCAGGACGCCAACATCCTCGGGCCGAGCTTCCAATACTCCGTGATGAACCGCTTCAACGGCGCGATCGCCGCCGATGGCGCCGTGGTGCAGGAACTCCGCCGCTGGCGCGCGAATTTCGTCGGCAAGTACGAGTTCCAGGAAGGAGCGTTCCGCGGCTTCGGCGTCGGCACCGGCGTGCGCTGGATGGACCGCTCCGCGATCGGTTATCCCGTCGCGAACTTCCGTGCCGACCTCACGCCCGTCCGCCCGGGCGAGCCGGCCCGGGAAGGCGACATTCGGATCTCCGACGTCCGCAATCCGTTCTACGGTCCGCGAGAGGTGTATTACGACGGCTGGATCTCCTATCAGCGGAAAATCCTGCAGAACCGCATCGACTGGAAGCTGCAGCTCAACGTGCGAAATATCTTCACCGACGACAAACTTATCCCGGTCGGTCGCAACCCCGACGGCGCCGTCGCCGTGTGGTCGATCGCCGAGGGCCGGCGCTTCACGCTGTCGACGAAGTTTTCCTTCTAGCATGAGTCGCTCACGCAGTGCGGCGTGAGCAAGCCACTCTGGGAGGCCGGGTTTGTCGGCCCTGAAACGCAACGAACTCGCCCCCGGTGAGTCGCGGCGGCAGGGTCTGACGGAGTTATCGGTGCTGCATCTCGGCGAGTGTCATTCGCTGAAGATTCTTGCTCCGCTGCCGAATAGTCCGGCGCGCAGCCGGACTCGGAACACAACTCCGTCCGGCTCGCCTCATTCCGTTCGCCGCTCACCCGGCACGCGTCAAGGAGTTCATTCCTTTCTACAGGCCACATACATCGCACGCCTCGTCTATCACCTCTCCCGCATTCGTTCTCATCGATAGAGCATACGCTAACCACCATTGAAAACTGGGAGGCACGCCAGCGGAGCTTTTCCCTCATCTCGCGCGACTATCGGCATTCGCCGCTGCTGTCGTCGAGCAAATGCCGCACGATAAAAGCCAATTAATGCGGATTATCGCGGCCTTAACCTGCTAGGTTGGATTCGATGCAAAAGGGACGTCAAACGTGGCTCAAGTAAGAATCATCGTCTCGTGCGCTCCAGTCACATGAATAGATTCTCGATACTCCTGTTTGCCGTTGCCGTCAGCCTGCCCAACCCCGCGACTGCAACTGCTTCTGTCTCCATCTCGTATCCCGCCGATCGACAGCAATTCCTCATCCTCGAACGAGCGTACGTCTCAATTACTCTGGCGATCGACGCCGGCACCGTGGATGCGGTCGACTTCTACGACAACAGTGGTTTATATTCCACCGCACTGGGTCCCTTCGTGAACACCACCGGGGTCAGCAGCGTTTGGTGGCCCTCATCTGTCGGAGTGCACGTACTTGATGTGGTGGCTCGGCACAGTAGCGGAAAAATCGGATATGATACCATTCGAGTATTGGTCTATGAACCCGACGTAAATGGCGATGGTACAGTGAACACACTCGACTATGCTTTGGTGGCAGTCTCCAGGGGTAAGACGCAAGCGGAGGCGCCATCTGCAGATATCGATCATGACGGCAAAGTGGACGACGTCGACTTGCAGATGGTAGTTCCTCACTTGGGCAAGCGTGAGTACGGCTTTCATCGTGGCATAAGCAAGAAAGTACTGGAGAACTATCTTTCACGATCGGTGACTTATGCTGAGCTACTGCACGGCAGGGGTGACGTCGATGAAAGCACCCGGTTCTTGAGGAACACTGGCGCCAAATTCATCGGGCGAGCCATCTATGTTTGGGGCGGCGCCAGCCTACGAGGTGGAAACTACTATTACGGCGAAGATATTCTGCCTGAACTACTCGAGATTGCACGACCCATAATGGCCAAACTACACGCAAGCGACACCGAACTCATTGTCCAAGCAGGCTGCTTTGAGATCGTTACTCCGAATGTGGACAAAATCGCCGTTCCTCACTGGGTCTTCGAGGCGTTCAATCAATCTGCAGAAATCCGGAACTTTCGCTATCTCGAGATGCTGTATCCAGACGGCCACGGTGCCAATGTCTGGAATAGCAGTGCAATTCCCGTCGGAAGCATCCCAGACATTGGACGACGGGAGACGCAAATGTGGTTTTTCTATCTCGCAAAGACCTTCATCGACATTGGAATCGAAGCTATCCATTTTGGCCAAGTAGAGGCGATGGATGAGCACAATAGCAGCAGTCAACAGTGGGAGACTGTGTCCGTCCACTGGAACGAGGTTTTCAGCCGGGTGCGGGCATACGCGGCTCAATATGCCCGACGGAAATTCGTCTTGTGTGATGCGCACGTTCCCCGGAGTAAGGGCTTGGCGCTGCCGCTGGCCGGTTCACAACCACCCACTCCTCCATATAGTTTGTTGTTGGACTTCCACTCATGCCCCCTGCCCACAATCCAGCATTCCCTGCCGGCTTGGCCGACGTTCATCGCCCTGACGAAGGCCGCGACTCTATGGTACAATTTGGTCGGCCAAAGCAGAGGTGGCTACGCTCCCAGCGGTTGGAGTTGTCAGGAGTTGCCGTATCTATTGGAATTGGACAATTCAGACGGAAAGGGTGAGTCTTGGGGCTACGATCACATATCATGGTTTGCCCAGCAGACAGAGGATCAACGCAACGCATGGCTCGGTTATGGATGGAATTGGCTCCTCGAGACGGATCGAGCAGGCCATCTGCAAATGCCGGGCAGCCGTTATGTGGGTGCTCCGGTGCAGAGTTGGTATTGGGCGAATACCGCGGGGCCAGCGGTTCCGACTGGCTTCAGTCAAGAGGAGACGATCAAGGGGATTTGGAGCGTAGCCGAGATTCCTGGTGATCTCAACTCGGACCATATTGTTGATTCGCGAGACTACTCCATGTTTCGTGCCAGTCTGGGTAAAAAACGTGGAGACTTGGGTTACAATTTCACGGCTGACTATGATGGAGATGGCTGGGTCACGTACTCCGACTACCAGATTTGGTATATTTGCTACAAAGCTGGCGCCAGTCCTTAGTCGGATCCATCTCGAATGACTGTCCTTCGTCGTTGTGTTGATATTGGAACGACCTCGCCTTGTGCAGTTTGAATGTCTGACTCGTATAAGAAAGAGGAAGGCACGTCGGGCCTATCCATCACGTAACGCTCAAAGCAATCTACTGATGTCGCCGTCGGGTGATTGGGGTTAATCATAGTGGACGGCGAATAACCTGAGAACTCACGGATGTTATGAAAGCGATTCGACATATTGGTCTTGTTATCCTTGCTCTTTTGTTTTCCGCGCAGAGCAGGGCTATTCCTGCCCTGCGGCTCCAGGGCCCCGTTGGTGCAGTGAGTATCGGCCACCAGTTCAGCGTGGGAGT
>CAYXQJ010000101.1:927-6346 GCA_964467455.1 uncultured Hyphomicrobiales bacterium | reverse complement strand
TGACGCACTCATCGTACGAATTGTCGTGTTTTGGTGATCGTTTCGGGTTTGGAAGCCGGAGTCGGGTTTCACTCCGCGTTCACCGAAGATGTTTCGGCCGTGGGACGTGGAAATGGAAATCCGAAATAGCTTCCGAGCCGAGATATCACGCGTTCCGGGGCCGCCAGACATCGTTGTTGCGTTTCTGTCGAGTGATCAAGTCTGGTGATCACGATTCCGTGTTGGGATTCGGCCGCGCCCGCCTCTCCGTCGACGAGCCGACGGCAAGGACGCGGGTTCCGCCCCGACAAAGGAGATCGTGTTCGTTTCCGTGTGGTGCGGCGCGCGCGCCAGTGTTACTGGTTGATCGAGACGTAGTGTCGTGATAGATTGAATAATCGTAATTGTGAATTGTGCTTTGCACGTCGAAATGTTCAATTAGTGTTGTGACGTGGTAGCGCGAGCAGCCGAGCGGCTCTCGATGGGCGTCTACGTTGTCGTTGCCGTTGTGGGTGATCTTGCTGCTATACATGAGAAGAGAGATTCCTACCCGTGAGTTTAAACCGGGAGATCCGTGTGAACTCTTCTCACGGCGTGCGGGCGCACGCTGCGTGTAGACGAGCGTTCGCTCTCTATCGACTCTATTCTTCCGCGCACACGGAAAGAAGTGGAGTGATAGATGCGACAGCTTCGTAAAAAAAAAAAAAAAAAAAAAAAAAATGTTAAACTCGCAGGCAGTCACCTTTGGTTTGAATCCATAATTGAGGCCCAGGGCCCTGTCCCAGAGGAACGGTTCTTTCATTCTCCAGTGGTACGGCCTCGACCACCGGCGCGCGAGTCCACGAACAGCTTGAGCAGCTTGAGCTCATGCTCATGAAGCTCGGAGACCGAACGCTCGATGAGACGACCGAACTCATAGCGTTTGCCGTCGACGATGTGCGAGAGGCCGGTGACCGTCTGGTTCTCGGCCGAGTAGCTCATGATGCGAATCATTTTGCTTGTTCGCTTGTCCGCCGTGGGCCGAATTGGCAGAATTGCGGCGTCGCCGTGGCGGCTCTGCTTGGCCGCTGGCGCCGGCTCCGACGTCGAGCGCTTCTGCGGCTGCTGCTGCTGCTGCGACCTCTCCTCGGCAGCAGGCGCGCGAGTCGTCGATGGTGACGCAGAGCTCGGCGTCGGTGCAGGTGTGCGCGTCGAGGACGCAGCGGACATCTGGTCGGCGCCGAGAGCGCGCGACATGAACTGGTTGGTGGCGGCATCGAGCTCTCGCTGCAGACGAGCGCGCTGCTTGTTGGTCAAGAGACGCTCGACCGCTGCGCGCGAGACAATGTCGAGCTCGTCCGAGTCGGGCAGCTGCAACCACGGCGTGGCGATCGCCGGCGCGTTGACGGCGAGCGGCGCGCACAGCTGCGACGAATCGATCGGCGTGCCCTCAATGAAGTCACGCAGGTTCGACATGTGCACCGTGATCTCCTCGTCGATCTCGACCGCATTCTGGTAGTTGGTGAGCGGCAGCAGCAGACGGAGCACGCATGACTGGCGCTCGGGCAGAATCTTGATGATACGCCAGACGCCACTGAACTCGAGGCCCTTGTTGACCTTGTCGACGGTGTCGCGGTCCTTGGGCGGCGTGCGCGCCATGACCAAATCGCCGAGCTTAAAGTCGCGCGGCGCACCGTTGTGGCGCGCGTACGCTGCTTCGGAAGCAGCACGCTCTTGCGCACGCCACAGCGCGCGGTCCTCCTCCAGCAATGTCAGCGCGGCACGATGTCGACGCACCGAATCGATGAGCGCGTCGGAGAGCGGCGAATTGTCGTCGCCCAAATTGTTGAGCGCCGAGAGAACGTCGTCCGGCACCAGAGCGCCGAGAGCGGATAGACGATTGCGGCCGTAGAGGAGCTCAGCCGACGAGAAACCACCCGCGCTGCGCGGGATAGAGTTGTGCGTCGCCGAGATCGCGTCGAGCCACTGCTGCAACTTGACCTTGGTCGGCGCCTCGCTGTTGTTCTGCAGGTAGAAATTGCGCAGACGGCTGAGCGTGGAGCGGTTGGTGCGCTCGGCACGCGCGACGTGGTGGTGATTGTCGACGAGGCCGACGACGAGCTCGACACCGCTGATCTGCAGATGCGACTTGAACGCGCCGCGAAACTCGGTGCCGTTGTCGACGAAAACGCGGCGCGGATGCCCGTGCGGACGCTCGATGAGCGTGATGTAGGCCTCGAGCGCATCCTCCGCCGACGCCGAGTCGACGACGAGTGACCACGTGCAGCCCGAGAAGCGCTCGACCACCGTGATCACGCGGAAGCTGTTGAGCGAGACGCCGACGTCGAACGAGTCGATCTCCCACTCGCTGCAGCGGGTCGGCGGGCCGCGCTCCTCGACGTCACCGAGATTGCCCGGCGCCTGCCGCAGATCAGCATTGGCGCGTTGGCACTGCGCGCAGGCGCGCACCGACTGCTTGATGTCGCGATGCATCGTCGACCACCAGAAGAAACGGCTCGCCAGTCGCGCCGAGTTGTCGGCGCCGAGGTGTGACGGGCCGTGCACAAAGCGCGTGATGTTGCCGCGCATGCCGTCTGGCACAGCGAGGCGGCTCTCGCCGTCGATGCGCACAAAGAGCGCGTTGCTCCAGGTGCGGACGTAGTGCGGCTCGAGTCGGCGCGCTTCGCGCCACGCCGAGCTGTGCGCCATCTCTGGCGTCGCCGGTGGCGAGCCGCGCGCGACGCGGCGAAGCAGTTCGAAATCTGGATCAGCTTGTTGAGCGGCGGCGAACGCCTTGATGCGATCGTGCACGTCGACGGCGCCAGCGGCGACCTGCGACGCCAACTCCTCGTTGTCGTTCAGCAACTGGTCGACGCTCAGCACGGCGGCCGCCACGGCGGCGTTCGGCTTGCGCTTATACAGCTCGATCTGGAGTGGCGGGTGCACCGACGGTGTCGGCGCGGCGGTGTCCGAGTCCTCGGCGGGCGACTTGAAGCGCGGGTCGCGCGACAGCGCGTCCGCTGCAACGAGCAGCGTGCCGGGCATGTGATGCACAATGAACTTGAAGCCGATGAGCTTGGCCGCCGTATTGCGAATGCGCACCTCCGGGCTGCTGGAGCCGTTGGCCAGAATCTGCACGATGGCGGCGTTGTCGCAGAACACGTGCGTCGTGCGGCCAAACATCTCGTAGTGGAAGCGCGACGACGCCTTCGCCAGCGCCGCGATCTCCTTGGCCGGCGTCGTGTAGTTGAGCTCCGCCGGCGACCAGCGGCCAGAGAGCACACGGATCGGCTCGTACTCGTTGGTCTCGAGGTTGATGTGGATCAGCACGCCGCCAAAGCCAAACATCGACGCATCGATAATCAGGCCGAGGTCGCGGGAGGCGTCGTACGGAACGACCGAGCGAAGATTGGCAGTGAGGCGCTTCACCGTGTTGAACGCGTTGATCGACTCGGGGCTCCAGGGCACTTTGCTGTTGCCGGACCACTTGTTCGAGGCCAGGTCATGCAGCAGGTGCATCTCCGGCGTGTTGGCGGCGGCGCCGAACGGGAACAGCTGCGCGTACTTGCCATTGAAGCGGCGCAGCTCCGAGACGGTGGTCGGGCGGCCGTAGTCTCGAATCGCCGCGACGTAGTCGTCGAGCAGGCGAATCTTGTGGTCGCCGATCTTGACGCCGAGAATGGTCGTGTATCGCGCGCCGATGCTCGACTTGGTCGCGCCGAGCGTAATGTTGAACTTCTTGCAGCGCTCGAAGAAGAACGCGATGCCGTCGGCGAAGCCGTCGGGCGTGTGCGAGCCGATGATGATGTCGTCGATATAGACGCGAATGGTGAAATGGTCGGTGGTCGCCTCGACCGCCCTGGACAGCACGAGCTGCAGATGACCTGGCGACTGGTTGACGCCCATCGGGCAGCGCTCGAAGAGGAGCACGCGGTCGTTGAACAGCGTGGCGGTGAGCGGCATCGAGGCGTCGTCGAGCACCACCTGATAGAACGCCGACCAGATGTCAAACTTCGCAATGAAACGAAAGTGCGCAAAGAGCGTGTGGAGCGTGGCGACGGCCGGGAGCGGCTGCAGGTGCGGCCACGTGATCGCGTTGAGGTTCTGCAGCGCGACGACCAGGCGCGGACTCTTGTTCTCGGCGCGAACCACGAATGCGCGCGCGAGCGCCGGCACATTGTCGGCGACGCGCAGAATGCCCGCCTCGAGCATCTTGTCCGCCGTCTCCTGAATGAACTGCTGGTCCTCGCTGCTGGTCGGCGTCGAGTTGACTGGGCGCACCTGCTCGACCGAGAGGCCGGGCATCGTCGCGATAGTCATCGGCGGAAAGAGCGCGGGCGACGGGAACGCACCACTGTTCTCGGTCTTGCTGCCGCCAAAGATCTGGCGGTACTCGCTAATCAGTTGCTCGATGCGCTGCGCTGCCGCCGGCGCCTGCTGCCAGAACTCGGGCGCGATGGCACGCACCGTCTCTTCGAACGCGCGCAGATCGTCACCGACGAGCGGCGTGAGCACGACGTTGCGCTGCGGCGAGACGCTCGGTTTGTAGCCCCAGTGCAGCTGCGGCGGCAGCTGGCTCGGCGTGTCGCCCAACGCCTCGAGCTCCATCGCCGAGCGGCGCAGTGCGGCTGCGGCGAATTCGCCGCCGGTGATCGAGTCGGGCGACGTGTCGGCCGCGTGAATCACGGCGTTGATCGAAACAGGCGACGTGTCGATGTAGAACGACCGAGTGGCAGCGCTGATGGCGCGCGTCGCCGCGCGCGGCACGCCGGCGTTGGCGCGGTAGACCGTGTCGCCGATCTGAATGTCGCACACCTCGGCGGCGTTGTTGGCGATGAGCGAGATGTTGCGGCCGTCGGCGCGATGCCACCAGTTGTTCACGCCGAGAATGAGGTCGACGTCGTTCGTCAGCTCGCGCACAACGACGGCGCCAACCGTCAGCGGCGGCGCGCCGTCGGGCGGCACGATCTCGATGGCCGTCTTGCCGAGCACCTCGAGCGCGCTGCCGTCCGCCATCGCCATGCGCACCGCCGACGGCTTGACCTCGACGCCGAGCTGCTCGGCCTTGGCGGCGGTGAGAAGCGTCAGCTCAGCGCCCGAGTCGCACATCATCTTGATCAGCACGTCGGCTCGGCCGCGCTCGCTGACGCCGAGCATGTCGAGCATCGGCGCGTGCGCCGCCATCTCGGCCTCGGACACGGCGAGGTCGAGCGCACAGATGCGCGCCGGCAGCAGCGGCGCGAGCGGCGCGTCGTTGCGGGCCAAAGCGCGCGGAAACAAACTCTCGTACTTCTCGGTCCAGCTCAGACCCGCGCCTTTATAGGGTTTAGGTTGGCTTGACAACGGCGACTCGTAGCCGCTGCGCTTCGTGCCGAAGGGCAAGGTCCGGGCCAACAGCGGGGGTTTGGGCGTACAACCCGGCGTAATTGAGTAAATAGGCTCGCGCCCCGAGCCGGGGGCG
>CAYXQJ010000101.1:0-917 GCA_964467455.1 uncultured Hyphomicrobiales bacterium | reverse complement strand
CCCCGCGCCGCTGCGCGCCGCGGCGCTCGCCGCGGCACTCCTCGGTGGTGTGCGACTTCCAGCCGTGCGTCTTGCAGTACTTCGGCTCGCGCCCGTAGCGGGGCGCGTGGTTCTCGGGGCGCGGCGGCGCGTGGAACGAGTTGCTACGCGGGCGCGAGAACGGCGGAGGCGGGGGACGCTCCGTGACAGCCGCTGCCGTCGCCGTCTCGGTAATCGAGGCGACTGAGCTCTTGGCGGTTGCCGCGCTCTCGCGCTCCAGGTCGATGAGCTCGTTGGCGAACTTGACCAATTTCTCGGGCGTGCTGTCGCGCAGACGCTGACGGCCCAACAGATTGGCGGTCTGGAATTTGGCGAACCATGTGGATGCCCCGATCACCTCGCGAAACATCTGCGTGCGCAGATTGACCGTCTGGTCATTGTTGAAGATTTGCGCGTCAGTGCCCTCGCGCGGCTCGCCGAGTGCAACGAACGGCTTGATCAGGTCGAACGTGCGAAGCAACTGCTCCGTCGGGTGGCCAGCGCTGCCCACCACATCGCTGACCATACGGGCGAGCGCCTGAACCTCCTTCAGGTTCGAGACGCGGCCATGGCGCGGGTCGGGCAGGAAGCGGAACGCTGGGCGCACCATGGAGACGACGTCGGTCGCATTCCACTCGATTCGATTCAGATCGATCTTGTCGAATGGAGTCGACGACGCGTTGACCTCGGAGATAAAGTCGCGGACGGCCTGCGCCAGGGGGTACTTGATCTGCACGCGGTCGCGGACGAAGACTTGCAGCAGCACGGTGGCACCGACCCAGAAGAGCTTAATGTTGTCGGTCCACGGCGACTGCTTGACGATCTCGACGAAGCGCTTCAGCTGCGCGCGCACAACGGCCGACTGCTCCTCGGGAACCGACGCCTTGGTGGCGTCGCTG
>CAYXQJ010000100.1:4830-6391 GCA_964467455.1 uncultured Hyphomicrobiales bacterium | reverse complement strand
CAAAACGAAGACAAACGGGTTGCGAGCGCGGAATTGACTGGTCGAGTGATCGCCGCCGAACCGGTCGTTCACGAGCAGCCCGATTTCGATTGGTGCAAACTTGTGACCCGTCTCCTCTGGTTTCTGCTATTGGTCGTCTCCCCTTTCGTCCTGTTGCGCACGGTGCTCGTCCACTTGGGAGCGTTGCCGGTCGTCTTTGCCGTCGTGGGATTTCTGTTCCTGCTCCGGTTTTTCAGTCCCTCAAACATTCTCTCGCTGCTTCATCTTCACATGCTTTTGAATCCGCTGCGCCGTAACGAAGCCGAGCAAATCCCCGTTCGTTACTTCCGCGTCCGTGATGCCCAAGAGCGGGAGTGGGTTGTGCGAATGAAGGGACAGGTCAACGGCGGCAACATTGCGCCCGATGACTTGATTTCGGCCTGGGGCAGATGGCGCAGCGGCACGCTTTCCCTGACGCGGGCCTACAATCACCGGACACAGAGCTCCGCTTCCGTCAGAAGCTCTCAATCGTGGATCATGCTCACGGTAACGGTCGGAGTGATTCTGTTTCTCGGCATCTACTTTTACGAACCGCTCCACGCGATGTGGCAGATGATGCACCGGATGGGAGGTTCACAGTGACGTTGCCGGAAAAAATCAGCGCGTTGGAAGGCGGTCATTTAGATGGCGCGGGTCTGCCGCAATTTTCCACGGAGTATTTCTCCGGCTGGGGGTTTGTGCGGGTGCAAAGCCTCGCGCGCTTTTGGGATTCACCTGAGTCAGCCGGTCACACGTTGGAAGCCGCACAGGAAGCGTTCTATTCCGGCCTTCACGCGGCGCAATTACCGTGGGGGCTGCTGATACTTGGAGAGCCAACCCGCCTCTCGATCCATTTCGTGCTGCCCGGTGTGGGCAATCGCTTGGCGTCCTGGAGCGGCGCGATTAAGGGTGCGTTTCCCGGATGCGAACTCGCGGGTGATGTATCCAGCCAGCAGGTCTGTTCGCAGTTGGAAAAAATGCCGTTTGCCGTCGCCGTCACGGGAAATCCGTTCGTGGGCAATGTGGAAGAAAGTTCGCAACGAGTGGTCCGCGCGGAAGGCGGACGATTGGAGCGTGTTCTCGGTTCGCTGCGCGGTCGTGAATTCGCGTATCTGGTGGTTGCTCGCCCGGTGAACCTCCCGGAAGTGGACCAGACGCTGAACAATCTCGCCATTGAGGAGCGTGAAATCCGGTCGGCGTTCATGCGGAAAGGTTCATCCGAAGACGGTAACAATCCTCGCGCACAGCACTACTTGGAATTGCTTCGCGTGGCGCGAGAGAATCATCTCGCCGGGCGGAATATCGGCATGTGGGATACCGGGGTTTATCTCCACACAGCGGATCGGAGCACTCTCATCGAGGGGAGTCGGGCGCTTCATAGCGTTCTCACGGGAGTGCGAAACCAACCTCAGCCCATCCGAGTGACTGTCTGCGAGCGTCCCGCGCAAGGTCGGTTCGTGCCAGCTTTCACCCGCCTGAATTCCAAGGAAGTCATGGTGTTGTCCTGCCTGCCGAAAGAAGAATTGCCGGGCTACGAAATTCG
>CAYXQJ010000100.1:0-4730 GCA_964467455.1 uncultured Hyphomicrobiales bacterium | reverse complement strand
TTGTCCGCTGTGCCTTCACAGGTCGCGTCCGAAGTCGCCAATCCGCGCGGCAAGGCAGTCGAAACCTTTTGCCATCTGCTCGCCGAGTTGCGGGCGTTTGGGCAAGGCATTGTCGTCGCGGAGCAAATCCCCGCGAAGCTCGCGCCGGATGTGGTCAAAAACTCGACGGTGAAGATTGTGCATCGGCTTGGTGCGAATGATGACCGTCACCTGCTCGGCGGGACAATGAATCTCAATGCCGCGCAAGAGAAGTTCCTCTCCACGCTGCGCAATGGTCAGGCCGTCGCATACACTGAAGGGCGGGAGGCGGCCTTCCATATCGGCATCCCCCACTTCGAGCATGGGCAAAACCCGCTTCCTGTTCCGACGAAGGAGGAAATTGTTGTTCACATGCTGTCACAGTTGCCAGAGATGTCGCTGCTCACGGATGCGCTACCCAAAAAACACCCAACTGCTACTGCTGATAACATTCCATCTTGTGCCGGCTGTCTGCCCGGCTCTTGCACCATGCGGGGCGTAGTGCTGCAAAAGCTGGCGCAATCTGGTTGGGCAGCGGAATTCGAGCAATCAATTGAACGCGGCTGGAAGGGTATTTGGGAGTTTGGCATGTCCGCCGCTAAAACCCTCCCTGTGGCGAATAAACCCAACTGTGCCTACTGCGTCCTGATGAACATCGCCGCATTGAACCGCTGGGATGATGAGACCGTGGAACGGATGCGGCGCAATATCGCGTTGCTCCGAGACAACTTGGCAATCTCCTGAACCTGAAAAGCGTATGTCCTCGAAATCACCAGAGCGGATGAAACTTCAGAAACCGAGCGAGACACCTGCGTTCCGAACCTATTTCGCCGACATGGACAAAGCGGCCGTCGGTGCAATCGGCGAACGGTTCAAGGAGTTCATCCCTGCGGAACGGCTGAAGAACCTCTCTGATATGCCGAGCAAGTTTGAAAGCTCACACGATCTTCGCAAGTCGTATCGGGCGGAGACAGGCCACAAAGCACCAAATGGCCTGACGGGTTTCACCAGACCAGATTCGCCAGCGCACATCTCCGTCAAGAATCTGGCGGGCGTTCCTGAAACGGTCCTGCATGAGCGGCTTCACCAAATGGCCTCCCCAGATGCCAAACGCCTACTCGGTGAACACTACGAAGGCATCACGCAGGATTTGGCGATTGAGGTTCTTGGGCGTGAGCCGCAGGAGGGGGAATTGACGGGCTACCCGGTCGAGCGCGAACGCGCCCATTCATTGCGGAAGCTGGTCGGAACTGATGCCGTTTGCCGGGCCTATTTCCAAGGCGATGCAAAACCTCTGAAGGCGGCGCTGGATCGAATGGCTGCTGAACGTCCGCTGTCGGGGATGCAGGACAAAATTAAGGAACTTCCGCCGCTAGAGTAACAGACAAACCAAACCAAGATCTATGGGTGAAGGAATCGCAAAACTTGTCGGTGTGTTGTTCTTAATCATCGCGGCGATCTACGCGGTGGTTCTCATCATAGCCGCTGCGGTGGTGATTGCCGCCATCCTCGCACCTCCGGTCGGAGCGGGCTATTGGCTGCGAAAGCTGCTTAATCAACGATACCAGCTTGGGACTCGCAAAACGGTGAAGTGCGTCTTGGTCGGACTTGCGATGGCTGCCCTTCCGTTGATCCCCTTGGCCGTCGCGCCTGCGCCTGTTTCAGATTGGACTGTGGCGATCGCCGTCTGGATGTCCATCACGGGCTGCCTGCTTGGCGTTGGTCTTTACCTGAGCCTGAGTGTTTACCACGACGTGTTCTGGCCGCATCGCAGAACGATTATTGTCGCGACGAAGGAAAGCCTGGCGCTGAGGTATCAACTCTGGCGTCAAGACTTCCGGTTGAACCGAGTCAGCGCGCGAGTTCGCAGGGTCGAACAACGGGAAAATGCTCGTCTCGCGGAACTCCGCTCACTTGAGCATAGCGTGTCAGAAGTAATTCGCTCCACTGATCCGGCGTTTCTCAGCGCGGAGCGCGCTCGCTGGGAGAGTGAATACAGCAACCTTGATGCGTCAGCGCTTCGCAGCGAGTTGAACAAAGTCCAAGCCGAGCTAAACCAAACGGATAGGTCGTCCGCCTACTATTCGAGCTTAATGGTGCAATCGGGCATCCTTCGCATGTTGGCTGAACGTGCTGCATTTGTCTCTGGAAGCGGTGCAACCTTCGAGGCTGATCTTGCGCAGAAATCCGATTTGGAAGCGACAACCAGTGGGTTGCGGGATCGGCTCAACGTGCTCAAAAGTCAGGTTGTTGACGCCGCTGCGTCACTTCGTCAACTCCGTCGGCAACGCGTGTTCGTCCAATAACCCTTCAAAACCTATGTCACTAACTGCTGATTACGATACTGAGATTCGAGTTCCCCAATTTCAACTTGGCGAAGCCCTTGGGGCTGTTGCTGGCCTTGCCGCATCCGAGATTCTGCGCAGACTTCTCACTCGCAGATCGGGCACGCAAAGCGTCGCTGCCAGCGCGCCACAGCCGGAATTGACCTCCGCGCTCGCAAACATTCGCAGCCTTCCCTCCATGAACATAATGCGCCAGGCCCTTGAAACCGTCGCTCGCGAGCGGAACGGCTCGGTTACGGAAGACTACGAAGATTGCAATGGCAAGCGCACCCCTTGCCTCATCGGGTTGAAGACTCCGCAGTTCCCGCGAGGAGTGGGTGTGGACATCACGGCTGATGGCAAAGTCGTGTTCCGTTATGACGAGGAGGGCGGCGTTGCGCCTGCCGCCAAGTCGCTTTGCGACGATGTTTGCCGTGTCTATGCAACCATCGCAGTTTTGCACGCTCAAAAGAAACTCGGCTACCGCGTCAGTGCGCGAGACGTGTCGGATGCGGCGGGTCGAAAGCAAGTGGTCATCTCTGCGACACGCGATTAGCAAAACGAACTTTATGCTCCCTGAAAACAATCACGTTCTGCGCGTTCATCGGTTTCTGCCCGAAACGGAAGTCGAAGGCCCTGGTCGGCGGGCGGCACTGTGGGTGCAAGGTTGCCCGATTCGATGTCCCGGCTGCGCCAACGGCGCAACGCAGTCGTTCAGCGGCGGCTACCAAGCGAGCATAGAAGATTTGTTTGATCAGATCCAAAAACAGCAAAACATTGAAGGCGTCACATTCATCGGCGGCGAGCCGTTTTCGCAAGCGCAAGCTTTGGCTGCGCTTGGACGAATGTGCCATGAGCACGGCCTTTCAGTCGTTACATTCACGGGCTACGACTATCCTCGACTTGTTGCAGCCAACCGTTCCGACTGGAACTCTCTGTTGGCTGTCACCGATCTCTTGCTTGCCGGGCCATTCCTAGAAAATCAAAGGGACTTCTCGCGTTCCTGGGTTGGCTCGCGCAATCAGGAGTTTATTTTTCTGACGAACCGCTACCGCTTTCTTCAAACGGATGGTGGTCACACCAAAAACGGACTGGAAATCCAGATCGCACCAAACGGAGTAGTTCGGCTGAATGGCCTCGCACCCGTTGAGGACATTTCGGCATTTCGGATGGAGTTGGCATCGCTTGGACTTCACACCAATTGAAATAGGAATCCCGAATGAAAAGAACGATACAAACACGGATTGATGCAAACGGCGACGTCCACCTAGACTTTGCTGGATTCGTAGGCCGTGATTGCCAAGTCGAGGAAGACCGGCTTCGTCACGAACTGGCTGTGATAGGGTTGAATGTCGGTGTGAAACTGTCGCCGAAACAAGACCCCGGTCAGAGCGCCTTTGACTACCTTCCTGGCAAATCAGCAAAGTCGGTTCACTAGGCCGCGCACACACAACGCGCTATAAATGCCACATCTCGTTAAAATCAAGGATTTAACCCACGAGGCGATAAACCTGTTAGAGGTCTCGTATTGCTGTGCTCAATCGGCACATTACAACCGGGCTTCGCGGGTTATGAGAACTTTCCCTGCACCCTTCGAGATTCAGTTTCGGGAAATTCAGAGACTTTGCAATTCACGAGAGAAGGCTTCAGCACAAATTGTGGCAAATGTGACATCCCAACTTGCGATCGTGAGAGCCATTCCAACAGTGGTTGTGACCGCCCGCACTTCTCCACTTATTTGCGTCGTAAACTTGCTGTTGTGGCGAGCGGAGATTGAACTGGCTGAAGTCCTCAGTCCCAATTGGGGCGAGAGGGAATTCATAAACCTGACCTCTGCTGCGGGATCGTTGGCAAGCGCGCCGCTGTTGATTGCAAGTGTGGCCAACTCTTTTGAATTACGAAGCACCGCTTGCGCTGCCGTAACACAATTTGGCGTGCGTCATGTAGTGTTGGATTACTCTCCTTCGGAAGCTATCAGCACGTTGAAGAAAATCAGCCGCGAATTGGATGTGCCCGTCACAGTCTTGGCGACCTCTACGGTGGTTTGCAATCCGAACAGGCGTGTTAGACCTGGTAGGTGAAAGAAAGCGGCGGATGGTGAATTATGAACTCACGACGCGCTAACGGGGAGCATTAGCACTAGAAAATGCGCTTCCAGCGGGAAAACCACTTGGCGGTTGAACCATCAGGCTCCATTGGTGGTAATGTCACGCGCTGGAAACCTCGTTCACAGTGAACGAGCACACACTCGTGGTCACGGAGATTGCGGAGCTTGTGCGGCTTGATTTTGTGCTCTTCGGTTTCGTTGTAGTTCACATTGCGCTTGCCGGCGCTGTATCCCCATGAGCGTTTCACAACGCGCTTCTTGCCGAGAAAGTCGGCGGCTTG
>CAYXQJ010000099.1:0-6431 GCA_964467455.1 uncultured Hyphomicrobiales bacterium | reverse complement strand
GAGGGCCCGTCGCCATGATCGTCGCGCTGCTGGGCCTGGTGTTGCTCTTTCTGGTGCTGTTTGTCGTTTACCATGTGCGCAGGGCAGCGTGCGCGTCCCGCCGTCCTCACACGCCGCCTTGCAGCTTACGCGCGTGCCGGCCGGGCGCATCCCGCCGGTGGTGGCCGGCCTGCCCCTGGTGGGCTCCGCTGTGCGCTTCGGCATGGACCCCATCAACCTCATCATGGAGGCCCGCGCCAAGCACGGTGCGACCCGCGGGGCAGGGTGGGAGTGCGGCTTACGTCGCGAGCAGGCGACGTGTTCACACTCAAGGTGTTCCACGAGCACATGATCTTCTTCGTGGGCGAGGAAGCGCAGGAGTGCGTTGGTGCTGGGCAGTGCGGAGTGGCCTCTCACCCGGGCACAGGGTGAGAGGGGTAGGGGAGGGAAAGGGCGCCGGGCTGACGTGGGCGGGGGGCAGTTTTGGTTTCGCACCCCCGAGGACGTGTTCAACGCTGCCGCCGCGTACAAGTGCGTGCAGTGGGCGGCGGTGGTGGTGGTGGTGGTGGTGGTGGTGGTGGTGGTGGTGGTGGCAGATGTTCTGACGTCCCTCGCAGGTTCACGGTGCCGCTCTTCGGCAAGGGCGTGGTGTACGACGGGCCGCCTGAGCTGCTCATTGAGGAGCGCAAGATTGTGGGCCGGGGCCTCAGCAAGCAGCGCTTCCAGCAATATGTCCCCATGATTGAGGCCGAGGCGCGCCAGTACTTTGAGCACCACTGGGGCGACTCGGGCACCGCCGACCTGCACAAGACCTTCAACGAGGTCACCGTCCTGACCTCTACCACCTGCTTGCAGGGCCGGGAGATCCGCGAGCAAGTGGACGAGGTCTGAGCGGCGGCGCCGGGGCAAGGTCGCGCTGACGCTCGGGCAGTTTACCAAGCTGTACTGGATCATGGACCAGTCGTTGGACTCACTCTCGTTCTTTTTCCCCACCTTGCCGCTGCCCAACCAGTTCCGCCGCGACCAGGCGCGCAAGCAAGTCGACGTGATCTTCAAGCGCATCATCCAGAAGCGGCGCGCGTCAGGCGCAGAGGCGCTCAACAGCGAGACCGACTTGGTGGCGACCCTGGTGTCCGCCACGCTCGACGACGGGTCCAAGCTCACCGACGACCAGATCGTGGGCATGATGATCGGTGTGTGGTGGTGCGAAGATGCCGCCGCATTCCTCTCATCGATTGCAGCGTTGCTCATCGCCGGCCAACACACGAGCAACGTGACGGGCACGTGGCTGGGGATCAATCTGCTGCAGTCGCCCGACGCCATGGCCCGCGCGCGCCAGGAGCTCGAGCGCTGCATCGGTGGCGCCGCCGCAGAGAGTGCGTTGTGAGCGTCGCGGGAAGGCGGCCGCCGTCGCTCACCGCCCCGCAGGCACGTTCGAGAACGTGAAGGAGTGCGTGTTCCTGGAGCACTGCGTCAAGGAGTCGCTGCGCCTGCGCCCCCCGCTCATCACGCTGCTCCGCCGCGTGGTGCAGCCCACCACCTACAAGGGCTACGACATCCCTCAGGGCACGCTGGTGGCCATCTCCACCGCCGCCGGGAACCGGCTGCCGGAGCTGTACACCAACCCAGACTCGTTTGATCCTGACCGGTTTGCTGTGGGGCGCGAGGAGCACAAGAAGGTGCGGCGCTGGGGAGGAGGTGGAGGAGGAAGCGCTCACCGCATCATGGATGGCCGCGGGCAGTCCCCCTACGCGTTCCTGGCGTTTGGTGGTGGGCGCCACGCGTGCATCGGCGAGGCCTTTGGCATCCTGCAGACCAAGACCATCTACGCGTGGCTGCTGCGCAACTACGACATTGAGCTGGCGCCCGAGGCCAAGGTCACGCCCGACTTCACCACCATGGTGGTGGGTCCCGCGCCGCCGGTCAAGGTGGTGTACAAGCGCCGCAAGTGAACACCATTTGCCGCGCGCGTGGAGGGATCGCGCATGCACCGCTGATCGCCTGCGCCCTCCTGGCCTCACCTCCCCCCGCACACCATGCGCCGCCCAAGCGAGCCTGAGTTGGCGTCGTCCCCGCGGCGCGAGACCGTGTCGTCGGCTTCGCCGCGCCGCAAGCTCACCACCACACTGCGCACTGCGCTGCGCACACCCTCCGCCACAGCCTTGCCCGAGGACGAGCCGCCGCAGCCGCGCAGCCGCAACCGCACCATTGGCGAGCGTCTGGGCCTGAGTCCGCGCGGCGCGCGCACCAGCAGTACGAGAGAGCAGCGCGGGGGATGGAGAGGGGCTGCAGGACCTCGATGGGGCAGCAGGAAGAAAAGTGGCGGCTCGCGGCTCACTGGTGGCCTGCAGGCGACGAGCTGCCCGCTGCCAAGAGTCCCCCGGGGTCCGGGTCCGGCACCAAGTCGCCTACCGCCCGCTTTCTTGTCCCGTTACCGCTGAGCGATGCGGACTTTGGGCCCGGCCCGCACCAAGAAGCGCTCAAAGTGGCCTGCATCGCCGAGATGCGCCTCAATTCAGCGGAGCGCGCCGACCAGCGCTGGGCGCGTCTGGTGTGTACTGCAACTCCTTTTTTTTTCCTCTTGGCCGCGCTGACGGCCTGCAGCACTCGCAGATTGACCAGCTGGTGGCCGTGGTACTGACACTGTTGAAGCAACTGCAGTTGGCTCGCAAGACAACAGTGCCACTGGACGAGGAAGAGGCCACCGCGAACTTGTCGTTGTGTGTGATGACTGCACGCGGGGTGCTGACGGAGATGGCGACGGGTGACGACTGGATGCAAACGCCGCTGCTCAAGTGGATCGTGGACGCGGTGCGCACCGCGCTGGCGGCCACGCAGGCCGTGGAGGCCAAGCGCGCGGCGCTCGAGGCCTGCGTGGAGCTGGCGCTTGTCGTACGGCGCCTCAAGGACCGCTCGCAGGAGCAGGCTGCGCTGGTGCAAGTGCTGACACGCCTCGAGGGCACCGCCGGCGCGTCGTCCCCCCGCGCATCCCCCGAGTGAGCAGCAGCGCGGGCGGTGCGGTGCGGCTCTCACGCGCAGCAGCGACCCCGAGGTGCGGGCGGCGGCGGCTGAGTGCGTATCGCAGGCCACGGAGTTCCTGCTGGGGCCACCGCAGCCGTTGAGCACTCAGTCCTTTGTGCCGCTGTCCACTGCGCTGCATGACCTGCTTCGGTGCGCGCGGGAAGGTCGGCGTTGTTTGTGCATTTTGCTCATGCGCCCCAGGTACGGCCATGCGGGCGCCCTCGGTGACGGCCAGTGGCGCGCGGTGGCGGCGGCGCTGCTCACGGCCAAAGTGCATCTGCTGGACGCCGCGCCCGAGTCTGACGCTGCGCGGGCCCTCGAGGCCAAACTGAGTGCGCGCGGCGGTGCAAATGCGCAAACAGCGCTCACTCCGTATTCGCAGGACAGCTGATGATGGAGCTGAGCAGCGTGGTGGGCTTTCCTCAGGCGCCACCCGCGCCCGACGCGTCCATCACCGCCGCGTCTACGCCCGCGCAGGTGGTGCAGGGTCTGCAGGGTCTGACCCCGCCGCTGTGGTCGTTGCGCGCGTTGCGCGGGCTCGTCGCCAAGGAGGCCGGCCTGGTGCTGGCGGACCCGGCCAAGCGCCGCGAGCCGCCGTCGCCGGCCGCACTGTTCGATTTGCAGCTGGTGCTGTATTCGCTGTCGCCCAGCGCGCGGCGCGTGTGGGACATCTTGGTGGCGACGCCCCACGTGACCATGGAGGTGTGGCGCGCGTGCCTGGGGCCGTCCGCGTCACCGGCCGACATTGCAGCGCTGGCGCAGTGCGCAGCGCACACGCCGGCGGCACTGGCGCTGCCGCCCACTGCGGTGCACGAAACGCTGGTGCTGGACGCCGAGACGCACCTCGTGACCGCCGCCTCGCTGCCCGCGCTGGTGGATCTGATGCTGCGCGAAGAGTACCGCCTGGTGGAGCCGCGCATCGTGGAGGTGGTGCTCATGACGCACACTGTGTTTGCGCACTCCACCGACTTTCTCAAGCTGCTGCTGCAGCACTACGACTCCCACCGCAGTGACTCCAACACTCTGGGTAGGGGAGGGAGACACCTGGTGCGTGTGTGCCTGACCTTTGCAGCGCGCACCATGTCCATGGACGCCATCGGGTACTGGTTCTGCTCACCACTGTACTTGCGGCCTGATCACATGACCGATGGCTTCGTGGGCTCATGGCAGGAGTATGTGAGTTCGCTCATCAGCGCCGGCACCATTCGCGAGAGCGAGAAAGCCATGTTCCGCAAGTTCACACACCTCTTGGCCACGCACTACGCGCGGCTCGAGGCGTTGGTAGCAGAGCGCGCGGCGCGCCCTGAGCCCCAGCCCGCCAAGCGGCCCGTGCGCATGGCCACTGCGGACGTGGCGCTGGTGGCAGCTGCCATTGTGAAGACGGACTGGGCCCTCTTCGCGGACATCCAACCGTACGAGCTGTTTGGCAACGTACGCGCGCAGAACGCGGGGGGGGGGTGTGGCGTATGGTGATGCTCATGGTCTTGCAGGCCCACATGGACCCGAAGCGGGCTCCAGCGTTCGCGCGCATGACGCGCCAGTTCAACGCGCTGACGCTGTGGGTGGCGCACGCCATCATGGAGCCGGCCACGTCTGCGGAGCGCGCTGTGCTCATTGCGCAGTTCATCGCCCTCGCCGCGCGGCTGTGGGAGCTCAACGACTTCCACGGGTCGTACGCGGTGCTGTGCGGCCTCAATGCGTCGTCGGGTACAGCGTGCGGAGCAGGGTGTGTCCCGGTGCGCGTTGCGCTGACGCAGACACTGCAGTGCAGCGTTTGCACAAGTCGTGGAAGAAGGTCCCCAAGAAGGCGGCCAAGACCTTTGAGGAGCTCATGGCGCTCAACTCGCACACCAAAAACTACAAAGAGTACCGTCTCCACGTACGCGCCACCAAGCCGCCGCTGGTGCCGCAGATTGGCATTATCAGCCGCGATCTGTTCGGACTCGAGGAGAACAACGAAGACTTTGTGCCGGTGGGGACAGTGGCAGCAGTCAACCTGGTCAAAGCGCGGTTGCTGGAAAAGATCACGGGGGAGATGTTGGCCATGCAGCAGGTGCCGTACGCGGCGCTGGGCAAGGAGGCCGACCTGGCGCCACTGCTGGAGTTTTTCGCGGCGCTGCCGGACCACGACGAGAAGGAGCTGTATGCGCGCTCGCTGGCGCTGGAGCCGCGCGAGGAGCCGTGAGGCCGTGTGGGAGGGAAAATGCATTGGTTGGGTTTCCGATCCACGCCAGCTCGCGCGCATGGACAATGAGGTGCGAGAAGAAGGCGTGGCCGGGCGCCGCGCGTATTGTGTGCAGCTCCACAGGGTGTCAACTACCCCGCTGGCCAGCGGTGGGGTTCGCGTGATGAAAAAACGCGTCGCGCCCCTCGGCCAGCATGAGGGTGCGGGTGTTCCCCAAGGACGGACCGCGTACCCACGGCAAGATCGTCATGGTGCCGCCCACGCTGCCGGAGCTGCTGCTGGTGTGCGGGCAGAAGCTGGGTGTGCGCGCGACTCAGCTGTTCCTTGATGACGGCTGCGAGGTGGACGACATTGCAGAGCTGCGCGCGGACGACACGCTACTCGTGGCTGGGGCGCCTGATGACGCGCCCGACGGGCTGCAGCTGGCGGAGGCGGGACCGGGTGGGGAGTGGCGCGCCGGCTTCGCGGGGGCGTTGGGGTCACTCGCGCGCCGCTTGGACGTGTTGGCGACGGGGATGGAGCAGCGCCATGCTGCGCTCGAGCGGCAACTTGCGGTGCTGACCGAGTTGGTGCAGCACAACGCTCAGGGCGCAGCGGCGGCCGCCGCAGACCGTCCGCAGGCCGTCGTGGCTGCTGCGGCCGTGCCACCCGCGCCAGCGCCGCGCTTGGTCAAGACGTGGCGCCCCACATCGATGTTGGAGGGCCACACAGGACCGGTGTGGTGCATACTGGGTGAGGAGAAGGGGAAGGGGAGGGAAGATGCACTCACCGCGTGGTGCAGTGGTGGAGGTGCGCAACATCCTCATCAGCGGCTCCTCCGACAACACCATCAAGATCTGGGACATTTACACCCTCAAGCTTCGCCACACTCTGCGCGGCCACCAGGGCATCGTTCACTCCATCATCGTGCTGGGCAACCTCATCTACAGCGCATCCGACGACAAGACGATCCGCATCTGGGATCTCAACACCATCGAGTGCAAGGCAGTGTTGCACGAGCACGAGGACTGCGTGGTGGCGCTGGCTGTGTCCACCGACAAGCGTTACCTGTTCAGGTGTGGCCGGGGGCAGGCACTGTATGGAGAGGAAACCCTTTCTCAGCTGCGCGCAGTGGGTCGTACCATCAAATCCGAGTGTGGGACATTCACAACGATCACAAGGTGCCCGGGTGCGCTCTGCCCTCGCCCTGCTGCTCACTCCGCCCTCCAGTGCCTGCGCATTTTCACGGGGCACAACCACTGGGTGC
>CAYXQJ010000098.1:0-6465 GCA_964467455.1 uncultured Hyphomicrobiales bacterium | reverse complement strand
CACGCAGCTCGCGCCCGACCAATTGCAATTGAACTGGAACAGCACCCCGGGCGCGTCCTTCGCCGTCGAGTCTTCCACCAACCTGGTGGACTGGGCCGCCGCAACCGTGGTCACCGCTGGCGACGTGTTCTCCGGCAGCGTCACCGTTCAGAAAACCCAACCGCACGAATTCTTCCGCGTGCGAAGGCTGTAAGAGTTGACTGCCCCCTGTTGCTGGTCCGGCAACGAAATTCTGCACCGGAAATTGGCAGGGGAATGAACGGCAGAGGAATCAAACATTCCTCTGCCACTCATTCCCCTGCCTTGACTGCCTTAACAACTCTTGGCACAGCACCCCAAGCGCGTGCTTCGCTGTCAGGTCTTCCACCAACCTGGTAGCTCGGGCCGCGCGATGGCAGTTACTGGTGTTGAAGATTCCCGCCTCAATCACCCTAGGGTTTTCCTTGGCGCGCTACGAACCAAGTTCGGAAGCCGCAACCTCATCCCGTCTCAATGCATTGCCACCAAGCTGATTAGCATAACAATTTTCCCTACCTACAATGCTGAATCCGGCGTTGGCCAGTCGCCGGAAAAAATCTAAAGCCCGAATAAAACGTGGCGATATAAAAACCCGCAACAAGGATTGCATGAAACATTCGGGTCCAAGGACGCACTTCTCTTACATTATGAATTCATTCTTCCGACATCATTCCGCTCCCTCCACCGGCACAATAAACCCCTTCGGGCTGCGAACACTTTTCGCGCGACTCGCCGTTCTGATGTGGTTGCTGTTGTTCGTTTGTCGCAGCGACGCACAAACGTTTACCACCGGACGCATCGGTTACGGCGATGGCAGCGCCAATGTTTTTTCCGCCTGCGCCCTCGGGCCGGATGGAAAATTTTACGCGTTCTGGCAGGACGGCAACTTTGTCCATAGCGTCAGCCAAACCATGCCCCGCATCCAATTGGTGCGTTGGGAGCCCGGCACGTCGTCGTGGACGGAATTGAGCACCATCCTGGTCAACACGATTCCCAACATGTACGTCAACGTGCCGCCCGAAGCGTACACTATGGTGTACGATCGGGTTGGCCTCAAAATTGACAGCCAAGGCACGTTTCACGCCGTGCTGCGTCTGCAACTCACCACGACCGGCGAAACCATCGTGTATGCCCGCAGCACCAATGGCACTTCCTGGACTTACACCAACGTGGAAGCGGACAACAACGTGGTCAATTACAGCTTCTCCGAAGTGCAACTGGAATTGGATCAGAACGAGCGCCCGCACATCGTCTTTCGCATCAGCAACGTCGGCTCGGGCGGCGTTTCCAGCCGGGTTTACTCCATCCGCCACCAATATTTCAACGGCACGTCCTGGGTGGGCGAAACCGTTTACTCGCAAACCGGCGGCACAGGCTCAGGCGCGAATGAAATTACCGTCGCCGACTTCGGAATGGATTCCGCCGGCAAGGTGCATGTGGCATTTGCCGCCGAACTCAATGGCAGCGGCACGGACGCCAGTCTGCTTTACATGAACAACAAGAGCGGCACGTGGTCCACCCCGCTCAATCTCGCGCAAGGCAACACCGGCGCTTCCGCCTGTAACTCCGTCGCCCTGGTGGTGGATGCCAACGACAAGGTTCACATTCTGCGCCGCGACCTGAACTACAACCTTTATCATCACACCGACAAATCCGGCTCGTGGGTGAACGGCCAAATCAACGGCAACCTGCAAGGCAATCTCGACAACAGTTCGCTGACCATCAATGGCAACGGTGATTTGCTCACGTTTTACAACGCGCAAACCGGCGCCGTCAATTCCGGGGTCGTCCGGTACGCCGTCTTGTTCAATGGCACTTCCACCTGGCAAACCGGCAGCGTGTTCACCGGCGGCTCCAACACGGGCCGCTATCCAGGCGTCAGCTTCAAGGACTCGCGCGAAGCGATGTTTCTGTTTGACCACTTTTCCGGTTCCGGCAGTCCGAGTTATGGTCCGCCCAATAATCCGCGCGAACTGGAATTCGCCACCGCCACCATCAATCCCCCCGGACCGAACGCTCCCACCGTCACCACCACGGCAGCCGCCAGCATCACCGCCACCAGCGCGACCCTCGGCGGCACGGTAACTTCCGACGGCGGCGGCACGGTCACGGAACGCGGCATCGTTTGGGCCACTACCGCGAATCCCACCGTGGCCAACAACAAGGTCGCCAACGGCAGCGGCACTGGCGGTTTTAGCGCGACCGTTTCCGGTTTGCCGGCCAGCACTTTGATTTACGTTCGCGCTTATGCCAGCAACAGCGGCGGCACGGGTTATGGCAGCCAGATCAGTTTCACCACCGCCGCTGCTAACACGGCGCCCACGTTGAACGTCAACACCGGCCTCACGTTAAACGAAGGTCAGTTGGCCCCGCTCTCCGCCGCCGCGCTCGATTTCGATGATGCGGAACAATCCGATCACGCCATCACCTATACCGTCACCGCATTGCCGGTGAACGGCGGATTGCTTTTGAACGGCGCCCCGCTGGTTTTGAACGGCACCTTCACGCAAGCCAATCTCAACAACGGAGCGCTTCGTTACGCGCACAACGGTTCGGAAACCACCAGCGACAGCTTCTCCTTCTCCGTCAGCGACGGCGTGGGCGGCAATGTCGCGGGACAGTCTTTCCACTTCACCATCAATCCGATCAACGACCTGCTCGCCTTGGCCGCCAATCCGACCATCACGTTCAGCAGTACCCCGGGCGGCGCGTTCGCCCTCGACGGTCAAGCCGGCGCCAACGATGTCGAAGGTCTCGCGCTCGAAGTTTATTTCGCTGATGCCAGCCGTAATCGCATCAACAACCCCGTCACGTTTGAGGACCCGTACGGTGCGGGAACTGCCAATTCCGGCCTCGCCATCAACTATAACAACAGCGCCGGGTCGCATTACGTCATCATCAAAAGTCAGTTCGCGGGTGATAATTTCTGGCTGCAAGCGTTGCAATTGACTGATTACGGCGGCAACAACGTGAAGATCGAAGCGTTCGATAACGGCGTTTCGCAAGGCTCCGTCAATGTGGTCGTCAACGCGACGCCCTGGTATTTCACGTTTGACCAGTTCGGCGCGTTGCTCCCGGCCATCTTCCGCAACGCCGACGAAATCCGCATCAGCGCCCAAAACGGCGACATCATTTGGCTGACGATCAACGATATCAAACTCGCTCCGCCCGTAAGCAACAACGCGCCGACCGACCTCTCGTTGTCCAACCATTCCGTGAACCAATCCGCCGGAGTTAATGCCATCGTCGGCACGCTCACAACAACCGACGCCGACGCCGGAGATTCGCACAGCTACACGTTTGTCACCGGTAGCGGCAGCACGGACAACGGATTGTTCAATCTCTCCGGCGCTACGCTTCGCGTGAACGATGCTTCCGCTCTAACCGCCGGTAATTACTCCGTCCGCATTCAGACGGACGATGGCAACGGCGGTACTTTCGCCAAAGCATTACAGATTACAATCGTGGATGATGTGCCACCGGTCATCATCAGTGGCAACAACGCTCAAGGCACCAACGGCGCGTCGTTCACTTACACCATCACCGCCACCGGCGGCGCAACCGGTTTCAACGTCATCGGCTCGTTGCCAACCGGACTGACGGTCAATCCTCTCAGCGGCGAAATCTCCGGCCTTCCCACCCAGGCGGGAAGCTTCAACGTTTCCATCATCGCCACCGACCTCGCCGGCAACAGCGTGACCAACTCGCTCAGTCTGAGCATTGCCAAGGCGTTAGGCTCTGTCGCACTAAACGACCTGAGCCAGTCCTACAATGCCTCAGCCCGCGCCGTTTCTGTCACGACCACACCCAACGGTTTGACCGTGTTGCTGACATACAATGGATCGCCGTCCGCGCCGACCAACGCCGGCACTTATGAAGTCGTGGGGATCATCACTGACGCCAACTACTCGGGCAGCAGCACCAATTCCCTTGTCATCACCAAAGCCGCGTTGACGGTCAGTGCCGACAACGCCACGCGCGCCTACGGTTCCCTCAATCCCGCGTTCACCGGCAGCATCAACGGGGTTGTGGCAGGTGATGATTTGACGCCCGGCTTCAGCACGGCGGCGCACCAATACAGTTTCTCGGGACAATACGACATCGTTCCCTTCGTCTACGACCCGACCGGCAAGCTGGGCAATTACAACGTCACTGCCAACAACGGAACGCTTACCGTTACCCCGCTCCCATTGGTACTGACCGTTGAATCGCTGTCCACCGCAGGCGTCATTGACCGCGCGCGCGTCACCGCCGAAGCGGAACGCCTGCGTCCCTACGACATTCTGGTTTCCACGAACCTGATGGATTGGTCGGTGTTGACCACCGTCCCAGCCAGCGCCGCTGGTCTGCTTGAATTCATTGATGCAGAACTGCCGCAAGAGCCGATGCGCTTCTTCCGGGCCAGAATGCAATAACACCGATTCGCTCGAACAGTCAGCTTCGCCTGACACTGGACAAACAACCGGGAGCGAGCGTCGCACCAACCTCGCTCCCACCTGACAGGGACGCGCCAACCGCGTCCCTGTTTTTGCGTCTTCCACCAATCTCGTGGATTGGGCCGCCGCGACCGTGGTCACCGCCGGCGACGTATTCTCCGGCAGCGTCACGGTTCAGAAAACCCAGCCGCACGAATTCTTCCGCGTGCGAAGACTGTGAGCTTCGCCTGCTGGGATTAGAGTCAAAACCTGACGCCTCCGCATCGTTCAACTCCCTCTCCCCACCCGAGCGGGGAGAGGGCCGGGGTGAGGGGATTGAAACCGAATCTGATTCGCTTGTAGCGGGGGTATATTCTCCAGCCCTCCTCCGAGATTCAGGTAATTTTCTATTTCATCTCTTACGTCGACCGGCCAAGGCGAACCCACCAGCACAGATAATGGCAAAAACGGATGGCTCGGGCACGATGGAAATATAATCTAAGTCCATGTTATACGGTGGCGGCCACCCGTGCATCTGCGAGCGATTGCCAAATTGAATGGTGTCTCCGTAATCAAGAAGCGTACTCACAGAAAGCGTGGGTGTGGTCGCCCCGTTCATATACACTGAGATGTTAAAACCGTCGTCCACAATTTTAAAATCGTAGTAGGTATTTGCTGAGAGTGAAAACCCGCTGGAAGCTAAAACAGCTAGGGATTCATCGTAATCGTATTTGAAATTTCTTATTTGAATCGTTTGGGTAGGGCCGTAATCAGGATTGTCGCTCAAAGTAAATCGAACACCGATTCCGCCCCAAGGCGATTGCCAATGGCTATCAATCGACCCATCACTCCTAAAAAGCACTGCAAACCTGTCGTAGTTCCATCCCGATATTCTGAACCGCCCTTCAATCGTGGCGTTGGCTACTGACTGCTTCGGCGAGACCAGCGCGCCGTTCACAAAGTGGAGTTTTCCGCCACTTTCGGAAAAACCAGCGGTGCCATAATTAGGCAAATACGTATTCCACAGCCCGGAATTAAAAACCCCATCCTCAAAATCGTCAAAAACTTGACCGATTGAATTGTGATTAATGAGGGTCGCCGCCATCGCCACAAGTAGCAACTTTTTCATATTTCCCTTTCTGAGTTATGTTGAACTTTGCAGTTCGTATTGGCGCACACTTCCTAACGTTTTCAAGCCAAAAAACATTTAATCAGGTTAGCGCTAACACCCCTTTTTATTACCTGCTCATGCATACTTGACTGAGGAAATCGAATTCGAGACGCTGGCACACATCTTCGTTAACGAAGCCTGCGCGATGAACCGCCGCACCACATCTGTTTTCGTTTTCTTTGGAAGCTGTGCCGTGTTGTGCTTTTCCTTTTTGCACGTCGACCGCGCACTGTGGTTTGCGATACCTGCCTTGGTAATTAGCTTTTTCGGAATACTCGTGGGCTTTTTCTATGTCTATGATGCCTTCAAGGAATATGAAGGTGAGGAGGAACCAGCAGCGAAAGCCGCAGTAGGCTTTGCTATCAGCCTAATCGTCATGTGCGTGATTGCTTTGCCAATATTCCTTATCCAGGAAGAAAAGCCCGTCTCTAAAATTGCCGCTCCGGTAACAATTGCACCTGAACCACCTATACAAACCAAAGGAAACGAAAGGACAATTAGGAATACGACCTCATTTGCTGGGTGGAATTCCATGTCGAATGGCCGGACGTGGAATTTGGCGTCAGAGAGCGACAAGCGCGATTTATGCCGGAGACTATCTAGAGCAAGCACCAAGGGAAACTCAGCAAATTTCTTCTACGATGCGCTGAACACACTCTATACAACGACCGATGCGAAAACTTTGGACCTTTCACTGGACAGTGCAACGCGAATGATTGAGGCGGCGAGCGGTACGTTCCCGGAAAGCAGCAGGAACTACTAGCGCGATCTGCTTTGGTCGTGTTGACCACTCATTTTTTCTCCCTTCACCCCCACAACTGCCGGTCCAGCGAACGCAATTGAATCGCTTCGCTCACGTGC
>CAYXQJ010000097.1:0-6475 GCA_964467455.1 uncultured Hyphomicrobiales bacterium | reverse complement strand
AACACGTGGTGGAGATACACAATGCCCCGCAAGTGCTGGGTCAATCCGTCGTGCAGGTCTTGTCCGATCCGGCGCTGTTCGCGCTCACTGATTTCCAAAATCTCTGCTTCCAGCCGTTTGCGCTCCCAGTACCCTTTCAAGGCTTCGGCTACACCGTTGATCAACTTCCGCTCATCGGCCAGAAACGGACCCTCTGCCGCCGAGGGGCGCTCTGCCAAATAGACGACCTCAACTGCGCCCTTTCGACCATCCGTCGCCGTGAACTCGGCCTTCTGACTCCAACGAGAGGAACGGAAGTTGGGCGTCTTGAACTCCACCTCGCCCAACTGCACCCGGGCCGCGGCGATTTCTGGGTAATGCCAGGCAGGAGGCAAAAGCGACGCGATTTCCTTCATTAACGCCAGCGTTGACTTTTCCTCCATTTGGGCCAGATGCGCCACGCTGTACATCACCGTGAGTTCCTTGACTCGCTCACTCAATTGACGAACGAGCCGACTACGCTCGGACTCAGCGCGTTTCCGGTCCGCAATGTCATGCCCCACTGCCGAAACGCCGACGAGTGCCCCGTGTGCATCCTTGATTGGCGAGACAGTGAGAGCGATGTCCACGAGTCTGCCGTCCTTGGCCAAACGCTGCGTCTCATAATGGTCCACACCCTCGCCGCGCCGAACTTTTTGAAGAATCTTCGCTTCCTCCCCCGCTTGTTGCGATGGGATAATAATGGCAACTGATTTTCCGAGAGCCTCTGCAGCAGAGTAGCCATAGAGTCGCTCCGCACCCTGATTCCAGCTGTCGAGAATACCTTTCGTCGTATAGCTGATAATGGCGTCGTTGCTGGACTCGACAATGGCTGCGAGTCGGGATCTGTCGGCGGAGTTGCTTTCTTGCGGCGACAGCTGCGACGCATCACAAAGTCTTCTGCCTGCACGGCGTCTGGCGTTTTTGCCGGACGCATCGCGTTGGCGGAATGGCTTCACTTTCCGTATCCTCATCGCAAATTTCAACTTCTCGGGATTCGGGTCGCCACCTTACTGTTCACAACGACCACCGGGCACGGAGCGAGGTCAATAATGTCATCACCAACGCTTCCTAGAATCCAGCGGCTCAAGGGATTCCTGAGCATGCGACCGAGTACGATTATGTTCACATTCAATTTGCAGGCAAGTCGGAGAATCTCAATTTCGGGTAAGCCGACCCGCACGGCGCATGTGACTGAGACGCTGCCTTCGGTGAGGGCATCGGCAACCGAATTAATCTTCTCCGATGCCCGGCGTAGTGCCTCTTGCCCAATCTTTTGCTTTGTAACCAAGTTTACAAGGCTGCCAGTGTAAATCGGATCGACAACATGAAGCAGCAAAAGTGAAGCATCCAGTCGCATTGCCAGTGTGGCAGCATATTCCGTCGCCTTGAGCGAAGCTGGCAGGAAATCAACGGCGACCAGTATCACTGGCCTGCTCCGATCGATGCGAGACGAACGCGGCCTTCGGCCACAAGAAGCCCGCAAATCGAGCCGGTCCGTGCGCTTGGCATCAGTTTCATTCAAAATAGCGAGACCGGCGTCCGTGTTGGGCACTGCCTTCTCACTCCAGTGGATCGTTTTCATTGTAACTGTCCAGTTTTGGTCGGGATTCAGCATGGCGCCCATGCAGAGCGGCAGAGGTCGGAATCAGCTCGGGCAATGGCGGGTGAACCTCTCGCCGGTCATCAGGACCAACCTCGCTGCTGCACCCCATTCTGTATGGGGTTGTGTAACGAGTCTGCAACATCCGCAAATACGGTTCATAGTGTCGGCCAACGTAGCGGCAATAGGCGTCGTTGCCACAGATGCGTTTTAACTTCGCTTCGGTGGTTTCTGCGAGGAGCTCGGTAATCAGTTTCAGCAGCACGGGTACTTCAATCGGTTTCTCAATGAGCCCTTCCACTCCGAGTGCCACGGCCTGCTCCCGTTGTTCCCATTCCGCCGTGATGACGATGGTCGGCACAAACGGATTTTTGACTGTCATGGCCTCAAAGACTTTCCAGCCGTTATCCACGCCGAGGTTGATGTCCAGCAGCACCAGATCAATTCGCTGTGAATTGAAATGATCGAGCGCCTCGCTGGCGTCACGCGCCGGAAACACCTCGTAATTCTGGGATTCCAACAGCTTCCGCAGCGATTCGCGCACGGAATAATCATCATCTACGACTAACAATTTCGGTTTCATAAGCGTTCACATGGTTGACGTTGTTTTAATTGCTCCTGGAGCTTTCGACTGTGGTGGGCAGGATTAAATCGCTTGAGCCCACTCCTCCCCGATCGACACCATGCTACAGGCTGATGTCGGCGATGCTCGTGCCTTGAGAATCGTCTAGATTCGTGATCTGCAATCACGGCAGTTGAGTGAACCAGGGCGCTGAGGCAAATCACCGGGCAGGAAGCACGGTGGAGAATGCGCTCGGTCGCCACGTCAATTCGCTCGCGGGCACTCCACAGTCCATTTGGGATGCCCAACACGACGAAATCGGGATTGAGCTCCCGCGCACTGCGGAGAGTCGCATGGAACAACGGCAATCCTAGGCTGACTGATCGGCGACCGCGCAGGCGGTTTGGAATTACGCCGGCGGTCAGGTGTGCCAATTCATCGCGCATCGCGCGGGCTTGTTGCCTCTGTGCGCTTCGATGGCTGACCAGGCGCGAACCGGCTGGCTGTCGCACGACTTCCTCGACACCCAACAAGTTCAGCTTGGCGCCGAAGCGCTCGGCCATCCCAGCTGCTTGCTCGACGATCCAGCGGCTTTTTGGCGAGGGCTTGATTGGGACCAGAATCCTGCGAATAGGCATCAAGTCCTCACTCGATCCAGGTTCGGTGCTACCAGTTACATACGACTCGGGGATGCAAATCACTGGACGAGGCGAAGTGCGCAGAATCTTCTCTGCATCTTTCGTAAGGAACAGCGACCTCAGCCCTTCACCGCGCTGCGCTACAAGGCACACCCAGTCCGCCTCAACGGCAGTCGCCAGACGACTCACATCACCGGCTGGATCGGCACCAGTGGACTTCAGCAAGCATATCTCGGCAATGCGATTCGCGAAGCGGCGGACAAAGTCCAGACATTGCGCTTCGGTCTGGTCCGAATCCGTCACGACGAGAAATCGCTCCCGCCCGCGCGTCACCGTAATGGATGAGCCCGCGCACCGTGCCGCGGGAACCATGGCCACTTCCTCGCATGGATTCCGCAGCCTGGTGGGTTCGATCTCTGTTAGTCTGTACATTGTGCCTCCATAGCGACGCGACTACCGCAGCACCGCCGTGTATTCCGATTTTCGATAGACGCGTTCGCGCAGCGATTCCGCCAGCAACAGATCAATGCCGTCCCGCAGCGCCGCCGGCGTCACTGGATGCCGCAACACGAGATCAGCCATCAACGCGGTTTGATGGTCCAACTCCACTTCGGACTCGCACGTGAGCACGAGCGGAAGAAATGGATCAATGTCCGTCAACGCGACCAAGGTCTGCGCCGTCGGGGACCCAGCGCCTTTCGGGTCGAACGGGATTTTGAAATCCAGAACGATGGCCTTGACCGGGTTCGCGAGCAGCGTCTTGACCGCGTCGCGCCCGTTTTCGGCGTAAAGGACGGTGAAATCCGCCGGCGCCAAGATTCCTCCCAGTGACTCGCGAACGGTGAAATCATCGCTCACTACCAGAATCCTATTATGTGTTGCTACATTTCTCATGCGAATGGATCAGTTAGTTATGTTTGATTGCCTGCAAAAAAGTCCCCGCCCGGTTTCCTCGCGACCCGCGATGGCAGAAACGCGGCCGACGTCCCGGACTCCCATGGATTCGGAACCTGAATGGGCTGAACCGCGCGGTGTCACAAGTACGATCGGCGGCTTCCGAACGTTGCGCCGGATTTGCAACCAGCGACGCCAGCGGGATGTGATTGTCGTACTCAGTATTCATGGTCGTTATTGGGTGACTGCCGGTGATCCAGTGTCGTTTTCTTTTCTCTTAGCTGGCCTCGTGCCAGCAGAGTTTGCGCACGTTTTGTGGGAGAATCCCGCCGGCTAAATGTTGGAGCGCGCACGAAGCGGTCGAATTGAAGCCGCCATCGGATGGGATTGTTCCGGTGATGACGAGGCCGATCAGACAATGCCCTGTTCGAGCATCGCTTCGGCGACTTTGCGGAAGCCGGCGATGTTGGCGCCGACCACGTAGTTGACGAAGCCTTTCTGCTCGCCGAACCGCACGCATTGACTGTGGATGGCTCGCATGATTTCCCGAAGCCGTCGGTCCACGTCGTCGCGTGTCCATTGCAGACGCATGCTGTTCTGGGTCATTTCCAACCCGCCCACTGAAACGCCACCTGCATTGGCGGCTTTGCCCGGACCGAACAGGATTTTCCTATCAAGAAAGGCAGCAACCGCGTCATGGGTGCAGGGCATGTTCGCGCCTTCGGCCACGCAGATGCAACCGTGTTTCAGCAAGTCAGCAGCATCTCGTCCGTCCAATTCATTCTGTGTCGCGCAGGGCAGAGCAATCTGACATTTCACATTCCAAGGCCGTTTGCCCGGATGATATTCGCATTTGAATTTCCGCGCATACTCCTTGATCCGCCCGCGCCGGACATTCTTCAGTTCCTTCACAAAGGCAAGTTTGTCCTCATCCAGACCGTCCGGGTCATGAATAAACCCGTCGGAGTCGGACAGAGTGATGACTTTCGCACCCACGGCCATCGCCCGTTCCGCGGCGTATTGGGCGACATTACCCGAACCGGAGATCGCAATGACCTTCTGGTTGATGGAATTGCCACGCGTCCGGAGCATCTCTTCGACGAAGTAGATCAAACCATAGCCGGTAGCCTCCTCGCGAATCCGGCTGCCGCCCCAATACAGCCCCTTGCCGGTAAACGAACCACCGAACTGGGCGGTCAGTCGCTTGTATTGTCCGAAGAGATAACCGACCTCGCGCCCGCCCACTCCGATGTCGCCACCCGGCACGTCCACGTCATCGCCCAGGTGCCGATACAGCTCGCTCATGAACGCCTGGCAAAAACGCATGACTTCTTCATCCGTCTTGCCCTTGGGGTCAAAATCCGCACCGCCCTTGGCTCCGCCCAGCGGCAGAGTCGTGAGGGCGTTCTTGAGAACCTGCTCGAAGGCGAGGAACTTGAGCGTGCCCAACGTCACCGTTGGATGAAATCGAACGCCGCCCTTATAAGGACCGATCGCGCTGTTCATCTGAACCCGGTAGCCACGATTCACCTGCACTGCTCCATGGCGATCCATCCATGAAACACGGAACAGGATCGCGCGCTCCGGTTCAATGAGTCGCTCGACGATCCCGGCGGCTTGGTACTTCGGATTACTCTGGACAAAGGGCCAGATTGACGTGAGCACCTCGGCCACGGCCTGATGAAACTCCCGCTCGGCGGGATACCGCGCTTTGAGGAGGTCCAGAGTCTTTGTCAGTTCTTTTGAGCTTTTCATTGAGCGCGAACTCCTTTCGTCATGCCGCCAAGGATTCGCCGATGCTTGCGAACGTTGGACGCAATCGCGGAATGTGCAAACGTTGCACCAACGAGCCGTTCAGCTTTTCAAACAAGAAATGCTCAACGCGCAGGGCGCCAAACACAACATCCGAATATGCGGTGTCATACAAGTCGCTGGCGAAGTAGATTCGCGGTGCCAGTCTTTCTGAGAACAAAGCGTGCAAAGCCGCGTCCGCTCCTACGGCCACTTGGGCGCATGTCGCGTTGGTGCCGGTCACTTCGCTGTTGGCCAGGCAGTTGAGGTAATAAACCTGCTTGTCCGCGTAGCGCAAGCACACGCCGATTGTGTCCGAGCCGGCGAGCGGAATGGAGGTGTTGTCTCCGAGTTGGAGATCGTCAATCTCGACCCGACCGCGCCGCCGGAGCAGTTGTTCCAAAAACGTCATGGTCCGCGGATGGATGGCATAAATATACCTTGATGATGCTCCCAGTTTTGCGCCCAGCTTGACGTTCTCCTCGTGCAGCACGAGCATCCCTCGCGGATACTCAGGCAGCTCAATCAACGGCTGCATGATCGGCCGTAAATCTTCTCGGTTTTGAACCGCGTTCCCCGAGCACATACGCAGCGCCCCATTGACCACGCGTCCGGTCGGTTCCCAAACCGTTTCCGTCAGGAACTCCTTACGTGACCAAGTGATCATGGGACGCCAGCCGGTTACGGGCACCGACGTGTCGTATTCAAAATGCACAATCTCCAAAGGCGCACCGAATTGCTGGAATCCATGCCACACCCAGAGATTCACCACCCCCGGATTCATGCCGGAGCTGAGAATGTGCGGCGCCCGGCGTTGATCGCCACGCGTTGGATGCACGTCTGAAACCACCTCCGCAATGCCTCGACCCGACTCGTTCAGAGCGGTGTTGATATAAGAAACACCTGCAGCGTCTGTCGCGGACAGAACGGGGAGCGTATCCAAATCCGTCACATCCAGCACGACGTTGA
>CAYXQJ010000096.1:0-6477 GCA_964467455.1 uncultured Hyphomicrobiales bacterium | reverse complement strand
GCGGCATCATTCTCGCCGGCAAGGAACTCAGCGGGCCCGGACCGGATCGCGGCATTGTATTCCAATCGCCGTGTTTGCTGCCGTGGTTGACGGCGTTCGAGAACGTCATGCTCGGCGTGGATCAGGTGTTCTACACCGCCAGCAAAACGGAACGTCGCGAGATCGCGGAATACTATCTCACCGTGGTCGGCTTGGGCGACGCGATGCACAAGAGTTCGCGCGACCTGAGCCAGGGCATGAAACAGCGCGTCGGTATCGCGCGCGCCTTCGCGCTCAAACCTAAGATGCTGTTGCTGGATGAACCGTTCGGCATGTTGGACGCGCTGACGCGATTGGAGCTGCAACAAGTCCTGCTCGAAGTCTGGGGGCGGACGCAGCTCACCGCGCTCATGGTCACGCATGACGTGGACGAAGCGATCTTTCTTTCGGATCGCGTCGTGATGATGACGAACGGTCCAGCGGCGGAAGTGGGCGATGTGCTCGAAGTGAAGTTTCCGCGCCCGCGCAATCGCGCCGCGCTGTTGGAAGACTCGCAGTACTACGTGTGCCGCGAACACTTGATTGAATTTCTGAACGATCGCTCGCATTTGCGCCCGTCGCAGCAAGCGCCCGTTCTCGCCGCGGCATGAAACCCTGAACCCAAAACGAGAAAGGAATCCGAAGTGAACATCCTGAATGATCCATTCGACGCGAATCAATCCATCGTTGATGAGCCCCATGTGCACGCGCCGTCAGGCGGGCAAGCCTCCGAAGTGCAGCGGGATTATGAGCGGCACCAGTCGCCGGATTTCGTCGGGATGGAGCATTTCCACGGCGCGCACCAATGCGCCGGCGCGGGATGCACTCATGCGTCGCATCAACCGGAAACACCCGCCACGAACGACGAGATTCTGTCACGGGTTGTCGAGAATACCGTCATGCGCGCCATTTTCCCGAACGACATGGAGCGTCGGGCCTTCCTCGGCCTGGTAGGCAAGAGCACGGCGGCGGCGATCATTGGCTCAATGTTCCCGTTGAGCATGGTGAAATCCATGGCCGCCGAGCCGATCAAAGGCATTGAGAAGAAAGATTTGTCAGTGGGTTTCATTCCGATCACTTGTGCGACGCCCATCATCATGGCCGAGCCGATGGGGTTTTACGCGAAGCACGGCTTGAATGTGAAAGTCCGTAAAGCCGCGGGCTGGGCGATGGTGCGCGATTGGGCCGTGAACAAGGAGGTGGACGCGGCGCACATGCTGAGTCCGATGCCGCTGGCGTTGACGTTGGGTGCGGGCTCTCCCGCCGTGCCGTTTTACATGCCGGCCGTCGAGAACATCAATGGCCAGGCGATCACGCTCGCGTTGAAACACAAGAACGTGAAGGAAGCGAAGGATATGAAAGGCTTTCGCTTCTGCGTGCCGTTCACGTATTCGATGCACAATTATCTATTGCGCTATTTCCTCGCGGAAGGCGGCGTGCACCCGGACAAGGACGTGCAGATTCGCGTGGTGCCGCCACCGGAGATGGTCGCGAATCTGAAGGCGGACAACGTGGATGGTTATCTCGCGCCCGATCCGTTCAATCAACGCGCGGTGTACGAAAACGTTGGCTTCATCTTCAAATTGACGAAAGAAATCTGGGAAGGTCATCCGTGCTGCGCGTTCGCCATTTCGAAGGAATTCACCGAGACCAACCCAAACACCTTCAAAGCGCTGTTCCGCTCCATCGTGGACGCGACGCATTACGCGTCGAAAGCGGAGAATCGGAAGGAGATCGCGAAAGCGATTTCGCCGGCGAATTATTTGAATCAACCGGAGATCGTGCTGGAGCAAGTATTGACCGGCAAATTCGCCGATGGCCTGGGTAAAATTCAAAACGTGCCCGATCGCATTGATTTCGATCCCTTCCCGTGGCACTCGATGGCGATGTGGATTCTCAGTCAGATGAAGCGCTGGAAACACGTCGAGACGGATTTCGATTACAAGCAGGTGGCGGAACAGGTTTATCTCGCGGCCGATTGCGGCAAAGCGATGGCGGAACTCGGCTACAAAGCACCCACGACCACTTACAAGAAGCACATCATCATGGGCCGCGAGTTTGATCCGGAAAAAGTCGCCGAATACGCGAAGAGTTTTCCGATCAGCAACCTCTAAGGGCATTACGCGATGGCTGCTTCGAGCAAATCCATCAAAGAGCGGTTCGGGCCGTATCTGCTCTCGCTGCTGATTCTTGCGGGCTTCCTGCTCGTGTGGGAAGGGCTCACGCATCCGCCGAAGTTTAATCCCGTCGGCAAAACGGAAGACGAACTGACGTTGATGGAATTCAACGGCGACATCATCAAGAACGCTGCCGGTCAATACATCTTCAACCCGGACAAAGCGAAGGGAATTCCCGGCCCGGCCAAGGTGTTCAATAAAGCGAAGACCGAACTGGGCGAGGCGTTTGTCAAAAAGGGCACGAACGATCACGGCATCGGCTGGTTGGTGCTTTATACGTTGCGCCGCTTCATGACGGGATTCCTCGTCGGGTCAGTGGTGGCGATCATCCTGGGCGTGATTATTGGTTTGTCCAAGCCGCTGTTCGTCGCGCTGAATCCGTTTATCCAAATTCTCAAACCGATCTCGCCGTTGGCCTGGATGCCCTTGTTGCTCTATAGCGTCAAAGATCCGTTCTGGACGGCGATTCTGGTGGTGTTCATGGCGTCCCTGTGGCCGACGGTGGCCAACACGGCGTTTGGAGTGAACTCAATTCGCAAAGATTACCTGCACGTGTCGGCGCTGTTGGAAATGAGTTATCTCCGGCGCTTGTTCACAGTCGTGTTGCCTGCGGCTGCTCCGGCGATCATTGCAGGTTTGCGCATTTCATTCGGCAGCGCGCTCGTGGCGGTGGTTCCCGCCGAGATGCTCCTCGGCGAACTCGGCGCGGGTTATCTCACGTGGATCGAGTGGAATAATCTCGATATCAGCGGCGTCATCTTCGCAATCCTCGTCGTGGGCGCGGTTGGCTACGCGCTCGACTATGCGTTCGGCAAGTTATCGGCGCGGTTCACCTATTCGGAGGTCTGACGCATGAGCCACGCTTACCTCCAGGTTGATCACGTTTCCAAAACGTATCCGGTGCTTCATGACAAGCAGCGCAAGGGCGAAACGTTCGTGGTGTTTCAAAATGTCAGCTTCAACATCGCGAAGGGTGAGTTCGTCAGCATGATCGGCCATTCCGGCTGCGGCAAAAGCACCTTGCTCAATATCATCGCCGGATTCGACCAACCCAGCGAAGGTGGAATTATTCTCGAAGGGCACGAAATCACCAAACCCGGCCTGGATCGCATGGTGGTGTTCCAAAGTTTTGCGCTCATGCCGTGGCTCACCGCATTCGACAATGTGCGCATCGCCGTCCGGCAGGCCCATCCGGACTGGAATACGGAACAGGTCCGCGAGTGGACGCAGAAATACATCAACTTGATGAATCTGCACGGCGCGGAAAAAAAGCGTCCGGCCTTTCTCTCGGGAGGCATGCGGCAACGGGTCGGGCTCGCGCGCGCCTTCGCAGTGGAGCCCAAGGTGCTGTTGCTGGACGAACCGTTTGCGCAGATTGACGCGCTCACCCGCGGCAGCATCCAGGAGGAATTAGTCCGCATGTGGACCGCCACGAAGAACACGGTGTTCATGGTCACGCACGATGTGGACGAGGCGATTTTATTGTCTGACCGCATCGCGTTGATGACGAATGGTCCGGAAGCCGAATTGGCCGAAATCATCGAAGTGAACATTCCTCGGCCGCGCACCCGGGCCGCGTTGATTGATTCGCCTGAATACATCCGCATTCGCAATCACATCCTTCACTTTCTCGTGAAAGGAGCGAAAAAAGAGCATCACACCGGCGGTGAGCGCAACGGCGCAACTCGTCCGTTGCCCAAGCCGGAAATCGCAACCGTCGCCAAATAACCAAAACAAAACCAGAACTGAACCATGACTAAAACCGAGATGACCGCAGCGATTCTGGCTGCCAAAAAAGCAAAGAAAACCACGTGGACCGCGATCGCCAAAGCCGCCGGGGTTTCTGACGTCTATTGCACCTCCGCCTGTCTGGGTGAAAACGCCCTCGACCTGCCAGCGGCAAAGAAGGTTGCCAGCTTTCTGAAGCTTTCACCCAAAGTGGCGGACGCGCTCACTGAATTCGCCAATAAAGGCGAGAGCGCCCCGACGATTCCCAAAGAACCACTTCAATACCGCTTTCAGGAAATCATCTACGTCTATGGCAGCACGATGAAGGCGCTGATCGAAGAGAAGTTCGGCGCAGGCATTATGAGCGCCATTGATTTCACGATGGACATCGACAAAGTCAGCGATCCCAAAGGCGATCGCGTGAAGATCACGATGAACGGAAAATTCCTGCCGTATAAAAAATGGTAAGCACTGCGGCACGCGATCCGATCTCAGATGACTACTCGCGCCAATCCTGAAGCCACGCAAAGCGACGCCATTCCGGCGTCGCGCGTGGCGCGATCTGGCGCGGACCGGACTAAAGCGAAAACGCTCGTGGTGATCGGCAATGGCATGGCGAGCCACAAGCTCTGTGAACGTCTCGTCTCGCTGGATCGCGAGGGAAAATTCCGCATCGTGGTGTTCGGCGAAGAGAAGCAACCGGCGTACGACCGCGTGCATCTGACGTCGTTTCTGGCGACGCCGTTTGCCGAGAAACTGCTGCTTGCGCCGGAATCCTGGTACGCGGAACAGAATATCGAATTGCATCTGGGCGATCCGGTGGCGACGGTGGATCGCGAAAAGAAACTGGTTCGTGCCACGAGCGGGAAGGAGGTCGCGTACGACCACTTGATTTTTGCGACAGGCTCACGCGCCTTCATGCCGCCACTGCCGGGCAAGGAATTGTCCGGCGTTTTTGTTTACCGCACGATTGACGATTTGCGCGGCATTCTCGTACAGGCAAAACACGGCAAACGCGCGGCGGTGCTGGGCGGTGGTTTGCTCGGAGTCGAAGCCGCGAAGGCGTTGCGCGATCTCGGATTGGAAACCTGGATTGTGGAACGCGGCGTTTCGTTGCTCGCACGCCAACTCGATCCGCAAGCCGGTGCGTTGTTGCAAACGCATGTTGAGAAACTGGGTATCCATGTTTGCACGCAGCGCGAAACGCAGAGCATTGAAGCACTCGGCGAGGATCGGTTGTTGCAATTCAACACCGGCGAATGTTTGCGGGTGCAACTTGTCGTGGTGGCGGCGGGGATTCGTCCGCGTGATGAACTGGCCGCCGCGTGCGGACTTGAACTCGGCCCGCGCGGTGGCATTCGCATCAATGACGCGCTGCAAACTTCCGATGCGAACATTTTTGCGATTGGGGAGTGCGCGTGTCATCGCAACGTGATTTACGGACTGGCCGCGCCCGGTTATCAAATGGCGGATTTGCTGGCGGAAAATCTCGCCGGCAAACGCCGCAAATACACCGGGAGCGACCAGTCCACGCGACTTAAACTCAGCGGCATCGAAGTCGGCACGCTCGGCGATTTTCAGGCGAACGGCGATGAATCCATCAGTTGGCAGGGCGATGGCGCGAGTCGGCGACTGGTGTTGGAAAAAGGCCGATTGGTTGGCGCGACTGCGGTGGGCGATTGGCCGGAAGCAGTGCGGATCCAGGAACTGGCCGAACGCAAAGCGCGCGTCTGGCGTTGGCAAAAAAATCGGTTCGCACGCACCGGCAAGCTTTGGAAAGCGGATACTGCGCCGCACGTGAGCCAGTGGTCGGCGAATGCGCTGGTGTGCAATTGCGTCGGTGTGCGACGCGGCGCGTTGAGCGCGGCTTGTGCCGAAGGTTGCGCCACTGTTGAAGCGCTGGCGAAACGCACCGGTGCGTCCACCGTTTGCGGCTCGTGCAAACCGTTACTCGCGCAACTGGTCGGCGCGCCCGCGTGGTTGAATGATATTCCCGGGCTCAAGCCGCTGGCCATTGCCTGCTCCATCGCGCTGATTTTGGCGCTGGCCATTTTCTTTGCGCCGCCCATTTCTTTCGCGAGTTCCGTCCAAACAAAACTTCATCAAATTGACGTGTTGTGGCGCGACGGTTTTTGGAAACAAGTCAGTGGTTTCACGCTGGTGGGACTGGTGTTGATCAGTCTGGGGTTGTCGCTGCGCAAGCGAATCAAGCGTTTTACCCTCGGCGAATTTGGGCACTGGCGCGCAGTTCATGCAGTGCTCGGAACCATCTCGCTCGTCGCGCTCGTGACCCACACCGGGTTTCGCCTCGGCAATAATTTCAATTTCGTATTGATGCTGAATTTTCTCGCGCTCGCGTTGGTGGGCGCACTCGCGGGCACGGTGACTTCGTTGGAACGGCGGTTGAGTCCCGTGGCGGCGAAACGATTGCGCTCGTTCTGGACGGGGACGCACATCGCGATGGCGTGGCCATTGCCGGTGCTCGTCGTGTTGCACGTGGTGATCGCGTATTACTTTTGATGGCTCAGAAGAACAAATGGCTCTGGATTCTCTG
>CAYXQJ010000095.1:0-6580 GCA_964467455.1 uncultured Hyphomicrobiales bacterium | reverse complement strand
CAGCAGCAACAACGTCGCGCTGGTCACTGACGCAGGATCGCTCTGGACCAATCGCGCCGAACTCCGCGTGGGCAACGCGGGCCGCGGCAATCAACTCATCGTCAGCAACGGTGCGCGCTTGTTCAGCCTGTTCAGCAACATCGGCCAGCAGACCGGCAGCAGCAACAATCTGGTGGTGGTCACAGGCAGCGGCTCGGTTTGGACGAATCATCTGTACGTGAACGTCGGGACGGATGAACGGGGCAACCGTTTGCGCATCGACGCCGGTGGACAAGTGGGCAGTGACGAAGGTCGCGTCGGGGCCGGAATCGGCGGCTACGCCGAGGCGCTGGTCACCGGTCCCGGTTCGCTATGGAACAACCGGCGGGATCTGGCCGTGGGATTGAACGGCGCTAACAACCTGCTGGTGGTGAGCAACGGCGCGGCCGTGGTGGCGGGCAACAACGGACGGTTGGGCGGGGTTGGCGGGGCCACGAACAATGTGGTGGTGGTAACCGGGGCGGGTTCGCTGTGGAGCAACCAGTTTCAACTATTCGTGGGCGACAGCGGCCCGCGCAACCGGATGGAAGTCCACGACGGCGGTTGGGTGGTGAGCAGCAACACTTACGTCGGCAACGTCGGCGCCAGCAACGTGGCGCTGATCACCGGCAACGGCTCGTTGTGGAGCAACCGGAATGAATTCGTCGTGGGCAACTTCAGCGCCGGCAACCAAGTGGTGGTAAACGACGGCGGACGCGTTGTGAGTAGCCTGGCCAGGCTGGGCGTGAACGCTTCAAGTTCCAACAACCTCGCGTTGGTGACGGGTGCCGGTTCGTGGTGGAGCAACGCCTTCGAGTTACGCATTGGTGGGGCAGGGGCCGGCAACCGTTTGGTCGTGAGCAATGGTGCCGTTGTTTCCGCCGGCACTGCCGCCTATGTCGGGTTCAACTCCACCTCGACGAACAATCAACTGTCCGTAGAGGCGGGCACGTTGTACGTCACCAACGCGTCGGCCACAGCCATACTAGACGTGCGCCGGGGCACGGCCACGCTCAAGTCCGGGCTGGTTGAAGTGGATCGGTTGCTGATGACCAACACGCTGGGCAGCTTCGAATTGCACGGGGGCACGCTCTCCACCCGGAACACCACCGTCAACAATGGCGTGGCGTTCCACGTCGGCGACAACGTGGGCCCGGCCACGTTGTTTCTCGCGGGCGACGGCCTGCATGTGTTCAACGGCTTGACGGTGGACGACCAGGGCATCTTGAGCGGGAATGGCACCATCGGCGGTTCGACGCTGGTTCTGGACGGCGGCATCGTCAGTCCCGGAGCATCCATCGGCAAAATCACTTTCAATCCCCCAGGCATAGGTCCGTTGCTTTTCGGCACGATGCTCATGGAACTCAGCAAGGACGGAACAATTCTGACCAACGATCAGATTCAAACGATGGGCGCGCTCACGTACGGTGGCAATCTGACCGTGACGCATCTCGGCCCGACCGCACTCGCCGCGGGCGACAAATTCAAGTTGTTCAACGCCCCGTTCTACGGCGGCTCATTCCAGTTCATCAGTCTGCCTGCGCTGGCTCCAGGACTGCGTTGGGTGACCAACCTGCTGGTGGATGGTTCGATCGAAGTGTTTGCGGCCCCCCCGGTCGGAGCCGGCTTTGCGCTCAGTTTCGACGGCACCAACGACTTCGTCGAATCCTCCAATGACTCCCGGTTCAATGCTTATCCACTCGTCGCCACGGCCTGGATCAACACGACGCAATCAACTGGAGAGGTCGGCATCATCAACAAATATCTCGCCGGCTCGTTCAACGGCTGGCATGTCGGACTGTTCAACGGCGAGGTTCGCGCGTGGTACGCTCGCGATAACGCCAACCATGTCGGCAGCCCCGGTGGCGGCGTCAACGGCGGCTCCGTAAGCGATGGCGAGTGGCATCACGTGGCGTTCACCGTGAACGACACGGGCGCCAGTCTTTACGTGGACGGATTCTTCAAGGAAAAGCTGGCCTGGGTGGGCACGCCCGGTTCCTGCACCACCACCCAATCGTTGCGTCTGGCCCGGTACCCGGGCGGGGCCGGCGAGTTCTACCGCGGCGCCTTAGATGAAGTGGCGGTTTGGAGGTTCTTGGAACCGACACCGGAGGAGATCAAAACCAATTTGAACCGCGGCCTGATCGGCTCCGAAAACGGGCTGGTCCTCTATCATCGCTACCACGAAGGCAGCGGCACGGTTGCCCGCAACGCGGCTGAAGCCACCGGCAGCAATGCCGACGGCTACCTCCAGAACGGCGTCAACTGGGTTCCGGGTCTCGTCCTTCGGCCGGCCATCCGCACCAGGCTCGCCACGGCGGTCGCCGAAGACTCCGCCATGCTGCACGGGGTGAGCAACCCCGGCCTCACCAATACGATCGCTTGGTTTGAATGGGGCACGACGACCAATTACGGCAGCGTCACCCCATTCCAGGCTCTCGGCAGCGGTGGTGCCAACACGAACTTCAGCCAGAGCCTCACCGGCTTGACGCAAAACGTGACGTATCATTTCCGCGCGGTGGCCTCCAACAGCATTGGCGCGTCCTTCGGGGTCAATCGGAGTTTTGTCGCCACCGGCACTAACCTGCTCAGCCCGCGCGTGCAACACACCGCCAGCTTGCTGCCCAATGGCAAGGTCCTGGTCGCAGGCGGCCAGGGGCAGGATTACGATCCCTTGGCGAGCGTGGAGATGTTTGACCCGGCTTCCGGGAAATGGGCGTTCGGGAACGGCATGAGCACCAATCGCTATTCGCACACGGCCACAGTGTTACCCAATGGCAAAGTCCTGGTCGCGGGCGGCCGGAACAAGGATTTCCTGCCGAGTCACTCCAGTGCCGAACTGTATGATTCAGTCACCGGGGGCTGGACCCCGACCGGTTCGTTGCACACCAATCGGGCGGATCATGCCGCAACCCTGTTGCTGAACGGCCAGGTGCTGGTCACGGGCGGATCGTCCTCGGCCGGCCTAGTCACCCAGGCTGAGCTTTACGATCCGGCCACGGGCGACTGGAGCGAAACCGGCTCCGCGCTCATTCCCCGGTACTATCACACGGCGACCCGGTTGCCGGACGGGAAGGTCCTGGTCACGGGTGGGATTGATGGCAGTGGAACGGTGGCCAGTGCCGAACTGTATGATCCCATCAGCGGGACGTGGACCAACACCGGCTCGATGACGACCAATCGGTATGGCCACACCGCGACGCTGCTGCGCAACGGGAAAGTGTTGGTGGTGGGTGGCCGGGGACTGGTCAATTTTCTGAATACTGCGGAGCTGTATGATCCGGCCACCGGCAACTGGACCGCGACGGGCGCGATGCTCAACTATCGCTTTGGCCACACCGCCACCTTGCTGCCGGACGGCAAGGTCCTTGCCTCGGGCGACGGCATTGGTGTGCCTTCGGTTTACAACCCGCTCACCGGCACCTGGACGGATGTTCCCGGTCCGGATCCCAACTCCGGTGCGACCGCCACCTTGTTGCCCAATGGCAATGTTCTGATCGCCGGAGGAATTGGAAATTTCTTCACCGACGGAGATCCGACGGCCGAGGCAGCGGTGTATTTCACACCCAACACTGGCTCGTGGATGCTGACCGCACCGATGGCCAATGCGCGCGATGGGCACACGGCCACCTTGTTGCCCGACGGACGGGTAATCGTGGCATCATTTACCAATTCAGAACTCTACCATCCCATCACTGGCACGTGGTCCAATACGGGCGCGCTAAACTCGGGACGCAACGGACACACGGCCACCTTGTTGCCCAACGGAAAGGTGCTGGCGGTTGGCGGAATCAACTTCAGCACCGTCACCGGCGCCGAGTTGTACGACTTGGCGACCGGCATGTGGACGAACACCGGTGACCTGGCCACCAACCGCATCGGAGGGCACACAGCGACGTTGCTATTCAACGGCAAGGTGCTGGTCACGGGCGGCAATGGCGAGTTCTTCGGACCGTCGCTCCGGAACGCGGAGCTATACGATCCGGCTTCGGGAATGTGGACCAACACCGGATCGCTCACCACCAATCGCAGTGGTCACTCGGCGACATTGCTGCCCAACGGCAAGGTGCTGGTGACAGGCGGTCTGGTCACCGGTGGTTTCTTTCCCTCCACCACTTCCACCGCAGAGTTGTTTGATCCCTCCACCGGATTGTGGACGGCGCTTCCTCCGATGGCGACCAACCGCAGCGCCCACATTGCCGTGTTGTTGCCCACGGGCAAGGTGCTCGTGGCTGGAGGCAGTCCAGCCAGCCTCAGTGCCGCCAATGTGGATGCTGAGTTGTTCGACCCGGCTACCGGCGACTGGGAAACAACCGGTCCAATGACCACTGGTCGCCAGGGCGCCACGGCGACGCTGTTACCGAATGGCAAGGTGCTGGTGGCCGGCGGTTACAATCTGGGTTATCTCGCCAGCGCGGAACTCTACGATCCGGGCACGGGCAAGTGGACGGCTACGGCCCCGCTTGGCGCGGCCCACACGTCGCACACCAGCACGCTGTTGCCCAACGGTCGGGTGCTCGTTGCGGGAGGCTTTTTCGGCAGCTCGAATACCAACCGCGCCGAGCTGTACGATATCGGCCTGGGTTTCAGCAATTCCTGGCGGCCACAAATCACCGGGATCAGTTCGCCCGTGAACCTGGGGGGCAGTCTGACCCTCACCGGCGCGCAATTCCGCGGCCTTTCCGAAGGATCGGGCGGCAACAGTTCCCAGAACTCATCGACGGATTATCCAATCGTGCAGTTGCGCAGCGTGGAAAGTCAACAGACGCGGTTCGTGCCTTCCGCCGAGTGGACCACCAATTCATTCAGTTCGACACCCGTGGCGGGTCTGCCTCCCGGCTGGACCATGGCCACGGTGTTCGTCAATGGCATTCCCAGCCAGTCCAGCCTAGTGTCCCTGCTCAAACCCACGGCGATGGTGACTCTGGGCAACCTGTTCCAGGATTTCGATGGCACGGCCAAGAGCGTGTCTGTCTCCACCGTGCCTCCGGGATTGATGGTTTCCGTGACCTACGATGGTTCACCCAACCCGCCGACGAATATTGGAAGTTATACCGTCGTTGGAACGATCATCGACCAGGACTACGATAGCACTCCCGTCACCAATACGCTGGTCATCGCTCCGGTCCGCGAGTTCGGCGTAGATGTGTCCCACTGGCAGAATGAGAGTGGCGTTCCGCAGTCTTCATGGGACCAGATGTATGCCGACGGGAAACGATTCGTCTTCATCAAGGCCACCGAAGGTTTGACCGGGCCGCACGATCCCACGATGGCCATCAACGTCGAGCGTGCATCGGCGGCGGGATTGCTGGTCGGTGTGTATCACTATGCGCACCCCGAGAATCGCCCCACCACCAACGGCGCGATCCTCGAAGCCAGCAACATGGTCGTTTATGCCGGCAGCGCCATCGGCCCGGGTCGGTTGCGACCGGTGCTGGATCTGGAAGGCAGCGCTGCCGCGTTGAGCACGACCGCACTGACCGACTGGGCCATCGCGTTCTGCAACGAGATCATCAGTCGCCGCGGCCCCAGTGCCGCACCGATCATCTATTGCAACCAAACCTTTGCGAACAATGAATTCGACAGCCGCCTTGCGGACTACGATCTTTGGTTGCGCACCGTGGGCACTGGCGCCAATCCTGCCTTTGATGACCCACCCGGCATCGGCTTTGCCGTTCCGACTGGCGTTTTCAACAACTGGAGTTTCTGGCAATACAGTTCCACCGGCAGTTCCGGGGGCATCAGTCCGCTCGATCTCAATGTCTGCCACAGCGAGTTCAAGCCGCTCGCCTCTTTCCTCATCACCAACGTAGCGCTGACGCCGATTCAATTGGCCGGACTCAACGTGACCACAGGTGGTGCCTTTCAATTCAATTTCACCAACACCCCCGGCGCAACCTTCACCGTGCTGGCAACAACCAACGTGACGTTGCCCTTGAGCAACTGGATGATCCTCGGCACCGCCATCGAAATTTCACCCGGCGAGTTTCAATTCGCCGACCCGCAGGCCACCAACGACCTGCAACGTTACTACCGAGTGCGTTCACCGTGATCTCCCGTTGAAACTCCCCATTCGACCCCATGAAAATCGCAAAGCCAACCCTTCTGCTGGGTGCGATCGCAATCACTGCCATCGTTCCGCCGCTCCAAGCCCAACTCGTCAACGATGGTGCAACGAACACGCTCGCCAACGTCACCAACACGATTAACGGCAACGTCGTCGTCGGCACCAACGGCGCGTTCACATTGTTGGTGTTGTCCGACAACACGCTGCTGACCAATTCAGCCCATGGGGTGATCGGCGCCAACGCCACGGCGCGCTCCAACGAAGTCCGGTTGCTCGCTCCAACCGCCCGCTGGCAGATGGGTAACAATCTCTTTGTCGGCAGCAATGGTGCGGCGAGCCGCTTGGTCGTTGGTAACGGCGCCTACCTGAGCAACAACAACGGTTTCGTCGGCAATGGTACAGCCAGCAGCAACAATTTCGCGCTCGTCAGCGGGGCCGGGTCGCTCTGGACCAATCGCATTGACCTGACCATCGGTGTATTTGGGTGGGGCAATC
>CAYXQJ010000094.1:0-6805 GCA_964467455.1 uncultured Hyphomicrobiales bacterium | reverse complement strand
TTAAATTGGTGTGTGTAATAGTTTGAAGCCATCTATTATTTAAAATTCGAATCGCTTTTTCTAATTCTGAATCATCGATCATACCGTTACCCTTTCGGTGGTTAGCGGTACAAACACAAGCTGGACTAATATATGGTTATCGGTGGCGGGCTGCGGTTTTAATCATTGAGAAGTTCAACAAACCAAGATCATAAACTCAAATACAATAAATTGGTCCCCGGGACTGGACTTGAACCAGCACGCCCTTTCGAGCGACGGCACCTCAAGCCGTTGCGTCTGCCATTTCGCCACCCGGGGATGTCGTTAGATTTTGTTATCTAGGTTACCAAAATCGTGACTTCCTTGTATACCAGTTTTTAATCTAAGTTATTAACTCCCTTATTCTTTCCCCGTGGGTGACACAAATACCTCAGTGTCTACCAATTTCACCACGGGCGCACTGTATGTAGAATATTAGAATCCTTGAATAATCGATGTCAATGGTGGGCTAATTTATTTCCAAGATTTGTTTTCGAATACCCGAATGCAATCACGAGCGTTTGAATTTAAGCTGAGTTTACTCTCTGGTAATTTCCAAGGTTCTTTGTCCCAGCCGGCATGATGCTTATATAAAAAATAGTTAACGGCCGCAATGGGCAAGTCGCGGTTCTTTTTACCTACGACATTCATCGATTGCGTCCAAAGAAGAGCATCTGTTGGACATAGAAAATCTAGATACTTTGAAGAACTGTAATGATTTAACGACGACGCAAATTGGTTCCGTTCAAACACAACCGATTTTACATCGCCTTTTCTAATCTGAACGCGATTGTTAATCACGCCCGCAATCAACGGCAGAACGTTTGCCGATTGAGTAGGGCAGTTAGCAGCGATCGTTTCCGCGTAGATCAATCGAGCCGCTAACGCCTGATCGGAATCACTAGCTAATGCGATTCGATAGGCATCATATTTAGATGAATTATCCGAGTTTTTCTTTGTGAACGTAATTATTTTTTGAATATCTGCAGGTTCTTTTACGCATGTAGGAAGAGGTATCTGCGCATAGGTTGTTAAGCTAGATGAAAATTCGATCGATTGAGCGGAAGAAAAGGGACTATTAACCGGTGGGCTAAATAAAAGCCCAGCGATAAAAAATATCATCGCCAGTGTCGAAAAGGAAAAACGATTCAAAATAGTCACATAACTATTTCGGAATTTGCAATTTAGGCCTTAATCAAGTTACTGACATCTAGCCTAGCAAATGATCGAGTTTCCTCTGTGGATTCTCAAAACGAGACACTTAGGGTGCCTGAATTGAATTGCTTCGGGAGGGTGTTTGATGATGAAATACTTTTCGTATGAATTTATTTATCCGTTTGATCCTGGTTTCGATCTTTGCCCGACTGCGGAACAAAGTTTCGGTGTTAGGCCCCTGTTTGACTCCGTTTCGGTGTGTGCCTACAGATTTAGATATCTTACGGCATATGAATAATGGTGTGTATTTATCTATTATGGATTTAGCGCGGGTGGATTTGATGATCCGTGCGGGATTGGCTGGAAAATTATCAAAAAATGGAATTTACCCGGTAGTGGTTGCAGAAACGATTCGTTTTCGCAAATCTTTAAAATTATTCGATCGATTTTTTATCGAAACCACGGTTCTCGGTTGGGATGAAAAGGCGTTTATTTTACAGCAGAGATTTTTAAGGGGCGCCGATGTAATCGCCGAAGGCGTTGTTCGCGCGCGATTTCTACGTAAAACAGGCGGCTCGGTTGTGCCGACTGAGGTGCTCGCTCTAGCCGGTATTGAAATGAACAGTCCGTCCTTGCCGGACGCCCTCAAAATTTGGAATCAAAACCAGTTATAACCTCGCTGGACCTAGCTAACTAAGCCTTATAGTAAATTTATAGCGTTTTAAGCTAGGTAGCTAAAAAAATAAAAAAATCAAAAAAATTAATCCCGTCATTAACCCTCAGCGCGGGGGCAGGCGTCTTACTAATGAAAGGCGCTTCAAGGATGAAGAAAGCCTGACAAGATGGGACGTAGTTAAGCTCAAAGTGGAACGTTAAAAGACGGGCGAGCGAAACCCAACAAGGATTCATAGAAAGCTAGGATGGCTTTTGAATCCTTGGAATGATTAAAGTTTTAATAGGTTTGTGGTTCATAGTGTTTCATTTTCTCCTTTGGTTCTTTGGAGACACTCTCATGAGGGTTTGGTGGTTCCCCGACATGAGTAAGGTCTCCTGCGGAAGGCTTAAAGCCTTCCGCTTTTTTTTGCCTATACCTAAAAATGTCCTTATCCTAATTTCATGTCAGAAAAAATTTCAGCACTTAAATTAAACTCGATTCAAGTTATTCGAACAGGCCGTGAGCTGTATGATATGACACTCACTATTTCCGAACTTCAACTCACTGGGGCCATAAATGGTGAACTGGCCGAAGCCGTCGTTGATACGGCTCAACTGTACGCGCTCATGGAATTTATGGAGCTTTGGGGAAGTTTGTAGGTCCCGATTGCCTCATTGCCCTAATTCTGCTATCACCTCCGAACGTGAAAACAACAGAATTATCATTTGATTATCCTCCCGAACTCATTGCAATTCATCCTCAGCATCCGAGCCGAGTTTTACACAATCTGAGCGGGCACAATTTTGAACTGGCTTGGACTGATTTTCTAAACCAATTCAAAGCCGGCGATGTTTTAGTAATCAATGATACTAAGGTTCTTAAGCGTCGAGTGTTCAGCGAAGATGGACTCGAAATTTTATTTCTTGGCAGTCCTTCAGACCAATCGCAAATGGGTAAAGAGCAAAAGAACGATCTATGGACGGTGCTGTTCCCTTCGAAAAAATTAAAAGTCGGCGATAAAATTCAAATGCCTCTTGGTCTGAGCGCCGAACTCATGCAAAAAGGAATTCCGCAAACAATCAGAATGAGCGAGCCGGTGGATGAAACCTATTTTAATAAAGTGGGTGAATTGCCGCTGCCGCCGTATATTCAAAAAGCACGTAATGAGCGTCACAATCGCAGCAGTGAAAATCAAGCCTACCAAACCGTGTGGGCCGATAAACCAGGCAGTTTAGCAGCGCCAACGGCCAGTCTGCATTTTAGTCCTCAGGATTTAATGCAATTAAAAGCAAAAGGCGTCGACGTGATCACTCTGACCTTGCATGTGGGCCTTGGAACATTTCTGCCTGTAACAGCAGAGACGCTGGAAGAACACACCATGCATGAAGAGTGGGTTGAAATTCCCAGTCATCATTGGAAAAAAATCAAAGACGCCAAAGTGAAGGGTCAATCTGTTTGGGCCTTAGGTACCACTGTTGTAAGAAGCCTTGAAAGTCAGGCGCTGGGGCGATTTGAATTGCGCCACCATAGCTACTCTGGCACAACGGACCTGATGATTCGCCCAGGATTTGAGTTCCAGATCGTGGATCGCTTGCTGACAAATTTCCATCAACCGCAAAGCACATTAATCGCCTTGGTTATGGCGTTTGCTGGTAAAGAAAATGTTTTAAAAACATACCAATGGGCCATCGAAAAAAAATTTAGATTATTCAGTTACGGTGATTTAACGTATTGGGAGAAAAAATGAGTTTAGAGCCAACCAAAAACAGCACCGGAACCGCATCCGATACCGATTCGGCTGCCGACACTGCTATTCCAATAGCCGATCTCGTGCAAAAAGGTGAACACTTCAAAGTTAAAGCCACAGCCGGCAAAGCCCGTCGCGGTGAGCTTCACACCGCTCACGGCACAATCCAAACGCCTGTCTTCATGGCGGTGGGAACACGCGCAACTGTAAAAGCGATGTCAAATGAAGAACTCATCGACTGCGGAACGCAAATTCTTCTAGGCAATACGTATCACTTGCATTTACGTCCCGGTGAAAAACTGATTCAAAAAATGGGCGGACTTCATAAATTTATGAATTGGAAAAAACCCATCCTGACAGACTCGGGTGGTTTCCAAGTGTTCTCGCTAAGCAAGTTGCGCACAATGACCGAAGAGGGTGTCGAGTTTCGCTCGCACATCGATGGCAGCAAATATTTTATCTCGCCGGAAAAAAGTATGGAGATCCAAATGGATCTTGGCTCAGATATCATCATGGCGTTTGACGAATGCCTTGGTTACCCCGCTACGGACGAGCAAATTGTGAAATCAATGGATTTAACTCATCGTTGGTTGAAGCGCTCAAAAGACGCGATGACTCGTAAAGAAAGCATGCTGTTTGGTATCGTACAAGGTGGTTTAAGTCTGCCGCACCGATTGCGCTCGCTAGATCAAGTCGCATCGGTCGATCTGCCAGGCTATGCGCTGGGTGGCTTTAGTATCGGTGAGCCTATTCATTTAATGCATGAACTTCTGCCAGAGGTGGCTCCGCGTATGCCGGCTAGTAAGCCGCGCTATTTAATGGGTGTGGGAACACCCACGGATCTATTGATTGCTGTAAATGCAGGCGTTGATATGTTTGACTGTGTAATGCCGACCCGCGTGGCCCGAAATGGAACCATCTACACGTGGCGGGGCAAAGTTTCGATCAAACGGAATGAATACAAAGACGATCCGTCGCCGCTGGACCCAGAGTGTGATTGCTACACATGTAAGAACTATTCCAAAGCGTATTTACGCCATTTGTTCTTAAGTGGCGAGATCTTAAGTGCGCGACTAAACACCATTCACAATATTTATTTCTACATGAAATTGATGGAGCAAGCCCGCACTGCTATTGAAAATGGCACATGGAACGAGTACTTCAATGACTGCATGACACGATTTAGCAAGACTAAGAATCTAACAGAATAGTGTATTCAAAGTAGTAAAGACTAGGATACAAGGGTTTTTCTTTTAACGAGGTGAATTATGAAAAGATCTTTAATTTTATTATCAGTTTTAGCTCCAGCGATGGCCTTTGCGCAAACGGCAACGCCGCAGCAACCAGGAATGCTAGAAGCTCTGTTCCCATTTGTAATCATGTTTGTGATTCTTTACTTTGTTTTATTGCGCCCTCAAATGCGTAAACAAAAAGAACACCAATCATTCGTAACCGCATTAAAACGCGGTGATGAAATCATCACGCAAACAGGTATCCTAGGTCGCATCGAAGGTTTAACTGACCAATTCGTAACCCTAGAAATCGCCGAAGGCGTACGAATCAAAATGCTTCGCACGCAAGTAGCCGGCAGCGCGCAATCTGTAATCCAAGCAGCACAGAAAGAAACGCCGAAAAAGTAAGAGGGCTCGTCTAACACACGGGAACGAATTTTACGAAAAGCGCTCTTACGAGCGCTTTTTTTTGCCAAACGGGAATAAACGGTTCGGGGATCCTTTACCGAAACCCCAAACGTCGAACACCGAACCACTGTCGACTACCGAAGTTCACACGATTCTGTTCAAATAATCAGCACTCCGAAGCCAATCGACCCAGCGTCCCTAAAATACGGAATCTCGCAGAGGCTCTTTCTGTATTTGACAATCTATTCCCTTACTTAGCACAATGTCTGAGATTTACATTGATATCCAGAATGGATCGAGCAAGGGGAAAATATGGAAAATTACAGATGGCGGGTCATTGGTGCTATTGTCGGCGTTCTTGCCGCAATCGTATTACTAACTCCTAACTTCATGGACACCTCAAAAATTAATTGGTGGCCGGCTAAGAAAAAATTAAATTACGGTTTGGACATTCAAGGTGGTATCCATCTTGTAATGGGCGTTGACATCAATGGTGTCATGCACGAGACAGCGACTCGTCAGGCTAACAATTTAAAGAAAGAATTAACGACGCAAGCAACGGAAAAAGTTGAGCTTGTTAATTTCAAAATAGCAAATGCAGCAACCGGTGAAATGGAATTTGAATTCCAAAACGCTGGCGACGCAGACAAAGCGCAAACGTACATCGGTGACCGATACGGCACAGTACTTCAAATGATCGAGCGCAAAGATAAATTCACAGTTTACCGTTACCTAGATAATCAGTTGGTTGATTTGCGATCTAAAGTGATCGCGCAATCGATTGAAACGATCCGTAACCGTATCGATGAATTCGGTGTGGCTGAACCCAGCATTTCACAACAGGGTGATAATCGTATCTTAGTTCAATTACCAGGAATGGCCGATGCGGAACAAGCTAAGAAATTGATCAACACGACGGCGAAACTAGATTTCATGATCGTAGACGATACAGTGAATTACGCTGAAGTTCAAAAGTGGATCAAAGACGCAGAAACGGCGGGTAACTTCACAATGGCTTCGATGAAATACTCTGACTATGTTGCTAAAATTAATGAAGCTCTACGTGGTAAGATTCCAGAGAAGTCGGTAGTTTACTTTGGTAAAGCAGAAAACGCGCGTACAATGGATGCTGGTTCGTTGGCCTACGTATTAAGAGCCGACACGGATTTAGGCGGAACAGATCTGGATGATGCGTCTATTTCATTCGGCCAGTTTGGTGATCCACAAGTCGCTCTAAGATTTAACCCAACGGGCGCAAATAAATTTGCGGACATCACGGGAAACAACATCAATAAACGTATGGCGATCGTTCTTGATCGTGTCGTTAAGTCAGCACCAAATATACAAACACGTATCGGTGATGGTAACGCCGTCATTACATTAGGCCAACGAAATCAACAGGAATCACTTGATGAAGCCAAAATGATTTCAACGGCTCTTAAAGCGGGTTCATTGCCAGCGGCTCTTGAACAGTTAGAAGAACGTCGTATCGGACCTACCTTAGGTGCGGACTCTATCCGTCAGGCTCAGATGGGTGCATACGCCGGGGCCTTCTTGATTTTTGTCTTTTTGATCCTTTACTATCGCGCA
>CAYXQJ010000093.1:0-6882 GCA_964467455.1 uncultured Hyphomicrobiales bacterium | reverse complement strand
ATCCCGACATCGTGGTGGATAATTTGCCGCACGCCACGTTCAACGGCAAAGACGCGCAACTCGAAGCCGCGGTGAAACACTTGCAGGAATTGATCGCCAGAGATCCGCGGCCTGTTCCGCCCACCCCGAAATATCCGGACAAGTCGTTCCGCCCACGATAGGCGTCTGCCGATTTTGTTGGTAAAGGATTAGCTTGTCAGGACTGCTACTGGGGACTATAAACGCGCCATCACTCGCACGGGAAAAACGGATATTGGTTTTCCTCGTTGCCTGCGGAAATCAGAAATTAACCGCACAACCCTCATATTCTCACATCCTCTCGTATGAAGATGAACCCCTTGGCGGCCGCGCGACATGGCCTGATGACTATCTCGATGTTGTTCTCCGGCGCAGTTGGAGCACATGCCGCGGCGCTACAACTCGAGTTTTCCCCTCCCAGCAGCTTTAACGAATTCAACCAGCAGGTCGTTCTGCAATGGAATGCCGAGTCAGGCAAAACCTACGTCATTCAGAGCGCTGGCGATCTGGCGTCTCCCGACCCGTGGAAAGACACGGACCTGGTCACCAGCAGCGCCACCGGTCCCATTCGCTGGATGGCGCCCGAAGCCGTTACTGAACAGAAATATTATCGCCTTGTGTTGCCCCAACCCACGGCCACGTCCGTCACTCCAGCTTTTATCAATTCCGGCGATCCGGCCGCGCTGTTTTACATTCAAGGTCAATGCCTGCCGACCGACGGCAGCGTCGTCATCAACGACCTGAACTTCTCGGTCGTTTCCTCGGATCCAAGCGGCACCTGGCTGGCCGTTTCCTTGAACGGACTTCCGCCCGGGACGCCCGTGATTGGCAATATTCTCGTGCTGGATAATGGCAGCAACGTAGTGACGACGTTGCCGTTGCAAAACCCGGTTCATTACGGCACCGAAATGACCATCGAACAACTCCAAGGTCCGCCCACGGATCCGCCGGCCAGTCCCGTCATAATCGCCTGGCTTTCCAAGAAGGGCTATGACTATTACCAGGCACAGAGCGACTTGAATACGACGGGCCTCCAGAATAATCCCGCTTTCTCAGAAAACGCCAATCTAGGTCAGATGGTGGACGCTCGTCCCGCCCACTTTTTAACCAAGAAGGGCTATGACTACTACCAGGCCCAAAGCGCTTTGCGCGGCAGTATTGGCGGCGGGCTCGATGAAGACGAGGACGGCGATGGGTTTGAGCCGAGTGCCACCTTGCTCATGCCGGCTTTGATGAAAGTGAAGGAAAAGGCCAATCGCACCAAGTGCAAGAATACCCTCCGCGTGTCCCCCGCCACTGGCGAGGTGCAAGGCGAGGAAATCGACCTTTACATCCCCGGCCGCGGCCTCGATTTCGTCTGGATGCGGACGTATCGCTCCCGCACCGGACCGAGTTCCGCGCAGGGGGCGCGCTGGGATTACAGTTACAACGTCTCGCTCACCCCGCAACCCGACGGCACGGTGTTGCTGCGTTCCGGCAACGGTCGGGCTGACACGTTTTATCCGAACGGCACCAACGGCTGGTTTCGCGATGAGTTTTTCCTCCACATCGGCGATGTGGATCGCGACGGCGCTCCGGATCTGGTCACGTTTCCGGACACAGGCCGTTGGGTGTTCCATCCCCAGGTAGGCAGTCCCGCCCCTGGCAAGCTGGCGCAAATCATTGATCGCAACGGCAACACCATCGCTCTCCACTACGATGCCGTGGGTCGGTTGGAGCACATCGTGGACGACCTGGGTCGCACCAACACCATTGCCTACAATCTGGTGGACTTGATCGCATCCGTCACCGATTTCTCCGGGCGGACCGTCCAGTATGAGTATGACGGCAACGGCGACCTGACCGCCGTCATTTCGCCTCCCGTCATCGGCACGCCCAACGGCAATGATTTTCCCGGCGGCAAGACCAATCGCTTCACATATACCAGCGGCTACCCCAATCCCGCCCAGAATCACCTGATGCTCACGTCTGTGGATGGCAAAGGCCAAGTGACGCACCAGCATGTTTATCAGCACAATCAGAGTGATTTGGATTTTCTGCGTTGTATCTCGGTGCAACGCGACACCAATCCACCCGTGGATTTGACCTACCTGCCGGCCACGCCCACTGACAAGAATGGTTTCACCGCCACCAAAACCATCGTGCGCGATGCCGTCGGCAACGTCTGCGAAATTTTCTCCGATTCCCGCCAGCGTTGCGTGCGCCTGCTCGAATACACCGGCCGCGCGCCCAACCTTACCGTGCCGACCACCGAAACTGTGAACCGCCCCGAGGGTAAGTTGCGCACCGATGATCCAGACTTTTTTGAAACCCGCTTCGCATGGAACGAAGATTCACTCTGCACCCGCGTGGTTTATCCCCGCGGCAATTCGGAGGAAATGGTGTATCAGCGCGCGTTCAACCAGAACGCCAGTCGCAGCAACAAGAGCGGTCGTCACCATGCCGGTGATTTGCGGGTGCATCGCGCGGTGGCCTGCTGCGACACCGACGACGACGGTGACGGTTTGGTGGATACGCTCGTGAGCACGTTTGAGTACGATCCGCGCTTTGGTTCGCCTCCGGTATTCGCGACTTCTGGCGAGATCAAAATCAAACACAAAGGCTGGGACGGCCTGATCTATCATCGCGTCCGGCCCAAAGGTTGGGATGGCACGGTCAAAGGCTCGACCGCCAGTGCCCGCGTTATCGTAGACCGCGATTCGGGTCTTTCCAAGGGATTTGGCTTCGTCATCAGTTCCACCGACCCGCGAGGCATCGTGACCACGGCAGCGTATGACAACCTGGGAAATCTCAAAGTCCTATCGGCCAAAGACTGGAAGCGTCAGCTAGTGATCACTGAACTCACGGACCACAATATCCACGGCCAACTCACCGCCATCACCAACGCCGCCGACGGCAGTGGCTATCGCCGCGTGGACCGGTTCACCTATCACTCCAGCGGCGCGCAGGCGGGTTATCTGCAATCCATCGCGATTGATGAGCCCGGCGTGAATCTTACGACCAGTTACGAATACGACGCGCGCGGCAACATCACCCGCTGCGTGGACGCTAACACCAACGACTGGCTGTTCACCTACAATCAGCTCGATCAATGTGTAGTTCGCCAAACGCCCAAAACCGATTTTGGCTCATTGGTCCGTTATGCCACCACCTACAGCTACGACGAAGCGGAGAACCTCGTGTTCGTGGACGTGGACAATCGCGACGGCGACGGCAATCTCGGCGCTAACCCCGTCTGGCGCACACAGTTTGTTTACGATTCGCTCAACCGGCTCACCGGGTGCTGGCGCGACAAAAACGGTGCGCTTTGGCTGCGATGCACGGCCGTGGAATACAACGGAAACGACAACATCGTCCGCTTCCTTTCCGGCGAGGCGCTGAACGGTGGCGACACGAACGCCGTCGTGCAATTCCTCTATGACGAACGGGATTTGTTGTTCCAATCTACCGTTGCACCGGGCACGGGATTGAGCGCCACGAATCTATGGAGCTATGACGAAAATGGTCTGCCCTCAGAGAAACACATGGTGGAATCAATTACGTTTGTCGTGGAAAGGGTAGAGCGCGACGGGTTTGGCCGGCCGATTCAGGTAACCGATGCCACGAGCAACACGGTCACCTATGTTTACGACCGCAACGGCAACGTCACATCCGTGCGTTCCTATGGCGAACTCAACGACAGTCCCGGCGCCGGCGGCAACGTTCTGCTCGACGAATCCACCATGGTTTACGACGGGCTGGACCGCATGACGTTCTTCTTCAGCGAACCGGTCGGGTTCAGCGCCGGGCGCGGCATGATGGCCTACACCTATGCTCCGAACGGACAATGCACCAGTGTCACCGACGCCAACCTTCATGTTTCGCGGGCATTGGCGGATCCGCTGGGACGCACCATTTCCGTCACCGATCCGAAAACGAACATCACGACCTACACTTACGATGGCTGTGGAAACGTGTTGAGCGTGACGCAGACCGACCGGTCGGACCTCGGCGGCGCGCCGCAGCAATTCAGGATCGTGGCGGGTTACGACAAATTGCATCGCCTCACCCGCACGGTGGACAGTGCGGGGAACACGAATCTTTATGCCTACGATTCGCGGAACAACCTGGTTCGGCACACCGATCCCAAGGGTAACGACACGGTTTACGAATACGACGGGCTGAATCGTTGCATCGCGACGCGCTGCTACGACGGTGCGGCTGCCACCGGCATCACCATCAGCACCAGTCACGTGGAATACGACGACAACGACCGCGTCGTTGCTACCACGGATGCCAACACCAACACGACGACCTACGCTTATGATTCGCTGGATCGGTGCGTGCAAGTGACCGAAGCCGACGGCACTCGCGCCAATCTGGTTTGGAGTCCGCGCAGCAATCTCGTGCTCGAACAAGACGCGAACGGCACGGTGATCAGCAACAGCTTCGATCTGCTGGATCGCTGTGTGCGGCGGGACATTTTCCCCGGCCCGGGCGTGGCGGCGACCACCACGTTCGAGGAATTCAGTTACGACGGTCTGTCCCGACTGGTGCTGGCGAGCAACGACGTGTCGCTTTCCACCTTCCTGTATGATTCGCGGGACAATTGCATTTCCCAGACTCAAGATGGCCTGACCACCGCCGCCACTTATGACACGGTGGGCAACTGTCTTTCGCGGACCTACCCGTCAGGTCGCATCGTGACCTACACCTACGACGGCCTCGATCAAGTGAGTTCGATCAGCAGCGGCATAAGCGGTTTGCCACCGACTCAATTGGCCACTTACAGCTACGATGGCGCCGGCCGGTTGGGCCGAATCGCCCGCGCCAACAATGTGAATACCCGTTTCCAATGGAACGGCTTGGTCAATCCGCCCAATGGAAGCGGCGATTTCGGGTTCGGTCAGGTGGCCGGAATAAATCATCAGGTCGCCGGTGGCGGCGCAACGATTGACCGGCGGATCGCGACGTACGATCGCAATCAGAATCGCACCTCGCGGACGCAAACCGTGCCGTTCTTCACGGGCGGCGATACCCTGACCAACCTGTTTGATTACGACGCGCTGGACCGGTTGCGGCTCGCCATCAAAACCAAAGGCACAAGCGCGCAACGAAAGGATTACACCCTCGACGGCAATGGCAATCGCCAGTCCGTGGCGGTGGACTTGGTGCCCGAACCTTACATCATGGACAACACCTTCCCCGATCCGGCGGACTTCCAGATGAACCAATACACGCTCACCCCGCACGGCCTGTTCGAATACGACGCCAACGGCAATCGCGTTTCTCGCGGCACGGCCACAGGGCAATTGTTCTATCAATACGATTACGCTGACCGGCTGGTGGCGGTGACCGATCTCGCCAGTGGCCTGCCGGAACTGGTGTGCACTTATAGTTACGATGCGTTGGGCCGCCAGATCGGCAAAGTCCGATTGAGCACCGCGCAACAAATCGCGCACGTTTACATGGGCCGACAGGTCATCGAAGAACGCGAAAACGGCACGCTCAAACGTACCTATGCCTTCCCGCATGTCTTCGATCAGAAAGGCCGCATCATGTTCACGGACACCGGCGACACCCTGTATTGCCACGACGACGACCTGGGCAACGCCCTCGCCCTCACCGACGCGACCGGGGCCGTGGTGGAACGCTACGAATACAATGATTTCGGCGCCGTCTCGTTCCTCACCAGCGACGGTCTGCCCAATGCGACCGGGACGTCAGCGTGGGACTATCTCTATTGCTGGGGCGGCCAGCGGGTGGAATTGGACACCGGTCTGCACCATGCCGGGGGCGGTGATTATTATGACCCGCAGGTTGGACGCGCGATTCGCGGCAAAGTAAAGGACATCAAAAGCAGCACCATGGGAAAAAGCATCACGGGTAAGACCAACCCCTGGAGTCCCGGCGGCAGCAAAGCGCAGGACCACAATTCCAGCCGCTCCAACGGATGCGGCGGCCGCACCAAGGCGCAGGATCACAATTCCAGTCGCTCCAACAAAACGGCGAGCGGCATTGATCTTGGTGGCGGTGGCAGCGGCGGCGGTATTTCCGGCCTGATTGTTCCGGTGGCCATGGACAAAGGTTTGCGCTTTCGTAGCGAAGGCGGACGTCATACCCCTTTCCACAATCGAATGGTCGGTGGCGCCCTGCCGGGTGGGCAGATTATTTCCGCCGCCGTTTCATCGGTTTCGGCGCTCGCAGGCAGCGGAAGCGGCGCTGCTTCAGCCTCGTACGCGGCAACCGGACGCGCCGCGCCAATAGGCGGGTCAACACAGGGCGGCGGGCTCAAGGCACAGGATCACAACTCCAGCCGTTCCAACAAGACCGCCAGCCTGGCGGACTGGGGCGGGGGCGGGGGTGGTGGTGGGAGCGACTATTGGAAGAGTTGTTGCGAATATCATCGCCGCCAAAAGACCGGTCACGTGACCTTGATGAAATAGTCGTCCGCACGACGGGCTCAATCAGAGTGAGCGGGTTCGGACGGTTCAATCCAGTTCGAACTCCTTGAGCCAGTTGATGTCTTTGTCCAGCGGCTTCTGATCTTTCTTCTCCAGAAGGAAGTTCCCGAGCAACAGGTAATCCATGTTCGTGCGTATTAAGCAAACGTAGGCATGATCGGGCGTGCCCACGATGGGTTCGCCGCGCACGTTGAACGACGTGTTGATGATCACCGGGCAGCCGTGTTTCTCGTCGAACTTCTGGATCATCCGGTAATACATCGGGTTGTGCTCCTCCGTCACCGTTTGCACTCGCGCGGAATGTTCTTTGTGCGTCACTGCGGGAATGGTTGAGCGAATCGTGAGCCATTTTTCCGGAAATCGCGATGCGCGTTTCCCCGGGCGGGATACTAAAGGTCATCATGCAATTTCACGACCCCCT
>CAYXQJ010000092.1:0-6896 GCA_964467455.1 uncultured Hyphomicrobiales bacterium | reverse complement strand
TTCCGCTCTCACCCGCGGGCTTCCCGCCCAGGTCAAAGTGCTCGACGGTGCCCCTCTACACCTACGAACTGCAGCCATGCACTGTGTTCGCGTGCGGGTGCGGCGCACTCACCGTGGAACATGAAGCGCACAAAAGTCGGCGCGCGGGTGCGTTGGGCGCAAGCGCGGGCATGCAGTGTTCAAGCTAACAACGCGGTAGCAAAGCGGGCGCGGCGACGAGAGGTCTGCGGGGGGTGCGGGTGGGTGGGTGGGTGATAAAACGCCTCTGCGCGGGCCTTGCGGGCTCGTTCGGCAGGCCGAGACCAGCCACCACGCGGGCGTGCCAGCGCGGAGGGGACGGTCGACGGAGAGCGGCTGAACAAGCGCCTCCGACGAACGGAAGCCCGGGTGGCTGTGTAAGCGCCAAGGGCGCTCTGACGCGCGACGCACCCAGCGAGGAGGCTTGGGGGAGGCAGCCGGCGGCCCGTGGGGCTCGCGCGGGGGCGGGAGGAGCGGGGGAAAAAATTCGGCCCGCCGGCGTGTGTGCGCGCTCGCGGGGGAGGTGTTGCGGCATTCCCGTGAACGCGCACGCTCGCTGGGGCAGCGGGACGAGTCCGCACTCACACACTGCGAGCAGGAAAAACGGGCCAAGCAGGAGCGACGCAAGCGCGAGCGCGAGCGCGACGCAGGTACCTTCGCATCGTCGGGAGGAGCGAGGAGTCACCCCGGTGGGCGCGGATTTTTTTGAAACTCGTCGCACGCCTGAGGATCGCTCACCAACCTCGCTCAGCGGCCGTCGACGACTGCGGCCGTGACACTGCCAACCCGAATGTTGGCAGCGAGGAAAACACGCACGCCAACACGCTCCACGACCTCGCCGAGGCCGCCGCGACGACCCGCCCACTCAGTGGAGGCCTGACCACCGCGGCACCCGCTTCTCCACCTCCCGCTGCGCGCTTGGTGCCCCGCCCGGTGGTCGCTAACAGCCCCACCAATTCGCCGCCTGGACCAGTTGACGGCAGCCAAGACCAGCGCCGTGCGAAGCGACCAGCAGTTGGAGACGACGGCTCCCCACCAAGTTTGCTTGGCTCTTCGCCAACCCAATTTTCTTCAAGCCCGACATCGGCCCCCAGACCTGCGAGTGGTGAGCGCGAGTGGGGGCGTGCACGCTCACGTACTCACACGGCTTCAGCCGGCGCTGGCCATGGCGATGCTGCTGCGTCGCCGCCTTCCCACATGGGGGCTGCCAGCACACCCATCGATCTTGGGGAAGAAGAACCCATGGAAATGTCCCCGAGGCGCTGTGTGGAGCGGCAGTTCGCCCCACCAATTCCCACGGGAATTGCACGTGAAGGAAACCTGTGCTACCTGATCGTCATTATTCAGATGCTGCGCTGCACATCTTTGTTGGCTGCTCTCAACTCCGCCAACTGGCGCTCAAGCAACCCCGACCAGGTCCACGTCCTTCTCACTGCGTGTCTCGCCACAAGCTGCTTGGCAGGCGATGTCGAGCGTCTTGCCAGGGCGCTTGGATTTGATCCAACAAATCAGGAGGACGCGAACAATGCGTTGCTCTGTCTGGGTGCTCGCGTGGATGGTGAGGCAGCGGATGCAATTGGTCCATTCAAGCGCCTCTTTGGATTTGAAGACTTTCAGTCCACTCACCATGTCGGCTCTAAGACGGTGCGTGTTGATGACGTGCTCGTGGTCAATATTTGGGTGGAAGAACGATTGTCTGTCGCACGTGGAATCGACGCCTGTCTCAACAGGGCGCCAACTGACAGACCCTGCTCGTGTGACGAGTGCGCACCCTGTGGACACGTTCCTGATACTTCCCACACGCTCGTGGGAAACCCACCATTTGTTTTTCTTCAGTTGGGTGCCCCCGTGCGCTCACTCTGTCACGATCTGGAGGTCGCTATTGCTCGCTCTGTGTACAAGTTGGTGGCGGTCTGTCGCTACAAAGGTTATGACGGCGCCGGCCACTACACTGGCATTCGCCGCTTTGATGCATCTGACCCCCCACGATGGTGTTCTCTCAACGATAGCACCGTGTCTGCGCCGGCCAGTCTCAACCACCTTCTCAAGGAGCAAGAGTCTACGACCATGCTTCTCTATGTTCATCAAGACATCTTTTTGGTGCGTGGCAGACAAGAGAGCGCGCAGCGCGGTTTTTTTTTCACTCAACTCATACATCTTTGTTCATTTGCAGAGGGCGCCTACGGATTCCAACAAGGAGAATGCAGCAACGCCGCCCTCGAGCCCTCCTCAAGGCCATCCATGGTCTCCAATCTCATTGGATCGCTCCAAATCGTCCCATCGCGATCCATCATCGCCTCAATCATCTCCACGCTCACGGTCTCGTCTGCCCTTGTCGCCGCTCCTACAATCGTCATCGCCAACACGCACGCCATCGCCGTCGCCAACACGCCCGCCGTCGCTGAAACGCACGCCATCACGCACGCCATCACCGAGTCGCGGCACATCGTGGTCCAACAAATCACAAAAGAACGTGGGCTTCAGGCTCGGCTCTGACTTGATGAAGATCGTGGACCAGACCGCCCAGAGGCGCAGTGTAACTGACCAGGACGTGATCACTGCAGTGTTGGAGAACGGGCCTGTGCATCTGCGAAAGCTCATCAAACGTGCGCGTGGGTGCACTAGTGGCGGCAGTGGTGATGAGCAAGCTAACGCCAACCTTTTTGATGCCGTGGTTCATGCGCTGCGCTATCACGAGGATCTCAGTGGCGTGGTGGATCGCGATGGGCTCGCGCCATTTCTTGTTGCGCTGCTTCGGCGTGCTGGTATGCGTTTCAACGACATCAACGCCCATTTTCAGGTCCAAGTGCGTGTCTTCAAATCTGCTGGTCGGATGCTGCGTATCCTCGACGATCCTCGTCTGACAAACGTCCTGCGCCATTGTTCTGGAAGCCGTCGCAAGCTATTTGGTAATGGTGATCGTGATCCTGTTGATGGCGGCTCGGGCTCCAAGTTGGCGCCCATGGTGGTCGAGGCTGTGCTCTTTTTGATCCAGCACTGTACATTTGGCTGGGCGCATCGCATAGCCCACTTGCGCAACAGCACGCATCCTGCTGATTATCTGGTGCGCATTGCACTGGAGGCTGAAGAAAGCGCCCGCCTACTACTGCTACTCCCCCGCCATGTCCTCTACCAGTTGTACGTGCGCAAGGTCGGCAAGCCACTTTCACGCGCCAGTTTTTTCAACCTGATCAACGCTCGTATATTTTGTGAAACCACTGCCAAGGCGGGCTGCTGCAACATTCACAACAGCGCGGCAGAAAATGTGGAGAAGCTGCGCAATATCATCAACAGCCATCTGCCCCAGTCCGATCCTTTGACTACCGTGGTTTTGACGCTGCTTGATGCGTTCCGCCGCCATCTCTTTGATGGCTCGTTGAAGTACGAGACATGCTCTTCGGCGTGGACGCACGAGCTGGTGCAGGTGCTTGGCGTTGGTGATGTCAGCAGCGATTTGTTGCTGCGACAATGTCCCCATTGTGCAGCACTTGGCGCCATCGCATATCACATCAAGTGTTCCATTTCGAATCGCACCGCACTTGACAAGGCCCTACTACTGGCGCGGCGATTGGCGTTTTGTCTCGGCCACGTGGTGATCGACACGGCGAACTGCAGGTGGATTGACTTGACGCTGCTTCCATGGATGCGCAATGGTGATGGCACGCGGGCCGTCTTCTATCTCGACTTCATGATGAAGCTCAACATGGCTGAGCTCGTCCCGCACATGAGCAAGGCCGCGTGGTTTGGCAACAGTGGCTGCTTCTGGGCGACGTGCGTTGTGGTTTGCGGCCGTGAGCGCGTGGTGCTGCATTTCTTCAACCCAAGCATTACCAAGCTGACGCAGCAACTCACGCTGGCCGTCTTGGAGGCTGCGCTCCAGGTTGCGCTCAAAGTCTGGCCCAACATCAAGGAGGCCGCAATTGTAACCGACAAAGGGCCGACCATTTGCTGCAGCAGCGTGGTGGCATCGGCGCCTCTCGTTTTTGGAAAACGCAACGTCATACTGCGCCACATATTGTGTGGCGAGGCGGGCGAAGGCAAGGGCATCTACGATCTGATGATGAGCGTCATCAAGAGCGCCATTTTACGACTTGTCCGCTGTGGAACCGATCTGAGCTCAGCAGACAAGATGCTTACCGCGCTTCCTTCCGTGTTGTCACCTGACACAGGCGTTGCTGTGCTCGATTTCAATGCGAACGAGCCCATCTCAGATTGCTCCATCAGTGGAATTGGCATGCAGTGCCTGTTCTCAATGGAGTCACAGGCAGATGGCCCGATTGTCATCCGTGCATATCGTGCTGCAGGCGCTGCCAGCTATCTTGCTACCACGCTCCCAGTGCACCCCACAGGGCTATCGCTTTCTCCGGTCTTCCGTGGCGTGGGCGCTGGGTTCCAGCAGGTAGAGCCAGTTCCTGTTCCTTTCAGCGCTCCATTGAGTGCGCCCATCGCTCAGCAGTGCCCTCCCGCGCTTTTGTCCTCAGACGAATCTCTTGGCGTTGTGACGCGGCTGCACACCACCCAATGCCCTCTGTGCGAGTATAGATTTCTTGACATGGACAACGTACCACACCACATCATGCAACATGAGCGGCGCTGCATGGTCCAAGTGCGCGATGGCACGTGCAGCAAGACGTACCAAGCTTTCCGTCCGTTTCTCAAGCACATTCTCGAGCACATGGGCGTATCGTATGAGTGTGCAACTTGTGGGAAGGTAGTGCCCTCACCAGATGTGGCTGCGGGCTGCTGTGCGCGTCGCCGTCAACGAGCGCAAGTGCTGCAATCGTCACTTCTTTGCTGTCCGCATTGCTTCCGCATCTTTGTGAGGCGTACGAGCGATTTTGATGCACATTTGAACGCATGCGCGCTCAAGGAGGACCACGTGCTGCAAGATCGTCAACGTGTTGCTCGCCAGGTTCGCGAGGCCATCCACGGCATTCAAGGATATGTGGGAAACAACAGTGGCGCTGGCGGCGGTCCTCAGTTGATGGCGTATGTGGGCGTGGTTTGCAATTCTGGCGACATTGCGCGCACATTGGGCGAGGTCTTTCCTCGTGGATATGGCTCAGATGACACTCATACGAAACTGTGGCCGCCCCACCGCAAGTCTGCGCTTGAGGTTGCGATTATTTACTTTGCATACGCGCTGGGCAATCAGCAGGACGTGCATGGGTTTAGAAAGCGTCATTGGCCTCACACCGTGCAAATGGCAAAGGCAAGTAGCAACACACGAATTGGTTCTTTGCTTTTCTCTCACATTTGCACTGCTTGCAGCTGCTTGGCGCGCCAGGTGTCGATGCTGATGAGCTTCTGACTCAACAACGGGTTTTGAGCGTTTGGGGGAAGGTGCCCAAGCCGCTCAAAGAGGCGTCAAAATGCACCGAGCGGCCAGGCTGGCTCGGTGCGTTGGTTCATTGGTGGAACCATTATGTCAACAACGCCTCTGATGATGATGCAAGTCGACAGCGTGCGCAAGAGAACCTTCCTGCTGATGCATTGCTCAATGTCATGGACAAACGCGCCCAGGGGGAATACGGCATCACTCTGTTGGGCTCGAGCTGCAGCTTCCTCGAGCGCCATGTCGTGCTGGTGCTCTACCACGTGAAACTCGTTGACAACCGCGTGACAGCAGAGAGTGCCATCAAGTTGCTCAATTTGCTACTCCTCGGCAGACGCACAGCGCTGACAGTGGAAGACATAACATGGTGCTGGCGCATGTATGGCTCAGTTGCCAAGAAAGAAGCTCGCATCACAAACGCCGACTTGCGCGCCGCACATGAGTGGCTGAATGCCGGCTTTTGGACTGGAGGTGCGTTGGCTGGGCGACTGTGTTGTTCCATGTTGACTTGGTTGCAGATACTGATGATTATGATAAGCTTCACGAAGAGGGTCGCTTCCCACTTATTGAGGGTCTCTATTCGACCAACAAACTCAAAGCTCTGAGGACGGAACTGACTGACATGGTGCTGCTGACGTGTGAGTGCCGCCTCAAGAGGACGTCGGTGCAGCAGATCGAGTGTATGCGTGGGTGGCAATGTGCTGGCTTCCAGTGGTATCACGTCAAGTGCGTGCTAGACGAGGGCGATGAGCAATCTCTGGAGGAGTTCGAGTTCCTTTGCAGTCACTGTCAGGATGCACCGGGCGCAGATGAGTGAAGTTCTTTATTTGGCGTGCATGCTGATACGTATTTCAAACTCATATGATCATTATCGTCTCCATTGAGATGTCAAGAGAACAACGCCCGAGGAGTGACACAAACCGTCACTGCAAACCGAAAACAAAAAAGCTCAGGTGCGTGCTCTTGTCGCGTGGCGGGAAGGAGGTGGAAGGAGGCTTGTCCATCCATGGTGCGCTGTGGATCAGCACGCGGATCGGTTTCTGAGCACGCAACTCCTCAGCAGCACAAATTGGTAGGTGAGCGAGGCGTTCAGTGGAATGGCCCGCAGCCTGCTGCACGCAAAATAGTCCCGCCCACTCAAGCCTTGCTAGCGCAACGCGCGGCATCGTCGCCGCGGGCACCAATTTTGCTTTGAAGGCCAAGTTTCCCCGCGGGGCGCGCACACACGAGCCCGCAACGCGGGAGCCCGCGACTACCTTGGGGCACCATGGCTCACCTGCTGACCTGCCGACGCAGCGTGGGCGGCCCGCTGGAGGTCCGATCTAGTCACTGTCCTCAGGACCGCTCCCGTTGACGAGCACGACCCCTCCCCATCGCCCCGATGGGGCTCCCGACAACTGCGCCTCGCAGGGATCACTCCACGGCCCAGAACGCGAGTTTGAGTTTTTTTGATCGTGCGATAGTACACCCAAGAAAATACTCGAATTTAAAGCCTTGGCACGAGTGCCGTAAATCGGGGCAAATGCGCGGCCATTTCAACGAG
>CAYXQJ010000091.1:0-7221 GCA_964467455.1 uncultured Hyphomicrobiales bacterium | reverse complement strand
CCAACACCGACCCGCAACGCGACAGCATCTTCACCAAAGGCCCGGCCGACGTGCTTGACCACGCCACCAGCGAAATCGCCTTCGGCAGCAAACTGGGCATCGACGCGACGAAGAAATTGCCGGGGGAAGGTTTCAAACGCCCCTGGCCGCCGTTAATCAAAATGAGTCAAGAAGTTTGCCGAAAAATTGATGCAGTGTTCAAAACCGAACCATTGTCCCCAACGTGAAATGGCGTTGACTTAAGCCCAAATGAGTGCCCTTGGTTTTGACCCTTGCTTAGTCCGCAGCCGGAGCATCCTTCTCGATAACCGCGAAGAATCGTTGCTGCCCATCGACTGGGACCGCCGTGAGCGTCGTCGTGGCGCCGGTAGCGGGAATATTACCGTAGGAGGCATGGACCGGCCATTCGGGAATCGGCGAGGCAAGGTCGGTTGAGGTCACCAAGTCATAGACCTTGCCCGGTCGGCTGCCCCACGCGAAGTCGTAGCCGTTGGCCGGAGTGGTAGCTCGGGTAATAGTAAGTTTCAAAGGGCTGACAGAGGGACCGGCGATGGTAGCCACGAAGATGCCCCCCGAGCCATCGGAGAAGTAAAGGAGCAAGGCGAGCTGGCCGGCGTCGTTGAAACTGGTGCCCCGGCTGTCTTGGCCACCGGAGTTTACCACGAACGACAGGCTGGCGATGGTGCGCAGATCCGGATTGAGCGGGTCGTTGCTGACATCGAACAAGTCGCCTGCCCGGGCAATTAATTGCAGCAGTCCGTTAGGGTCGGTTGCCCAGACGCCTAAGTTGTTAGAAAAGTCCACACCCGGGCCACTGAGCGAGCCCAAAAACGCCATTTGCCCCGCGCCGTTGAGCAGGAGGCCGTCAATACCGACGTAGTAGAAGCCATTGAATTTCACGCCAGCGGTAGTGCCCGGTGCGGGGTCGCCTGTGCGAGCGACCAAGGCCAGCCCCAATCCGCCACCTTCGGACCAAATGCCGCGGCTGTTGATGCCATTGGTTACCCCCGTGCCGGTGAGGTCGCCGAAAAACGCGGTCTGCCCAGCGCCATTGAGCACGGGGTCGTCGAAGGTACTGAAGCGCACACCAGAACCTGTTCCCGGAGCCGGGTCGCCGCTGCGGGCGATCAGGGTCACCCCCGACACACCGCCTCCGGACCAGACCCCGCTGTTATTCGAGCTCGTCACCCCCGTGCCGGTGAGGCCACCCCAGAACGCGACCTGACCCGCGTTATTGAGCACAGGGTCGCCAAAGCCGCTGAAATTTACACCCGTGCTCGTGCCCGGGGCGTGATCACCGTCCTTGGCGATCAGTGCAAGGCCCGCCCCCCCTCCTTGGGACCAGATGCTGCGGCCATTCAAGGGCACACCCGGCCCGGATATGGTCCCGAAGAAGGCGGCCTGCCCCGCGCTGTTGAGCACAGGGGCACGAAGGCTAGTGAAACTCACGTTGGTGGCCATCCCAGGGGCTTGGCTGCCTTCGCGCGCAAGCAAGGCCAAGCCCGACCCGCCACCCTCGGACCAGATGCCGTAGTCATTAATGCTGCTCACCCCCGTGCCGGCGAGGCGGCCGAGGAACGCGACTTGACCCGCGTTGTTGAACACGAGACCCGCGTCGGTGAACACAAGGCTGCTCAGGTCGGAGAAGTTTACACCGGCGGCCACGCCCGGAGCTTGACTGCCTTCGCGCGCAAGCAAGGCCATGCCAGACCCGCTACTCTCGGACCAAATGCCGTAGTCATTATTGCCACCCACACCCGTGCCGGTGAGGTCGCCTACGAACGCGGTCTGCCCCGCGCCGTTGAGCACGGGTGCGTCTAAGGATTTGAAGTTCACGGCCGCAGCGGTGCCCGGGGCTTGGTTGCCAGCGCGGGCAAGCAAGTTCAGTCCCAAACCGCCACGCTCGGACCAGATGCCGTTGTCGTTCAAAAAATTGGTCACCCCCGTGCCGGTAAGGCGACCCGAGAACGCAGTCTGCCCCGCGTCGTTGATCACGGGTGCGTTGAAGCTGGTGAACCTTACACCCGAACCCAACCTTGGACCTAGCGGGCCGTCGGTGCCGGTAAGTGCGCGGGTCTCGTAGGTGATGTTGGCAGCTTCGGATGAAGCGCTGAACACAAGAGCCGCCAAGACACTTGCGGCGTGCAGGAAGTATTTTTGTCGATCGTAGATTATTTGCTTCAAAGGGGAGGAGGTTCGTAAACGCCCCCCCCTGACAAGAAGCAAAGGGAAGTTGACCGTTGGGTAACTGTTCATGCACCGGAAGGTAGCAGAGTTGCAAGTCCGTTGACAATTCCTCGCCGGCACGGTGACCTCACGGGGATAGCGGACCGCGGCGCCCCTCGTTGCCGGTCGGTGTCCGGGATCGCTGGAAGGTGTTGGCTATCTCATCCACCTTGGAGCGGGCGACGGAGAAACGGTAGGGACCAAACGTGCGCTCACCGACGAAGTAATAGACGTCGGCGGAGTTCGACTCGACTCCGGGATCGGTATAGGCAACAGCACGAACCGGGGAGTCGGTAGCGGCACCGCGAGAGGAAGCGGCCTTCAACTCGCTGATTAGCGTCTGCCCCATCTCCTCGCCGGTGACTGGTGAATCGACAGACAACAAGGTCTGTCCCTTCAGCACGGCGATGCCGATGACCGCCGCGCCTTGGGCTGCGGTTTGGGCGCGCGTTCTCGCATCTGCCGCAGCTAATGCAGGCGCACTGCTGGCGGCGGTGCCGTCTTGCCTGCCTCGTTCCACCTCCGTTCCCGTCTTGGGTGCTTTGGACCGGGCGAAGTCGTCGTTATCGGCTAAGTCCTTGGGATTTTCCACATAGCCCTTGGCGCGGGCCTCGGCGATCCAGCGCTCGCCTTCAGTCGGATTTGCGGGCGCACCCAGACCGCGCCGCAGCATCCGCCCATAGACCGACATGGCCTGGACCTGGCCCGCCTCGGCCGCTGCCTTGAACCAGCGCAAGGCTGTAGCCAAGTTCTGATTCACCCCCTCGCCTTTGAAATAAATTCCGCCGAGTCTGTATTTCGCAATTCCGCCGACTTCGCCCTCTTGCCGGGCAGCCCGTTCATACCACGCGATCACTTCCGCCGCCGGACGTTTGTCCTCCGGAAGTTCGTCCAGAGCCAGGGCGACGTCCAGGACTGCAATCAGGTGACCCAATTCTGCGGCTTTCTTGAACCACGTCACTGCCGCGACCGGATCCGCTGGAAAGCCATCACCGTCCTGAAGTTTTTGGCCGAGCCAGCGGTAGGACTCCGCCGGTTCGTTCGCTTCCGGCGAAGCACGTCGAAACCAGACTGTGGCCTCGGCCTCATCCTGCGGTGCGCCGCGGCCTAGGGCATGGGCGTAACCCATGTTTTTCTGCGCCTGATGGACTTTTATGCCTAGCCCGAACGTCCAATTCCCGGATTTTTCCTGGCGTGCCACTTCTTCCAAGGCCCGGCGAAACCACGACACCGCCGCACTCGGGTCGACGGCCACCCCTTTGCCGGCGCTCAACCGCTCGCCCCATTCGAACATCGCTGCGACATGCCCGGCCTCGGCGCTTTTCCGCAGCCAGCTCGCAGCTTGATTTGTTTGTCGAGCAAGCAACTTACCCGTCTCCAGTTCCTGGGAAAGATCGAACATCGCCTCCGGATGGCCCCGGGTCGCCGCCTCCTGGAGCCAGTAAACATAGGCCTGCTCATCCTTCGGAGCGTCGTTGCCAAACCTGAACGCACTTGCCACCTCCTCTAACGTGGATGCGAGTCGGGCGTCGCTGCCCGCGGCACGCTTGAACCACTCGAGCGCCTGGGCGTTGTCGCGCGGCGAGCCGATGCTGGACGCATAGAAGATACCTAAAGCTTGCCTCGCGTATTTGGCGGTGAGTCGGGAAATCGCATCGGCGTCGTTGGACTTGTCGATCGCCTTTCGAAACCAATCCGCCGCCTGCGGACCGTCCTGCTTCACGCCTGCGCCAGTGAGTAACTTCAGTCCTAACATGAGCATCGCCTTTGCGTCGCCGGACTCGGCTGCCCGTCGGTACCACTCGACTGCGCGAGCCGCGTGCCTCTCCTGATCGGATTTCCCATACTTTGCTTCGTGTTCGGCCAGTTCCGCCAGCCCGACCATGGCGCGGACATTGCCGAGATCGGCAGCGTGCCGGTACCACACGGCCGCTTTGACCTTGTCCTCGGGAATTTCCTCCGGCTTGAAACCCATGTTCAGTTTCCAGGCAAAGTCGTGGATTTCGTCCGCTGCGTTCCAACGCGGCGACTTCAGACGCTTGAACCACTCGAATGCTGCCGTCTTGTTCTCAGGAATGTGGCGGCCCAAGGCATGCGCTACCGCGACGTATCGGATGGCCGGTTCATGACCGAGTTCCGCCGCCCGCAACGACAAGCGCCAGGCCTCGGCCTCGTCCCGGGCAACGCCCTGGCCCGCCCGCGTCATTTCCGCCACCTGCCACAACGCCGAGCTGTTGTTAGTCTCCATCTTCAATGCGATCTGAAACCACTTCAGGGCACTGGTATCGCTTCGGGCAGTTCCCCGGCCGTCACGGATCATGCGCCCGGCCTCGATCATCGCAGGGACGTAACCCTTGTTTCCGGACTTAATGAACAAGGCCAGCGCTTCGCGATCGTTGCTACGGCGCATTTGCTCTACTGCCTGCTTGAACATAGCCGACGGCCGTCCCGCATCCGCCGCCTTCTTCAACCAGCCCTGCGCTTCCGCCCGCTCCGTCGCGCGAGGTTGTACGACGAGGTGGTCGTAAAGACGTTCCTGCGCCTCGGCCATGCCCTGTTCGGCTGCGCGTCGCCACCACGCGACCCCCGCGGCGACATCCTGGGGCACGCTTTCGCCACTCACCAGCAGGGTGCCCAAATGGTCCTGGGCCGGACCGAGCCCGCGTTCCGCCGCCGCCTTCAGCCAGCGCACTCCTTCGTCCGCATTCTTGGGCACACCGTCGCCCGCGAGCAGGATGAGTCCACAGGCCATGACTGCGAACACCTGCCCTTGCTGCGCCGCCTGCAGGTTCAGCTCGAGGGCGCGCGCGATGTTCTTCTCTACCCCGCCGCCAGTCCAGTAAGCGTGGGCCAATGAGTTCCGGGCGGCGGGGTGATTCTGAGCGGCCGCCAGCGTCAGCCATTTGACGGCTTGGACTTGATCCCGCCTCACGCCGATACCTTCTGTCAGCGCGGACCCGAGGAGGAACTGCGCTTCCGCCTGGCCACCATCCGCCAGGAGCCGAATCTGGGGCAGTGCCTCGTTGGCGAGCCGATTTCCTTCCACGACATTGAGCGAGAACTTCATGCGCCCCGCATGGTGGCTCCGGGCCAGCCACATCTTCACGAGAGGATCGTCTTGGTTCGCCTTCAGCAACAGGGCGCGCGCCGCGTCGTGATCCACCGCGCCGCCACCGACGCCGTCATACAGCCGCAGGGCCCGGCTTAAGTCGTCGAATGTAAGTTCAGCCACAGCAGCCGCGATTCCGGCAGCGGGAACTTTGGTGAATTCGCTGGCGGGACGATTGGTATTAGAATCGACAGAAGGACTTGCCACCTGAGGCGCAATTATGGGCAGGTTTTCCTTTGCAATGGCCTCACTCGTCAGGAGTTGGACCACTTCAAGTAATTGTTCTTCGAGACTCTGCCGCGCGGTCTTGTGCGCGTTTGCAAACTTCGCTTTCGGGACAAAACCGTTGGAAACTGCGTCATCCCAAGCGAGGACATTTTGTGCAAGCTGTTTGATTCCAGCTTCCGAAAGGAACGTTTGCTGGTCACTCGCATAATCTTTTGGGCTTTCGCGATAGTATTCGAGCGCCAGCCTCAACAAAAGGCGCAACGCGTCGGAAATGCGATCGTCGCCGTCGCTCGTCGAAAATCCCTCCTTTTTCGCTTCTTCGATGACACCCCACCGCAGGAAGCCGACACCATACCAAAATACAACAGCTTCTCGGTTTTCATGTGATTTCATGAAAGCTCGGACGGCAGTCTCCACCTCGATTTCCGGGATTTCTCCAGGTGTTACGCCGGGCTTGATGATGTTTTTGATCGGACGTTCGAGCACTGCTCGAATCATCGTGATGGGATGGTCGTTTGATGAAACTCCGAGGGCTGAAAGGGAATAACGCTGTGTCAACCCGGCTTGAGCAGGGGCGCCATCCGTCGGGGTGACGCAGCACGCGTTGAAGATCAATGCCGCAAGGGTTATCCAGAATTCGAGCCGTCCAGCGGGACGATGTATGATTACGGATTTAAAGGCGGGCCTCATTGCGCGAGTGTATTGCGCTTCAAATTGCTTGCAAGCCATACCCATGGTTGCCGTCTGAAGGCAATTTCCCGCCCTGACGCGATTGCGGCTCAACATCCCTGCTCGCGTCAACAACGAGCCTTTGTTGCTGATGCAACAAAGGCTGGCGGGGCAGCCATTCCGGGTTGAACGTGCGCAGTTGCCGGCCGGCGTCGCGCAGCACTTCCACCCGCCGCCGCCACGCCTGTTGCCCCAGATAATCCGACGGCAGTATCCGGCCCGGCAGTCCCGATTCATCGGGATTCGTCACCGCGTCCAGCCACGCCTCGCGCCTGGTTGTCTAGCCACAACGCCGTTGGCGTTGTTTTCATTTTTTGAACGTGAACCCAAGGTAGGCGCGGATGCGCCAACCTTGGGCTGAAGGCCACAATCCCTTTGGGATTGTTGGCGTTCGCGCCATCTGAGAATCCCAACGGGATTCCGCCCCAAAGCCCAGGGTTGCGAGCAACGAGCTACCCTGAGTCAACGTCCAAACAAAATACTCTACTCAACCGCATCGCGGTTGTGGCTATTTCCGGACGCCGTTCCCATCACCCGTGGCGGGCGGCCTCGATTTTGGCGACGTCGATTTTTTCCCTGTCCGCCATTGTGGCAAAGACGCGTTTGGCTTCCGCGCCGCCAGCCTCACCGACGGGTTTTGTGCCAGGTGATCTCTTTGTTGAAGGCGCGGTGGGCGACGCGTTCCTTCTTGCGGCTGGATTGCCAACTGGCGCGCTCCTCAGCCGCGCGAAGATACGCTTGTTCCTTTTGCAATTTTGCGTAGCTGTCGTAACGAGCCTGCGGTAATGAACCGTCAGCTAAGGCAGCCTGCACGGCACAATCTTTTTCCTGCGTGTGGGTGCAATCGCGGAACCGGCAACGCGCGGCGAGTTCATCAATTTCCGGAAATGTCTCGCGCGTGCCCGGGCCGGCCAAGTCCCACAGGTGAA
>CAYXQJ010000090.1:0-7275 GCA_964467455.1 uncultured Hyphomicrobiales bacterium | reverse complement strand
ACCTGCCTAACTACCGTTGTCTGATTAACAGCTATCTGAAGGCGAGTGGAAATCAAAAGTAAATTGGAGTTGGGAAATTCTGGACGAATCGAGAGCGCGTCGCGGCGGCGCGCTCTCAGATTGGCTTGGCTCTTAGCGTCAGCCATCCTTGGCTGACGTAGAGCCGGGGCTTCCAGCCCGGCGGAAAGAAACTCACGAAAAAAGGAATCGTCCAAGTTTCCGGTCGCCGCGAAAAACTCAGGCGCTTGTTCCGGATGGCAAGATGTTGCCGCCGTCACCGATGGCCCATTCCCTCGCCCTCAATAAGCTTACGCGCCTCCTCAATCTTCGCTGCGAATTCGGCGCGGCCTTCCGCTTCCAAATGCTCGAAGCGCGCGTCGTTGAAAATCTCCGCCTGCACACCGCGCGGTCCTTTGCCGAGCGAATCCTTGAGCGCACCCGCCATCGCGGCCACAAGCCGGTCGTAAGTGCCGAGCCGCTCACGCAAGCGTTCCACTGACCGCGTCTCCCAAAACTCGCCTTCGTCTGTCACTTTCACGTCCACGCCAAAGTCGCGCCACAAATCCAGCAGGCTGATGACGCGCCGGTGGCACACCATAAAATGTTCCCAGCCGTGTTGCGCCGCGTATTGGGTTTTGCACGCACCGATCAGCTTCCAGTGCGGGTTGCCGGGATACCGGCACAATCCAAACTCCGCCGGCTCGGCTCCCGCGCCGGGCAACACCATCACGCTCCAGCCCGATTCCGCCGGAATGAAATCGCCCGTCGTGTCGCCGTTGGGAAGCTGGCGAAGTTTTATTTCATCCGGCCCGCCGCGTTTTGGCCCGAGCACTTTCTCGCAACCGATCTTTTGGGCAAACGCCTTCGTGCGCGTTGCGAGTTCCCGCACCACGGCCTCGGAAAGTTCGCGCTGCGTGGAAAGCGTCCAGTGAATGGTCAGGCCCATGCGGTTTAATTCTCAGATTGCGACTTCCGCCAATGCTCCATGAACGCCGCAGGCGAAACCACCGCACAGCCTCGTCGCTTGCCGGGCGGATAATCAGCCAAATTTCCGGTCACCAAGAAATCTGCCGAAGCCGCCAATGCGACTGCCAGAAACGGCTCATCGTCCGGGTCGGGCAAATTCAAATCCGGCTGGTCACTGGCATCAATGGCCAATCCGTCGGTTTCAAGTTTCGCCAGAACCTCACGCACCCGTTTGGGATCAAACTTGAATCGCGGGCGGGCGAGCACCTCGGCGTATTCGGCCAGGATGCGCTCATCGTGGCAAACCTGTACCGCGCCAGCCAACGCCAGCATGAGAACTTGGGCGGGATTCCCTTGAGACTGGAGCAAGCCCGACACAACGATATTGGTGTCGAGCTCGAGTTTCATTTCCGACGACGGGCGCGACGGCTGGCGGCGATTTCGGCATCAGTGTCAGAAAGGGAAAAATTCGCCGTGCCGCTGACCCCGGCGGCCTGCTGAAGTGCGGCCTGGGCTTGCAACGCACGGACACTGCGCACGAGCGCGCGGGTGGATTCCACCGAAGCCGACGCAATGCGCAGCAACACCGCCACCGGCTGACCTTTGGACGTGACGACCAAGTCTTCCTTGCCCGCCGACTTGAGCCATTGCTTCGCGGGTTTCTTCTTGAGGTCACTAACCGAAATCGTGCTCATGGCCGCAGAATACGCCGTGCCGACGCAGGGTGCAAGCGGTGGAAAGTTCCCGCCGCGTGGAAAGCCGCTAAATCCCAGACCCGCATCCTTAGTGCTTCCATTCAATACCTCGGCACCTTGGAATCAATCTCCTCGCTCCACGCCGTGATGCCGCCTTTGACGCCCTTGAGATATTTGAATCCCTGTTGCCGCAGAAAGTTCAACGCCTTCAGCGAACGCACGCCGGCTTTGCAGTGCAGGTCGCAGGTCTGGTTCGGATTGAGTTTCTATCCCAGCCAGAGGCCGAAGAGGCGAATCAATTTCTGGCCGATTGCCCGGCGACGTTCCGGGCCAACTTTTCCACGACGTTGCTTCAACTCACTTTTGCGAGCCACCCAGACGAAGTCGCAACGAACGAGCGTCTCCCAATCCATCCCGTCGGAAGCATCAATTAGGCATTCATTCTCGCGGGGCAAGCGCTGTGCCCGATAACTCTGGCAGGCGAGAACATTTACGGTCAGCAAGTCGGGATTCTTGCACCGGTCCGTTGGGGAGATGACAATGCACGGGTGTTTGCCATGCGAGAATTCACAATCAAATGTGTCCCACTGCTTCATCGCTCAACTTCTTGAGCTTTCAAACTGGCCTCACCCCAGGCGGCGTCTTCGGCCAACTCTTCCCGGTTCATTTTTTTGTAGCATCGGGCGAGCGTGCCATCGGGATACTTGGCGAGTTGTTCGCGTTCGACTTCCCGGCGCACCAGTTCAATGCCGTAGCGAACGATTTCGCTTTCATTGGTCCAGCGGCCCGCCTTGAGCAATTCGCGCAGCAGTTCTTTTTGAGGTTGGGCAACGGTTGCAGCCATGGCTTACAGTTACCGCCGTCGCCATCTAATGTCAACCCAGTGTTTAAGCTGAATGGCTCAATACCTCGGCACTTTGGAATCAATCTCCTCGCTCCAGGCAGTGATGCCGCCTTTGACGCTCTTGAGATACTTGAATCCCTGTTGCCGCAGGAAGTTCAACGCCTTTAACGAGCGCACGCCGGCTTTGCAGTGGAGGTAGTAGGTTTGGTTCGGATCGAGTTCGGTGAAGCGTTCGTTGATCTGACTCAACGGCAGCAACGGCACGCCTTCCACTTTCGCGATTTCGTATTCGTCGGATTCACGCACGTCAATGACCTTGATGCCGAGGCTCGGATTATCCAACGCCTTTTTCATGTCCTGTACGGTGACTTCGTCGGGATTGCCGACGGGTTCGGCGGGCGCGGGTTGGATGCCGCAGAATTGATCGTAATCAATCAACTCCTTGATCGTCGGGTTATCACCGTAGATCGGGCCGAATGCATTCAAGGCTTGGCCACCGCCCCGGGACGTTCGTTTGAATATACGGCACGAATCGGTGTGGGAATGACGAACTGAATCCGACCGTTGAAAGCGTCCAAGACTGATTGTGGCGCTGGCTGAATACCCTGCAGAATCTCCGGTGAAACCGGTATGTGCTCAATAACCATCTTGTCGCTGGAGAAAGACACAACCCAATCAATCTGCATCCATTTTGAATTGCCCCCAACCAAGAACTTGGCCTCGGTGAGTGCCGGCGACTCCCCAACCTTCCTATAAAACAAAACGCCTTTCCCGTTATAGGTTTGGTACGAGTTTGGAGAATCTATTTCGATGTGGTTGTTCATACGTTTGCTGCCGTCGGAAAACGCCAAACACAATTTATTTGATTCTTCGCCCGGAGTTGAATCCACACGATTCACAACCCCTTCAACTGCTTGCTCTGAATCATCTTAATGTAGTTGTCAGATTTTTTGTGAAGCTCATCCCACCCAGCTTGATTTGTGTTTGTAACCTTTGCGTTTAATTCCTGATTTTCTTTTAATAGGCGTTCTATGGTTTCAATCTGCGTCGCAAGAGTATGATCTTGTTTGTCAGAAGCGACCTGATACGCCTCAAACTGCTCTGTGATGAGTGAAAGCTGATTGCGAAGTAATGATGTAACTGGAGGTTTCGTGTGTTCGACAATTAGCATGTCGAGTTTTTGAAGGTGCTCAGTAATTTTCATAGTGCGATGTTTTTAATGCCACGACCTTTCCTTGTCGTTCATTGACTTGGAGATAAGACGCAACGGACACCATAGTCATCTTGACCGAAGTATGCAGGTGGGTTGTTGCGGTAAGCCGTCCGGCAAGTGTGCCTTCTCTTGCGGCTGTTACGGCTTCGTTGAGTGTCATGGTATCTGTTGTCAGTCGGTTCCGAGTATCGCTGTCATTCACTGACTTTGCGGCAGAATGGACCGAAACCCCGTAGTCGGGTACTTGGAGTCTGGAGACCGTGAGAGGCGGGCAGCCGACCGACTCCAGAATGCAAAGTCACCCCAACTACCGCCACGAGTCACACGATCCGCCCCTGCAACCGGCCCGCGCGGATCGCTTTGCGGAGCACTGCTGTAACTTCCATACGAATCCCAACACCATTCCCAAACATTTCCTACCATATCGTAGAGGCCATAACCGTTGGGTGCAAAATAACCTGATGGACTGGTGTGAGGAGAGCCTACGGCAAAGGTGGGATGCATTCCGCGTGTCGGGCTAGTGTCATAGACAAGAATAAAATTTGTTCCCTGATACCCATAATTTGTGCCGCTGAAATAATTGGCTCTGTTGTGCGTGATGTTGTCTGTGTCGCTCCACGAGAATCTGTGATCGTTTAACCCAGCCCGCGCTGCTTTCTCCCATTCGGCCTCCGTCGGCAACCGGTATCCTTGATTCCAATTCACCCACGTGTTGTCGAGGTTGAGTTGGCCGCTCCTATAAACGGTCGTAAATGTGGCGCTTGTATAATAAGCTGGCGTCCGCCCCTCCTTCTCGCTCCGCGCGTTACACCACTTCACTGCGTCATACCAAGTTACTTTTTGGGCTGGGTGATCATGATCTTTGCCTTCTGCTCCATACTCGAAGCTGTAGCCATGATTTGTCGCCCATTGATGGACCTCATCCCACCGCGCTATTGTTACTTCAAATTTATCCATGTAGAAGGCGCTCACAAAGACGGAGTGTAATGGTAGTTCTCCGCTTAGTCCCTCATTGGTGGACATGCAATTGCCCATCGTAAACGTGCCGGCTGGAATCAAGACCATCCCCGGTGGCTCAGAATTGGTGTTGGCCCGCACACGGTAAAACATTGGTACGCTCACCCGAATCGTCCCGTTCGAGTCGGCTGCCACCGCAGCCAGACTCGCCCAGTTGTTCGTCCATGGACCAGCCACGGATGAGGCCCATTCCACAGATGCCAAGCTGCCAGGTTGTAAGTTTGTGCAGATCAACTCTCCATTCTGGCTAAAAGAACTGATCACCGGCGACTGCCCGAATACGCTCACCCAAACAGCGAGGGCAAAAGCAACCAAACCAAGTTTTTTCTGTATTGTCCGTGTTTTCATAATCTATGAGATTCTGCTTTTCCCCCACGGTGGCGCGTTAACAGACAATACGTCCTAAGTCTGTCGCTACGCCTCAATACCTCGGCACTTTGGAATCAATCTCCTCGCTCCAGGCAGTGATACCGCCTTTGACGCTCTTGAGATACTTGAATCCTTGTTGCCGCAGGAAGTTCAACGCCTTCAATGAACGCACGCCGGCTTTGCAGTGCAGATAGTAAGTCTGGTTCGGATCGAGTTCCGTGAAGCGCTCGTTGATCTGGCTCAGCGGCAGCAATGGCACACCGTCCACTTTGGCAATCTCGTATTCGTCGGCTTCGCGCACGTCAATGACCTTGATGCCGAGGCTCGGATTATCCAGCGCCTTCTTCATGTCCTGCACGGTGACTTCGTCGGGATTGCCGACGGGTTCGGCGGGCGCGGGTTGGATGCCGCAGAATTGATCGTAATCAATCAACTCCTTGATCGTCGGGTTGTCGCCGCAGATGGGACACGCGGGATCGCGCCGCAACTTGAGTTCGCGGAACTTCATGTCGAGCGCATTGAAGAGCAGCAGGCGGCCAACCATGGAAGTGCCTTTGCCGAGCGCGAGTTTCAAAATTTCGGTCGTTTGGATGCAGCCGATGATGCCGGGCAACACGCCGAGCACGCCGCCTTCCGCGCAACTCGGCACCATGCCGGGCGGCGGCGGTTCGGGATACAGACAGCGATAGCACGGTCCGCCGAGATGCGGCGCGAACACGCTGGCCTGGCCTTCGAAGCGGAAGATCGAGCCATAGACGTTCGGCTTCTTGAGCAGCACGCAGGCGTCGTTGGTGAGATAACGCGTCGGGAAATTGTCCGTGCCGTCCACCACGATGTCGTAGGGACGGATGAGGTCGAGCGCATTGCCGGAATTGATCGCGGTATTGTGGATGACCACTTCGCAATACGGATTGATGCCGCGAATCGTTTCTTTGGCGGATTCCGCTTTGGAGCGGCCCACATCGGCGTCGGTGTGGAGGATCTGGCGTTGCAGGTTGGAATAATCCACGGTGTCGAAATCCACGATGCCGATCTTGCCGACGCCCGCGGCGGCGAGATACATGGCGATGGGCGAGCCGAGGCCGCCCGCGCCGATGCACAGGACGCTGGTGGCTTTGATCTTCTTTTGCCCGGCCAGACCGACTTCCGGCAGGATCAGATGCCGCGAGTAACGGCGGATTTCTTCGTTGTTAAGGTTCATAAAATCAATTTCGGTTCGCCCCTCACCCCGGCCCTCTCCCCATCCGATGGGGCGAGGGAGGTGAATACCGCGAATCCAAACGGATTCGAGCGTGTCAGCGTAGAAGAGATGGCGAAGAAATCAAGTCGGGCGGTGAGGCGAAATTGTCAGAGGAATGATTGTCAGAGGAATGGAAGACCGACCGGTTCAGGGCTTATTCCACTGACAAACATTCCCCTGACGAACAGTCCTCAATCAAAGAATGAATCTACCAGCGAATCGAGGGCGAAGGTGATCGCGGAATCGCGGAGGGAATAATGGTGGCTGTAGTCGGAGTAAATGCGGCCGCGTGATTCCATCGCCGCTGTGTTCTTCGCAGCTTCGAGGCGCTGGCGGCTGCGTTCCAAGTCCGCCATTTCCCGGGCGCGGGCCACATCCATCCCACCGGCACTGATGAATTTTACGATGCGATGCAGTTCGTCTTTGTCGAACCACGTGCCGTGCGGTCTGCAGACGTCCACGATGACGTTGGAACACTTGGCGAAGTTCACGCGATGCATGAGATCTTTGCAAACCGGGCAGGGGACGTAACGAATGCGTTCCATCGGCAGATGCGCGGGCGGAACAACATCCGCCGCAGCGCCGAGAATAGTCGCCTGCCGTTCGTGATCCGTGGTGATCTGATGCAACGCCACGCTGTCCACCCACAGCCCTTCGCATACGGGACACTCGCGCAAGGTCGTCTTGCCGAGCGTAACTTCTCGCGTGTTCACGCGGCAACGCGGGCAATGGCAGATTTCGCTGGCGCGGGATTCAACGCGCCGCACTTCCATGCCGCAGTGGGAACAAAACTTTGCGCCGCGAAAAATCATGCCGAAGCACGCCGGACACGCCACCGTGGCGAGGCGGGAATTGCAATGCTCGCAACGCGTCGCCTCTGAAGTAGTCGCCGCGCCGCAGTTGGGACAGTTCAACGCATGGGCTGCCATGC
>CAYXQJ010000089.1:0-7454 GCA_964467455.1 uncultured Hyphomicrobiales bacterium | reverse complement strand
CCCGACTCCACATCACGACCCTGCGAGGAGGTCACCTTGAGTCGCCCCTGAGTGACCAGAAGCTCGGTCTCGGTTTCAACGTCGTCCAAAGTGTCCTCGTCGAGCACCTTCGCGACCGTGTAGAACTGGAAAACCTCAGTCATCCGCGAATTGGCCTGCCGGCGACCAGCGGCAAGGCCAGCGCTCAGCAAGCTCACCGCGTCTCCACCACGAACACGTCACCCTGCCCGAATTGCGACCGGACAAGCGCCTGCTGAATCCGCGGCAACACCATCCCCGACTCCGCACCACCGTTCGAGAACGCGGCCCGGAAATCATCGAGAGCGATAGACGACAGCCCCCCAAAGCTGAGTGAACCCGTCGTCTCAACCGCCATGATCGCCTGCGACACCAACACCACGCACAACGACTTCAAGAGTTCCGGGGCCTCTGCATACCCCCACGTGAACGTCACATCCACCGGGTCATCCGACCCCACAGTGATGTAACCGGGCCGGTACGTGTAATCCACCGCCGTCCCGTCACGCTCCACCGCGTCAACGGACACCACGGGCCACTGGGGCAGATCCACCCGCCCCGAATCCGGGTACGCCACAAACTCCGAAGTCGTGACCGGGTAAACCTGCTGCCCAATGACCGCGCGGAGATACGCGGACGCGGAATCCAGCAGACCCTCAACCCACGTCTCCTCACCGGTCGTGAAAGTCCGGTTCAGGAGCGTGGCGACATCATCTGCAACGGCAAACGCGACCACAGCGACCCCCTAGGTGGTGTTTGACAGTAAAGGTTGGTTTGGTGGGGGCAGTTACCCACCCCCACCAAACGGGGGTCACGCGGTCGCGTCGAACTCGACCTTGGCGACAGCGGTCGGGCGAACAACCTTCGCGCCGTACACGTGGAGACCCTTGACGCCATCGGCGAAACGGTTCTCGCGGCGCACACCCTCGACCGAAACGATCTGCTCAGCAAACGTCGTCGCGATCGAGTGACCCGCGATAGCGAGGCCACCGGTCGCCGCAACATCCGTGACAGCGGGGAGGTTGTTCGACTTGTACAGCTCGAGACCGGCGATAGCACCGATGTAGCCGTTCTGACGCGCGAGCGGAGCAGCCTGGTCACCAGGGGTGATGAACGTCGGCAGCTTCAGCAGACGACCGTGCAGAGCCGGCGAAACAACCGCGAACCGGCCCTCCTCGGGAACGTTCGCCGTGTCGAGCCTCACAGCCAGGTCAACGAACGCCTCGTAAAGGTTCTGAGCGGTCGTGTGGATCGCCACCGTGCCCAGGTCGTTCGACGTGGCCTCAGCCGCGTCGTTGATCGCGTCAAGGAGGAACGCGTCCGCCGTGTCGCGAAGCTGGTACGTCGCGTTGTCGATGGCCTGGTTCATCACCGCGCCACCGTTTACCGCCTGCGCACGCTCGATGTCGTCGAGCTCGAACGCGAAATACTTCGCCTGGTCGATGACGAGCGAACGGGTCGCGTCATCGATGTCTTCCCAGGTGATGTCGTTGTGAGCCGAGTAGTTCCCGATCGTCACATCGTTGACCGACGTGATCTTCACGGAGTCACCCATGCGGCGAATCTCGCCCTCGTAGTCACGGTTCACAAGCTGGCCGGCGACGGCCTTCTTGCGGAGCGCGACGAGGATCTTCGCGGTCCAAATGTCAGGAATGAAGTTGGTAACAGCCATGATTGGCCCTTTCTGCGGTTACCCCCCAAGCAGTGAAGCGAGACGCCCTTCGGCTTCGGCTTTCACGATCTGCTCGGGAGACATGGATTTGAGGTCTTCTCGGGTGAGTTGCGCGGGACGCGCAGTCTTCCCCCTTGCTCCCTGATCTGCGGTCCCGTCGAATCGCTTCTGAACGGGCGCCAGCTCGGGGTACTGGGCGAGTGCGGCTTCGATCGCGTCCGTCACGGACTGAGAATCGATCTCGCCGTCGCCGGTAACGTCAATCTCTGACGTGTCGATGACTCTGAGTGCCAGGGAAGGGTTAGTGACCTTCCCCGCGAGTGCAGCCTTGAGCTCGGCCTGCACGAGACGCTGGTTGAAAGCGCTCTGAGCTTCCTCCCGAGCCTCACGGCGGGCCTTCTCAAGGGCCTGTTCGGCAGGTTCCTTGTCAGCGTCAGCGCGGGCGTGCTCCAGGTCGCGGGCCTTACGTTCCGCTTCCCGGCGTGCCTTCCGTTCCGCCGCGAGAGCCTTTCTCAGCCCTGCGGTGGGGTCTTCCTGCGCCTCGGCTTCTTCTTCGGCGGAGTCTGTGGAGTCGGTGGACTCTGTGGAATCTCCGGCGTCAACCTGTTCCTCGTCCGTCGTCTCAACGGCTTCGGTTTCTGACATGTGGAATCACTCCTTGATGGGATAGAAAAAGGCGACCCGTCTCGGATCGCCCTGCCACCCCATGCGGGGTGATTCGCCGCTTCACGCGGGAAACCTTCATGTGATGTACCCGTACTGCTCGAGGAGAGTGCGGATACGCGCCGGGTCGGACGACATCTGCATGATCTGTTCAGGCATCAGCCGCAACGAACGGGTTCGGCGGTAACGGTCACCCTCACGAATGCCACTGTTCAACGTCTGCCCGCGACCCCAGGCGCCCCGCGAAGTAGTGCCCTCCGTGGTCGCGTACACCCGTATCGGCGAACCGTCAGCACGAACACCGATCGTCACCTGTTGCAAACGCCCAGGGTTCACCCGGCCCGTGCCGCGCGAGTTGTACGAAACCCCGTACGCCCCACGGCGCGCGTTGACGACCTTCATCGGGTCCGCACCCTGCCGGATCGCCTCCGCGCCCGCCTTCGTGAACACACGATCCTGCTCCGCACGGGACAAGGACTCGAAATACTCGTCCGTGTTGTTGAAGAACCCCTCTGGGGCACCCTCGCCGTCACGAATCGGCATAGACGTACACCGACAGCCAGGGTGACGTTTGAAATCCGTCTTGTACCCCGTGACCCCTGCGAGGATCGCGCACCTCGAGCACGCACCAGGCGAAACCACCCGCACCGACCGCAGCACACCCTTGCCTGCGGAGAGTGTCCGGTCAGCCGACCGCCCAGCATCCCGCACCAGCGTGGACGCCATAACGGACATGAACGCCGCACCAGCACGGAACGCCTGCCCCACCCCAACCCCACGCCCAATGAGCGTCTTCGTGGTTGTGACCGCCGCGTACAGTTCCGGGGCAACAGCGCGCCCCTCGCGGGTCACGCCACCGAAAGCCTCCGGGACGATACGCGCCCCGCCAGCGTCGATACCCTGCTCCCGCAGAGCCGCACCCACATACGCGGACGATAGGCCCGCAGCGGCCACCTGAGCGTCAGCCACAACACGTTCCACCCGTGGGGCAACCGCAGACCAGCCCGCCTCAAGCGAACCCGACTGCACCTCACCCCACAACCGCAACGACTGCCGCGCCGCACGATCAGAAACCGCAACCAAACGGTCCTGATGCTCAGACGCCAACCGGGTCAGGCTCATCGGTCATCCCGTCCTGCACCGCCACCTGGACACCAGCACCCACAGCCGCATCGAGCTCCGCCTGGCGAAGCTTCATAATCCGACGAATGTCAGCCGGCGACTTCCCGTACTCGGAAAGCAACTCCTCGAACGGCCACCCAATCTGTGACTTCTTCAGCAGCGCATCCGCCAACTGTCCCTCAGACCGGATCTCCGGGTTCTGCCACTGAATCCGAGCCAACCGAACCTGCTGGGCAAGCTTGTCGTCACCCTTCACCAGCGCCACCAGACGCAGCACCTCCCGCAGTTGCGGGTCCGTGAACGTGATGAACTCCCCAGCCTTCTTGTTCAACCCGATCTCAGCCGCAGTCAACGCGTCACCCGACAGGTTCGACAAGCCCTTGTTCGTCACAAGGTAATGCGGGGGCGTGCGGGTCTGAGCCGCAATATGCCCGACCGCAACCTCAATCGCATCCGTGAAGATATCCAGCTTCGCGGCCTGCCACGAATCGATCCGTGCGTTCTCACCCGTGATCGAGAGAAGCCGCTTCTCACGCAGATCCTTCATCTCCACCGGGCGAGTGCCGATCTGCTTCCCGTCCTTATCCAGAACCGGGATCTTCGGCGGCTCCGACGACAGCATCACGCGGGCATCCATCGACGCATAATCCGCAGCGAGCATCAGGTACGCCCACAACAGGTTGATGAAGTCCTGCATCGGGACAACACCCTGAATTTCCGAAAGCGGGTCACCCTTCAGCGTGGGCCGGTTCTGGATCTCCACAACCGGAACCTCACCAAGCGGGTTCCGGATCGGCCACACCTCGTTAGGCGTGACACGCTCCATCCACCCGCCGGTCGAAGCGAACTCAAGCCGCTTCTGATCCGCCAGCGGATCCGTCTCATCAATCACCGACTCGCGCGGGCGAACCCACTTGAAGACCTCATCCGCAGTGAACAGGGTCGCGAACTCGCTCTCCTCATCCACCCACGTCTTCACCGCGGCAACACGCTTACGCGGGTTCTCCCAGTCGTACTCAATCTCCACATTCGACGGGTGCTCAAACGTGACCACCGAATTATCGTCAGCGTCGCCCCACACGATCGCGAAACATCGCCGCGCCGTCAAAGCCGTCACCACACCCTGCGAGAACTGAGCATCAAACTCGTTCATCTGCAACTGATCCCACAGCATCCCCGCGGCACGCTTCGGCAAGTTCGTCACCCCGACAGGGTTCAACCGCTCCGCCTCAGCATTCACTACAGTTCCACACCAGTTGTCAGAGAACCCCGCGTACCGCTCAGCGTTAGCCTTGCGCCACTCCTCCGTCGCGAACGACAAAGGTTGTTTCCCCTCGTAATACGCCTCAAAGCTGTCCACTTCGGGCCTGCGGTTGTTCAGTCGCACGTAGATGCGCTGCGTCAGTTTCCGGGCGGCGTCCGCGTCCATTCGCCCCCCTCGAGGTCAGAAGTAGATCAAATTTTCAGGCGACGGCGCATTGGCACCATCAGCGATCGCATCCGCCGTAGCCTCATGGGCCAACACAGACGACATAACAAGGTCGAACTTCTGGTGATCAGTCGGCTTCCCGAGGATGTACTGACGGAGGCCCGTCAACTTGTCCACATTCCGGGCGCGAATGATCGCGTTCCGCATCTGCGTCTCAACATCCGCGTCGCCGTCATGCGAGAACCGCGAATCCGAGTTGTAAACGTCCGTCCGGAACCGCTCGAGCGATGCGTGCATCGCCGAAATCCGGTTCGTCGGCCACTTCACAAACACCTTGTCGCCGTACTCCGCCGCCCAGTTATCAATGTCCGTCTCGAAGAACATCGGGTCGCAGTACGCACGCACAATCTCGAACTCACGCGCGAGCTCCGACACCGCGGCGTTCACCTCAGAGTGCGGAATCTTCCCGCCCCACTCCTCCGGACGCCAATACGTCTTCAGCCGGCGATCACCATACGTCGGAGTGAACTGGTAGTAATCCAACGTCTCAAGCCGGATACCCGTGTGGTCGTTGTTGTCCGACCCGTCAAACCCGAGACACACCCGCGTCCGAGGCTTCACAACGAAAGGCGTCTCCACCTTCCGCGCAGCCCACTTCGCCCCATCCATCCACGTACCCGCACCAGCCACAATCCGGTTCCCATAGAACCGTTCAGCCTCAGCAGGATTCGCCTCCATCAACGCCGCAGACTCAGCCTCAATCGACCGAATATCCACCCACGGCGACGACGCATAGTTGAACCGGAAAATGTCCATCCGGTCCTTCTTCACCGCAAAGTTCAGGTGAGCAGGCGGCGGAAAATGATGCTTGAGCACATCAGGGCGCTTCGACTCCAACGTGTCCTGCGCAACACTGTTCTCAGCCGGGTCAGGCGGGTTCGTAGACTGCGAAACCCGGCCACCCATACCAGCAGCACCACGCTTCAACGTCCGATGAAACTTCTTCATCGAGTTCGAATCAGTCCACAGACCCGTCTCATCACCGTTCGCCTTCGAAATACGCGCACCAAGCTTGCCGTCAGCCTTCGACGTAACAATCTCCACACGCGAATCACGGTTACGGTTCGGATGACGAATGAACGCCTCGCCCGTCTTCGGGATCACATTCGCAAGAGGCCCGTTGTCGATCATCGGGATAAGAGCACCCCAGGTGTTCTCCACCTGATCCTCAACCACCGCCGCCAACTGAATCCGCGGAGTAGGCCAATGACGGCCCCTAGGCTCGCCCACCTCATAGAAGTAGACCCCACCGCACGGGCACCCATGATCGGCGCACACGTAAGCGTCACCCTCAACCGCGAACCCATCAAACAGAGCAGGCCCAACAAACTCGAGGCACGTCTCCGCGGCAACACCCGGCGACTTCCCAACCTTCTGAGCCGCCACCCAAATGCCCTCACGGTACCGAAAAGCCTGGTTCAGATCCCCACGCTTCGCATTCGGACGCACCTCATACCAGTTCGCCAAATACACACGATGATCCAGCGTCGGCACAAACGGCTCACCCGCAGTCTCCCCATCGGGAACCACACAATGCTGCTCAATCCACCACATCCCCAGATACCCAAGGGAGCGGGTGCGAGGCGGGATCTTGTAATCAGGCCCCTTCAACGGGAACCTCGAACATCCCGACAGCCCATGTGCGGAGCCAGTCTGAGAGACGTTCGTGGCGGAAACGTCGCTGGTCGCGCCGAGTGATCTGCGGGAGGTCTAGCCAGAGCGGAGTAAGCGGACCGGAAAACCGTCCGGACCGTCCGAGCGACCACCGATATTCGATCTGCACCCATGCGGGCCTGCCGCCGTCGCGGTATTCGAGAATGTGCTTCGCCATGTCAGGCCCCTTCAACGGAGACAGCTTTCAGCCAGTCACCGGAGGAAGTCTTACGAGCCGCAGGAGCGGCCTGTGCCGGCGCAGCAACGCCACCGTCAGCGATCCGCCAACCGTTCTGCCGCATCCCCGGCACGTTCAACCCGAGCTCGGCCTCCATGCGAAGAACGGCGGTCTTCATGCCCGACACCGCGTCAGCCTTTACGGACTCGAGGAACGCACGCACATACGCGGCGACCTGGAACTCGAGGCCCAGCGAAGACCACGCCGCGGCCTGCGGCTTACGCCAAAGCGTCTCCCACAGGTCCGTTTCAGCGTCCCAAACGGCTTCAGTCTCTTCATCGTCACGCTCGGTGACCTTCTTGCCGTTCTCAAAGAACGAGTGCCACTGAATAGCACGGGGCAAGGGAAACTCGGGGATCTCGCCAGCAAAACCGCCAGCCGGAAGATCAATCCACTCCCGATCCATCGACCGGTAAGAATTCGGGTCCGGTGCAGGACCACTACGAGCACGCGCGCCACCACTAGTCATGTCATCACTTCCTCAGCATCACGCTGGGCCGCATCACGCGACCACGGATCATTCGAACATCGGTACGGATTAGAACGTTTTGAACCCGCCGCGCACTATTTTGCCCTCTCCGGCGACTCAGCGTGAGGTA
>CAYXQJ010000088.1:0-7519 GCA_964467455.1 uncultured Hyphomicrobiales bacterium | reverse complement strand
CCCGCGAGTTTGTCATCCGTGGCGAAGGAACAATTCTGTTCGTTGTGCGCGTTGACCAAGGGCAGGAGATGTTTGAGATTTCGTTCCGTGCTGCCTTCGCGCAACAGGATGTGCATGCCGAGCCGCAGTTTTTCGCGGGCTTCGGCCACCGCCACGGATTCGTGATCCGAACGAACGCCCGCCAGCGCGTAGGCGTTGAGATTATTCCCACGCAAACCGGGCGCGTGACCGTCAACGCACTTGCCTTTGCCGGCGGCGATTTTGGCCAATTCACTTTTCGTTCCCAGGAAGACGCCCGGAAAATTCATGAGTTCCGCCACGCCCGCGACGCGATCGTCATGAATCATGAGTTTCAAATCATCCGCGGTAATGCGCGCTCCGGCGGTTTCCAGATGGGTGGCGGGCACGCAACTGGGCAGCATGATAAAAAAATCTACGGCGAGATTTTTAGTGGATTCCAACACGTAACGAATGCCGTCCAACCCGAGTACGTTGGCGTATTCGTGGGGATCAATCACCACCGTGCCCGTGCCATGCGGCACGACGGCCCGCGCAAATTCCGGCGCGGTGAGCATCGAGCTTTCCACATGGAAATGCCCATCAATCAAACTCGGCGCGAGATAGGCGCCCCGGAGGTTGATGACTTTGCGGGCCTGATAATCGCCAAATCCGACGATGCGTCCGTCTTCGACCGCCACATTGGCTTCATGGATTTCCCCGCTGAAAACATTGACGACGCGGGCGTTCTTGAAAAGAAGTTCGGCGGGACGTTCACCGCGCGCGACGGAAAGTTTCTGCTGCACGTTACGCATGGCTGATTGAACTCCAACCCTGCGGTCGATGCCAGCGAGAAATCGTCTTGCTGGCGAACCGATCTATTCCGTGGTGGTTGCGACCCGCGGCGGTGTGGGGCGTAACGCATTCTGTCCCTTGCGCGAAAAATCAATGGATTCGCCCAGGATGCGAACCGCTTCCTGCGGCGCATGGAAGCCCGTTGAATTCTCCGCTTCGACGAAATCCAGATAGAACTGAGCTTTGCGCTGGAAGTCCTGGGCGACGGCGATGGCGTTGGTGCTCACACCCGAAATCTTCGCCGCGTGGATGTCGTCGATCAGATCCATCAACGCGTCCATGGCTAGGTCGCGCATTTGGAACGTGCGTTGTTGAATGGTATGGACGCGGTCGCGCAATTCGTCTTCCGGCCACTTGTGACACGTTTGACAGGCTTTGTTGATATTGAGCAACGGACTGCGGATGTGGTGGTCGCTGATTTTGTGCGCCCCGACGCGAGTGTACGGCATGTGACAATCTGCGCAGGCCACGCCTGAGCGGGCGTGAATGCCCTGACTCCACATTTCAAATTCCGGGTGTTGCGCTTTCAGCGCCGGCGCTCCGGAAACCGCGTGCGTCCAGTCCTTGAAGCCCACCTCGTCGTAGTACGCGAGAATATTTTCCACCTTCTCGCCTTTGGCCCAGGGATACGTCAGTCGTTTCTCGGTACCCTTGAAATAGTACTCCACGTGACATTGCGCACAGACGTAGCTGCGCATTTCCTGGCGCGTGGCGTCGGTGTTGACGTTGTAATTGGTCACGCCTTGACTCTCTTTCAAAGCGGCAATGCCTTCCATGAATGCGGGTCGCGTGATGCGCAACGCCATGGTCTGCGAATCGTGACAATCAATGCAGGTCACCGGATGTTCCACAAGTTGCCGCGCCGCGGCGTAGGGCAGGGCGTTGACTTTGGCAAAGCCCTTCATCAAATCGCCATCGCCCGCTTTCTTGTGCGCAACGTAAGTGGAGGCGTGGCAATTGAGGCAAGTGCCCGGCTGCGGCTTGGCCTGGCGCCCGGTGAACGTCTGGTCTTCGAGCATGTAGGCGTGCCCGCGCTCCTCGCGGAAATCAATCGCGAACGCGTAACCTTCCCACATCTTCTTCAGGCGCGGATCTTCTTCGAGCTTCGATTGCGCAACGATGGAACGCGGGTCGGCGTCAGTTGGCGTGCGGGGCAATGCCTCGCTGCCGCCATATTTCGTGCGGACCTGATCCACCGTCTTGAGGTAAGCATCATATTGCAACGGAAAGTTCTTTCCCCACACGGCGGCGTCCTCGGTGTCGTCCGTCAACTCCACCACGCGGAAGAACGGATTCTTCGCCTCCTGCTTGTGTTCCATGATGTTCACCAACAGCGCCAGTCCGCCAATCGCCACCAGCGCGGCGACGGCGACCGCCAATCCAAATTTAAGAATCTGGCCGCCAAACAGGCGGCCCAGGTTTCGGGTGAATGGAGGAAGCTTGGTTTTCATAAGTATCAATGCATGTGTCCGACATCGCGATGGCAGCGAATGCAGGAGGTTTCGTCCGACGGAGAATGCTCCTTCAGCGGACCTTCAATTGTTTCCACAATACTCGCGTGACACTTGCGGCACGCGTCATTGGCAATCTTGCGATTGCGATCCGTGATCTGAATCGGATCGGGATAATCGCCGGTGGTGAAATAAAACGAATGCCAGAAACCATTCAGCGCCTTGGTCGAATATTTGCCGACGACATCATCCGGCGCATGACAATCGTTGCACGTCGCCACGCTACGATGACTCGACTTCAACCAGCCATCATATTGGTCCTGCATAATGTGGCAGTTGACGCACGCCTTGGGATCGTTCGTCAGATAGGACGCACCTTTGGCGTAAATGAACGTGTAAGCTCCCACCCCGAGTGCGAGGCCAAGAACTCCGCCCAGGACAACGCCTGCCATGGTTGTGCGTTTCATCTGTGGGGAAATTAACCTCGCCAACTAAACACGAAATCTCCAATTCGTAAAACTTTGATTTGCGTCAAGTTTCCGCTCCGTCGCCGAAAGTATTCATTCGCCACGATCCCTTGACCTGCGTCAAAGCGCATTTCTCCTGCGACTGTTTTACTGCTCGCGATGGATGAATCGAACACTTCAACCCCCGCGACAATCGAGCTGGACTTGCGCGGTTTCGAACCACCGCAGCCGCTGCTGAAGACGCTGGAGGCCGTTAGCACGCTGCCTGCGGACGCAACGCTGCGCATTCACACGCGCTGGCGTCCGGCGTTGCTGTACGCCGAATTGGAAAAACGTGGATTCACCGCGAAATCTGAGGAGCAAACCGATGGAAGCTGTATTACCCACATCCGCCACGCTTGAGGAGCGTCGAGTTCCAACTCGGCTCGAAGGCAACTCTCCGAAGCGCGGTGAAAACGCGCGGGCCACCGCGCCGTCCGTCTCATTGCCACTGCGCTTCATGCTCACGGGTTTGGTGGCGTTGCTCTTCAGCGTCGCTTGGATCATCGCGAAGCCGTCCATTCTCGCAAGCTACCACTACAACCAATACGTCATCGCCGCGACGCATCTCGTCGTGCTCGGTTTCATTTGCACCGTGGTCATGGGCGCGATGTATCAACTCGTGCCCGTGGCACTGGAAACCAAATTATATTCCGAGCGCCTCGCCAAATGGCAGTTCGTCATCCACGTCGGCAGCTTCATCGGCATGGTCTGGATGTTCAACGTCTGGAACATGAAACAAGTCGGGCACTTCGGCTCGGCGCTGGCGCTGGGCGTGGGCTTGTTCGTTTACAACATGGCGCGAACGCTCTGGCGCGTGCCCAAATGGAATCTCGTCGCGACTGCCATTACGGCTGCGTTGATCTGGTTTTCACTGACGATCTTCGCCGGTCTGGCCATCGCCACCGCCAAATGCGCCTACGAAGCCACCGAAGGTTTGGCAACCGCTGACGGCGTGAAGGAGATGATCACTGGTTTGAAGATTGTCGCGAGCGTGATGTCGCGCTTCGAAGCCATCGGCGCAATGCACGCGCACGCGCATCTCGGCGTGGTGGGTTTCTTCGTCATGCTCATCGTCGGCGTGTCGTATCGGCTGATTCCGATGTTCATGCTGACAGAAATTCAGAGTAAGCGCCGCGCCGCGCTCTCCATTCTTTTGCTAAACATCGGACTGGCAGGCTCAGTGGTAACGATTCTCCTCCGCAGCGATTGGAAACCGGTCTTCGCCGCCATCGCTGTTGCGGGTCTCGCTATCTTCGGTTGGGAACTTCGCGCCATGTTGCGCGCGCGCAAACGTCCGGGGCTCGACTGGGGACTGAAAACGTTTCTCGTCGCGGTGGGCATGTTAATTCCTGTCTGCTTGCTCGCGCTGGTGCTGTCGTGGCCGCGTTTGCCGATGAATCAATTCTTCAGTCTGCTCGAAAATGTTTATGGCTTCCTTGGCTTGTTTGGCGTGGTGACGCTCGCGATTCTCGGGATGCTGCACAAAATTCTGCCGTTCCTCGTGTGGTTCGGCGTTTACAGCCCGCACGTCGGTCGCGCGCAACTGCCACTCACGACGCAGATGGTTTCCGAACGGGCGCAACTGAGCGGACTGATTAGCTATCTCGCCGGGCTGCTAGTGATCTCGATTGCAATTCTGCGCGAGAGTGAGATGGGAGTTCGCTGCGGTGGCGCGGTGTTACTCGCGAGTTTGCTGCTTTTCAGTTTCAACGCGGCCAAAGTCTTTTCGCACTTCCGCAAGCCTCAGATCAAACCGCTGCCAACCAGTGAAAATAGGGCGCGTCACTCCGTGCGCGCCGTCTCGAATATTGCGGAGCGCGGCGGGCAGAGGACTGCCCGCCCTACCCCTGGGTGATTGTTATGACTGAGCCAACATTATCCGAGACAACTGTCCTCGACGCCCTGCGTCAGGTGATTGATCCCGAGATCGGCATGAACATTGTGGACCTCGGGTTGATCTACGACGTCCGCATCGCCGGCTCGGAGGTGCGCGTCGCGATGACCCTGACCACCGCCGGCTGTCCGATGAGCGAGAGCATCCGCGGCGGCGCGGAGATTGTCCTGCTCAATCATCCGGACATCTCCGCCGCGCAAGTCGAACTCGTCTTCGACCCGCCGTGGCATCCGGGAATGATCTCCCTATCAACCGCGACACCGTCAGCTTGAACTATTTAGTCCCATCCAAACAAACTATGAACACCAACCTCGAAACTGAAAACCTCATCGGCCCGGATCGCGTCATGGACGTGCGTCCGATTCCCTGCTCCATCAAACACGGACTCATCATCCGCACCTGGCTCGAATTGCCGGTCGGCGAGCACTTCATTCTCCTGAATGACCACGATCCCGTGCCGCTTTACTATCAATTCGCCGCGCAATGGCCCGCCGCGTTCACCTGGGAACATCTCGTCAAAGGTTCGGACGAATTTCGCGTGAAGATCACCAAACTAAAGTCCCTCGTTGAAACGGAAGTGAACGTTCCGCATTGTTGCGGCGGACATTGATTCAATCATGCCGCCTCTGAATAAATTCAAACGCTTCGACGTGCGCGGGCTGCTGCGCGACGGCATCGAACCGTTTCCCGAAATCTTCAAACGGGCGCAGGCATTGAGCAGCGACGACGGCTTGATCGTTATTGCGCCGTTTCTGCCGTCGCCGTTGGTGGAGCGACTCGCGGGAGAAGGGTTCGCGTCGAAAGTCGAGCGCGGCAATGGGTCGGATTGGTTGGTTTACTTTTGGCGCGAGGCCGCTTAACTGAAAGCCAATGACCAACGCCTTCAGCGACTTCAAAAGCATCGCGCTCGTCAACACGTTGCGCAGTTGCCAACTCTTCACCGGTCTGCCGCAAACGGACTTGGAACAGATCGCCGCTGTCACCGTGCTGAAGTCGCTGGAAAAGGATGATTATCTTTTCCACGAAGGCGATCCCGCCGTCGGATTTTACGTCGTGCAACGCGGCGCGGTGAACGTGCATCGCGTCAACGCCGCCGGCAAAGAGCAGATCATTCACGTTTTCCGCACCCGCGATTCCTTCGCCGAAGTGGCGCTGGCTTCGGCGACTGGTTATCCTGCCGATGCGCGCGCACTCGAACCAACGCAAGTATTGCTCGTGCAAAAAGCGGGAATTCTCGCGTTGCTCAAGCGCCAACCGGAACTCGCATTGCGGATGCTGGGTTCGATGAGTTCGCACCTGCGCGTGCTCGTCGGGCAACTCGAAGACCTCACGCTCAAAGATGTGGAGACGCGTTTGGCGAATTGGCTCGTGAAACGTTGTCCCAATCCGCAAAGCGAAAAGCCGACGCACATCGAATTGAAGATGACCAAGCGCGTGTTGGCCGCGGAACTCGGCACGGTGAGCGAAACCTTCTCCCGCACGCTGGCGAAATTCCGTGAACAAAACTTGATTGCTGTTAAAGGCCGCATGGTGATCGTGAATTCTCCAAAACGTCTCGCGGAATTGTTGCGTCGGAATTTGGGCGAGTGATTGCGCGGCGCTTTGATCTGCGTCAAGGATCACGCGGCACGCGGCGGTTACTTTAAGCGCATGGCAGAACAACCTTTAATCGTCGCCGGACAGGAGAAAGTCCTCTCGCTTCCAACCGAAACCCAATTTGCCGCCAACGGCATCGTGAGCCGGACGTTGTTGCGCACGGAAAACATGCGCGTGGTGTTATTTGGCTTCAGCGCCGGACAGGAATTAACCGAGCACACCTCCACCCAACACGCACTCGTGCAGATTCTCAGCGGCGAATGCGATTTCAGCCTCGGCGATCACTGGCATCATCTGAAAGCCGGCGCGCTGCTTTACATGCCGCCCAATCTGCGTCACGCGGTGAAAGCGACGACTGACCTTTCCATGTTGCTCACGTTGACCAAGCCGGAAACAGCGCCGCCGAGGGAATCCAATAGCCACCGCTAGGGTTCCGACACCTTCGGCTGCGCGGCATCCCATTCGGCGCGACTGACCTTGCGCGTCTCATGCTTGAGGTAGAACGTGCCGCGTTTGTTGCCGACCACGACATCCGGATATTTCGCATTGCTGCACGGCGCGGCGACGATTTGCGTTCCCACGCCCGACGCGTCATCAATCAAATGCGGCACAAATTTCGCCGTTTTATCCGGGCTACGCACCAGTTGAAACCAATACAGCACCGCTGTGTTGTTGCGGTCCGGATCACCTTCATAGCCGTGCGACCAAAACCGTTTTCCGGTCACGATGTCTTTCAAGCCATCGCCATTCATGTCCACCAGCGCGAGCGCGTGCAGCTCTGAAAACGCCACGTCGTATTCGTTCGGCACGCGCTTCTGTTCCGGACTGAGAATGATGTGACGCTTGAAATCAATTTTCCCATCGGCACGAACTTGCTCATACCACAGCAGACCAAATCCATGCGCCGCGTAGCTGGTAATAACATCATTCAACCCGTCGCCGTTCACGTCATAGGCGAACATTTGCGCGCCGCCGATGGGCGTGAATTCAAACTTGTGATACGTCCATACCGGATCGCCATCGAGCGATGCGGGTTGTTCCCACCAGCCGGATTTTTCGAGCAAATCAAGCCGCCCATCGCCGTTTACGTCGCCCACGCCCATGCCGTGCGTGAAGCGTTGATACTTATTGTTTGGTGAAATGGGATGGAATTGCCATGCCACCGCGGGATTCTGCCAATCGGGCGTTGCATATCCGAAAAAGCCTTTCGAGTTGCA
>CAYXQJ010000087.1:0-7932 GCA_964467455.1 uncultured Hyphomicrobiales bacterium | reverse complement strand
GGACAGCGACTGGAACGTCAAGACCATCTCGCTCTCCGTGATGGACACGGTCGATCTCACGGACAAGTGGACCGCCTTCGTCGGCCTGCGCTGGGACCACTTCGACTACGCGCTCGGCACGCAGAACACGACCATCCGGGGCGGGGGCGCGGCCCCCCGCTCGCCCACACGTCCCGGCGGGGGGCCGGGCGCCCCCCCGCTCCCGGGGGTCAAACCCGCTGCGCCGCGCGACCGAGCGCCTCGGTCATCGTCCGCTGAATCTCCGCCACCTTCGCCCTCACGGTCCGCACCCGGGCGCGCGCCGCCGGCAGGTCGGCGTGGATCTTCTGCACCGCGGCCCACAATTCCTCGCCGGAAGTCTGCGCCACTTCGAAGAGCCAGTCGCCGACCCCGATGTCGCGGTACATCTGCGCCTTCACGGTGTCGACCGGCTGGCGCGTGTGCAGCGCGGGCGTGCCCACGGCGAGCGCGATGATCGGCGAGTGACATTCGACGCTCACGACCGCGCGGGCCCGGGCGTAGATCGAAGCGGCCTCGTCCGGCAGCCAGAACGTGTCGCGCCACACCACGCTGCGCTTCACGTCGGCCGGCAGCGGATCGACGAGCTGTTCCTTCGCCGTCTCGATCTGGTAGGTCATTTCCGGGCACGCCACCACGCGGCAGCCGGTGCCGCGCACCCAGCGAACAATGAGGTCGCGCAGCGGCGCGTGGTCCGACGTGGTCGTGCGCGCGTTGAGGGTGTCCATCACGTAGTCGCTGTTCGAACGCGGCACGTTCCTCACCCGGTAGTACGGGGTGTAACGCAGCCGCGGCACGACGCAGAGGTAGTCCTCGCCCGCGAGCCCGTTGCGTTTCAACCAGTCCGCCGCCCGCGCTTCGTCGCGCAAGTCGAGCGCGAAGCAACCCTCCGGACCGAACTCGAGCACGCCGGGCCGCAGTTTCTCCCGCTGCAGGAACCGGAGCGACAGCGTGTCGCGGCAGTAGATGAACGCCGCCCGCTCGTAAAACCCCCGGTCGCCGAACTTGCGCGCGAATTCGCCCTCCGGCAGGGCGTCGATCCGCGCCCGCAGTTCATCGAGCGACAGGCCATCGGGCAGCCTGGCGCGGTCGGTGATCGGATCGAACGCCGCGCCGAAGAAGCCGTACGGCCGGCCGGTCGCCGCCCACTCGGTGAACGTGCGGGCGTTTTTCGACGGCGATACGAAGATCTCCGCGCTGGACCACGCCGCCGCGAGTTCGGGCGTCGACGCCCGGCCCCGCGCGTCGATTTCACCCTCGGCGATCCGCAAACGCGGAAACGCCCGCCGCAGCATCTCGCGCTCGCGCGCGTGCAGGCTCCAGGGCCAGAGCGTGATCTCGGCCCCCGGCAGATGCCGTTCGAAAAGCCGGATCGTCCCGGGCACGCGACCGACGTCGCCGATGTTCTCGTACTGCAGCGCCTCGCGGAGCAGGATACGCGGGCCGCCGGACGCGACGGGAGTGGACGCGGCGCGAACGGAAGCGGCAATGGCCGCACCAGTGGTGGAGAGGAGAAAATCGCGTCGATTCATGCCGCAAGGAAAACCTGCGTGGCCAGCGTCGGACGCATCGAGACACCGGTCAACCTCCTGGGAGCGAGGACGTCCCCGCTCCGCGGTCGGTGTACACACGCGGCACGATGCCTCGTCGACGTGAGTACGCGTCCCGAAGTGGACGAGGCATCCTGCCGCGTGACTGGCGGCAGTGGACGAGGGCGTCCGCGATCCCAGGTGGGGACGAACGCCGTCCCCGTTCCGGCTTCCCGTGCGTGCATCCCCCCGCCACGCTCCGCCCATGCCTGTCACCCTTTCCGACATCCGCGCCGCCCAGCGCCGGATCGCCGGTGGCATCTACGTCTCGCCCTGCCCCGAATCGATTCCCCTGAGCGAAATCACCGGGGCCCGCATCGTCTGCAAACTCGACAACCTGCAGCGCACGGGCTCGTTCAAGGAGCGCGGCGCGCGCAATGCCCTCCTCCGCCTGCCCCCCGCGCAGAAGCGACGCGGCGTCATCGCCGCCAGCGCCGGCAACCACGCGCTCGGCCTCGCCTACCACGGGCACCTGCTCGGCATCCCGGTCACGGTCGTGATGCCCGACTACGCGCCGCTCATCAAGATCACCACGTGCGAGAAACTCGGCGCCCGCGTGGTCGTGCAGGGCAACGATTTCACCGCGGCTCGCGCCATCGCCGACGAGCTCGTGGCCCGCGAGGGCCTGACCTACATCCACGGCTTCGACGCCGCCGACATCATCGCCGGCCAGGGCACGCTCGGGCTCGAAATCCTCCGCCAGGTGCCCGACGTGGAGGCGATCCTGGTCCCGGTCGGTGGTGCCGGACTGATCGCGGGCGTGGCCGTGGCCGTGAAGGCGCTGCGGCCGGACGTGCAGGTCATCGGTATCGAAAGTACGCATACAGGCAACTTCGCCGCCGCGCTCCGCGCCGGGAGGCCGGTGACCGTGCGCCGCCGCCCGACTCTCGCCGACGGCCTCGCGCCGCTCATCGTGGGCCCGACTTCGTTCGCGCTCGCGCGCGATCGGGTGGACAGGGTGGTCAGCGTCAGCGAACCCTTCATCGCCCTCGCCATCCTGCGGCTGCTTGAACTGGAGAAGACCGTCGTCGAGGGCGCGGCCGCCGTGCCGCTTGCGGCCCTGATGGCGGACAAGCTCCCGGAGCTGCGCGGGCGGCGCGTCGCGTTGATCCTGAGCGGCGGCAACATCGACCCCGCCATCCTGGGCCGAGTCATCGACAAGGGGCTGGTGCACGATGGCCGGCTGGCGCGTTTCACGACGGTGGTGCACGACCGGCCGGGCGGGCTCGCGGCGCTGACCCGCGTGATCGCCGACAGCGGCGCGAGCATCCGCGACATCGTGCACGAACGCGCGTTCGGCGGGCCCGACGTCTTCGCCGTGCACGCCATCTGCACGGTCGAGACGCGCGATCACGCCCACGTGGCCGCCTTGCGGCGGGCGCTGCGGAAGCAGGGGTTCCCGACCACGGCGGCGCGGGATCGATAAGTGGCGCGAGCATCCTGCTCGCGAGAAGCGGAGACGCGAACCGGTTCCGCCCGCGAGCAGGATACTCGCGCCGCCTTGGCAGTCCGCAGCGGATGGCGGGATGGGCCTGTCTGCCGGGGCGTGGCGCGGGGCGATCGGCGGTCAAGGTCCGGAAAAGGTCCGCCCTTGGTACTGACGCTTCAAATTCCCCCGAATGGGGGGATAGAGGCGCCCGATCCGGTCTGATATCCTCGCTTCTTGGACCTGGCTGCAACCCCCGCCCACCATGCCTATGTCACGCTTCCGTCTCCCTGCCCGATTTGTGACGCCGACGAGCGCGGCGCGATTCGTTGTCCCTCGCCTCGCAGGCGTCAGGTGTCACTTCCGAATCGGGGCAGGCCGTTTGCTCCCGGCCGCCGTCGCGGTGTGGGTGCTGGGGGCCCAGGTCTCCGCCCAGACCGCTGCGCCGGTGCCGGAGGTGAATAGCGAGGACCCGATCGCACTCAGCCCGTTCGTGGTGGAATCGACCGCGGAAACCGGCTACCAGGCCACCAGCACGCTCGCCGGCACCCGGCTCAGCACGAGCCTGAAGGACGTCGGCGCCGCTGTCTCCGTCTACACCGCGGAGTTTCTCGCGGACATCAATGTCACCCGGATCGAGGACATCCTGACCTACACCATGTCGACCGAGGCCGGTGGTCAGAACGGCAACTTCTCGGGCGTCGCCGGCGAGAACTCTGCCGGGGTGCGCGACGATCCATCGAGCGTCAACCGCGTGCGGGCGCTGGCGACGGCGACGCGCACGCGCGACTTTTTCCCTTCCGACATTCCCTCGGACGGCTTCAGTTTCGAATCGCTCACGATCAGCCGGGGGCCGAACGCGATTCTCGCCGGCGTCGGCAGCGCCGGCGGCGTGATCGACGCGGCGCTGCGCAAGGCGACCTTCAAGGACGGCTATCGCCTGGTATCCCGCTTCAGCAACCACGGGTCGCACCGCGAGGAGGTGCACCTCAACAAGGTGATTGTCCCGAAGCGCCTCTCGCTCCGGCTTGATCTGCTGAACGACGATACCCGCTTCCGCCAGAAACCGGCCTACGCCAAGGATCAGCGCCTCTACACGGCGCTCAACTTCCGCTTGTGGGAGGGGAAGCGCGGCTCGTTTCTCGGCAACGGCACCTTCCGCGCGAACTACGAAACCGGGAAGATCGATGGCGTGCCGCCCGACCCGATCACGCCGACCTTCACCGTGGGCAACTGGTTCAACGCCATCAATCCGAAGTGGCAATACAACGGGGCGCGACTGCTGGTGCAGAACTCGGCCGGCGCCACCGTCACGGGCCCCGCCAGTGCCACGGGCATCATCCAGGGCTTCCCACTCTACAACCAATGGGCCCTCATCTTTGCCGACCCAACGTCTGACGCCCCCGGGGTGGGAATCGCCAGCCCCGGTCTCGCGCAGGTTCAGGGCTTTCAGGGCAACATTCCGGCCACCCTGGCGGGCAGCCCGGGCGGGGCCTTGCGCGCCACCGGCGACGCCAATCGCCTCCGCGCCGGCTACTATCGCACGCACCTCAGCGATCCGCAGATCTTCGATTTCTATGACCACCTGCTGACCGGTGCCTTCGATCACCGCGACCAGCGCTTCCACGCGTCCGACCTGCGCTACGAGCAGCTCTTCCTCGGCGGCAAGATCGGCCTGGAGGTGGCCTACAACAAGCAGACGTTCACCCGACGGCGCGACTTTCCGATTCCCGGCTCCGGGAACGACGAAGGCATCATGGTCGACGTGAATGCGGTCCTCAGCGTCCGCTCGCCCGAGTACCCGCTCGGCATCCCGAACCCGAACTTCGGCCGTCCGTTCATCAGCACTCCGGACGTCTTTCGCGATCAGTTGAACCGCTCCAAACGCGAAGCCTGGCAGATGACCGCGTTCATCAAGCACGACTTCACCCGCAACGACGCGCGGTTCGCGCGCTTTCTCGGCCGGCACACGCTCTCGGGTCTGCTCTTCAGCACGCGCATGGAGCGCATGAACCGCACCTACTCCAGCACCTGGGATCCGACTGGCCAGCTCAATCCCCAGTCCAGCCTCGGCGGGGCGCTGCCCGGAACGTTCGGCACCCAGGTCAACGGCTGGTTCTACCTCGGGCCCTCGCTGCTCAATGTCAGCCGGCTGGAAGATGTCCGCCTCCAGCCCATCACGAGCGGCCGTCCGCAATACGGCCAGACGTACACGCTCCAGGCTTACAGTCCGGCGACCCGGTCGTTCGTCACGGGCACCTCGCGTCCGCTCCGCATCCTTTCGGCCCTCAACGACCAGCGGGAGGACCTCGATTCCACGGCGGTGGCATTGCAGAGCCACTGGCTGAAGGACCACATCGTGACGGTGTTCGGCTGGCGCGAGGATCGCGACGAGACCCTCTCCGCTGCCATCCCGCCCCGGCTGGCCGATGGCAACCTGGACGAGTCGAAGATCGCGTTCCAACCCGCCGTCAAGCAGGGCAAGCGCAGCTGGACCAAGAGCGTCGTCGGCAAGTTTCCGTTCAGGCTGCCTGGAGAATCCGAAGTGCGCGCCTTTTGGAACACGTCGGGCAATTTCAATCCCGTCGGCCTGCGTCGCAACATCTGGAACGAGGAACTCGGTTCGCCCACGGCGGACACCCGCGAATTCGGCCTCTCGTTCAGCCTCTTCCAGAACCGGCTCGACCTGCGGATCAACCGGTACCGGACGCGGATTCAGAATGACGCCATTGCCATCGGCAACGGCCAGACGACCTACGGCTACATCAGCGCGGTGATCGGCCGTCTGCTCGGTGCGCGAGACGCCGGCCTGCGCCCGGCCGACTTCAACTATAATCACCCGACCTTCGCGACCTTCAGCGACGTTGCCCTCGCCGTCTTCGATACCATCCCGGATCGCCTCAAGGCGAATATGGGACCCGACAAGAACTTCGATCCACGCTTCACCGGCAGCGGCGCCACGCTGCAGTGGGTGCCCAACGCGATTCAGAACTTCACCTCGGTGAGCGACACCGAGTCGAACGGCACGGAGTTCGAGGCGATCCTCAATCCCACCCGCAACTGGCGCATCTCCGCCAGTGTGGCGAAGAACGAGGCCGTGAAGGCGAATGCAGCCGCGCAGGAACTGGCCTTTGCCGCCGCATGGAAGCAGAATCTCGACACCAAGTACGGTGGCGCCCTGCTCCCCGGATCCCGCAATCCGTCGTCGAACGAACTCGGGACCTTCTGGGACCAATACGTGGCCGAGACGCTCCCCGCGGTCCGCACGGCCGCCGCGTTGTCCGGCACCGCCTCCCCGGAGATCCGGAAGTGGCGCGTCAACCTCGTGACGCGTTATGATTTCCGCGCGGGCTTCCTCCGCGGCGTGAACGTCGGCGGCGCGGTCCGCTGGCAGGACAAGATCGGGATCGGCTATCCGTTCGTGACCAATGCCACGGGCCAGTCGGTCGCCGACATCACGCGGCCGCATTGGGGGCCCCGGGAAACGGCGGTCGATCTGAGCGTGGGCTACCGCCGGAAACTGCAGATCCGCAGCGCCCCCATCGATTGGAGCATCGGCCTCAATGTGCGCAACCTGAACGGGCGTGACCGGGTGATCCCCATCGCGGCCAACGCCGACGGCACCTACGGGACGTTCCGCATCCCGCCCGAGCGCCAGTGGAGCGTGACGAACTCGTTCGCCTTCTGAGTCCCGCCAGCGCACCACGTGCACCGTTCCACCTCCGATTGCGGACTTCCAGGGTGGCGCGAGCATCCTGCTCGCGGATGAGAACGGTCCGCATTTTGAATTCACGCGAGCGGGATGCTCGCGCCACTTTGGCGGATCTGCGCCGACCGGAACCATGTGACCCGCGGTCGGAATCAGAACTTCTCGCGCCGCAGCACGCGGATGTCGGTCTCGTAGGCGACCATCGCAAACCGTGGAAAGAACTCCTGCTCCAGCCGGGCCAGCAGCTTTTCCGCCACGGGCGGCGGCACCATCACCTCCACCTGGATGTTGGCGAACTCCTGGATGTCCCCGAGGCGCCGCCCCTGGCGGCCGGCACCCTCGACGGTGAAGAGGGTGTAGCCATGCGCGCCCACCTCCTCCAACAGCCGCTTCAGCGGTTCGCGCGCGAGCGCCTCACCGATGATGGTCACGAGTTTGAGCGGATGCAGTTGCATGTCAGCCGAGCAGGTAGCGGGCCGCCCCGTAGTAGAGCGGGATGCCCACCGTGATGTTGAACGGGAACGTGATGGCGAGCGACGACGTGAGGTAGAGTGCGGGATTAGCCTCCGGCAACGACAGGCGCATGGCCGCCGGCGCGGCAATGTACGACGCACTCGCCGCCAGTGCACCCATGAGGGTCGTCCCGCCGACACTCAGTCCGGCATACCGTCCCATCACCACGCCGAGCAAGCCGTGGAGCAGCGGCATTACCACGCCGAACACGGCGAGGAATGGACCGACCTTCGTCAGATCTGCGAGCCGCCGGCCCGCCACCAGTCCCATTTCGAGCAGGAAGAGCGCGAGCACCCCCTGGAATGGCGTGACGAAGAACGGCTCGACCTTCTCCATGCCCTTCGGCCCGCTCAGCATTCCGACCACCAGCGCCCCGACGAGCAGGATGACGTCGAGAAGGTACTTGGACAGGTCGGATCCCACAAATAGCGCACGTACAGCCTCCTCGTCGTCACGCAGAGGAGCAGCAACCGCGACCAACTCGCCAGGGTATCCTTTCAGATCGGCGCGGACGCGATCTAATAGGAGAGCATTGTGCTCCGCAGTATTGGCCGGCTCAAAATACTCCGCTTTGGATTCGTTCGCCTTCTCGTTGTAGTTGCAGCTGGGGAAGAGAGGGTCCTCTCCTAAACTCGATCCGATGGCGTCGGCAAACTTGCAGACCTTCTGGCCGTTCC
>CAYXQJ010000086.1:0-8222 GCA_964467455.1 uncultured Hyphomicrobiales bacterium | reverse complement strand
CGCCACTTTCTGATCCTGCGTTATGTTGCAAGGTGTACTTGCTCGTACGCATACGATCTTCCCCAAACCGACGAATTCGGCACAATGCTCCTCCGTGTGCCGATAGGTGATAAGGGGCAGTGGAGTGCCATCTTGGTCGGCACTTTCCACGCCATCCAAGAATGTATCGCTAAAGCACATCGACACGTTATGCCAGTAGGTCAGCTCGGGAGCAGAGTGCAGCAGGATACCTTGATCGACGAGCCGATCCACTGCCGATGAATGCCGAAACGCATTGGCGTAGCCGTACACGCCGAACAGCAATTCTCGGGAAAGGATCGAGTCATCCTCGTGTTTAGGATCGTACACCAACTTCCAAGCAGCCGAAAGCAGTGCTAGCTCGGCATTGGTCAGGTCAAAGTGCTTGAGATAGGCGTGCAATGCCTCCAACTTCTCGTATTCGACGGTCCGTCCATCAAACTCGACCGACATCACAGTTTCGCCCAGATCCCAGAGCAATCCGGACAGCGGGGGTAGGGTTGAATTGACCATATCACAAAGAACGGAAACGGAGCGACATAATATGTCGCACCGAAACCTATCCTTGTACCATGATCACTACCATCAACATATCATCATCCACATTTGGGAAGGGGAGAGTTATGCCGTTCTTCATGCCATTGTTTGACAATCCGGATTACAGCATGTTGATGACGGACATGCGGATCTGGAGCCTCAAGTTGTCCTCGCTGATCACCGGTCGCCTCTGGGTGGTCCGTTGTGACCTTAGTCTAGCGAACTTTTCTAACGCCTTCTTCCAAACCGTCAAGTTCGAAAACTGCCAGCTTGAGCATGCCGACTTCACGGGTGCGACCCTGTACAACGTCATCTTTGAAAACTGCAACCTCGTCGGTGCCAAGTTCGACATTGCTGCCTACGATGCGGCTACGCGTGAGTCGTTGCTGAATGGCAACAACCAGTTGCATAAGGATGTGCGGTTCTACCTGCAGTGCTTGGGGCCGTCGGTGGACCCAACAGAGGTAGGGGAGGACGAGGATGCTGAAGGATAGGGTATTCCCATTTCGTTTCAGTTCTCTAGATTCCGTCAATCAACTCGACAGATCTAAAAGGCGATCATGACGACAAAAGAAGCTGGCATCGCGAACATTGTAGCTAAGCGACGGAGTACGAGCCCTCCGAAGGGCTGTTATGCTGTCGATCACTATTATCAAGGTGCTTATGATCAGCATGACTTCGTTGTGCCATGGACAATTGGCGCGTGTAACTACAACGCAAAACTCATGATCATCGGTCAAGATTGGTGTTCGGATGCAGCGCTAAACAAACCTAAGGAGGCCCAAAGATATCTTATTGAGCATGGCCAAGATCCAGATCTAAACACCAACAAGCGCTTGGCCCATTACCTGAAAAATCTTGGTGTTCCATTCAAAAAGTGCTGGGCAACAGATGCTTTTGTCTGGATTAAGTCAGGGAACATGAGTGGTGGGCTTTCACAAAGACTCATCACTGAGTCGGCTAGACTGTTTACGCTGGAAGAAATAAAAGTCATTAAGCCTACAGTAGCGGTGGCGTTGGGACTCAAGACATTCACGGCACTTTATCAGGCCGAAAACAATGAAACACGTGCTTTCTACAGAATGGCGGATACGCAACCCTTTCGATGTCATAAGACGATCATTATGCCGGTGTACCACACTGGCTGGTGGTCTGAGAGAACTAGCGACAGTGTGAGAGACGGGTACTGGGCGAAGGTCAAGGAGGAGTTGTCCAGGAGGCGTTAGCCGTCGCCTGGCGTCGTATCCATTAGCCTTCCCATCTTCCCGCGTAGGGAGGGTTCTCTCCATGCGCATCACGATACTCTTTCTGTGCCTTCCTTTCAAGCTCAAGTGCGTCTTCTGAGGAGTTGCACGTATGGATCTCCAGAAATAAACAGTCATCACTGGGAATGATCTTGAGAGGTTTCACCTGTGAGTATTTCAAGCCAAAGTGATGTTGTAATGGTTTCTTACCAATCGACGAAGCAAGTCGCTGTAGTCGTTTAAATGATCCATGACCAATTGTAAGTGTCCCACTCTGATCGGCTTTACCTATACGTGGTATCTCGGCATTATTACCATCAACTATCGCTACAACTCGATATGCAGCGTAGCCTTCAGGGCTCATCTTATCCGTGAGCGCAGAATTGAAGGCATCAGAAATCAATGGTACGTTGATACGAATGAAATCTATGGAGTCGGCCTTCGACATGAGATATCCTTAGAAATTGTTCCCAAACAGTTCAATAAAGACTCCAACTTCAGCAAACGTATTCTAGTGATGAACCTGTTACCATGACTATTATCATGGATGTTCTTGGCGTCCTAATCTGTGTATCTGATCTAACAATGTTTTCTCATCCATCTGCTCGAACAACGCCATCACCTCTTCTCCCACCCCATACATCGCTCCGCACAACGTGCCGGACATGCTGGCGACGGAGTCGCTGTCGCCGTTGATGGCGGCGCAGATGGCAAGGGCGTCCATGGTGCTGCCGTTGCATGAGGCGGCGGCCGCAATGGACATGGAAAGGGCTTCTTCGGCGGTCCATCCGCCCCCTAATCCATCAAGCATGGTGGTGGTAAGGGGCTGGGTGGTACCCGCTTCATAACCGCGGGTGATGGCCGACATGGTCTCACGCGCACGGTCGGGCGGCTGGGCGTAGAGACAGACCATGGCGGCGTTGATGGCGTGATCCAAGGTGTTGCCGTTGACGAGGTGCTTGACGATGAGGGCCATAGCACCGCCGGCAAGGTAGCCGGTGGGGTGACCGTGGGTGATGGCGGAGATGTCGGCGCCGAGGTCGAAGACGAATTGATCGTCATGCTGACGATAGATCATGCCCACGGGCGCGATGCGCATCACGGTGCCGCATCCCTTGGAGTCGTTGCGTGGGTTGGCGCGCGTGCCGGGTCCGGCGTGATCGCGCAAAGACGTGATGCACGTATATCCGGGCGCGCGACGTCGGTGCATGCGCGGGTCGGCGAAGAGGGCGGAAGGATAGGCGTCGACGTCGACGTCGATGTGGGGCTCTTGTGTCCTTAACCAGTGTTTGTACCCTTGGTAGGCGGCATCCACCTTGTCGGGAAGATCCTGCAGGAGCGCTTCTGCCGTGAACAACAGCATCTGCGTGTCGTCGGTGATGCAGGGCGGCGATTCGAGGAACGTACGCACGCCCTTGCTGCCGATGAGGGCGTCGATCTGCGAGCGCGTCATGAATTCTGTCGGTGCGCCCAGGGCATCGCCGACGGCAGAGGCGATAAGAGCGGCGGTGCAGCGGTCGGTGGGGGTCATCAGGCGGTCTGAGGAGATAGATCAACGAATCTTGCGTAGAAACGTGCTCAATTGCAACTTGGGACAGACTGAAAGTTACCATGACCCCGGAATTACAAAAGCAACTCTACAATGTTCTGATCAGTATCGGCCTTGGTGTGGTGTTTCTACTCTTGGCAGTCGTCAGCGCGCGCTATGACACAGAGAGTGAACGCACGTATGGTCGAATTCTGGAATGGATGCGAAGAATCGCGTTGTTCTTTTGCTTTCTGGCATTCTTTGAGACGTTAAAGTACCTGCTCTTAGCGATCAAAGAGATCGCGCATACCATCTTCCTCTGAGTGTAACCGAGCATTCGGAGTACTGAGAGACATCGTTAGCAATCTTGATTAAAGAGAAATGCATGAATAACGAAGCAAGTCGAAGTGATGTTCAGACGGATGTTGAAAAGATCATTCTTGCCTACTTGCGAGAAAAACTAGAGCTTGACGAACGCGTGACCGATGTCAAGTGGTCGGACGTTTCAACCAATATCGATCCGAACGGTTCCCTGAACAAGATGGTCCCGGACGCTGTGTGGAATGCAGGTGATACGATCTTCGTAGTTGAGTGCTTTGCTCGCGTCGATGCTCCCAAGGTTGGACAGATGCGCAAAGTCGCAAAGGACGTACTCAAACTGGCAACGATCAAGAAGGCGGCATTGCCGAGCATTGAGGTCCGTTGCATAATGACCATGCCGATGGATATCATTAAGCACTTTGACAACTCAAGCTGGCTGGCAGTTGCCTGCAGGTTGCATAACGTTGAGATCATCGGAGTGGAAATCGATGATGGGACTCGACAAACGCTCCATAATGCCAGCGTCCGACAAGCACTTAACATGGCACGTCGGGACATTGAAGAAGAGTAACTGAGTCGGCGGTAGAATTTCCTAATTTCTCGCCATGGAACAGGTCGTATCGGAGAGGGAACAACTGGTCCGTGAGATGGAGCGGTACCTGGAGCAGATCGCTCAGGGCGGGGATGCTGTGCCGAGTTGGTCCGCGGCGGCGGTGAGTCCGGTGAAGAAGACGCGACGGAAGGTGAGTCGCCAGACGTCGATGTTCGCCAAGTATATCCTGCGCAGTGAGGCGTTCCGCTTTTTGTACAGCCACTTCGGCGAACAAGTGCTGAAGATGGTGACGGTGGTGTCGATCCTGGCGCTGATGCTGGTGCTGACGCTTGAAACGATCTCATCGCAACGACTGCCGCATGAACAGATGTTGGCATATGATGCACTTCTGCTTGCGCTGCTGCTCATTGAGTGGACATGCAGAACACTCCGCTTGGAGTTCTCACCGATCTTGGCGCATGCATGGATACGGTTGACGTTTCCGGATCTCGGACGACATGATCAACGTCGGTTCACGATCATGAAGATCGGTCTGTACTTCGTCGATCTCTTCTTGATCGTCAGCATTGTGGCCTATCTGACCGGTATGATCACCGTCGATCCGCTTACGTTGTCGCTCATCCGGCTGATACGCCTCGTTGCCATCTTCCGCGCGTTCGATCTGCCGTTGATGCGCGACCTCACGGCCGTGTTGTTGGCGGCCTTCGAATCGATCTACCTCGTTGTGGTCGCCATTGGTTTGCACGTCTTCGTCTTTGCCGTCACCGGCACTGTTTGGTTCGGCACCGAAGCCCCGCAGTACTTTGGCAACCTCGTTACGTCGGCTACGACGTTGGTGTCGCCCATTGTGAACGGTGGTGCCGCCCCCTTCATCCAAGAGATGTGTCCGAACTCCAAACCCGACTGTCTGCTGCGGATCGGCTACTTCGCATCGTTCATGTGGATCGGCGGCGTCATCCTCCTCGGCCTGCTGACGCGGTTGGTGCAGGAGAAGATCGCGTTGTTTAAGAGGTGAACAAAAAGCGAGATCATGATGCGACCATCTCATGCTAAACTGGTGCTCCTTGTCATATGGACGATGTTGGGCACTCAGCATGCATCTACCGCCGCAGATCCCAATGGCAATGACGAGTGGTATGCGGGACTGCAGATCGCTCCGTCGATCACTGGGTATACGCCTTATTACGATAACACGATACCCATTGGTGGTGGAGCGTTCACGTCACTTCGGCGAGATGATTGGCGGTACAACTTCGATTTCTTGTTGTTGTACACACCACAGTATGAAGGCACAGAGAATCCTTACGAGCCATATAGTGATGCCGACACGATTCACGGTCCGTACATCAGCGGACAGATATCGCTCATGGCACAGCTGACTGTATGGCGCTGGTCAGATGGGTTGTTCGATGTCGGACCGGAGTTCGGTGTGCAATTCAATCTCAATGCTGTGAATAGTACCTCCCACAGCAGCAATGCACAGCTCATCAGGATACCAATCGGCATTGCCATGTACTATCTGCCGGAGAACTGGATGTTCTCGATCGCCCCTAGAATATTCTTTGAAAGCGTCAACAGAGGGTTCGGGGATGATATCTGGTTGGTGTTCAGGGTTGGGCACTCGTTCTAGGGTACAGCCTGCCCCTTCATGAATATCTTTGGATGCAACACAAGAACGTGTAAGGATTCTTATGAGCCCGCAGTTATCTGCACAGATCTACGAAGTACTCTTCGGCCTCGGCTTAGGCATTTGCCTGATACTACTCGGTACGGGCAGGATGCGACGCTACCCACAAGACCAGATGCGGAATGATCGGATGGTAAAACGCTGGGGCAAGTTCTTCGTGATCTTGGGCGCTTTGTTTCTGATCGGGGCGGTCAGAAGTGTTCTGGTACTCCTTCAGATGATCGCCAACCCGGCTTAGCAAATCGTGGATCGGTTCTTTGAAACCTCACCCACTCTACACCCGCAGCGTCGACATCCCCCCGTCCACATGGAAGACCTGTCCGGTGATCCAGCTTGCCGCGTCCGAAAGCAGGTACTCCACCATGGATGCAACGTCGGCGGTGGTGCCGACTCTCTTCATGGGGTGGCGTTGATCACTGGCCTGACGTTTCTGCTCGGTATTGAGCAACGGTGCTGCCAATGGCGTGTCGGTTAGGGAGGGGGCGATGCAATTCACACGGATCTTTGGGGCAAACTCGGCAGCCAAGGCACGCGTGAGACCTTCAATGGCACCCTTCGACGCCGCCACCTTTGCATGGAACGGCATGCCGAGTTGCACGGCGACCGTAGAGAAGAGGGTGATGCTGGCATTGGGACTCTTCTCGAGCAGTGGCAGTACCGACTGGATCACGCGGATGGCTCCAACAACGTTAGTGTCGAAGTCCGTGATGAAGTCTTCAGGCCTGATCCGCTTGAAGGGCTTGAGGTCGATGGTGCCCGGACAATACACCACACCCGCCAGCGACTCCGGTAGGGAAGTCAGTGTAGCATCCGCTGAGCGAACGTCCAGAGGTTGGAGATGGATCCTCGGATGGTCGATCGCTTCCGTGGTGGTGTGATACGTGCCGATCACGGTATCCCCGCGCTCCGCCAGCAGTAGTGCGAGATGTTTGCCGATACCCGAAGATGCGCCAATGATGAGGTAGGTAGCCATAGGACAGGCGTGAACGACGATCCTAGGTGGAAAGTTCTCCCTGCCCCCTTCTTCAATATCTTTGGTGATCTTGGAGGAGAGGCGATTGAGGACGATCAACGAGATCTACGCCGACATACGCGTGGCACTGAAAGCAAGTGATGCTGCGGCGTTGCGACGGTTGGCTGCGGAGATGTCGGAACATGACACACCGTTTGCACGATCCTCGGCAGCGAATGCATTGGGGGCGGCGTGTCTTGTCACGAGTGAGTTTGCCGAAGCGATCGAGCACTTTCAGCAGGAGCTCGCAGCACATGAGCAGAACAATAACGTATCCGGTATCGCCGGGGCGAACTGTAATCTCGGACATGCATACACTTACCTCGGTAAGAATCTGGAAGCGATAGAATTTTATCGACGTGCCCACGAGTTGTCTACCACAGCAGGTAACACACTGTTCGCGGCAAATACGATCAAGGGAATGGGAAATGCCTACCTAAGAATGGGTGACTATCCCGCGGCGTATGAACGGTGCCAACGGGCGGCAGTACTGTACGACGATCTGGGTGATCTGAGTGGAGCCGCATCGTGCCTTGACAGTCTTGGCATTCTACTCGTCAAAGCCGGTGACTTTCCCAACGCACTTGAGCACTACCGACGTGCACAAAGCTTGTATGAGAAGATCGGCTCGCGAATAGGCCTGGCAAATGTGTATTCCAACATGGGTGTCATGTATCGCTTGGTGCGTGATCATGCTGCTGCTGTTGATCATTTGCAGAAGGGGATCGACCTATACGAAGAACACGGTATGGTCGCCAGTGCTGCAAACACCATGGGTAACCTTGGTCTTGTGTACTTCGATATGGGCGACTACGAGAAGGCGCTCACCTTGTACCAACAGGATCTAGCGTGGCACGAACGACAAGGTAATACCGACATCGTAGCAAGAGTCACCGGTAACATGATCGAGGTCCTGCTTAGAATGCATCGTGATGCCGAGGCAGCTGAGCTTCTCGACAAACAGTCGTCGATGCCTTTAGGAGAGCCCGACGTACAGGCACGTCACCAAGCAAACCGCGCCGTCCTTGAAGAACGATCAGGCAACACCGAAGCAGCACATGCACATCTCGCACAGGCCCTGGAGCTCGTCACAGCGGCAGGCATGCGTCCGCAGATGACGGAGTACCATGAGCAGCTCCGTGACCTTGCAAAACGCCGCGGCAACTTCGACGACTACATCCACCACAACGACGCATTACACGAGATCTCTGAAGAGATCCGCGGCAGAGAAGCCACGCAGAAAATGGCCATCGTAGATGCCGAACGCAAGATGGAAGCCGAACGTCGCGAACGCGACAAAGAACGCGCCCTCCTCTACGGTG
>CAYXQJ010000085.1:0-8427 GCA_964467455.1 uncultured Hyphomicrobiales bacterium | reverse complement strand
CCTCACCACCTACGATGCCCAAGATGTCTACTTCTACCCGGCCCTCTCACCCCGCCTCTCCTTCGAAACACCCTGGGTCACCGCCACAGCCCTCCTCATCCCCGCCGGCGATGCCACCGCTATCGGGTTTATGATGGGCTTCCCGTTGTTCTAGGGAATGGGGAATGGGGAATGGGGAATGGGGAATTCCTCAGTCTGTAAATCGGATGAGGGCGGGGATGCGGTGCGTCTGTAAGATGCCGATGCGACGCGGACCGTACGTGATCGTGGGGGAGTCGATCTCGTAGACAGTGAAGAAGGCACGCTCCGTTTCTACAAGATAGATCTTACCGGCAACGGTGTTCTGGAGGACACGCGATGGAATGGTAATGAAACCGGTGTCCGGAATGACGTCGTAGGAGAGATAGGGGAAGGAACCCATCTGCGTGACGTCGGTGATGGATTGCATCACACTGTCACTGCGTACACCGGGAAGGTCCAACACTCCGCCCCCTGCAAGACTCCAGGTGCGCTTGTAGGTGAAGGTGTCGCCCCCTATCGATGTCCAATTTAACATGCGATGCGTAAGCTCGATGGTGGTGTCAGGCCAGGTGAACGAAAGATGCAACGTGGTGTCCGTCAAGACCGTGTCGAGATAACAAAACTCGTTGCCGCCGGCATACAAGGTTTGCGTGCCTACTCGCACTAGTGGGAAACGCTGCTGACCACGGACGTCAATGATCGAACCTTCAACTAGCGTCGTGTAGATGCCGTCATCATTCTCCGCGTACTTGGCTGAGGAGAGATAGATCAACGCATCCAACGGACGTGTGTCGGCAGACGTGAATCCACGGATTCCATCCACTCGCCGGCGAAGATCAACACGGTCGCCGAGTCCGTCACCACCCAACGGACCCACCGTGCCGTCGCCGCAACCCGCAAGCACAAGGCCGAGAACAAAAAGAAAGCCGACGCTCTTCATGGTCAAAAACTAACCGTTGACGATGTTCGTAGCAAACCGCGCCATGCACCGACACGTCACCATCACCCTTTATTGTCTGCTCTGCGGCTTAACGTCGCAGACCATGGCCCAGATCCCCACGCTGTCCCTAACCGGCGGCGTCGCCAGCTCCAACCACACGACCGTCGGCACCGCTTCCTTCACCCTACTCTACAAACTACCCCTCGGAGACCCCCACAACGACCCCCACAACGACCTCCACAACGACCCCCACATCGACCCCCACAGCGTCCTCTTCGGCTTCACCGCAAAACAACTCTACAACGTCCCCACCACCATCGAACAATTCACGTCCACGTCAACCACGTACGTCGACAACGATGGCGCCAGCACCATCACCATGCTGATGGCCACCGCCGGCTATCAGTTCTCCATCCCGTCTACGCCCCTGCACATTGCCGTCACCGGATCCGTCGGCGGCGCCAACACCGCCCACCGCCGACTCGAACCCTGGTTCGGCTTTTACAACATCGACCCCGATGAGCTGTCGGAATTTTACGCCAGCACCATCTACGAGGCCTCCTTCGCCTACGCCCTCAACACCATCGTCGCCGTCGATCTGTCGTCACTCTTTGCCCTCACCCTCGACGCCGGCTATACCTGGCTCTCACCCTCAAGCATCATCATAGACAACTCCGCTTACAACGCCCCCAGCTACCGCGCCACCTTCGCCTCTCCCGGACCCACCCTCACCCTCGGCCTCCGCTACACCCCCCACACCGACCCCCACACCGACCCCCACGCAGACCCCCACGAAGACCACCTGCAACTTCTCGCCATCCTTGGCTCAACCCACCCCTTCACCTCCACGCCCTACAACGAATTCAACCCCGGCCTCGCCGTCCACTGGCGACCCCACAGCGCCGGCACCACCCTCTTCGCCGAAGGCGGCGCCTACCAATATTCGGTAGGGGATCGTGCCATGTATCTGGGAGGGGGCGTGCTGTTCCCCCTCGGCACAGAGTGGCTCAAAGCTGGCGTCTTCGGCGGACTCCTCACCACCTACGATGCCCAAGATGTCTACTTCTACCCGGCCCTCTCACCCCGCATCTCCTTCGAAACACCTTGGGTCACCGCCACAGCCCTCCTCATCCCCGCCGGCGATGCCACGGCTATTGGGTTTATGCTGGGTTTCCCGTTGTTCTAGGGAACAGGGAACAGGGAACAGGGAACTGGGAACTGGGAACTGGGAACACACCAACCACCAACCACAGACCCCAGACCACTGACCACAGACCACAGACAGATGGGCGACTCAACCCTCTACCCTCTACCCTCGAGGACTACCCATAATTGTGTATAACTACTACTCCCCTAAGCCCCTTGCGCGGACTATCTTTGCTGGTCGTTTACCCAACCTCCGGCCGACATGAAGATCTCTCACAAGTGGCTCTCGGAATTCGTACAGCTTGACCAAAGCTGGACGCCGGAGCGCGTGTCGGAAGTCCTTACAGACCTTGGACTTGAGGTAGAACACATTGACGATCAAGCACGCACCCTCGACCGCTTTGTCGTGGGTTATGTGATCAGCTGCGAAAAACATCCCAAAGCCGACAAGCTGACCGTCTGCTCGGTCGACGTCGGCGAAGCCGAACCACGCACCATCTGCTGCGGCGCCCCCAACGTCGCCGCCGGACAATTCGTCCCCGTCGCCCTCGATGGCGCCGTCGTCCCCAACGGCGGCTTCACCATCGCCAAACGCCAACTCCGCGGCGTGGAATCGAATGGGATGATCTGTAGTCGCGCAGAACTTGGTTACGAAGACTCGGGAACTGGCATCTGGGAACTGGGAACATCAACCCAACCACCAACCATCAACCACCAACCAGGCACCGCACTTGCGGAGTTTGTTGGTGCGACAGATGTGATCTACGACGTAGCGATCACACCAAACAGAGCGGATTGTAATTCGCATGTGGGTATCGCGCGTGATCTTGCAGCCTACATTCAAGTAGCAAGTGGCGAGCAGCAAGTAGCAAGTAATAAACAGCAAGTAGCAAGTAGCAAGCAGCTAGCAACACAAGCTCTCAGGGCGAGTGACAGCGAGCCCCCTCTCAAGCCTAGGCTCCTCTCCGTCAACCCAACGCTCGCTCCCAGGTACGCATTAAGACGCCTCTCCAACGTCCGCGTCGTCCCGTCACCCGAGTGGATGCAAGAGCGACTGCGCGCCGTGGGTGTGCGACCGCGGAATATCATCGTCGATGCCACGAACTATGTGAATATGGAATTGGGTCAGCCCCTTCACGCCTTCGATGCAAAGAAGCTACGTGGTGGATCGATCCAGGTGAAGACAGCAACAGCAGGGGAGACGTTCACGACGCTTGATGGCAAGGAACGGACGCTGGATGCCGAGATGTTGATGATCTGCGATGCTGAAGGACCAGTGGCCATCGCCGGCGTGATGGGCGGACAAAACTCCGAGATCGATGACAACACCACAGACATCGTGCTCGAGTCGGCCTACTTTGACCCACGCAGCATTCGGCGCACCGCAAAGAAGCTCGGACTCAATACCGACGCTTCCTATCGCTTCGAACGCGGTATCGATATCGGCAACGTCCTCGGTGCACTTCAACGTGCGGTCGACTTGATCGTGGAATTCTCCGGAGGAATTCCTTCGGAGGTGGTGGAGGTGTATCCCGCACCATTCCAGCAAGCGGTAGTGCGTTGCAGGTATGCACGTATGCGGGATGTGAACGGAATTGATGTTGATGATGCAACGATCATGCTCATGCTCACAAGCATTGGTTGTGAGGTGGTGAGTGAAGATGCCGAGAGCGTTACGGTGCGCATTCCAACATGGCGTGTCGACATCACGGCCGAGATCGATCTTGCCGAAGAGGTCATGCGTCTCTACGGCATCAACAACGTGCCGTCGGCAGAGTATGGTCGTGTGAACATGACCGGTAACACACTCCACCCATCAACACGAGCGGTAGGGGGCAGGCAGGAATTGCTCACCCGAAATGCCATTCGTACCAAGCTGGTGGCACGCGGATATACAGACTGCATTACAAGTGTGTTGACGTCGCCCGAGACGGCCGCCATTGGCGGCGGTAACGTGGTGACCTTGAAAAATGCGCTGGGCTCGGAGAGCTCGGCATTGCGGACATCACTGATCCCGGGACTGCTGGTGAGCGCATCGCGCAACCTGCGTCACGGTGCAGGGAACGTCCGCCTGATGGAAATAGGGCAGGTCTTCGCTCACGCACCTACTGCCGAACTGGGAGTGGAGCAGCAGGAGCGCCTCGTACTTCTTTCGGCCGGGACTACAGGCCGACATTGGAGTGCACCTGAGCGCGAGATCGACCTCTATGATGTGCTGGGTGACCTGGGTGTCGTGGATAGCATCCAGGTCGCACCCGCACAAGGACCGGCCGACGGTGTGTGGTCGGTGAATACGGTTGATGTCTTCATCAATGGTGTGAAGGTGGGCAAGGCGGGTGAACTCGAGTCCGCATTGTGCAAGGCATTCGATCTTTCCGCGGCATATGCCGCGGAGGTAGACGTGCGTGGGATTCTGCGAGCTTCTATTACGAGAGTGAAGAAGTATGTGCCGGTGGGACAGTATCCGACGGTGCAGCGGGATCTTGCTCTCATTGTCTCCGAGGGAGTGCAAGCAGGGAGTCTTGTCGAGGTAGTTGGTAAGAATGCTGGTGAGAATTACCGCGGGGCAGAGGTGTTCGACGTGTTTCGCGACGAGCAGCATGTTGGTGCGGGGATGAAGAGTGTGGCAGTGAACATCACGTTCCGCAGTGATGAGCGTACGTTGGTGGACGAAGAGATCGATGCGTCGGTCCGGGCCATCATCGACGGTGCGAAGCGCGAGTTGGGAGCTCGTGTGCGGGGTGGTGATGACCCATCAAGGAGCGAGGGACAATAACGATGGCGCAACCAAGTCAGGATCGGCCCCCTCTCAGAGCAGTACCCGGTGATCAGCGGGGTGCGGGCACTGGCAGCGGAGGCGGAAGCGAGCCGCCGGACCTCAACGAGGCATCGGTGCAGCAGATCTGGGACCTTGTGCGCAAGAGCACCGACGTGATCGTGGCCCTGCGTGAAGAGAATGCTATGTTGCGGAGTGAGCTCTCGGCACTTCGTAAATCCGAACAGGTGTTGCAGGACCGGCTGCAGGATTTCCTGGAACGAATCGATACCCTCGAGCGTCAGGCCCGTCACGACACCATCCGCGGCAAAGATGAATCCACCGAAAAGATCGATCGGTTGGAAGATTCGTTGACCGTACCGCAGGCGATGGCCGATCCGGACGAACGGAACGTCACCATCACGATCAATATCAAGGAACAGAATCCACGACGCACCGATGACGGCATCAACGATACGCTTCAGCAGATCGTCGAAGCCGCCACGTCGGCGTTGAGGAAACGAGCGTAGGAGAGTAGTCAATGTCACAAGAGTTCAGTCCGCAACCGTCGAAACAGGACCCGATCGAGCAGGCCCAAGAGCAGTCCGAGCAACAGTCCGCGCTTTCGGCATCGATCGGCACCCCCGACCCGGCCTTGCAAGAGGCCGTGCAAAAGATGTGGGAGGTCGTTCGGAAGGGGGCAGACATCATCGTGACCCTCCGTCAGGAGAACACCATTCTGCAGTCGCAGATCAGCGCGCTGCGTCGGTCCGAACAAGAACTCCAGACGCGGGTGGAAGACTTCCTCACGCGCATCTCGACGTTGGAAGAGGCGGCAACATCGGCAGTGCCGATCCATGACGGCGACCCGGGTGCTTCGATCGACCGTCTCGAAGACCGCGTAGCCGAGCTGGAGAACCTGTTGGTGGACGCCAATGCCAAGCTGGCCCTTACAACGGCCCAGCTCGAAGAGCAGGCCGACATCAGTCAGCAGCTCTATCAGCTCCGCTCCGAGCTGGAAGCCCGCACGGTGATGCTGGCCGAATTCCAAGACGCCTTTGCAAACCGCATGGCCATCAGCCCGGGAGAGACCCTTCCGGCGGACAGCCAGGCAGTAGACGGACTCAAGAAACAGCTGGACTTGTTCGCCACGACGTCGACCGATTCGGCGTCGATGAGCGACGAAGAACTCGCGGCCCTGGCCAACCGACTCGATTCGGTAGCACAAGAGCTCGAGGATTTGTTCAGACTTTCGTAATTTTTCGCACAATCAAATTAGGACGAACGCTGTCCCGACCATGTCGAAAGCGATCCGAGTTACCATAGGTGGAAAAGACCTGACCCTTCGTGGCGATAACGAGGAGTCATTAAAGAAGTCAGTACGTGAAGTCAATCTTCAGATACAAACCCTGCAGCAGTCGCTGCGCGAGCAATCAACGCCAACGTTATCACTGTTGGCAGCCTTGAACTTAGCGGAGCGGTGCCTTCAGGCGGAGGAAGGTCGGCATGCCGATCTTGGATTCCTGACGGCGGAGTTGGAGAAGATGACATCGTACATCGAGCGAGCGTGGAATTCTGCGCTGTCTTGATTCGCCCCTTTCAACTTGATCAATTTCCATGTGTTGGGCAGAAGGAACGCTTGCCGCATTCCGCTGCTCGTCGCACGCTTGAAAAAAGAACCATATAAATTTTCAAACTAGGGAATCAGCCTCTGACCTTCAATGGCAGGCCTCAACTGTTTTGGCAGTAATGGCGCAAGTCATTCAGTGGACGTCAGCGATGGCCAGGATGATACCCACCGTGCGGTACCCAAGGTTCTTTTGACAACCGAAAACGGGCTTAGCCCGTGGCAGTGGGATGCGGCTCTTTTTTTAAGGAGTTTGCATGGATACAACCACCATGGGAATTGTCGTCATCGCCGGGGGGGCGTTGGTCGGATTCCTGATCACCTATTTCGCAGGCAAGAAGGCGGCTGCCAAAGCCGTCGCCGAAGCTGAGCAGCGGGCACAGACGATCCTGGCCGATGCCGGCAAGGAAGCTAACGCGATCAAAAAAGAAAAACTACTCGAGGCCAAGGAAGAGATCTCGCGCGAGAAGCGCAAGCTCGACTCAGAGCGCGATTCCAAAGATTCCAAGCTGCGGAACCTGGAGAAGGAACTCCGCAAGCGCGAGGAAGGCGTCAACGAGAAGTACGAGACCATTTCGAAGAAAGAAAAGCAGCTTGCTACGCTCGAAACCGAGGTAGGCAAGAAGCAACAGTCGATCGACAAGAAGATCGCCGAGATCGATTCTCTGCTCGAAGAGCAGAACATCCGTCTGGAGCGCATCACCGGCATGAGTAAGGATGATGCGAAGAAGTTCTTGATGGACAACATGGTCAACGATGCCAAGGCCGCCGCAGCGCAGCTCGTCAAGGACGTGCGCGACGAAGCCAAGGTCAACGCCCGCAAGGAAGCACAGCGCATCGTGTTGATGGCCATCCAGCGCACGGCCTCCGACCACTGTGTGGAGAGCACCGTCAGCGTGGTCAACATCGCCTCCGACGAAATGAAGGGTCGCATCATCGGTAAGGAAGGTCGTAACATCCGTGCCTTCGAAGCCGCAACGGGGATCGACCTCATCATCGACGATACACCGGAAGCCGTCGTCATCTCCGGCTTTGATGCCTTCCGTCGCGAAGTCGCCCGCGTCTCTCTCGAGCGCCTTATGGGCGACGGCCGTATCCACCCGGCCCGCATCGAAGAAGTGGTCGAAAAGGTCACCAAGGAACTCGAAGAAGAGGTCATCCGCGTCGGCGAGAACGCCCTCATGGAATTGGGCATCCACAACATCCATCCCGAGATGGTGCGCTACATCGGCCGCATGAAGTATCGCTCGTCATACGGACAGAACCTGTTGGCGCACAGCATCGAAGTCGGTTACCTCTGCGGCATCATGGCCAACGAGCTCAACCTCGACGTCAACCTTGCCAAGCGCGCCGGTCTGTTGCACGACATCGGCAAGTGTGTCGACCGCGACATCGAAGGTCCGCACGCCTTGTTGGGCATGGAGTTGGCCAAGAAGTACAAGGAGCATCCGCTGGTGGTCAACGCCATCGGTGCCCACCACGACGACATCGAGATGGAGTCGCCGGTGGCCGTCCTGGTCCAATCGGCCGACAGCATCAGCGGCGCCCGTCCGGGTGCCCGCCGCGAGTCGCTGGAGAACTACATCAAGCGTCTGCAGCAGCTCGAAGAGATCGCTACGTCGTTCGATGGCGTCACCAAGACCTATGCCATCCAGGCCGGCCGCGAGATCCGCGTGATGATCGAGCCCGACCGCATCGACGACCTCAAGGCCGACACGATCGCCAACGACATCGCCCAGCGCATCGAGCAGGAGATGGAATATCCGGGCCAGATCAAGGTCACGGTGATCCGCGAGCGCCGGAGTGTAGCGATCGCGAAGTGATGCGTTACTAAGACCTCACCCCCTGCCCCCTCTCGAGTTCGAGAGGGGGTTTCTTTTTTAGAGCCCCTCTCACACTTGAGAGACCGTATGTTAAAAAGGCTGCGCCTCAATACTG
>CAYXQJ010000084.1:0-9219 GCA_964467455.1 uncultured Hyphomicrobiales bacterium | reverse complement strand
CGGACGAAAGTGCGTGGCTGTCCATGCACGCGGCGAGGCACATTATTGTTGACCGCAAGACTGGTGATCAGCGCACCCTTTACGTGCCACGCGCGTTCGTGGCTGTTTGTGGAACTATCCAGCCACAGGTACTGAATCGAGCCCTGGGTAGAGCTCACAAGGAAAGTGGACTGGCCGCTCGCCTTTTGATGGTCCACCCCCCTCGTGTCGCCAAACGCTGGAACGAGAATGAGATCTCCGAGCTTGTCGAAGAACGATACGATGAACTTATTAAGGATCTTCTTGAGCTCGAGATGCGTGAGGACAAGGATGGGCGTCTCCAACCTCAAATCCTACAAATGACTCCAGAAGCCAAAGAGTTGTGGGTTCAGTTCGTCAACGAGCATGGGATCGAGTCGGAAAGTTTGCCGGACGACCTGTGCGCGGCCTTCGCCAAGTTAGAAGGCGCAGGTGCACGTTTCGCCCTGATCTTTGCTCTGATCCGTCGGGAGACTTCTGTTTCTGCGAAAACCATGTCGCTAGCACTTGAGCTGGTCGAGTGGTTCAAGCACGAGACTCGGCGAATATACCAAATCTTCGGTGAATCGCCGGCAGATCGTCAGCGCCGCGAGCTGGTCGAGATGGTCAACCGGCTGGGTGATCCGGAGAAAGGGATCACCGCCAACGACCTGCGCCGGAAGTCTCGACGGTTCAAGACTTCGGACGAGGCAACGATGGCTCTCAACGGGCTTGTGGCCGCAGGCCTCGGTGACTGGATCAAGAACTCAAGTGGTCGCCCGACGAAATACTTTCGCCCTACTAGCGTTGTATCCGTATCCGAAACCCCACAAAACACTGAGAAGTACGAGGGTTTCGGATACACCACCCAATCGGACGTTGAGTGCCCTGTATCCGAAACCCCTCCCGAGCAAGGCGAAAGTGAGGGTTTAGGATACGGATACATCGGAGACGCCTCCGAGCGTGAGAGTGACCCGATGGCAGCTCATGCCTGGACTCCCTCTACCGATCCGCAACCTTGGGAGACGTATTAACGGTGCCCGGGGCGGTACCACCGATCATAAACCCTTCGGCTCAAATTGGAGCCACAACTTCGCAATTGGAGATAGAAAGATGCTCAACGCACGTGATATCGCTAATGAGGCAGGCCGGATGGCCAACACTTCCAAGGACGAGCAGATCAGCAAATTGGCTAATCTGGTCCAGCAACTGGCAGCACGCATGGAGAAGATTGAAACCAAGCCCTACCAGTCGCCTCAACGGGGAGAGCGAGGTCGGGAGTGGTGACACCGGATGATGTCCTCCCAGACCAACGCACGCCGCCAAACCCAGGGGTCCGCGCTTAAGGCTTGATTTGAACGAGGGGAGTGGACAGCCAGCTTGGCTTAACGCTCACTACTTCGCACCAACCAAGAACGCAATCCACAGCGGGATTAGGGCGATCAGGGAGATCCACATTGCCCACCGGCACACCAGGTCCACCATCGGGTGGGGAATCACGTTCGTCCACATGACAGCCGCAAGCAGACCAGCGGCCGCACTTGTGGTGACCAGGTAGGCAAACGATCTCCGCCGATCCTTGTCCACGTGGACGCCCCCGGAAGGTCTCGTTCTAGGGCACTTCCGCCCCTATGGGGCCATACCTTGCCATGTAGGCGGTCGGACCAAGTAGCGACGGCTTCGCGCCGCATTCTACAGCGTGAAGGTGCCTGCGAAAGTGCTCGGCAGCGCGGCAGAAGTCGTAAGCCTCGAAATACGTTTTAGGTATGGGCAGACGGAGAAACTCGTCAAGCTGCCGAGTAAGGTGGGCAGCCTCAACCGGGGAGAGTTCGTGCACAAGTTCGAAGGCGCGACGCTTGGCGTCGGCCATCTCTGAGCACCAGACTGTCAGGCGGCTTCGCTGGAGAAAGTACATACCTCCAGGATAATTGGACCCGGACTCGAGGGAATCCCGAGATTTGCGGAAAATTGCAACCAAACCCTGGACACTGCGCGATTCCGCTGCTAGGTTGCTATCAGATCGGGGATCAGTCGCGGGGGATTATGGGGGGGCTGTATGACCATAGCAGCGTGCTACGTGTCTAGTGAGGGCGTTGTATTAGGCGCGGACAGTGCGACCACTTACGAGATAAGCAAGGGGCAGTTCCGCCACTTCAACAACGCTCAGAAAATGTTTGAGGTAGGAGAATCGGGTAGCACTCTGGGAATTGCAACTTGGGGTGTCGCCTCCGTTGGTGGCATCAGTTACCGGCACTTGGTGGCAGAGTTATCAGAAAGCCTAAAGTACCAACCCCCCGACAATGTCGAGGATTGTGCGCAGCGATGGTGCGACATTTACTGGGATTGTTACTCCACGAGGATGGCGGCGCAACGACAAGCGTACGACGCGTTAAAGGCTAAGCCCAACCGCACTACGGACGAAGATAAGGTGCTCTGGGAAACGAAGTTTGGATCTATCGTGGGCTTTTGCATTGGCGGACACACGGAAAAGGACAAGACGCCAGCCGCCTATACTTGCCAGTTTACCATTGAAGGCCCCTCTCACGCCAAACCTCTGCCAGTTGAGCGAGCGCGACCAGCTTTTTTCGCAATCCAGAATGTTATGGACCGTGTTTTGCATGGGCTAGACCAGGATGTGTTTGAGAGCATTCTGAAGTCGCCTCACTGGAAGGGCACAAAGAATGATCTTGACCAACTGTTGGTTCCCCACCGATATACCTTTGGTCCAGAGTTGCCGCTTCGCGATGCTATCGATTGGATTTATTCCGCTATTTTTCTGACGATTAAGAGCATTAAGTTTTCCAAGTTCCCGCCCGTATGCGGTGGTCCAATTGAGGTGGCAGTGATTACAGCGGATAGGCCTTTCCGCTGGGTGAGCCATAAAGGGTTAGGCCAGGCTATCGGTGACCATTTTGCCCGAGGTGCGGAGAACAATTATGTTTGAGAACGAGCGCAACGAGGGTGAGTCGGAGCGTCGCGAATTGACTCTTGGGCATCGTGACCTTCGTTCATACTTTGGTGAGTCAGAAAATGTCAGCCTGCAGGACATGCGGCGGATATTAGGTGACCCCAGTGTGATTGTTTACATGCCGCTTCAGAGTGATATTGACGAAGGCCGGCATTGCGCCTTTCCATTCCGCGAAAGTCGTTAGCTCGCCATAGTCAGCAAGGTCTTGATTGACCACACCCGATCCGCCAGCCCGCTGGCCATCTCCGGGGTTTTCTTCGCGAGCGTCTCGTGCTTCCGGCACCAGTTATTCCAAGCCACAAAAATGGCAATCATCGCCGCGTGGTGCTTGGCCTCTCTTACTGTGGGCATTGGTGAGTGCCACGGAGCGACAAGACCGGTGCAACCGGTACACGCCCCCCCCTACAGGATGCGTGGCGGCAGCAGTTCGTACCGCGGGATTTGGAATTGTAGTCCCGGTCACGGTGATTACCTTGGAAGGTAGATTCCACCCTCCTCTTTGCAGGCTACTGCGATGGCGTCACCCCTCTATTCCTTACTGGCCGCGCTCGGCATCGGAGCGCCTTCTTGGGTGCGGAACCTCCGCCTGAGAGGACGACTTGGATCAGTCGTGTCGCAGTCGAAGCGGATGACCATCCTCGTACCGCGGGACATCCTGGAGACGGCCGCGTGGAACAAAGAACGGCAACTGGCTCAGTCGTTTGTACGAGCCAATATCAGAATGCTGCAACCTCCCTTTGCTGCCAGGGGCCTGCAGATCCTCGACGACTTCATGGCTATCCCTTATGCAAGCTCAAAGCGGGAATGGAACCACTTCTTCGAGGAGTCGGACATGCTATTCTCGCGTGTCCTTTTGACGAACAAGGCGGATGAACTGTCCCGCGCCAACCCCGCCGAAACCGAGACGATCAAGCTCAACCTACGCGAGTTGTGCGAGAATCCACTATTCGAAACCGTCTACCGCGGCAGCATTGATGAGATGATTCAACGGCTGCAAACTCCCCGTTAACGCGTTGGGAGCGGTCTCGTACGAGAGCCGATCGGCGCACAATACGGCCCGCCACCCTAGATTGGGTGGCGGGCTGAAAACACCTTTAGGCATTTCTGATTTTCGCGACTCATGCTAAAACTATAGCTGCGTCACCGGCCAGTCTAATTGCACGGTTTCGCCGGCCTGGGCGGGGACCGACGGTGAGGCTTCACCGGCACGGTCTTCGGCCCAGGTTTCGCTGGAGGGGTCTTCTTGCATGGCTCAGCCATAATTAAGAACTCCTATCCCTGAGTTTCTTCCAGTGTCCCATCCGCTGCTCTCGCCCCAAACTGGTTACGGGCGAGCGGAACATCCGATGTACGGGACGAGCCCTGCGTCTATTGCAGGACTAAATAAGGCTACCCGAGTGGGCGAGAGTGATTGCGAATCTACCTCGAACTTGGTGCCTGGATTTATTGTACGTCCATGGACGCATAGTGTCCATGTGTACAAAAAGAAAAAAGGCCGCCGGCGAAGAGATGCCGGCGGCCTAGGTAGATTCGCACTTCCATTATACGAAGAGATCGCGCACGAGCAACTCAAAAGAGTCGTAAGCCGGAAAGCTTCGGCGCCTGCTTGATATCGTTTGCGAGCTCACCCCCATAGGGTATCTTTGAGGCATGAACGCCAAAACCCTCCTGCTGACTCTCGTAGCCCTGCTCGCGGCTCCCGCGACTCAGGCGCAACTCACCGTCACCTCCTGGAACGTAGAAAGCGGCGGGGCGGATCCCGCTGTGATCTCTAGGCAGCTGGGCGAGCTGCCGGCCGCCACCATATTCGCCCTCCAGGAAGTCCATCCCGAAGACATCAGCCGCTACGGAGCCGCGATCCAGAAAACCCACGGCCGAACCTACAAATACGTGGGAACCTGGACCGGCGGCAGTGATCGGCTCGTGGTTGCCTTCGATGAGCAGAAGCTCCTGCTCCTGGAAACGCGGGAGCTGTTCTATCAGGGCGAGACCAAGGTCAATGACTGGAACCATCGCAGCCCGTTTATCTGCCGATTCCGCGAGGGCGCCACCGGTAAAGAGTTCTACTTCGTCAATGTCCATTTGGCCCGCGGCAACGCTGGCCTCCGGACCGACCAGGCGAAGGCACTGGTGGCATTTGCCGAGTCAGTCCCCGAGCCAGTAATCGCGATCGGCGACTTCAACTTCGATTTCGACTTCCCCACACAAAGGGGGAACGCCGGCTATACCGCCATGCTGGCTGGCCAGAAGTTCCGGTGGGCCAAACCCGCCACGCTCATCGACACCAACTGGGCCGACCACAACGGGGATGGCCGGGACGACTATCCCGACAGCTGCCTCGACTTTGTGTTCTATGCCGGCCTGCCCGTGGGATGGCAGGTGACGAGCGAGGTGGTCGTACGGCCGGGTGACTTCCCAGATGACAAGACGACCAGTGATCATCGTTCGGTAACGGCGACCGTGACTATGGGCGGCGTGGCTGGAGCCGTTGCCCCCTCAAGCCTCGTTGATCAGGCTCCTGCCGAGATGTCCTTCTGGCTCAACACGAGCACCGGCGTCCGGCACAACGCGAGCTGCAAGAACTACAAGAACACGAAACGCGGCCGGATGTGCACGGCGGAGGAGGGGAAGCCTTGTGGGATCTGCGGGGGGTAACGCGTACATTCACTGATCCCTGGGAAATTGCGCTAGATGCCATAGTTGTGCGAGGTCACTCGCGAATTCTCATGGCTGTTGGGACGAACACGTCAATCAGGAAGTGGTGCCGCGAGGGTCCTGACAGTATCCTGAGAGCATTCAAGAGGTCAGTGTTTGCGCCCGCTACTAAGTCCAAATCACAATAGAACCGAAGATGCAGCCGATTCTTGCACACTGGCACGGCCTAGCTAGAGATCTGGCCAATGTCCCCGCGCTGCTCCAGGTCGAAGCGATCTTGCCGTCTTGGGGGCATGAACGTGGGGGAAGTTTGCCGTTTCGAGCAGTGGCGTCCGATGGCAACATTTATTGGGTAAAAGTGGCTCATAGTAAGCAAGGACCAAAGGCCCTGGTTACGGAGCAGATTGTGGCGGCATGCGGGAAAATGATTGGAGCTCCCGTCTGTGATGTCGCACTTATCAACATTCCCCCCACGCTCGATGGGGAAATGCTGGATAGTGGGATCGAACTTCGAGCCGGAACCGCGCACGGATCGCTTCACGTCGACAACGCCCTATTCAATAAGTTCTATTTCCCAGAACATCGCGAGCGCGATGACAACCGCAGAAGGCATGCGGGTTACTACGCCTTGTATGACTGGTGCTGGGGGGACGACATGCAGTGGTTGTACGACGCCGCCGATGACTTAAGGACTTATTCTCACGATCACGGCCAGTTCCTGCCGGGAGGTTCCAGATGGACCGTCGATACGCTTCAAGAGGCGGCCGAACAGCCCCGAGAAATTGACCCGTTGGCGACTGGGCTCGACAGCCGGGAACTCGCCAGACTGGCCCTCGCCATAGATAATGTAAGCAGGGATGAGCTTTGTGCTATGATCAGGCGGATACCTACCGAGTGGCACGTACAGCCAAATGAGTTAGAGTCGCTTGGATGGTTTTTGGAGTGCAGGCAGTCAGGGGTTTCCGCTCGGCTCCGAATTCTAGCTGAGCGTAATGCCTCGTTGGATTGAAGATGAACAAATACCACTATTCAGTAATCCGATTTGTACCGTCGCCCGCGCGAGGCGAGTTCGTGAACCTCGGACTAATCGTCGGATCGGATGATACCGGCGAATGGGTGATAGATGTTGCGAAGTCCAGGGCGCGCGCTACAAAGCTCGATGATCACAATGTGTTCCCCTTAGTGGCAGCGAATCTGCAGCAGTTACAGTCAAGTATTGAAAGCTACTCTGACACTGAGGTGTTTGCTCCTGAAATAGATCCGTCAATCGACTGGCTCTTCGAATTGGCGCGCGATTCGCAGAGTTTGTTGCAGTTCTCGGTCCCCTCAATAATCCTGGCTCCCTCGGCAGAGTCGGCGCTGGAACGACTTGGCACATTGCTCGTGGTCGACCCCATAAGGACAGGTCGCTCGCAAATCACGAAGCAGAGCGTTGTATCACAACTATGGTCGGCGCTGCAGCGAAAGAACCTTGGGAGAGACAACCTAAAGAAGCACGCAACTCTAGACACCTCTAAGACCCGCACGACAGTCGACGTGGTCGCGCATAATGGCGTCGTGCAGGACATTACCCAATGTTGGTCGCTCCAAGTAAAGGACACGGACAAGATTATGGACGATATTAAATCGTGGGCGTGGACTATGAAGACGTTGCGTGATCATGGAGGCGCGATTCACGCAGAGAAAGCAACCCTCATCGTGCCGACGGATGTTCGGCTTGGCGTCGTCTATGCACCGTCTGAAAGAGAATCCGTAACTGACGAGGCTCTGGAGGTATTCACTGGAGTCGGGGCGGAACACCATACAGTTGAACAAGTTGAAGAATATGCAGAAGCAGTAGCCGCAATGCTTGGACCTCACGACTGAGCAGAGAAAACGCAACTGTATGTGATTTTGCCTCGCTACTGTTGGCGATCAGCTTCGTATGCGCCCTGACTCGCCACACTTCGCTTGTTTAACTGCAACCGCCTGCTGACTTGGCACATAACCCTGTCCGGCGACCTGTAAGATGATAACAGCGCACCCCGAATTCGATACGCCAGAGCCCAACGCTACGGTCTGGAGATACATGACGTTGGAGAAACTGTTACAACTACTAACAAATTCCAACTTGTGGTTTTCTCGATGTGACTTCTTTGAGGACGGGTGGGAAGGTCACTATTCGCCAGCGACCTTTTCTACGGTCGAAAGAACGCTTCGCAGCAATGACCTTAACACCGACTGGGAAGTCAAGAACTACCTGAAGCACTATAAGGACCTTAACGAGGCGATCCGAAGAACCTTATACATTAGTTGCTGGCATATTAGTGAGGTTGAGTCCGCGGCCCTCTGGCAGATCTATTCTCGGTACGGAAAAAGCGTCGCAATTCGAACTACAATGGAACGTCTCGGCGCCTCGCTGGGACAGAGCCAAGAAATCATACATGCCGGACGCGTGAACTATATCGAATATCAAACGGATCCGATGTCCATGTACAGCTTTTTCACGCCCTTTTTACACAAACGGCGGAGCTTTAATTTCGAACAGGAGTTGAGAGCGATATATTGGAGGAGAGACTTAATCAAAGACGGAATCCGTGCCGAAGAAATTGACTCACCGGCCGGAGTCGGAATCAATGTTGACCTCGCAAGTCTTATTCCCGAATTGTACCTTAGTCCTCAAGCCGATGGCCCACTGATTGAGGCGTTGCGGCTCTTGCTCGACAGATTTCATCTCACCGAAACTCGCGTGATACAATCAAACCTATTTGCTGCCCCACGGTAGCTACAATTGCATCTCCCTCGCTCGGTTTACGGTGTCGAACAAACAGAGCGCATCCAAACCAACTTAGGCGACGACATGTCGCTCATCTGTTATAATGCAGTGCGGTAACACCGTGCCCGGCTAGCTACCGGCAACCTGCGATCAGCATCCATCGAAGCCATGCGGGGCACTCCCCAGCATGGCTTCTTTCGTATCCGTCCATTGAACCCCTCAGCGTCCGCCCATTGCAAGGAAGTAATCATGAAGATCGAGACCCGGAAGCTAACCGACGTCATCCCCTACGACAAGAACCCCCGCAAGAACGACCAGGCGGTCGAGGCGGTGGCCAAGTCGCTCAAAGAGTTCGGCTTCCGCCAGCCAATTGTCGTCGACACCGAAGGGGTGATCGTCGTCGGCCATACCCGCTGGAAGGCGGCCCAGCAGCTGGGGTTCACGGAGATCCCGGTCCACGTGGCGAAAGACCTCACCCCCGAGCAGGCGCGTGCCTACCGGATCGCCGACAACCAGACAGCCTCGATCGCCGACTGGGATCTCGAACTCCTGCCCTTCGAACTCTCCGCGCTCAAGGAACTGGACTTCGACCTGGGGCTGCTCGGATTCTCCGACGACGAGCTCACGAAATTCATGGGCGAGCAGGTAGAAGAAGGCCTGATCGACCCCGACGACATTCCGTCCCCTCCCGATGCCCCGATCACCCAGCCAGGCGACCTGTGGATCCTCGGCGATCACCGGCTCCTCTGTGGCGACAGCAGTAAACCCGAGGACCTCGACCGCCTGCTCGATGGACAAGTTATCCACCTGGTCAACACCGATCCACCTTACAACGTGAAGGTCG